>JBGAVH010000049.1:0-9729 GCA_044228225.1 Saprospiraceae bacterium | reverse complement strand
GCACAACAGAATCTTGTCACATCATCAAAATATACTTGATTTCCTGCCAATACTGCGTTGTCATCTCCATTTAAGCCTGCACATGCTACTACGTTATTTGAATTACTTCCACTGTTGGTTCCCAACAATTCTGCCATTCTGATAACTTTAAACCAAATGTGTGGTTGGCAGTTGTCAAATGATCCTTCGTCAAATGATTCTGCAAATATTGAAGCATAATTTGTTCCAGGATTTTGATTTCCATTCAAGCTCACTACTGTAGCTGTTCTACACACTGCTTGTGGTGGCGTTCTGTCAATTACATTTAATTTAACTACTTTCTTAGTTATATTTCCACAACAGTCTGTAGCAATGATATAACCATTTTGTAATCCTTCTGGCATATTAACTACTACATATCCTGATACTTCATTTCCTAATACAGTTCCGTTTTCAACTTCTACTGTATAGTGTAATTCATTTGAACAGTTATCCACGATCCAGGCTGGTGGTACATCCCATCTTCCTGTACATGTCCATGTTTCCATGTTAACTCTTGTACTATCCGGATATAAGATATTCGGTCCTTCAACGTCAACTACCTTAATAATTTGGTTGTGACCTCCTACTAAACTTGTACACCAATCTAATACAGTCCATTGACGTAATACTTTATAACATCCTATCGGACCTGCATCACAACCAGGTGTTGCTAAATCAAATATAATGTCTTTGTATGTTACTGCTAAATTGATACAATCTGTTCCTCCTGGTTTTCCAGTTCCATGCCACATTACTCTTGTGTCAGGTCCCCAACATAATGGATTGGTTTGTGACCATTGTCTGTGTGCAGGATAGTATACCGGATCAGGATTTGGATGTCCGAAATTTGGACTGTTTGGATTGTCGATACAGTTCCATCCCAATACTCTTGGTATTCTTCTGTTTGGATAGATGTTTGGTTGGTTAGGGTTTGCATACCAATATGCTGAATCTAACAAGTATCCATCTACGCACTCAGGGAAGTCTGCCATGTGTGGGCCTACATTCTTATTGCGATCTATTTTCTCATCACATAATAACATTGGTTCTTCGATATTGTCATAGTTCAATGGAACACTTACAATATTTAAATCTCCTAATGCTACAGTTATTGTTTGTGTACAAACTGATCTGTTTCCACTTGCATCTACCGCTGTAAATGTACGTCTGATCAATTTTGAATATCTTGCTGCACAACCTCCTTGTGTTGAATTATCTGTGTAACTAACGCTTACACCTCCGCAATTCTCAAGTACCGTTGGTTGACCTGTGAATGATGGGGTCAATGGTGATTGACATGGAACGCACGTATCTCTTGGACATGTCATTACCGGTGGTAATTTATCTTCTACTGTAGCATGTCCCCAACATGAATTTCCTGTTTGTGGGTCACGTACTGTGATTTTTAACTCTCTTCCAATTTCATTTCCGTTGATCTGTACTCCCGGTTTAGTTAAGTTACGATCGATCAATCCACCATTTCCGGTTGTTGTCCATAATCTTACTTCAATTACATAATCATCATAACATCCATAAGGACCGCCTTCTAATACCATATCAGCTCCGATAGTAGCTTCACAGTTTTGATCCAATGATATTTGTATTTCATCATTACATACTAACGCTAAGGTTTGGTTTGCCCATTCGTTAACACATACCTGGAAGTTACATACTGTCATGTTTCCAGCTGCATCTGTTGCTTTATAGCATAAGTTAGTACATCCTATTGGGAAGTAACAGCCAGGACCAAATGGTCTTCCACAAGTTTGACTTACTGGTACCATTCCTGCCATTGCATTATCTACAAATGCATAAAAGACATCTCCAGGGAAACCGAATGGTACGCAGATCGTTCCAAAGTTTGCTCCTGCAGCGTTTACTGAGATACCTCCTATTCCACCTGCTGGTGTATTGTGTACCGGATTGATCACTAACTGACCGTCTCCGTAATTACCTGTAGCACATGTTCCAAAACCTGGTAAGTTCATACTGTTACCAGATCCAATTGTACCTAAGATTGCAATACCTCGGATTTCTCCAGGGCCTAAGGTTATTGGGCTGCCATTTAATCCTTGTCTAAATGTTTGTGTTCCATCACAAGCTGTAGCTGTATCGAATACATTCGCCGGTTTACCGATCCATAAGGTATCTTTTGATAATCCTGCTGTTCCTGCTGTCCATGCTGATGTTCTTACTGAGTCTGCTGCCCCTGTAGTCTTAACTAAGGTCCAGTTCGCTCTTGGATTTGTATTAGGGCATGATTGTGTTGTTGGAATCACTGCTGCTCCTACTCTCCAGCTCACTGGTGTGTTTTTCATCCATACCTCAAAAGCACCCGCTTGTTGAGCTGCAGCACCAGTGAACGCTGACACGAAACCACTGATAATCATTGGTTTTGTAGTATTGTTCTTTAAGTCAAAGAAATATCCACCTGAATCACCACATGCGTTAATACCGCAGAAGTTTTGTGAATATTGATTACAACCTCCTGAAAATCCTAGTGCTCCAAATATTAATGTAGATGGGCAGTTATCTATTGCCATAAATGCCGGGGCATCCCAGAATGCACCGCATTCTCCAGGACCTGCATTAAGGTTTACTCTGTTTCCTTTAGGACATGCAGGTACAAATGTTGGTGGCTCTAAATCCGCAATATTGATCGCTTGATATGAGGTATCAAATGATCCACATCCTGTTGATGATCTCCACAATACATGTTTTAATCCTGATGATGTAAATGTAATTCCTGCTGGTGGACATGGTAAAAATCCAGCTTGGTTTAAACATGTTAACGAACCTGCTGTCGGAGGTCCACTTAACAAAGTATAGCTAATTTGTGCTGATGAAACATTGGTTGTCACATTATAGCCTGCATAAAATGGTGCTCCTGTTGATGGTGCCACACTCGCTGGTGCAGTACATGATGCCAATGCTCCTGCAGTTACACATGGTACTGGTGCTGCTGCACATGATCCAGGTGCCAATGGCAATGTAGTTACTCCTGTAAAATTAGGTAAAGTAGCTTGTGGTTCAAATGTCAATGCCCAGCTGGTCATTTGACCAGTCTCGCCACTCCATCCGTTTTGGAATACTAAGGACCATTGTCCAGAAATTCCACTACCTGCAGGAACTACATCGTTCAAACTGCAATAGCTATTCACCGGTGGTGTTGCATTACACGATTGTCCACATGCTGCAGTTCCACTTGTTCCTACTGCCGGGGATCGTTGTTTATAGATACCTGGTGTTGGCGTAGCCGGATAAACCACATTAGATGTATCACAGATATTGATACCATTAAAGGTACCTCCTGCTGAGGTTAACCCAACGGTTTGCATCAAAGTTACATAATTGTTTTGTGGGTTACGTAAATTCAAGTTAAAATCACAACCCCATGAATTAAGCACGAAGTTTAAATTTACGTTTGTTAATTTATAGGTTGTATTACATAATGACGGTAAAAACATAGCAAACTGTGTTGCTTGACCAGTTGCTATCGTTAATCCATTACATGTAACAATCCCTCCTGCTGGCGGTAATATACAACCTCCACTGGATTGGTTAATATTTGGAGCTGTAACGTCTCCGCATATATTCTGCGGTGACGCAGAGTTAAAAGTGATCGCTTGTGCATACACTCCAGTCGTATATACGACTGCAAGCATCACTGCGAACACCATTTTTAATTTGTTTACTGTTTTTTTCATGAGATATTGAGTTTGAGATTTAGCTATTCCTATTGTTTAATTACGTCGATGATGTTAAAAAATTCAACATTCCATGCACTCAAACTTACACCCGCAGGTACAATATCATTTAATGCATTTGGATTTGAACTCACACGGCCAAAATTTGCTTGCGCATATGCCAAGTAAGCAACATCATTCATCGTATTGCCTCGATCCATATTGGTCGCCATAAACATATAAATATTATGTGCTGACAACAAATTTGAAATTCTTAAATCGCTCTTATTAGTCACTCCTATTTGTGCAATTTGATCCGCCAGTACTTGTACTTGTTGATCAATAATTGCTTTAACTTCTTGTTTTGATTTCAACAAAGGAATGGATGATGGCCCAAGTTGGGCTGATAGGTTTTGGAACTGACTTAACGAAAAGAACATGACTAATGCTATTGTCATGAACCTGGTCCGGCCATCTCCTAGAAAAAGTAAAAAACGCTTAAAATTCGTCCTTTTCATAAGATTTGTGTTTTGGTTAATTTAAGTTAAAATAAAATATGTTCATTTCTCTTTATTCCACCCTTCCAATTGATAGATATAAGGTTTTACCCTTAATCTAGTCACTCTTCAGAGTTTCCTATTACACCTCGAATACTATTTCGTTGTGCTTTATTTTTTTAAATTTTAAAACAAACTAACGTCTATTCATGAACATGATAGACACAAAACATTGGCACCCTTCTGAATTTTATATCATAAAAGTACTTACAGCTCTATTGAATTACATTCAATGATCTGGTTTTCAATAAATTGAGGCTCTTTTCTTTTGGATTGCTTCGTCCAGTGGAGTTAAGCCTTGAGTTTGGTTTAATTCAATTATACCACCCCTAACAGGTGACGTTATTGAACCTTCAAAGGTAAAATTTTAATCTTTTATCGCATTACTTTATTATTGGTATTTATTATATGTAAAAAATATATAATATGTACAAACCTTTAATTAATTTACCTAACATATAAAATAAATTGATATGAATTAATTAGCTGGATAAATATTAAATTTGAGCAAATTTTAACATCATGTATCGATATTTAATCCTAATTTCTGTTTTAATAATTTTTTGTAAAAATAAAGAATCAGTACATAGAATATCATCGAATGGTCATCCATTTGAATTCTTAGTTGATAAACCAGGTCAGGTTATACAACTTGGCCAAATCGCACATTGTGCAATGCAAATGTGGGTTGGAGATAGTCTTGTATTAAGTTCAGCATTCAATGGCAATTTGGCCCCAATAAGATGCATACCAAAAGAAAACATTGCAATAGATGATTTACAACATGATATAATTGTTGAATTATCATTAGGAGATAGTATTACCTGTAAGCAGCCAATGGACAGCATGTCCTTATTAAAATATAAATATACAGGAGTGACTGAGTTCACCGTTGTAATGAAAGTTGAAAAGATAGTTAATGAGGAAGATAATGAAGCTTATATGCAAGAAGTAAGAAAAACCAAAAGCGACTCATTAGTAGCAGGAAGAGATTATACCGAAAAACTCAAATCAGTAATTCAAAAAATTAATTTAAATAAAATTAATAATCAGTTAGACAGTTTAATTAACAAACCATCAGGGCTCAGTTATCATATTTTAGAAAACGGGAAAGGAGAGCCTTTAAAGCCAGGTTATAGGATTCATTTTCATTTATTTTCAATGTTATCTGATGGTTCCTATCTCAATAGTTCTTGGATCTCGGAAACGCAGAATTATGTCATATTAGGAAATCACGGTACCATTGAAGGTCTTGAAGAAGCACTTAAATATTTGAAGGTTGGAGATAAAGCCGTGTTGTTTATTCCATATCCATTAGCCTATGGTGAAGATGGATCTGGTTATGTTCCTCCAAAAAGTGATATGGTAGTCTATGTAGAAATTCAAAAAATGATTCCCATAAAATTAAATAATTTGCAATAAGACCATCAGTATTCAAGGTTTTATTTAATCATATTTAATTGTATAGGGCTGTTATTGTTAGCAGACAATATGCAATCTTTATTCCCCACTTTGATCAATTTCATTTTTCTTAGGTCACGATTCAGCTTTAGTCCTGTCAAACTTGAATGAACAGGTACAAAATTTAATTTTCCATCCCCAAGAAGTATTCCTCCAATTCCTGCGTCACTTCTTGTTGTTTCAACTTCCCTATTAAAATAATTTCCTCCATAAGCTAAATCCATTTTACCGTCATTGTTAAAATCATAAACAACAAAGTCATAAATAGGTGCTATTTGAGCTTCCATTGGAAAGGGTTTAAATTTGAAACCATTTTTGCCCTCATTAATAAAAAATCCATTTTTAAATTCATTCACTCTCTTAACAACAGTATGGTCCATTTTTCCTTCAAGTATGTTATCTAAAGTTGCTTTTGCAAAACTCTCATAATTTGAAAATTTTTCTTTAATGAAAGGCATTTGTTCTGAACTACATTGCCTTCCTCGCACAGGATAAATCTTACCATCCGCATCATATGCCCCTAAATAAGAATCCCATGTACCATTTTGATCAAAATCATTTAAATAAATACTAAATGGTTTTTCTTTGGAAGTTTTGAATTTAGAATTTAAACCCAAATTTCCAGCTAACAAATCCAAATCTCCATCAGCATCTATATCGGTAGCTACGATAGAATTCCACCAACCGAATGTGCTATCTGTTTTCCACTTGACACTTTGATCAGAAAAATAACCATGTCCATTATTTTCTAAAATCTTAATATTCATCCATTCTCCTCCTAACACCAAATCCTGATCTGAATCACTATCAATATCCAACCAACTTCCACAACTCACATTTCCAAAATCGCTACACAATACGGGACATAATTCTTTGGTTTTATCTATAAAGGTTCCATTGTCATTTATTAAAATAAAACTTTGAACTGATAATCCATATTTACCCGGTATTTGTCTACCGCCTAAAAACAAATCTAAATCCTTATCCCCATCCACGTCAAAAGCTTTTACCAAACCTTTACTTGTAGAAAGCTTAGGTAATTTCTTTGAGCCATCTGTATATTGACCTTTCCCATTATTGATAAATAATCGATCATTATATAAGGGTGAATTTTCAGAAAATACATTACTTCCTGAACACACTATCAAATCCAAATCTCCATCCTGATCAGCATCAAAAAATAAAGCATCAGCATCTTCACTTCCTTTAAAAGCTTGCCATGGTCCTGAAGTTTGCAACAGAAAATTACCATCGTTACCTTGCAAATAAAGTTGTCCGGAAAAGCCAGCAGACCCTCCTAAATAAAAATCTTCCAATCCATCACTGTTAACATCAGCAATTGCTAAACACGGACCTAAGGTGGACATTTTGTGCGGTATCAATATTTCTCGTTTGAAATCATCATAATTATTCTGAATATGGCTGATTCTATTCAAGCTTTCACTATTCACTTCTTGAGTATATTGCAATGAGTTAGTTTCTAAGAATTGACCTCTTGATTCTAAAGCATCAGCTTCATTAAGTTCTAATAATTGATTTGTCTTTACTTTTAATTTTGTAATTATCTTACCTGAAGGCCATCTAACAATTACAGAATCAATTATTTGAGAATTTCCTACACCAAAATGCAAATAAGGTTCTGATGTTGACATATACCCTCTTACATTTGTAAGTTCCTGAACTTGCATGTTTCCATTAATATATATAACAGCCCGTGCTCCAAAACTTCTAGTATTCAATTTTTCTCCTTTCAATTTGAATCTAATAAAATGACCATCTGTATTGGTATTTCGATAAATAAAAGCAGGATCATTCATATTATTTACAACAAGATCAATATTTCCATCATTATCTAAGTCACCAAAAGCAGCACCTTGAGAAAAAGAAGGATCATTTAATTTCCAAGCTGAAGTTTTATTTTCAAAATTCAAAGATCCTTTGTTTTGAAACATGTAATTACTAATTTTTACAGACGGTGCTTTATTTAAAAGTTCAACTGCAGAATTAAAACGTTCCCCTTGATAGCTAGGATTATTCTTATTCTTCAAAAATTCACTTCGTAAATGATCAAAATCCTTGTTTCTTACATCTCGCATTAAGCCATTTGTAATATATAAATCCTTCCATCCATCATTATCAAAATCACTAAAAAATGCTGACCAACTCCAATCTGTTTTGGACATACCTAACATCTGTGCTATCTCACTAAAATGGCCGTTACCTTGATTTAATTGTAAGGTATTAAACATATATTGATACTGAAATCCCAAATTAACAAATTTCCAAAACTGTGCAGGGTTCATCCCACTCATATTCACTTTATTCCTATATCGATTTTCAGATACCATATCAGCAACAAAAATATCTAACCAACCATCATTATTCATATCCGACATATCACATCCCATACTAAAATTACTCATGTGATTTAATGCATTAGCTGTGATATTTTGAAATGTTCCATTTCGCAAATTTAAATAAACAGCATCTGGAACATTATAATCATTTGCTACATAAATATCAGGATATCCATCATTAGAAATATCACCAACTGAAGTACTTAAACAATACCCAACCTGAAATAATCCACTTTCATTTGTAACATCTGTGAAAGTGTTATTACCATTGTTTTTATAAAAATGGTTGCTATATATATACTCTGGTTTAAGAATTTCTTGTCTTGTTTTATTATTATTTGGTGGTTGATTCGCAACCAATAAATCAAGGTCTCCATCCAAATCATAATCAAAAAAATTAGCATGTATAGAATACCCCTTATCATCTATTCCAAATTGAGAAGCTTGCTCCGTAAATGTATTATTTTTATTATTTATATAAAGTTTGTTGCCTCTTTTTTCTTCGTTTTCCAATAAATGACAACAAACATAAATATCATCATACCCATCTCCATTAACATCAGCAACACAAACACCAGCAGTCCATTCATCAGCTCCTTGTATACCGGCGGATTCTGAAATGTCATCAAATTTAAAATCACCCTTATTTAAATAAAGTTTTTCCTTATCCTGATTGGACACAAAAAATAAATCTTGTAAACCATCATTGTTAACGTCTAATATAGCAACACCAGCTCCATTATAAATGGCTTCATAATTTAAATAATTATATTGATTATCCTCAGTTAATGTATTAGAAAAATGAATATTAGTATGACTTGAATTCATCAATTCAAAACCAGTAGTTTTTTTGTCATTTGAAACTGTTTGTTCTTGTTTAACTTGATTACAGGAAAAGTAAAAAATACAAGACCAAGCATAAAAAAAAACATATGTAGACTTCATCATACAAAATAAATTTATGCAAAGATAAACAATTAAATAGCTCAATATTGAATCACCTAAATCCATATTAAGTTAAATAAAAAAACCTCTCTCCATGGTAATGAAGAGAGGTTATTCATATTCTATTTAAAACTTAAATAAAGTCTAATACTTAACAAATTAATCTATAACGACCATCCGCTTGGTAGCTGTATGATCTGCTGCATCTAATTGGTAATACAAGACACCTGAAGTGTTTAATTCACTCTTTGTGATCTTATATGTATTCAAGCCTTTTTGTCCTGCCAATTCGTATACTCTTACTACTTTTCCTGTTACATCATACACCGTTAATTTAACTGCTGATGCTTCCGGTAAACGGTAGCTGATGACACTTTCTTTGCTGAACGGATTTGGCTCGTTTTGATACAACTCGAACACGCCTGTTTCTACAATACCTTTATCGGTGCGTACGCCTAATTTAACCTCTTTTACTTGATCAAGGTTGTCATAAGCTTCTGCTCTTGTTACATCGCTCGTGATGCTGATCATCTTACTGATATTGCCGCTGCTTCTTGTTGCTTTAAACACGATGCTGTACAATACTTCGTTTGATTTATAGCTTTCTCCCACGTTTGAGTTCCAACTTGTTGTGATCACTCCACTTCTGATCGTTCCGATATTGCTTTCATTGATGTTTAAGCTACCTCGCTCTACTCCTTC
>JBGAVH010000048.1:0-9914 GCA_044228225.1 Saprospiraceae bacterium | reverse complement strand
GAAGTTTTTTATGAAAAAGTTCATATATTAGCAGCATAATACCTATTCACTTTGTCCACTATAATGAGGAAGTCCAGATCACTGGTTTTTCATGGATTCTGGAATTAATAAATTGCGTAACTTTTCAAATGAGTTTTTATTCATCATGGTATGATTTTATTAATGTCGCCATAATCTAATTAAATGAATTATAAGTACTACAATGAATAATAGAAAGGGAATGTATGTATTAACATAGGCCAATGGAATACTAGCTAATTGCAATAAAATACCTATAAGGATGGTAAGGTTTTCCCTTTTTGTTGACATATTTTCCAATGCGATTTCATCGATCATTTTATTCTTCATGGCATATACCCAGATGGATGAGAATGCCAAGTTCATCAAAACGTAATTAGCTGCTACAATGGCTACGGCATATGAACTTTGAATATTTCTTCCTGCTAACGAAGTGGTGAAAGGCGTTGCTGAAAGGAATAGTATAAAGAGAAAATTCAAGAACACTAGAGGAATATCAGCTCTTTTTAATATTCTAAAAAGATTGTGATGATCCATCCATAATATAACGATGGTGGAAAATGAGATGAAATAGCTCACGAATGAGGGTATTTGATGAAGTAAATGCAATTTAATATGACCATCTGAATCAAAGGCCTCCTCAGGTATTTTAAATTCCAGTACGAGTATGGTCATGATGATGGCTAAGATGGCATCGACAAATGTTTCAAAACGCGTTTTTTCAGATTCGGAGGTAAATTGTTTATGCATAGATAGATTAATATAATTTTGTTAGAAATTAATACATTTTTTACAATTCGAACGAATTAGATTATTTTGTATCTTGGATAACACCCAATAAAAAAGCAAGCAAAGGTATTTATAAATGTTCCATTTCAGCGTCATTAATTTTATGAACAATAAATTTTTTAAAAACATATTTTTTCTTAAAATATAGGTCCAAATTTGTGATAATGGGAATGAGTAACAAGCCTTCATATTTTGTTTTAGAGGGTCATCTGATAATGAAAAGAATTGTAAAGGTTAAAAATAATACTTGTTTTATAATTATTCCATAATTAACTCAAAGACAGCTGAATTTTTTTTAATCATTTCTTTATTTAAATGTTAGCTTCTGCACATGATTAATGGCTCATTTTCGCGCTAATTTCGATTGGACTGTCTAAAATTTTGGCAATGTAAAACCAAGTATACAATAGATTAATAAGTATAGTAAAAGCCCAATATCTATGCCCACTTCAATAAGTCAAAATGTATCCTGCCTGTGATAAGTTTTTTGTTGTTCAGGCTAAAAGACTTTTCTAGTTGAAATGTTAACAATCGATATCTTTCAATAAAAAATATGGAAAGATCGATTTATTTTTATTTCTTTTAAAACCTGGTATGCTTATGAAGCTATAAAAATAATATGTGAATGTTTCTGACTTGTTTTTAGGGTGATTTTAAAAAAGATTGTAATTCATTAAACAGATTGGTGTCAAGTTTAGAACTTCCTTTGTATAGTATAGTTAAGTCCATATTTTAAAGGATTTAATTTCTTAATCAGTTCTTATCAAAGGGAGGGCCATTGAATTGTACGTTCACCAATTCAAAAATTTTGCTTTTTATATTATACTTATAGTCAATATTATAATCATATTGATGGTCAAAACCATTGGAAAAAACTACAAAGATGAATTCCGCTTTTGCTTGATCAACCCAACCCATTACGTTGATATATATTCTTGATTTTCGCTCATTTTGAGAGATTTTCGCAAGGTCTGGAGTAATAAGGACAATCTGGGTATTTTCAATTTGTGAAGGCAGGTCAATATCTGGGAAATCATCGGGTTGGTTCAATTTACGATTGGCTATAAATATGGTATCAAAAACAGTCATGTTTTTTTTGTTTGCGACTTTAATAAAATCACCAATGGCTTGGGTATACATTTTTGATAAGACAAGTTTATTGGTAGAAGATTTATTGGCTTGGGCGCAAGCTGAAAGTGAAACTATTAAATTAAATAGGAATAACCTGAACATAATATTGCGTATATTTTAGTGTTAGCTATTAAGCTGGCTATTAAGAAATCATTTGTTACCAATCTTCAAATCAATCAAATTAGGACCATAAAGATTACTTGACTATCATATTAATTGATCTGATAACACAAATCTAGTAAAATGATATCAATTTTCATATTTTCTTAATTCTGTATTTAAGTGTTTTACTTTTATGAATCGTTTACTAAATTAATTAGAAATTGTTCTCAATATGTCCAATCAGTCATAGTCTCTAAATATAGTATTCATGATTCAGCTAATGGGTAAATGGACAAATTAACATATCTGGTTTTATAATGTAATTCATTGCTTTTTATTACACTTTAACTTCCCAGTTTTATTAGTCTATCTAATCTCTTCGCATTTTGAAAGTCGTATAAAGCAACAGCTTTACTAAATGTAAATGTATATGCAGGTACACTATATCCTGCGAATATAGGTCATTGTCTAAATCAGCTTTATACGTTTCATTATAATTACATCGCTCCTTATAACTACTTATGAATATCATAAGAGTAATGATATTTTTAATTTGACGCCGTTGCAATATGTGCTTATTAAATTTGATAATTGGAATTAGCACCATTTAGATCAATGTCACAATAAACCAAGAATAAGGTTTAGCTTAATATCGGGTTTTTTCTAGTTTATAACGAATTGTATCATCAATTTATTTAGAAATTAATGAGGAGGGTTATAATCTATTTTATTGTTTGTGATCTATTCATACCAAAATCAAAAAGTGATATTCATACATACATGTTGACAAGGCAGCTTTTAATGCACCAACTTGCCAAATCGCTTGATGGTTTCTGCTTCAAGCCATTCCCTGTGTGCGGGGTGGGCTATATTTAATAGGGCATGTGCTCTTTGGCATAAATTTTTTCCGAATAAGTAGGCTACCCCATATTCCGTAACAACATAATGTACATGGGCCCTTGTTGTAACAACGGAACCACCTTCTTTAAGGAAAGGTACTATTTTAGATTCGCCATTCTTTGTAGTGGATGGCAATGCAATGATAGGTTTACCGCCTTCCGATAATGCGGCTCCACGAATGAAATCCATTTGTCCTCCCACACCGGAATATTGATAGATACCCAGAGAGTCAGAACATACCTGACCGGTCAAATCGATTTCTAAAGCAGAATTAATGGCGATCATTTTGGGATTAGATCGGATGACTTTAGTGTCATTGACATAATCGATTTCCAAAAAAAGAACTTCCGGATTATCATCTACAAAATCGTATAATTTTTTTGTACCTATGGCAAAACTTGTTACTATTTTTCCACGATGCTTACCTTTATATGTATTGGAGATAATACCTTTCTCAACTAATGGCAATAAACCGTCTGAAAACATTTCGGTATGAATGCCCAAATCTTTGTGATTGCCCAAACATGATAAAACAGCATCAGGAATAGCCCCAATACCCATTTGTAAAGTAGAACGATCCTCTATTAATTCAGCACAATATTTACCTATGGCATTTGTGATTTCATTTCGATCATGATCATAACTTACTTCAGGTAGGGCTTCATCGATTTCTATATAGGCATTGATTTCGGAAATATGAATCTGTCCATCACCGTGGGTTCTGGGCATTTGTTTATTGATTTGAGCAATTGTGTATTTGGCGTATTTGACAGCTGCTCGTGTTATATCTACGGAAGTTCCAAGGGAACAAAAACCATGTTTGTCCGGTGGAGACACATGTATCAAAGCTACATCCAATGGAAGAATATTATTTTTAAAGAGTAAATGTATTTCACTTAAAAAAATTGGCACGTAATCCCCATATTCGGTATTTACCATGTCTCTGACGTTTTTAGATACAAAGAGAGAATTGACAAAGAAACTGTCTTTTATTTCTTCCGGATCGAAAACCAAATTTCCTAAGGTACTTATACTCAACAATTCTACATTCTTTAGTTCATTTTTCCTTTTAAACAAAGCTTTCATCAAGGAAGTTGGGGTAGCTACTCCACCTTGGAAAAAAACTCTATTTCCGCTGTTGATCCTATTCACTGCGTGCTCTGCTGACTGGATTTTCATATGTTGGATTATGGGATATGGATTGATTTCTGATAAGGAACAATACGATGCATAAAGAGTTTTACCTTTAAAAAATTTAATATAGGATCTAATTGGACTGGTGTTTGGAGCAACGATTTCCTTCAATTTAACATTTTGGACTCAAGGTATTTATGGGAAATACCAGATTATATATATACATATTATCGCACATATTATGATATACGAAAGTTATCGTATATTTGCAATCTAAACAGAAAAGGATGATTAAATACCTAGGGATTTTTCTAATTGTAATAGTTAGCTCTTGCAGCCAACAAAAAAACAGTCAACCTCCAATTACACCATTTGCAGATTTCTTAAAACAGTATCATGAAGAACGCCAAACTTTTTATCCATTGGAGAGTACATATGCTGGTGAAACCAAATTAAATCATCTGCTTCCAATAGATATTTCTCAGAAATTTATTCATGATTTAAAATCAATGTACTTGAAATATCAGCAAGGCCTTGCAAATTATGATGTTTCGAAATTTTCAGAAGTTGATCAACTTAGTTATGATATCTTAAAGTGGGAATGTGAAGTCAATTTGGATGATGAACAATTTGAAAATTACCTGTTACCCATCAATCAATTTAATTCATTACATCTGATCATGGGTACTTTTGCTTCTGGTGAAGGTTCACAACCTTTTAAGACGGTAAAAGATTATGACAACTGGTTACAACGATTGGATGCTTATGTAATTTGGCTAGATACCGCTATGGTCAATATGCATCTTGGAATTCAAAAGGGAATCGTTTTACCAAAAGCCTTAACAAAAAAATTGATACCACAATTTGAGGCAATGACCATTACAGATATGGAAAAACACCTTTACTATAGCCCAATTAGGAGGATGCCTGCAGATTTTAGTTCAGAAGATAAATCCAGATTATCCACTGCTTATGAATCGATGATCAAAGATAAATTGGTACCCAGATTTAAGGCTATGACCGAATTTTTAAAAGGTGATTATTTGACTGCATCCAGAGAAAGTTCAGGGATCAGTGAATTGACTAATGGAAAAATCTATTATGCAGCGAAATTGAAAGAGCAGACTACCACTCATTTAACGCCAGAGGAGATTCATCAGTTAGGACTTAATGAAGTGAGTAGAATAAAAACAGAAATGGAGAAAGTCATGGCGCAGGTTGGATTTAAGGGTAGCTTAAAAGAATTTTTTGATCATGTTAGACAAAAAAAAGAATTAATGCCATTTAATGAACCGAAACAAGTGATTGATAATTTTTATGCCATTTATGAAAAAATGAAACCCAATTTATCAAAATTGTTTGATCTGGAACCCAAATCAAAATTTGAAATCAGAAGAACAGAAGCCTTCAGAGAAGCAAGTGCAAGTGCAGAATACAATCAGGGATCCATAGATGGAACAAGACCAGGCATATTTTATGTGCCCATTCCAAATGTAAAATCCTATAATTTATATTCGGACGAAGATTTGTTTTTACACGAAGCTATACCTGGGCATCACTACCAAATATCCTTGGCTCAAGAGAATACGTCCTTACCTGAATTTCGAAAATTATTATGGTACGGAGCATATGGTGAAGGATGGGCATTATACAGTGAATCATTAGGCCAAGAACTCGGATTATATCAAGACCCTTATCAGTATTTTGGAATGTTGGGCGCAGAAATGCATCGATCCATTAGATTGGTGGTTGATACCGGAATGCATGCTTTCGGATGGTCAAGAGAAAAAGCCATTCAGTATTCTATGGAGAATGAAGCAGAAAGTGAAGAAAGTATTACAAGTGAAATAGAACGTTATATGGCATGGCCCGGACAGGCCTGCAGTTATAAAATTGGACAACTTAAAATTCGTGAGTTGCGAAGTATTCTTGAAAAAAGAGATGGTCAGTCATTTGATGTGAAAAAATTTCATCGAATGGTTTTGGAATCCGGATGTTTGCCTCTAGCTGTTTTAGAAAAAAGACTGATTTAAACTAGGATATTTATCGATCCCCAAGGGTCTTAATAAAGGCATCGGATATTTTTTTTGGTGCTACTTCACAATAGGCAGCTAATAAAGCGTCGTACAGTAATTCATGAGAAATAGTTTCCAGATTGACTAAAGTCCATCCTTGTTTTCCCCATTTGTTGGGAACGGGATATATTACTGATGGATCAAATGAAGAGAACACGTTCTGATCTATTTCCGAAAGTTTTACGCAGATTCTGTTTTCTATTAAATTGTGTGTGGCAAATATTTTTTTTCCAATTCTATAAGAAGGCTTATCGAAATGAGGCTGTTCATTGGTTTGTGGAAAGGAGAGGGCAATATTTTTTATTGTTTCTTGATCAATCACTAGTTGAATGTTTGATTCTTTATTTTCAAAGATGTTGTAAAGGTAAGATAAAAGGGTATAATGATAATAAAAGGATTAAATACAATCCATCTTGTATTGTATAAAATATTTGGTGTTTTCAATGGGTATAAGTAATGTACTTATTAATAAAAATGAGTAGAAGTATAAATATTATATTTATACTTCTACTTAAACTAAGCAATACATTAATTTTTAATAAGCTTTACAGATTGAACTGAACTATTGGTTTTTAATTGAATGATATATGTTCCTGGGACCAGTTGATCTACAGGTATAGATAAAATTTGTTTTCCTTTTTTAGTTTTTTCTATAAGTTGACTATAAACTCGGCTACCTGTTAAATTAAATAGGGTGATGTTTACAGGATAATTGTCAAAAACTTCAAAATGAACTTGTATAGAGGAATGCATTGGATTTGGGTAAACTTCCATATTTACTGTATTATTTTTATCAACTATTTTTGTGTTTGTTGTAAACGTAATATGTTTAATTTGGCCTAATGCAAAGTCATTGACATATACACCACCTTTGTGATCCAATGCTATTCCAGAAGACAGAATTGGTGTAAATTTTTCTACATAGTTACTTGGAGCACCTGATGGTGTTATCTTAGTTATTTTAGATGCAAATGGGATAGGGTTAAATGTTGTATCGAATTGACCTAGTTGCAATGCATAAACATTTCCTTCTGCATCGATATCAAGATCGGATAATAATGTTAGATCGTTAGCAAACGGTGTAACATTGCCGCTCTCATCCAGTTTAACTATGGACGATAATCCCGGGATAAAAGGAAAGCCAGTAAGATTACAAACATAATAACCGCCATTCGGGTTTTTAACTATTCCTGTCGGCACATAATCAATATAAGGAGGAAAGGGGGTATATATATTTTTTATGGGTTCAAATTGATGCAGAACTGTTATTTGATCTGTTTTGCCATTTATTTTTATTATCGCATTCGCTGCTGCATCTGCCACAATTGCATCTCCATTTGTTTCCCAAACAACCCTATAAGGATCTGATTCCTTAAAACCTCGTGATATTAATGTATCACTAATATGAATTATCTTTTCCGCTTTCGAAAAATCTATAGAGCTGTCTCCAATCTGCCAATTAGATAAATCAAAAGTAATTAAAGATCCTGTGCCCTGATGTATTCTACCACCTACAATGACGTTCAATTTTTTTCCATTGAGATAGGCTTTCCACGCACCTTGAGTTTCGTTCTCTAATGAATCAAAATAGGATGGCAAACCATGAATCACAGGGTGAATGGTCTTGTTAGGTGTAATGATGGATAAGGTTCCATCATCTTTGCCTGAACCCACTTGTGTTATCCAAAGATTTCCATTGGCATCATGATGAATACCGTTTACGCCTGGAACAGCAGCTGTAATAATTTCAATCTGTTGTGCACAAAGGGTCCAACAAGGCAACATGGCAACAAATAAAATTTGAAGAATGAATTTGAAATTGTAATTTTTTTTCATGTTAATAAATGTTTATGGTTAAAGATTAAATGTGTAAGCTTTTATGGAATTGGAATATTTCATTTAAGCAACTTCCGACATAGTTAATGTTGAACTTTCATTGCGTATTATTTCTTCAATTTCAAAATTGGAATCTATAATTTTTGCCTCCTCTAAATTATTAAAAGAGGTACGACTGGCCCATCCATAAGCCCCTACATTTGGTGTTATAAAAATATCACCAACATTTAATTCTGGTAAATATACCTTATCAATTAAAGTGTCAATGCTATCACAAGTAGGACCTGAAATAACAGAAGAAAATGTAATGCTTTCTTCACTATGAAGGGGAATAAATGAATATTCTGCATGATCATACACTTTACCGGAATGTGTTTGGTAAACTCCATCATCAATATAGTACCATATTTGATTGTTTTTGTAAGTCTTACCTACGATACTAGAGATACTCATCATTGAACTTGCAGAAATGGCTCGTCCTGGTTCGGACCAAATTTCAGTATCTAGAAATAATTCATTTAGAATTGCATTTATTGGTTTACAAAATTCTTCAAGTTCAGGAACGTCAATAGATAATTTTGCTGGAAAACCGCCACCAATGTCTAAGACTGGAATTTTGTAATTATAATTCAGTTTACACCATTCATAAATGGATTTAAGTGATTTTATACCATTGATATGTGCTTCAGGATCTACTAGCTGACTGCCAGGATGGAAGCTAATTCCATGAAGATTCAGTCCAGAATCAACACAATATGCTATTAACTTTTTAATATCCTGAAAGGGAATTCCAAATTTTTGTGATAAGTCACATCTTGCACTAGGATTTGGAAATGCAACTCTAAGTAATACTTGAATTTCAGATCCATATTCAATAAATTTATTTAATTCTTCATAGTTATCAGCAACCATAGTATTAATTCCATATTTTAGAGCTATTGCGATGTCTTTTGATTTTTTAATAGGGTGTGTATAGATTGATTTTTTAATAAGTTCAGGTCTATTTTGGTGCACCATTTTGATTTCTCCTATGCTTGCTAAATCGAGAAAACCATTACATACTGCAATTTCATGAAGACAAGATTCGTATGGCAAGGATTTCAAAGCATAGTGATGTTTTACATGAGGAAGATGTAATTGTAATTCTTGATATTTTTTTCTAAAAGCATCAGGTGAAAATAGGATTAAGGGAGTGCCATGTTGTTTCACCAATTGAAGTAATTTATTTTTGTGTAAAATATTCATATAATTATATTATTATTTAAAGTTCATTAAATAGAGTCCACAAAGTGTTAATCCAATTCCAAAAAATTGTTTCCACTCTACTTTTTCTTTAAATATCAACATTCCAATGAAGAAGCATAAGATGATAATTCCAGCATAAACGATGGCAATGACGATGGAAAGTGATCCTCCTGCATTGAAGGCTTTCATAAAAGTTATAGTAGCTAGTCCAAGGCAAGCACCTGCTAGAAGTAGTCCTAGAAATTCATTTCTTGAAAGAGTGGGAAATGGACCTAGAGATATACAAGAGTATTTATAAGCTATAAATAGAATCAGTATGATTGCCGCACTCGAATTAATCATTATACTTGCAATTGTAGCATCCACTTTTTGAGAATATATTTTTATTAATACATCATGAGCTCCATAAAGAGCGATTGTTAAAAGACTAAATGTAAACCATTTCATTTTTCGTATTTTAGTGTTTAAATAACAATACAAAAATCTGATCAATTGAATCGTCTACATATTCGTATGATTGCGTAAAGTGTTTCGGTAGATTTGCGTATTTTAACCTTATTAGCATTTTAATCTCAATAATATATAGATGGAAACAAGATCTTATAAATAATTTCACATCTGTCCAAAATAAAATAGAATTTTGAATACAGTACTGTATTTATTGACAAATCTACAATTAAAATG
>JBGAVH010000047.1:0-10487 GCA_044228225.1 Saprospiraceae bacterium | reverse complement strand
GGTTGTATGGGAGGATGTGCT
The DNA here is from genome assembly GCA_044228225.1 of Saprospiraceae bacterium. GTDB lineage: Bacteria > Bacteroidota > Bacteroidia > Chitinophagales > Saprospiraceae > Vicinibacter. The sequence goes on along the minus strand of JBGAVH010000047.1, from coordinate 10,466 downwards.
TCTGTTGGAAAAACACTTGCAACTGGAGAAGCCTCTAATATTGGATCCATTTGGATTTTAATTAATCTTGCGTCTGCGGCTATTGGTTTGTTTTATGGAATTAAGTCGAAAGAAATGCCTCGTTCTTCTGGGGCCGTAATGATTGGAGTAGCGGTTCTCACCTTACTTCTTTCGTTTGTTACTTTTAATTGGTTCTGGGGTTTAATTGCTGTAGCATCTTTTGGTATAGGTGGAGCTGTTTCTTTGACCCAAGAAAAGTCAAATGTTTAAATACATTTATTTAGGAAAAGAAATACCTCCATTACCCACTTTCAATTTGTTATTAGGCATTGGAATGATTGCATTCTTTCTTTCACTTGAAAGAGTGTTTAGAAGGAATGCAATTTCATTCCAATTAGCTGATGAAATAAAGAAGATTGCATTCTATGCAGCTACTTTTGGTGTCCTTGGAGCGGTTGTAGGTGAATCCATATTTCAAAGAAATGGAATAGATTTAAGGTTCTCTGGATTTACTTTTTATGGAGGTTTTTTCGGTGCAATTTCAAGTTTATGGTTAATCTCATTAGTAAAAAATCTTAACTTTTTTTATTTGTCGAACATAATGATTGCACCACTTGTAATAGGTCATGCATTCGGGCGGATCGGCTGCTTTTTGGGTGGTTGTTGTTTTGGTAGGCCAACTAAATCAATTTTTGGTGTGATTTATCCAAGTGGTTCATTACCTAATGAGCAGTTTGGATCACAGGCGTTATATCCTATCCAACTGATTGAAAGTGTATTCCTTTTTATTTTGTTCATTATACTTACAAGAATAAAATTGAATTGGAAATTTGCCACATATTTAGTAATTTATCCTATTCTACGGTTCCTAATTGAATTTTATCGAGGAGACAATAGAGGGATGCTTACCATTGACATTATATCACCCTCACAAGAAATAAGTCTGGTCCTTTTACTGAGTGGCATAATGATATTTTATAAAAAACTAACATTTGATAACATTAAGCCGTATATACAAAAGCCACTCCAAGCAAAAGACATGAAGATCAAGAACTCTTATAAAAGATTAACAAAATAGGCTTTTGGATATGCGGTGTTTCCGACGCTTCGATCGGGACAAGTCAGCGAGACCTCTGTATAGGTGCGTTAGTATTAAATAAAACCAAAATTAGTCATTCATTTAATTGTAGAATCCAATTTCTTTCTATTTTTTTAATATGGCTTCGCCTTTCCAAAAGCCTAACATTTCTTTTGGATGAAGTAAAATGGTGAGTAAAAAATTTAGTGTCTGTTATCATATTGTAGCTTGTCTTTTTTGGGAGAACCTTTTGTATAGTCCTGAAATAGGTTGACTCGAAAAATGTGAAAAAGTCAACAAAAAACAGGACTTAAAAATTAATAAAAAAATTAAATATTGATAAGTTCAGGATGTATTTAACATACGAAAAATATTATTATCCTCAACATCCTTTAACTAATGAAATAAATATTTATAAATCAATAACTGATAGTGAAAAGACAATGGAAATCTTTAATATTTTAGGTATATCAATTTATAAAGGTGAAATAATAGATGCATACAAATTCAAATCAACTTTTTCACACCAATTATTAACGATTATATACTATAATCAGGAAGGAAAGATTTGTAATATTAAAAAAATAATGACCAAATAATGAGATTAAATTATATAATTCAGATTATTTAATATAAAAAATGAGATTTATATATATTGCTTTATTCATTTTATTTAGCTTAATCAATTTTTGCAAAATCCATGCTCAGTTATATTCTGGAATAAGCATTGGAATTGACAATTCAAATATTGTTCAATCTAAAAATTCAAATTACTTTTTAATAAATTATCCTAAATCAAATTTTAATAAAATAAGTCTTGTTACTGAAATCAAAATTAGATACCTATTTAAATCAAAGATATTTATCGAATTGAATCCAGGATACACATTCAAAAAAATTCCACTTTCTTCAACAATTATATTGGGAATCCCTGAAGAAGAACCAAAATTAGATTTTAAGTTTAATTATTTTCAAAATTCTATACAGGCGGGATATTCATCAAAAAAATTAGAATTTTCAATTGGACTTAATGTAAATATAATAAATAGTGTTAAAGTTCATTATCTCTATTCACCATTTTATGAAATAGTTTTGAATGACATTATAGAACTTGGACCAACATGTAGATTCGGCTACAAGCTTAATAAATTACATCTCTATATTTATTATAATCGCGGTTTTAATTTTTCTAATGAAATAGTTCAAGAAAATTATTTCGAACCAATAAATTCATTTGGTGCAAAATTATATTATATCTTTAAGATATATTCAATCAAACAAAAAAACAAAGTGGACTGTCCTTCATTTAAAATTTAAGTAGTCACAGATTTACTACTTTATAATTTTTAATTCAAATAATTTCAATCAATAATAGTTAAATAAAATATGAAATAATATTAAAAAGTTGTTTTAATAATATTTATAGGAAAATACAATTTTCTGAAAAAGTTAAACTAGTTTCATTACCAATCATTTTGTTGCATTTTTATTAAAACAAATTGAACTAAGTTAGCCAAACCTTAATTGATATAAAAAATATTAAAATCTAATTCTTGACCAGTTTATACTCATAGTGAGTAGATCCCCAATTAGCCTGAATTAAATATGCACCAGGTGTATAATCCTCAATGTTTATGACTCCACTTGGTGAAACATTTTTCATCGTTTTTATTAACTTGCCATTTATAGAATAAATAGATATCCACCCAGACTTATCTATAAAATTATAATAAATTAAATCACCTCTCTTCTCGAAAACCTTTAAGTTTTCCTCCTTTGAGTCAACTGAATTTGTTTCTTTACATTCTCTTACTCCTTTGAAATCATAGAAATAAGGAGCGTAAGTCATTGTATAATCATGATTGCCAGGCAATCGAACAGCTTGTTGAATAAGTTCGCATTTCTTTCCTCTACAGTTGGGATTATTAATTACGCTGAGGTATTGGCCTCCTGCTAATCCACCTATGTAAATTCTACCATCTGGACCTATGCGTCCAGAATTAAAACTTGAGATGTTTGCTTTACCTGTTTTTCTATCTAAAGTATCAATTAGTATACCTGAATTTTCTATATTTCCAGAAGTAAGATCATATTGGTATAAAGAATCTAAAGTGAACACATACAATAATTTAGAGTCAGGAGAAAAGCAAATTCCACCAAATGATTGGCGACCTCCTTCTTCGTGGAAATACTTTGGTCTGTTAATGGCTCCCGTTTTTGAATCAAAATCAAACAGTTGAATTCCATATTCAGGACAGTAACGGGCATATTTAGTACGATCGGGACTAAAAGAAGTTGAGCTTATCCCATCAGAGTATCCATAAATTTTAGATCCTACGCAAGTTCTTCCAACGATATTCAATCCCGCCGAGGTATATTCATATATTAGATAACAAACACTTGCATCAAGAGGAACTATAATCCACCAATCTTTTCCGTTATCTTGTAGACATGCTGTAAGATGGCCTGGCGCAAATGTATCGTAATGAACTTGATTCCAATTATTGACTAAACTTTTACTAATTGTATTCGTAAGATTCATTTCCATTGAATATAATTTTCCATAATGTAGGGCCTTGAGCGAATCTTGATCTCGTTCAATAGAAGCTTCATCCATTAATAAGATTGGATAAATGTTTTTTTTATGAGTATCAGGTAGAATGAGCATAGACTGATCAAATGGATAATAATAGTCTATAGGATCAAAACACCAATAATTTCTTCTATTTTCCTTAAGTGTATAATTACCATACATGGTATCAAGCTGACTATCCAAAATAGAACAATTAGTAAATAATACTATGGGGTCCCCATCCCGATTACATATAAAAGTTTTATCCCCAAAAATGTTGAAATTACTCTGCAAACTATCTATTTTTATTATTCCAGTATCTGAAAAATAGATACGATTCAAATTCTTGTTATTTCCAAAATTCTTTCCAAAAGTCCAAGTATAGTCATATTTATTCTGACCAACCCCAATTAATGTAAATGTGGACCAAATAAATATTGCTAAAAGTACTTTCATTATTACAATTCAATCTTAATTCTTGACCAGTTTATATTCATAGTGAGAAGATCCCCAATTCGCCTGAATTAAATATGCACCAGGTGTATAATCCTCAATGTTTATGACACCACTTGGTGAGACATTTTTCATTGTTTTAATTAACTTGCCATTTATAGAATAAATTGATATCCACCCTGACTTGTCTTTAAAATTATAATAAATTAAATCACCTCTCTTCTCAAAAACCTTTAAGTTTTCCTCCTTTGAGTCAACTGAATTCGTTTCTTTACATTCTCTTACTCCTTTGAAATCATAGAAATAAGGAGCGTAAGTCATTGTATAATCATGATTGCCAGGTAATCGAACAGCCTGTTGAATAAGATCGCATTTCTTTCCTCTACAGTTGGGATTATTAATTACGCTGAGGTATTGGCCTCCTGCTAATCCGCCTATATAAATTCTACCATCTGGACCTATGCGTCCAGAATTAAATGCTGAAATATTTGTTTTCCCTGTACTTTGGTCCAATGTATCAATTAATATTCCTGAACTTTCTACATGATCAGAAGTAAGATCATATTGGTATAAAGAATCTATTGAGAATACATATAAAAATTTAGAGTCAGGAGAAAAGCAAATTCCACCAAAGGGCTGACGACCTCCTTCTTCATGGAAATATTTTGGTCTGTTAAGAGCTCCAGTTTTAGAATCAAAATCAAATAGTTGAACACCATATCTAGGACAATAACGGGCATATTTAGTGCGGTCCGGACTAAAAGTTGTGGAGCTAATAAAATCAAATTCACCATAAATTTTATTCCCAATACAAGTTCTTCCCACAATATTTAATCCTGAAGATGTATATTCATAAATTAAATAACAAATACTTGCATCTAGAGGAACTATAATCCACCAATCTTTACCGTTATCTTGTAGACATGCAGTAAGATGCCCAGGCGCAAATGTGTCATAATGTACTTGATTCCAATTATTGACTAACCTTTTGCTAATTGTATTAGTAAGATTCATTTCCATCGAATATAATATTCCGTAATCTAGGGCTTTAATTGAATCTTGATCTCGTTCAATAGAAGCTATATCCATTAATAAGATTGGATAAATGTTTTTTTTATGTGTGTCAGGTAAAATTAGCATTGACTGATCATATGGGTAATAATAGTGTGTTAAATCAAAGCACCAATAATTTCGTCTATTTGTCTTGAGTGTGTAATTACCATACATGGTATCAAGCTGACTATCCAAAATAGAACAATTAGTAAATAATACGGAGGGGTTCCCGTCTTTATCACATATAAAAGTTTTATCACCAAGAATGTCAAATTTACTCTCCAAACTATCGATATGTACGATGCCAGTATCCGAAAAATAAATACGGTTTAAATTTTTGTTATTCCCAATATTTTTTCCAAACGTCCATGTATAGTCATATTTATTCTGACTAATTCCTAATAAAGTAAATATTAACCAAGTGAATGATACAATTAGAATTCTCATTATATTGATTCAATATTAATTTTTAAATATTTTTATATATAAACCGTCTTTTGATTTATAAATATAAATACCGCTTTGAATATTCAGTTGGTTTAGATTATCGGTAGTAGGATTAAATTTAGCAACCTTTTGTCCATATAGATTATACAAATATTCATCAGGAATATTTGTGCGTATTCCGTTACTTTTCTTTAAAGGTTGAGGTAATTGACTACAGCTATTAATGGTATCCTGATCAATTGTTCTATAGCAATATGGAATTAACAAGTTAGCCCATATAGGATAAACTCCATATTCTAGTATACATAATTCCGAGATCTGAATCAATCTATTTAGCATGGTTTGTGTCATCAATTCTCCACTTAACAATCGAAGGTAAATATTAAAATAATCCTTCATAACTTGTTCATAGGTATTATTTGTTGACATAGCTCCGAATAGCAGAACGAGTTGTTTAGCCTTTTGAATTTCAGATGTATCGTTAATGTTTTGAAATGATTGATAATCATTAATCAGAGAATCAGATAATGTGTATAATGAATCTAGTTCTGCTACATTTAATAATGTATCATTCATTAATAAAATACCTATATCGCTCATTTGAGTTGCTAATATAGATCTTGCATTAGAGTTAACAGCAGATTTAGAAATATTAAGCGCTTGCGCAACCAGGACTGAATATTCATCAATTAATGTGGTGTTAATAATATTACTCATCCACGCATTTAATGGAGAATAACCTGAAAAGGAAGATGGAAATTCTATAACTTGATTATATAAATCATATTTCAGCTGATACCATTCATTTATACCCAAAGAATTTAGTGTTGTCGCAGCACTGACAATTAGTTCTGTATTTGAATTCTTAAATCGTTCATCTTCAATATTAAGTGCAAATCCACATTCTATATCGACGCCAAGACTATCATAAGTCCACCAAAGCACATTTGGAGCAACAAATTCTGGTTGGATTGTATAAGGATGTTTTGGATAAGTTACTATATTAGAACTTCGTGGTTCAGTAACAATAAATAAAGACTTTTTTGCATGGTCTTCAGTTTTACTTTGACAATTTGGATTCCATGTAGGAATAATCCCTGATCTAAAGTATTGATTGCCGTGCAAATATTGTTGTCCAATATATCCACCATTAAGATTGAGAAATTTACCATCAACTCCAATATTTTGGCTAAAATTAGTATTTCCACAATCACCAATAAATACATAAGCCCCTTCTTGATGATTGTGTTCAAAATAATTATTACAAATAACAGCATTATTGTATGCATTCATCGTTATACCTTGCCTAAAAAAATTAGCCCAAATGATAGAATCATTTGGATACAATGATAATATTTTATTATTACTAATATTTGTTTTAAGACCTGGACCAGTCGCACTAAAAGAATTTCCTGAAAAAATAAAACACTTCGACCATTCTAAATTATCCAGTGTATCACAACTTTGGACCGAGTTCTCAAAAACATAAAAATTATTTCTTTCCCCACTGGATGAAATAGCAGTAGAATTATTATGTAAATAAAATTTATTAAAATAAAAATTTACAGAACTATTTGTTGGCATTGTTGGATAGCCTATATCAATACCTAAAAAACCATCAGCATATAAATTTGGACTTGTTGTATGATCTGCGTATGCATAAAATTTATTATACTTGACACTAATATACGGATTATCAGCTACTTTATATCTTTCTGGAGTTTCAATTTGTCTACCTAAGATTATACCCTCTACTCTATTTGTACAAGAAACCTCTTGTGTGACTTCATTTTGCTCAATGAATACATTTGCATTTATTAATAAATTACCAATAAATATTGCTCTAGGTTTAAAACTAAATTGCCCCGCAAGTTTAAAAACACAGTTTTTTATATCTGCGAGACTTACATTAAGTGTTTGGATTCCAATTTTACAGTCATAAAAATTAAGAAGCTTGAATGTTAACAAGGCATTTTCAGAATAAATTCCAGCAATTCTTATATCACTAAAATAGAAGTTTTTAAGGTTCAATTTCTTCAATTTTCCTTTTTGTTGGATTCCATAATTAAGCGAAACAAAATTATTAGCTAAGGCAGGAGAAGGTGTTAATGTAAAAGAAAGATTATGAAAGGTATAATTCTCCAAATATATACCAGCTTCAGTTATTTCATTAGTCGTTCCTTTCAAATGTCTATTACATACAAAGTGATTGCCTTTAAATTCTAAAAATTCGAATTTATTATCCGCAGAAGTAGGTGGAACACTCAAATAAATACAGTATTTATTATTACTATAAGTAGAATTATTTAACCAAAATTGAGCAGAATTACCTATTCGGTTTATTGCTTTTTTTGCATCGGAAATTTCAGATTGGTTTAATATTTCTAATTTTGAAAGATTGGAAACTTGGATTCCTTCCCATAATAAATAACAAGTAAATAAATGGCTATGATCTATTCTAAATTTTTTAGAACTTGTGATAGTAATTTTAACATCAGGAGCAATTTTTACTGTACAATCTTTAAATATGAAGTCTTTGTCAATATTCAGGTCCTTATAAATATAAATATTTTCATTTAACTTTTGGTTTACATTCGCCCCAAGCTCACTTATATTATCAACATTTAAATATACATATTCAAAAGTACAAGGATCTATTTCGGGAGGATTGTTCGGAATATCATGATTAGGAGGATTTTCAACACATGGATTTACTGAATCATGTTGACTGAATCCAATATTAGAAAATAAAATAAATAAAACTACTAAAATACTGAGTATTCTTTTTGATAAATTTAATTGAGCGCACATAAATTAGATTTTATCAAATTTAGTTATTAATTTAGTATTGTCAAAAGATTAACAATTAATTAACACAATAATATTGGACTCAATATTTTCAAATGTACATCTTTTAAATAAAGCATTTTATAAAGACTAATAGATTATATCAACTTAAATTTTGGAATAAAATAATAGGATCAAGAGAAAATCAAACAGAGTAGGTATAAATTTTAAATTCACTCAATATGAAGCTTTTTCCTAACGAAAACAAATTGTTAACTTCGAATGATGACAAAATCATTTTAACAAACTTGCGAATTCAAATGACGGACAGGGTATGGGGTCAATCATTTAGTATAAGTGTTTTTCTAGAAGACATAAGTTCAATAGAATCAAAATATAAGAGCAATATCCTGCTTTTAATATTTGGCGTTATTTGCGTTTGTGTGGGTTTCTATTTAAGTGGACAAAGAGGAGGAAATGAAAGTATGTTTGTTGGATTTGTTGTTGCAGCTGTATTTTTAGCTGTTTGGAGATTAACTCGTAAACACATTATTTCAGTAACATCAGTAGGAGGGACATCGCTTAACTTTATGGTTCAAGGCATGGGGGATGACAAAATCAATGACTTTGTTTATAATGTTTCACTTGCTAAACTAACAAGAGTTAATCAACTGGCTAAACTTTAAGAGTATCAATGGAATGATTGACTTCAAACTGAATTTGTATATCTTGACTGAAACAATTGTTCAAGTTGCAAATTGATCCTATTTGTACAATGTGATTTTAGATTTTAATATTCATGCTTAATTAATCAATTCAATTTGTAATTATTTCTTCAAGTAAATCACTAAATATTTTTGCAATTGATCAAATCCTAGAATCAGCAATAATAGATATTGGCTAGTATTATAGACTCTTCTGCTCTTGACATCATAAATTAAACTTTTATAGATATTTTTTGGAATCATAAATTTAGTTTATAAATTTGACCTTAAAATATTTGATGTAGAGGCATCTAATCCAATCATATAAACATAAAACAAAACTTATCTAATGACGCAATCAGACCAATCAAATTTTATTGCAACTGCATTTATCAGTTGTAGTTTACGACCAGAGGATAAACCTTTTGTGGACTTCATAGAGGAAATTTTAGTGGCACATGGAATAAAACCTTATGGAACAGTGGGTAGATATTCAGTAGCGCCAATGAACACAGCAGAATTAATGAAATTAAATATTCCATCTTCTGACTTTGTTGTGGTTGTTGCAACTCCTCGTTATATTCAAAAGGATCTTAATACTGAAAATTCAAAATATGCTATATCTGAAATGCTACATGTAGAGTCAGGGATGGCTCATATGGCGGATAAACCTTTAGTTGTATTTGTTAAAGAAGGAACAGAGGTTGGTAATTTTATTCCTACAGTTACACAGTATATAATATTAAATGGAAAAAAAACAGATTTATTAGAAAAATGGAAGTTAATTGGAGAATTGTTAAACAGCACCTCCTATGTAAAGCATGTCTGATTTGACAAAGATAATATGTTAAATTTTTTTATTGCATAAATTTTTTATTTTTTTACTTTATACTCATCCTCCTATATGTAGCTCTAATTGTTTAGACAATTAGACTACCAGCATTAATTTGATAATAAAGATATAAATATCAGCTACCCGCTACAAGATGTGGCTATCAATACTAATATTGATTCCACTGGTGCTGTTATGTAGTCTGATAAGTTCTTTTCTAGTTAGTAATAAAGTTATTTATAATGTTTGTAAAATTACCAAATTTGCACCGACAGTATAAACGGACTGAAGCTCTGCAGAGGTGCAACTTCATAGGGATAATACTGTTGGGTGACGGAATGTTTACTTCTGAGCTAATACTGAAAAGTATTAGCTCTTTTTTGTAGATATTCCAGCTCCCATCATGCCTAAAAAAACCTAATAAACATTTGCACTTTTGTATTTCGTTTATAACTCTTCTGTGTCATTTATTTCCTCAATACTTTCGGCATCTTCAGGTAATTTGATTTTAATATCTAAAAGTAAATTTCTATTAATTTG
>JBGAVH010000046.1:0-10691 GCA_044228225.1 Saprospiraceae bacterium | reverse complement strand
CACTCTCCAAGGATGATGATCGATTTGCGATTTATTTTGACTTACTATTAATTTTGAAAGATCATAATTAAATGATACGGCTGACCTATTTTTACCAACTGAAAAACTTAAGCCATAATTATTTTTATTGAGACCATAATGGTCTTTTATTTTTACTTTAATATCTTGATCGTTTTGTTGATACCATCCATATCTTGTTTGTTTCGTTCTGAAACCAAGATATCCTCCAATTGAAATTCTGATTTTCTTAACTTGTAATTGTACTCCCAATGGTATGCTCAGATAACTGCCTTTAAGTCTTATTTGATCATAAGCTGTTTGATCCCTCCATGGTTGTGATCCTTCTACTTGTAATATATCTCTAAAATTATTTTTCATAGTAAACTGTCTATTGTCCACACCTAAACCATAATAAATTCCAATTGGACTATTGCTTTTTCCAAGACGAGTTTTCCAAATAATTGAAATATCTCCGAAAAAATTAAATGATTTCCACATGTTTAGTTTTATTGGAGGGGTCGTTGGATTGGGATTGGATTCAATCCAATTATTAAAATACAGCCCAAATTGTAGGTGGACCGTAGTTCGTTTACCAGAATTCATCGTCATGACTTTTCCAGCCATTGACATAGGTGAAAATGTTCTAGATCGTCGAGGTATATCCGGGTAAGGTGTTTGAAATGAAGAATCGGATTGGGTATCCATTTGTTCTGAATCAGTTATCTCCTCTGTAGAATATTCTGGTTCTATGATCAATGTAGTATCCATCAATTCTTCTATGGGCTTAGGATAATTATCCTGATTAATGGAATCTATGAGTTGATACATCAAATCACTATTTGCAACGATTAAGTTAAATATCTGATTATTGAAATGTTCTTTTTGTGCTAAAAATAATACAGTATCTATTTTTCCATTGAAATACCATTGGGTATATTGATTCATACTATCTGTCAGTGAAGAAACCAATTTATAGTTTTCACTAATTTTGTGGGTAATAGATTGTGATCGAATGAAGTTAAATGACAGGATGAAATAGCAAATCATCAGGCCAATTGTCCTGATTGTATAAAGCACAGATTTATTAAACATTTATAATTTTTAAGTTATTTAAATAATCCAATGAATACAAATATATGCATTATTAATATTAAATCAAAATGTTATTTGTTGGCTTATGGATTCTGACTTAAGCAGGCTAAAAATGCTTATTGAAAGTTATTCTATTTCATGTAATGCATGGATAGCTTTTCTAACGCTTCCTGTTAGTAGTAACAAATGTTTAGCAGCCTCATAATCCATGTTTCTATGCTTTAGTATCATTTTAACGCCACGATCGATTAGTTTGTCATTGGTTAATTGCATATCAACCATTTTATTGTCGACAACTCGCCCAAGACCTATCATGGTACAGGTTGTGATCATATTTAAAATTAATTTTTGTGCTGTTCCAGACTTAAGTCGGGTACTGCCTGTTATAAATTCAGGCCCTACTTCACATTCTATTTTAAAATCTGAATATTCCGTTATCGGACTATTTGGATTGCAGGTGATGCATGCAGTTGGGATTTTATTTTCCTGACACTTTTTTAATCCATGGATAACGTAGGGTGTAGTACCACTTGCAGCTATACCTACTACAGTATCTAATGATTCGATCTGGTATTCTGTTAAATCTATCCAAGCTTGATCAATATGATCTTCAGCAAATTCTACAGCTTTACGAATAGCACCATCACCTCCTGCAATAATTCCAATAATCCAATCATCAGGTATGCCAAAAGTAGGCGGACATTCTGAAGCATCGATTACTCCTAATCTACCGCTGGTACCTGCTCCTATAAAAAACAATCTGCCACCCAATTTCATTTGAGGAATCAGGTATTGAATGAAAGCCTCAATTTGATGTGTGCATGCTCTTACAGCTTTAGGTACTTTTTGATCTTCTTCATTCATTAATTGAAGAAGCTCATGAACTGATTTTTTTTCCAGTTGATGATGCAGTGATTCTGATTCTGTTACTTTATTAAAACTCACTTAATTCTGATTTTTTGATATCAGCATTAATCCAATGAATGTAATAAATCCATTGAAGGCAACTAATAACGTGCCAAAGGTAAAGCCATTTAACCATTCCTTAGAATGCATATTTACAATATAAGATAATAAAACCGATACCATACAAATAATAGGAACCCAAATAGCGTAAATTAATTTTCTGTTAGTTCCAATAGCAAAAGCAAATAGGCCTAATATGGGGCCATAGGTATAACCGGCGAACTGAAAAACTTTATTTATGACAGCATCGTCATTGAGCCAATAGAAAATTACTATAACAAAAAATATGCTAAATGAAAATCCAAGATGTACGCAAGTTCGGATGAATTTCTTTTTTTGTTCAGTCCACGTATTTTTTGAAAAATTTAAAAAATCAACACAGAATGAGGTTGTCAATGACGCCAATGCAGAATCAGCACTGGCATAATTGGATGCCGTTAGTCCAAGAAGAAAAAGTATTGCGCCCGCACCACTCAAATAATTGAATGCGATCATTGGAAATAACTGATCAGATTTTGGTGGCAACGCAATGCCTTGTTGTTGAACAAATAAATAAAGACCTGCGCCTAAACATAAAAATGCCAGATTGACAAAAAAGAGCAACATCGAAAAACTAAACATATTCAATTGCGCTTCTTTGAGATTTTTGCAAGTCAAATTTTTTTGCATCATATCTTGATCTAAACCTGTCATAACTAATGCTATCAACATACCACCAATGACTTGTTTAAAAAAATTGTTAGGGTCACTCCAGGCAGCATCAAAATAAAAAATCTTACCATAATTTGATGATAATACTTTTCCAAAATATCCGAAAACACTAACATCAAGTTGTTCACTTAAAAAAAAAATAGTCAATATCAAAGACCCTAACATGCAAAAGGTCTGAAAAACATCTGTAACTACAATAGTTTTAATTCCACCTCTGAAAGTATAAACCCAAATTAAAAATATGGAGATCAAAACCGTAATCCAGAAGGGAATTCCATAATGTGAAAATATAAATTGGTGCATTACCAAAGCAACAATATACATTCTAAAAGAAGCTCCAACAACTCTTGATAAAATAAAAAAAGCTGCTCCTGTTTTATACGATGAGGTACCCAAACGTTGATCTAGATATTGATAGATTGAGGTCACATTATATCTATAGTAAATGGGCATGAGTACATTGGCGATAAGCATATATCCGATGAGATAACCCCATACCATTTGCATGTAGGATAAATTTTGATTGGCTCCGCCAGCACCTACGACACCTGGAATGCTTATAAAAGTTACCCCGGATAATGAAGCTCCTATCATTCCAAAAGCTACCAGATACCAAGGAGAGCTTCTTTTTGCAACAAAAAAATTTTCATTAGAATTATCCTTTGAAGTAAGAAAGGAGATCACAATAAGGAGTATAAAATACCCAATCATTAAAACCAACAACTGCAAAGGCTGTGACATATTTAATCTTTGTGTAAAAGTATAAATTTTGAGTTAAGTGACAAGTTAAATGAAGCATCTATTTAAACCATCGAATCAAATGAGCGTTAATTCCACATTATTCTGACGGATCTTTTCTTTATGTTAGCTTCAGTATTACATCTTTATAAGAATGCCTTTACAGGATTGAATCCTTCTGTATGGTTGCTCTCGTTGGTACAATTAATTAATAGAAGTGGAACTATGGTGGTTCCATTTATGACCATGTACATGACTCAGAGTCAGGGTGTGAGTATAACACAAGCAGGATTTGTATTGACCTGTTTTGGTGTAGGATCGATTTTAGGAGCTTTAGCAGGTGGAAAACTCACAGATAAGTTCGGATATTATCCTGTTATGTTGGGTACATTAACCTTTGGTGGGTTTTCATTTTTTGTTTTAGGCTTATTGCATGATTATACTTGGATTTGTGTGATGACCTTTGTTTTGGCAATGATCAATGAAGCTTTTCGACCTGCCGGGATGACTGCGATTGGTGCATTTAGTAATGCCGAAACTCGAACCCGTAGTTCTTCATTGGTGCGACTTTCTGTAAATTTAGGTTGGGCTATTGGTGCAAGTATAGGAGGATTGATAGCGTCTTATAATTATCAATATTTATTTTGGGTTGATGGTTGGACGAATTTATTTGCTGCTTTTATTGTATTGTTTTTTTTAAAGAACAGACCCATTGTAAAGGAACTGCCTAAGACGCAAACGACTTTATTTGTTTCAGCATATAAAGATAAAGCTTACATGATTTTTATTTTTTTAAGTTTGCTTTTTGCAATTTGTTTTTTTCAAGTGTTTACGACCTTACCGTTATTTCTAAAAAGAGAATTATTGCTATCAGAGAGACAGATTGGTTTAACCATGGCACTGAATGGATTGCTTATCGCCTTATTTGAAATGGTTATTATTACAAAAATTTCTAAAAAAACCAACGAACTCAATTACATTATATTGGGTACTCTAATAGTGGGTTTTTCATATATTTTGTTTAATATATTTCCCATTAATCCTTTTCTAATTGCTGTTATTGCTTCAATCATAATTACAATTGGAGAAATATTATCAATGCCATTTATGATGAGTTTTTGGCTTAACAGATCTAATGAATCGAATAGAGGACAATATGCTGCTCTGTATACTGTTTCTTACAGTGCAGCGCATATTCTGGGGCCAAGTTTTGGTGGATTAATTGCAGATCATTATGGGTTTCACATACTTTGGTGGATTATTTTTACCATGAGTATAATCACAGCTTTGGGTTATTATTATTTAAAGCAAAACGAGTCAAGAATTGACCTTAAATCACTAGTTTAAGCTCACATTGAAGCGGTTAAATTTGGACGCATACCAGTCTGAGATTCAATGTTTCTTACAATTGCTTATTTCTGAAAAGTGGTAAAAAGTGAAACAGATGACATTATAATACAAAACATTTTCTTTAAAATATTGATAATGAACATTTAATGCTCTAATAATTGCATCTTACTTTAAAGTTGAAAGAGCCACATTAACCCTTGATTCATTTTACTAAATATTGTTTCTGAGAAAGCGCATTAAAAAAATGTTCAATGATTTTTGTAAATATTTGATTTTAAATAAATTATACATTTACAAATTATATTTTATGTTTATTGGCATGAATTAATTGGTTAAGATCATTGAAAAGTGCCATTGAGTACGATTTTTTGTAGTATCTTCGCGCCGCAAAAATTATTTCTTAACCTATAAAAATTGCCAAAATGTTGGACGAAAAAGATTTAACACCAGATTTAACACCAGATTTAACACCAGAAGATGATCTTATTACAGACCTTCCAGGTGAAATTGAGATCCTCGAATCCCCGGACATCCCTGTAGTAATCGATAAAGAAGAAGAAGTTGGCGTATTACTTGAAGAGGAAATTGCTTTAGAAACTTTGGTTGAAGCCGATGATTATTCCGGCCCACATGATGAATTTGATTGGACGATAACAAATAGAAATGCAGTTAATTATTCACCAGAAGAGACTAAGCGCTTATTGGCTGAATATGACAGTACCTTTAATTCTATACATGAAGGTCAGGTATTACAAGGAAAAGTTGCAAGTATTGTTGGAAGTGATGTAGTATTTGATATTCGATTTAAATCTGATGGTTTAATTCCATTATCTGAGTTTAGAGATTTGGATTTGAAACCAGGCGATTTGGTTGAGATTTATGTTGAACGCACAGAAGATGAGCAAGGACATTTAGTTTTGTCACGTAAGAAAGCTAAACTTCTAAGAGCTTGGGAGATATTAGTAGATTCTTATAAAAATGGTACCATTATAAAAGGTAACGTTATTAGTAAAACTAAAGGTGGTTTGATTGTGGACTGCAACGGTTTGGAAACATTCTTACCTGGTTCACAAATTGATATAAAACCAATTGTAGATTATGATGCATACGTTGGAAAGACGATGGAATTTAAGGTGGTTAAAATCAATGAAACCATAAAGAATGCTGTTGTTTCCCATAAAGCATTGATTGAAGGTGATTTACAAGAACAAAGAGAACAAATTATTTCTGGTTTAGAGAAAGGTCAAGTATTGGAAGGAACCGTTAAGAATATTACGGATTTCGGTGCATTCTTAGACTTAGGAGGTGTTGATGGTCTGTTATATATCACTGATATTTCATGGGGTAGAATTAGTCATCCTTCAGAAGTATTAGAGAAAAATCAAAAAATCAATGTTGTTGTATTGGATTTTGATGAAAACAAAAAACGTATTTCATTGGGTTTAAAACAACTTCAACCTCATCCATGGGATGTCATACCGGCTGATATAGTTGAAGGATCAACAGTCAAAGGAAAGATAGTTAACATTGAAGACTACGGAGCTTTCTTGGAGATTTATCCGGGTGTAGAAGGATTAATTCACGTTTCTGAAGTAAACTGGAATAGTCAACCAATTAATGCTAAAGATTTCTTCTTCTTAGGTCAAGAGTTTGAAGCAAAGGTTGGAACAATAGATCGTGAAGAACGAAAGATGTCTTTAAGCTTGAAACAATTGGTTGAAGATCCTTGGACACATGTACAACAGAATTTCTCCGTTGGAACTCGTCATACAGGAGTTGTGAAAAATCTTACCCCTTACGGTGTATTTGTTGAACTTAGTGAAGGTATAGGTGGAATGGTACACATTTCTGATTTGTCTTGGACAAAACGCTATAATCATCCATCTGAATATACGAAGGTAGGTCAGAATTTGGATGTGTTAATTACTGATATTGATCTTGAAAACCGTAAGTTGTCTTTAGGACATAAGCAATTGGAAGAAAATCCATGGGATACTTTTGAAAGTATATTCCCAGAAGGATCTTATCATGAAGCTACTGTCTTAAGAAAAGATGACAGAGGATTCACAGTTCAATTACCTTATGGATTGGAAGCTTATGCTCCTGTAAAATTCATGAAAAAGGAAAACAATCTGAATGCTTCAGTTGATGAAACACTTACAGTTAAAGTTATCGAATTCAACAGAGAGGAGAAAAAAATTATCGTTTCCCACACCAGATATCTTGAAGATATCCGTAAAGAAGCAGATGATAATGTTAAAAAAGAGAAAGATGTAGAACGTCAGGTGACTAAGAAAGCTGTTGAAAAAATTCAAACTAAAGTTGAGATGAGTACTTTAGGAGAAATTGAAGGTTTCAGTCAATTAAAAGAGCAACTTCAGGAATCAGCTAAAGCCAAGTTAGATGCTAAAGCAGAGGCTAAAGCTAATACAGCACCTGCAGAAGTTAAAGTTGAAGCGACAGAAAAAACTCCAAAAAATGAACTTTTTGAGACAGCTGAATCAGAAACTGAAGTAAAACCTAAAGCAAAAGCGAAAGCTAAGTCAACTACTGGAGATGATTTAAAAATTATTGAAGGTATTGGGCCAAAAATCGCAGAATTATTGAATGCTGATGGAATTAACACATTTGAAGAATTAGCAAATGCTGAAATATCTAAGATTCAAACCGTTTTGGATAATGCTGGCTCAAGATATAGAATGCATGATCCTAGTACTTGGCCACAACAAGCAAGATTAGCTTTTGAAGGTAAAATGGATGAATTAAAAGTATTACAAGATTCATTAAAAGGCGGAAAAGCTTAGAACTTTTTTTAGCTAAAAATCATATGAAGGCTCTTGGTTAATTCCAAGGGCCTTTTTTGTTTAGTCTTTTTTATAAAAGGTTAAACAAAATTATTTTGCCAGTGTTCTGTTTCTGAATGAATCGTTCTAACCGTAAAATAGGAATCATAGGATCTGGCATAGCAGGAATGGCAGCAGCTATTGAATTGGCGCATGCAGGATATCACGTTGAAATATTTGAAAAAAACGAAAGTCCTGGAGGAAGAGGAAGATCTTTTACAGAAGCTGGATTCACCTATGATATGGGGCCGAGTTGGTATTGGATGCCAGAAATATTCGAAACTTTTTTTAATGAATTTGGAAAAAGTACAAAAGATTACTTTGAATTAATTCGATTAGATCCGTCTTATAGAATGTTTTTTAAGGAAGGATTCATTGATGCACCTGCGCAGATGGAACAAATCAATCGTATATTTGAAGATTTAGAACCTGGGAGTTCTCTATTTTTAGAAAAATTCTTGAAAGATGCAAAGATAAAATATGAAATCGGAATGAACCAATTCGTTAGGAAGCCTGCATCGAATGTAAGAGAATATCTGAATTGGAAAATTATTAAAAACGCGTTTAAATTACAATTGATAACATCTATTGAATCCTTGATATTCAAAGGAGTTAAAAATACTAAATTGAGATCTTGGTTAACTTTTCCGGTTCTATTTTTAGGAGCTAAACCTTCAGAAACTCCTGCATTATATAGTTTAATGAACTATGCAGATTTTAATCAAGGTACCTGGTATCCGAAAGGAGGAATGGTGCAATTATTTTTAGCTTTGTATCAATTAGCCCTTGAAAAAGGAGTGCTTTTCCATTTTAATGCTCCTGTTCTTAAAATAAAATCTAATCATTCACAGGTTCATGGTCTAGAAACTCATCAAGGTTTATTCCCATTTGATGCCATAATTTCCACAGCGGATTATCACCACACAGATGTGAATTTATTAGAACCAGAGTTTCGACAATATTCTGATCGATATTGGAATTCCAGAGTTTTTGCTCCATCCAGTCTATTGTTTTACCTTGGATTTAATAAAAAGTTGAAGGGCCTGATACATCATAATTTATTTTTTGATGCTGATCTTGATCGGCATGGCCAGGAAATATATGATCATCCCCAGTGGCCCAAAGATCCTTTATTTTATGTATCTGTACCTTCTGTAACGGATCCCAGTGTTGCACCGGAAAATCATGAAAATCTTTTTATACTAGTACCCATAGCACCAGGATTAGAGGACAATGAAGCCATCAGAATGCAATATTTAGATCTTATAATTGAAAGAATTGAGATAAAAACCGAACAAAAGATCAAGGACTGCATAATCTATAAAAAATCATTTTCGGTTAATGATTTTATATCTGAATATAATAGTTTTAAAGGAAATGCATATGGTTTGTCAAATATTCTCCGGCAGACTGCCTTTCTAAAACCTAAAATAAAACATAAATCGTTAGATAATCTATTTTTTGCGGGACAGTTGACGCATCCTGGCCCGGGATTACCTCCTTCACTAATTTCAGGTCAGATTGCTGCTAAATTGGCAATAAAAAAAATGCAGGCATGACTAGTCTGAAACTATATAATGAAGTATGTAAAACCATGAGTACAAAAATGACTTATGCTTATAGTACTTCATTCTCAATGGGTATTAGACTATTTGAACCCGCATACAGAGCACCAATTTGTGCAATTTATGGATTTGTTCGCATAGTAGATGAAATCGTAGATACATTTCATCATATAGATAAAGCATTTTATCTAGAGACCGTAAAAAATGAGGTTTATCAAGCAATAGAAAATAAAATAAGTATTAATCCAATTTTGCATGCCTTTCAGCAAGTTGTGCATGAATACCAAATTGACCATGAATACATTGACGCTTTTTTGCACAGTATGGCAATGGATATTGATAAAAAAAATTTTTCAAAAGAAGAGTATGATATTTATATTTATGGATCTGCAGAAGTTGTAGGACTTATGTGTCTTAAAGTATTTGTAAAAGGCCGGGCCGATGCATTTGAAGCATTAAAATATGGAGCAAGGAAGCTCGGTTCTGCATTTCAAAAAATCAATTTTTTAAGAGACATAGGCAGTGATCATAATGAAAGAGGGAGATCCTATTTTCCAGGAATTCTCATAAGTTCATTCAATGAGCAAGAAAAGCGCAAAATTGAAGAGGAGATCAGAAAGGAGTTTGAAGAAGCCTACGAAGGTATTAAAGGTTTACCTATGGGTTCGCGATTAGGCGTATATGTAGCTTATAAATATTATATGCAATTATTGAATCGTTTAACAAAAGTTTCCGCCAGTAATATACTTAACCAGCGATTTCGAGTATCGGATACTATGAAAATCTATATTTTGATCAAGAGTATCATCATGCATCGATTCAGATTTATTTAATGAAGTTTAATAAATTAGTGAGTACTTATTTTGCAATGAAATAGTCAATGAATATCTGATAAATGGGTAGTAAAAAATATGCAAAATGACGATTATGTAAGTTTTGGCTATTTTTTTTATTCAAATCGATCAAATTCATAGAAATCCTAAATATTATTTTTATTATAAGTTATTTAAAATCAGATATTTAGATATTTTTAAAATAAAATTTGTTATTTATTTGTAAAATATTTGGTGGATAAAGCTCAGTCGTTATATCTTTGCAGTCCTTTAGCAATAGAGCTAAAAGAAATACAGGTTTAGAGGAAGGGAATACAAACCAGAATTGCGAACCAAAAACGTTCATTGACAGGCTAGGGAGAGAAAGGAAAAAATAGGAAAGGAATAGGAAATAGATAAGGTATAGGAAGAATTGCGTAGAAGAGAAAGAAGAGAGAAAAAGAAATAACAGAATAGTTAGGAAGATTCGAAATAGCTTTTGAAATATTTGGTTTACTGCGCTGTGAGGTGTAGTAAATGATAAATAAAGAAAAAGTACTATGGAGAGTTTGATCCTGGCTCAGGATGAACGCTAGCGGGAGGCTTAATACATG
>JBGAVH010000045.1:0-11914 GCA_044228225.1 Saprospiraceae bacterium | reverse complement strand
CATCTAATAAGCTTTTAATATGTGAATATAATATTATTTCTAACTTATCTTTATGTCCACTTTTTTGAGGAGGTCTACACATACATTTTTAGCATAATTCCCAGAACATAATTTAAATTGATTTCTTATAAAATCTTAAAAACTCAAGCACTTTAATAAGTTTATTAAAGTGGAACTTTTTAACAAATGAAAATTCTATAAAATGATCTTGAGATTTAAAAAAGGAATCAATATTTAAAGCTAAGATCATTATTATAAAACAACCCTTCAAATGAATTATATTATTTTATCTCACATGAAAATAGTTGTTTTTTTTCAATAAATCCTTCGAAAATTTCGCCTTTATGAATTGGTCCTACTCCAGAAGGCGTTCCAGTATAAATCAAATCACCTTGACTTAATCTAAAAAATCTAGACAAATAATGAATTATTTGTTCAAAACTGAATATCATTTCTTTGGATTTTCCATATTGAACTTGTAATTTGTTTTTATGCAATTCAAATTCAATATTATTTAAATTGAGATCGTTTTTGTCAAGCCAATTTCCAATAATTGCAGAGTGATCAAAACCCTTAGAAATTTCCCAAGGAAGACCTTTTTCTTTACATTCTTGTTGTAAATCTCTAGCAGTTAAATCAAGTCCAACAGTTATATGACTATAATAATCATTACATTTAGCTAATGGTATGCTCTTACCACTTTTACAAATTTTAAGTACAAGTTCAATTTCGTAATGAATATCGTTGCTAAAATCAGGATAAAAAAATGGTTTGTTTTCTCGTAGTAATGCACCTGAAGGTTTACAAAAAACCACTGGTTTTGTAGGAATTGGATTATTAAGTTCTTTAGCATGTTCAGAATAATTTCTACCGATGCAAAATATGGTCATAAATTATTATTTTAAAAATTAACCCAATCCTGTTAAAGATTTTACTTCTTTTATAGTAGTCTGAGCATGCTCACGAATTTTAGCGGAAGCTATTTTTATTTGATCTTTAATGTTTTTTTTATTTTCACCCAGTCTAACTTTTTCTTCCTGTATAGGAGAAACTACTGAAATTACAGCATCAGAAACGGCTTCCTTTAACAAACTATACTTAATGGTTCCTAATTCAAATTCACGATAAAGTTCTTGATATTGAGAGTCTGAACCACAAGCTTTCAAAATGGCAAATAAGTTTTCAACACCGGGGCTAAGTTTGTTGTCAGAACCAGCATCAGTTACTGCAGAACGAATTTGTTTTTTAATTTGATCAATCGGTGCAAAAATATTAATATTATGCTTATCACCTAGACTGGCACTCATTTTTTTGAAGGGATCTGCAGTAGACATTATCTTAGGTGTTTCGGTATATAAAGCTTCTGGCGTATTAAAGTATTCTTTACCAGTAGTATGATTAAACCTTAAAGCAATATTTCGAGTTAATTCCAAATGTTGGTCTTGGTCTTTTCCAACAGGAACAAAATCTGCCTTATAAATTAGAATATCAGCTGCTTGTAATACAGGGTAAGTAAATAAACCAGAAGAAATGAATACATCTTTGTTTTTATCCTTGATTTGTTCTGATTTATCTTTAAATTGAGTCATTCTATTGAGCTCTCCATAGCTGCACATGCAACCAAGAATCCAAGATAACTCTAAATGTTCTGGAATCAAAGATTGAATAAATAGATTTTCTATTTTTATTCCACAAGCTAATAGGTTAACAGCAAGGTCCCAAACATTTTCGCGCAATTTATTTGGATCGTACGGCATGGTAATGGCATGGTAATCAACAATACCATAAAAACAGTCAAATTCTTTTTGTAATCTGATCCAATTTTCCACAGCACCAAAGTACCGTCCAATATGCAAATTACCGGTGGGTTGAATACAAGAAAGGATACGTTTTTGCATAATAAATTATTTGTAGGCTATACAAGAGATCTCAATATTTACGCCTTTCGGAAGTTCAGATACTTCTACTAATTCTCGGGCCGGTGCTCCGACTTTTGGGAAATATGTGGAATAAACAGCATTAATATTAGTAAATTGGCTTATATTTTTTACAAAAACGGTACACTTTACAATGTCTTTAAATTCCATTTCCGCTTCATGAAGAATTGCTTCTATATTGTCCAAAACTCTATGTGTCTCTTCCTCAATATTGGAAATAAGTAATTCACCACTTTTAGGATCTAAGGCAATTTGTCCAGAAACATACAAGGTGTGACCAACTTTAATGGCTTGGCTATACGGACCAATTGGAGGTGGGGCATTTGGAGTAAAAATAATTTTTCGCATAATATATATGGTTAAATTTAAAAAAAAAGCTCCAATTTTTGGAGCTTTCTAGTTATTATTTGATTATATTATATAACAACGGAAACGAAAGTCTCCAATTGAAAAACTAAAGAACAATATAATATAGTATAATATAAGATGATTCTTATGCTTCAGATGCAGTAGCCTCTTCAGCAGCTTTTATAACAACATGTCCTCTATAATACATACTTCCTTCATGCCAATGTGCATGATGCATAACATGAAGTGCTCCTGTTGACTTACATGTAGCTAATTGAGGCGTTTCAGCTTTGTAATGAGTTCTTCTTTTTCTTTTTCGCGTTTTCGAATGTCGCCACTTCGGATTAGGCATAATTAATTTTTTTTAATTCGTTTTCAAATTTTTGAGTATATCCCAAGTTGAGTTATCCTCTTTATTATTTACAGTATTCTGATAATATTTTAGAAGTTCAAAATTGCATGGTGGATTTTCCATATTGTCACAATCAATTAAATTTCTAATAGGGAGTGATACACATGCAAATTCGTAAAGCAGATCAGCAATATTATATTCATGTACCTCAGGAGATATAAAAATAAGATCAGGATCATCAGAAACCTCATCTTTTTGCTTAACTACCACATTATATGCACCAAAAATTGGCAATTCTATGCTAGCCAAACAACGATCACAATCAACATTCACAAAACCCGTTATATTAAAACAAAATGAATATATATGGTCTTCTTTATTAAGATCAACTGTGACAGTAATAACTCCATTATTTATTGGGCTTAATTCAAAATGATTGAAAAATTGGCTATCCAATCTAAAATTATAAGAATGAAAACCATTCTTTAAACCCTCAATAGGTAAAATAAACTGCTTCAAATAATCCATAAAATGAACGTTTCCAAATTTAGGACTGCAAAGGTACTGTAATTTCCATTATTTTTTTAATAATTATCTAAAAAAAACATACCTTCGTGAATAATTTTAAATTTATGGGCAGAGGTGATAAAAGAACAGCTAAAGGGAAAAGAACTAGATCTTCATATGGAAATAGCCGTCCAAAAAAGGTTGCTGTTATAAAAAAGGCTAAATCCGCTTAATTTAGGAAGATTTTAGATATTATCAATGATAAGACCTAATTGGTTAAGTCAAAGAATCTTAATTTTTCTACCTTTGATTTTTAATCAAGGGTTATTGTGATTTGATGAAAATAGGGATATTATTTGGTGGTGTTTCTAGAGAACGTGAAATTTCTTTTGCGGGTGGCCGGACCGTTTATGATAATTTAGATAAATCTTTGTTTGAGGCTATACCTATATTTATTGATAGTTGTGGTCATTTTATTAAACTTGATTGGAAATATATTTATAAAGGAACAATAAGAGATTTTTTTCCACCCTTAAAATATATACCTAATAGTAAGAATTCATTCCAAATTTACTGTGAAAGTTTAGATAATATTGCTAATCTGAATTGGGATCATTTAATTGAAGAAGTCGGTCAGCGAATTCCAATTGAAGAATTAAAATTACATATTGATTTTGCGTTTTTAACTTTGCATGGAAACCTAGGAGAGGACGGACAAATTCAAGGCTTGTTGGAATTTATTGATATACCATACACTGGTAGTGGTATATTACCATCAGCCATTGGAATTGACAAATCTTTTCAAAAGAAGATTATGGACCTTGCAAAATTTCCAACTCCAAAGGTGATGGTCATTTCTAAAAAGCAATGGTTAAACAAAAACGTTCAAACAATCTATTCAAATATAGAAAAACAAATTGGTTTTCCTTGTGTGGTCCGCCCTTCCAATCAAGGGTCTTCAATTGGTGTATCCATATTGTCCTCTGATGCTTTAATGAGTGATGTTTCAACCGCAATTGACAAAGCTTTTTTTAGATATAATTTAGAAATGGCAGAATGGAAAAATCTAAATGAAGTTAAAAAATTAGATTTCATAAATAAAATTCTAGATATTAGAGATGGAATTGGATTACCACTATTAATTAATAATGAATGGATATATCATCCAGAAGATTTAATAGTAAAATTGAATTCAATTGAAGAGGAAATTGCAACATTAGAAAGTAAGTTTACAGAACAAAAAGTGATTGTTGAGTCATTTATAAATGGGCGTGAATTTTCATGTATTGTTATTCGAAATGAAGATGGTACGGCAATAGCCTTGCCTCCTACAGAAATCATAAAAGGTCACCATATCTATGATTACCGTTCAAAATATTTGCCAGGACTTTCAAGAAAGCAAACGCCAATTGAAATTGAAGATAAGCAATTGAACTTAATTTGTAGCGAGTGTATTAGGCTTTTCGAATTATTTGAATTTAATACATACGCAAGAATAGATGGTTTTATAAATAGTTCTGGGGTCATTTACCTCAATGATCCAAATACAACATCAGGTATGTTGCCCTCGTCATTCTTTTTTCATCAAGCCGCTGAAATTGGACTAAATCCATCTCAATTTTTAACTTACATAATTAGAACGTCCATTTGGGAAAGAAATCAAAAGCAATTGGTTATTTCACAAAAGTTTAATTTATTAGAACGAATAGATAAAGACATTTTAAAATTACAAACAACTAATAAAAATAAAATAAGAGTTGGAGTAATTATGGGTGGCTATTCATTTGAAAGACATATATCATTGGAGAGCGGTCGAAATATATTTGAAAAATTATCTAGCTCCGATAAATATTCTCCTATACCTATTTTTCTATTGGGTGATGAAAATGGCTTTGTATTGTACAAAATTCCAATAAATCTGATGTTAAAGGATAATGCTGATGACATTAAAAAACAAATATTAAATGGAACACAACATAAAATAATATCTGTTATCAGAGATCAGTGTAAAGAAATTATTGCAAAATATAGTTCTATTGATTATCAATTTCATCCAAAATTAATTTCCATTGAGGAATTAAAGGATGAGGTTGACGAAGTGTTTATTGCATTGCATGGCCGGCCAGGCGAAGATGGTACCCTACAGCAAGTATTAGACAATAACAAAATACCATATAATGGAAGTGGACCAAACTCATCATCAGTAACCATAAATAAATATAATACACTCCAAAAATTAAAAAGTAATGGGTTCACAGTAACCGATCAATGGATAGGTTATTCACAAGATTATTATGCATCCAAAGAGCAATTTGTTTCTCAAGTTGAATCGAAATTTGATTACCCATTTATTATTAAACCTGTCGATGATGGCTGTAGTAGTGCTGTCCTGCGTATAAAAAATCGAGAACAATTAATTAATTACTTAGATACATTATTTAGATTAGAATCAGAAATTAACAAAGATTCTAGGGATAAACTAAAGTTAGCGTGGAATGAGGAATTTCCAAAAAAATCTGAAGTTTTGGTTGAAGCATTGATTGAATCAAATGGAGCTAAACAATTTATGGAAATTACAGGTGGTTTTTTAACCAAAAAGACAGAAGGTAAAATTACCTATGAAATTTTTGAGCCTTCTGAAGTTTTAGTGAGTGGTGAAATATTAAGTTTGGAAGAAAAATTTTTAGCCGGAGAAGGTCAAAATATAACACCTCCAAGATTTGGTAATAGTCCTGAGGAATATGATTTAATATTTCAACAAGTAAAAGAACAGTTTTTAAATGCGGCAAAGATTTTAGATATTAAGGGTTATGCTAGAATTGATGCGTTTGTGAGAGTGTATGAACGTTTAAAGGTTGAAACGATTATTATAGAGGTTAATTCATTACCAGGAATGACACCAGCAACTTGTATTTTTCATCAAGCCGCATTAAATGGTTACAAACCGTATGATTTTATTGATAAAATTTTAGAATTTGGTATGAATGAAAATTGAAAAGAATCAATTTAAGTGGACTGAAATTGTTCCTTTTTTACGAAGTAAATTATTTTTATATACTCTAATTCGTATTGGAATTTTATTGATCATTTTATGGATTTTGCACTCTTTTATTTTAAATTTCTACACCAATCATGGTCAAAGATTAAAATTAGCTAAGTATATTGGAGTATCCATAAATAATGCGATTAAGCATGCAGAACCACGAGGTTATGAAATAATTATTACTGATTCAGTACATGTAATTGGACGTTCAGGTGGTATCATATTATCACAATTACCAAAACCAGGAAGTTATGTTAAACGTGGAAGAAAAATTTATGTAAGTATTACCAGATATAAAGCAGATGAAATTCTTTCGGAAGCATTACCGATATTATATGGTAAAAAATATGAGCATAAGAGAATCGAATTGGAAAATAATTTTGAATTAAAATCTAAAATTATTGGATTTGAGTATGATCCGGGACCAATAGGACATATTATTAGTGTAAAATATAAGGGACAAACATTAGTGGATGATAAACATCAAGAATCAAACGTATTAATATCAAAGGGAGACACGTTAGAATTTATTTTGTCTCAACAAAAAGGAGGTGAAGTAGAAGTGCCAAATTTGAGATGCAAAACAATGGATGAAGTAAAATTTTTATTAATTGCATCTAATTTAGAGTTGGGAAATATAAGTAAAATGTTAGAAACGCTTAATCCAAATGAAGGCATAGTTGTAAATCAATTTCCTGAATATCAAATTGGAAAAATGATTAAAATGAAAGAAGCTATAAATGTAACAATTTCAGATGAATTTCCAACAGATTGTGACGAGCAGTAATTGAAGATATTTTGGATTGAAAATATTTATATATTTACGTTATAGTTTGTTGGCTTAATATGCAACTTATCAATATTTGATGTTTAGAGGTAAATATTTATTTTATATTCATTTTGATAAAACTAAAGTTTTAAAATTTAATTACATAATTTAATTTTAATTAAAATTGGAAAATGTATTTAATAATAAATAATCTTTGAACTCAACACAATTAAATTGTTATCTTTTTAAAAGAATAATTAAATGTTTTTAGGTAAATGACAATTGAACAAAATTAACTATTAACATTTTTCGTTATGAAATTAATGAGTAGATGCCTAATTATAATAATTGTTATTATTTTAAGAACTTTTCAAGTTTTTGCTCAATCACCGTATAAGGAATTTATAACAACAGTTGACGGAGAACCAGTTAAAGTATTGGTAATAGATGGAGATACCTTGGTAATAGCCAATTTGGAATTGATTTCTGTTACTGCACCACGAGAATTTGACTATACTGAGGATAGAGAGAGATATAGCAAATATAGAAGATATGCTGCAATCGTATATCCTTATGCAGTTCAGGGCCTTAGAATTTATAAGCAACTTGAAAAAGAATCTGAAGGCAAATCAAAAAGAGAAAAAAAAAGGATGATTAAAGAAATTTCAGGAAGATTGAAAGATGAATTTGAAGAGCCTTTAAAGAACCTTACAAGAACGCAAGGATTAATTCTTACTAAAATGATGGAAAGAGCCCTGAATAAACCATTTTATGAAATTATTAAGGAATTAAAAGGAGGATTTACAGCAATGTACTGGAATCAATTGGGAAAATTATATGATTACCAATTAAAAGACGAATATAGAGTTGGCAAAGATCCAATATTAGATGCAGTTTTAGAAGATTTTGATGTATTGAAAGACTTGAAATAATGAAAAACCATGGTGAAATAGTTTGGAGAAGTCCGTCCAATTTAGCTATTGTAAAATATTGGGGAAAGCTTGAACAACAAATTCCACTTAATCCATCATTGAGTGTAAGTTTAGCTAAGAGTTATACCGAAACAACAATGAATTGGGAAGAAGGGAAAGGAGAAATACATTACTTATATGAAGGCACTGTAAATAGTATTTTTCAGAATAAAGTTATTCGATTTATTAAATCACTAAATCTTGATTGGTTAAATCAAGTTAATTTACGATTTAACTCTTTTAATACATTTCCTCATTCTGCAGGAATTGCTTCTTCTGCATCATCTATGAGTGCTATTGCACTTTGTCTTGCTTCTCTCGAAAATCAGATTACTGAAACACAAGGTGACTTCAATCAGAGAGCGTCGTATTTAGCAAGATTAGGAAGTGGATCTGCTTGTCGGTCAATTTATCCAAAAGCGAGTCTTTGGGGTAAAACGGAAGGAATTGAACAGTCCTCAGATTATTATGGTTTGGATTGGTCCGCGTATATACATGAAGATTTTAAATTCTTGCAAGATTATATTTTTATTGTTAACAAGAATCAAAAATCTGTTTCATCTTCGGCAGGGCATGAATTAATGAATCAACATTCATATAAATTAGGAAGAATAAATCAAGCTCATGAGAATATTAAATTATTGATTGACGCTTTAAAAAATGGCAATTGGTCTGATTTTATTTACATTGCTGAAGAAGAAGCATTAAGTCTGCATGGTTTAATGATGAGTTCTCGACCGGGCTATTTATTATTAGAGCCTGAATCAATAAAAATAATTCAGGCCATCCGGCAATTTAGAATAGAAACTAAATTACCATTAACATTTAGTGTAGATGCAGGGCCGAATATACACATGTTATTTCCAAGCTACATTCAAACGAAAGTTCAATCATGGCTTGAGGAAATGTTTTCTGATTATTTAAAAGAATCCAGGATTATTTATGATTGTATTGGTGAGGGTCCGATAAAGTTAATTTAATGAAAAACAAGGTTTATTTTTTAACACTAATATTTTATGGAACATATTCATTTTTGAGTATTATTGCTCAACCTAGAGTGTTAAATCCAAAATATCAAAAAACTTTAGATCATTTGTTAAAACATAATGTTCCAGAATTATCAGTTTCAGAATTAATGGGGTGTAAAGATTCTTTTTTAATTTTAGATACTAGAGAAGTTGAAGAATACAAAATTAGCCATATTGAAAGTGCTCAATTTGTTGGATTTGACTACTTTGATATTGGAAGTTTAAAAAATATTCCTAAAAACAGAAAAATTGTTTGTTATTGTTCTATAGGATATAGAAGTGAAAGGATAGCGAGCAGTTTAATTCATAATGGTTACTCAAATGTATACAACCTTTATGGAAGTATTTTTGAATGGGCAAATATGAATTATCCACTAGTTGACCAAAATGGTAAATTAACAAACAAATTACATCCATATTCTCGATTATGGGGAAAATTTATTGATAACCCAAAGACAATTAAAATTTTTAAATAAATTATTTTCTATATCTGAAGTAATAGTTATAAGTAAATAGAGCGATTAAAAAAATAATTAACACAATTTGACCAATAATAATCATCTGTTGTTCTTCTTTCTTGTTTTTCTTTAATTGTAAATTATAAGGTGTGTTCGATTCAGTATCCACGCTGAGTAGATATAAAAATTCTTCTTGATTTGTAAGAATGCTCAATATCATTAGCTCATGTCCAATATAAAAGTGATAATGTTTGGTATAAACTATATTGAAATCAATAATTAAAATATTGTTATTTTGATATATGATAACATGACCAGAATCTTCGCCATGATACAGACCAATCGTATAGTTTGTTCCTGTAATATCATTGAATGTCCAAACTTGTTGACCCATTTGTAAAGATAACCAGTTGGTATTTATTTTTATTGTTTACTTAGGTAAAATTATTTAATTAATCGACATAGTTGAAATTCTACTATTAATAAAAAGTAGTATCTTTATAGTGAAATAAAACATATGATTTCAATTGATCTTAGTAATAAAAACGCTATTGTTTGCGGTGCAAGTAAAGGTATAGGAAAGGCAATAGCACTGTCATTAGCTGAATGTGGTGCTTCAGTTGTATTATTGGCGAGAGATGGCAATTTGCTACAGAACTGTAGGGATGAACTTTCAACTTTTAAAAATCAAAAACATCAAATTTTGATAGTGGATTTTGATGAACCTGAAGATTTAAAAATTAAAGTGACTAATTTATTGAAAGACTTAAAAGTACATATATTAATTAATAATACTGGTGGGCCCCCTGCAGGAAAAGCAATATTGTCCGAACCAAGTCAATTTGAAAGCGCTTTCAGACAACATCTAATTTGTAATCAGATATTAGTTCAAAGTGTTTTAAATAGCATGAAGGAACAATCTTATGGAAGAATTATTAACATTATTTCAACCTCTGTAAAACAACCATTGGATAACCTTGGAGTTTCTAATACAATAAGAGGAGCAGTTGCAAATTGGTCTAAAACTTTAGCAAATGAATTAGGCCAATTTAATATTACTGTCAATAATGTGCTTCCTGGAGCTACACTTACGGCAAGATTAGAAGCAATAATAGAAAAGGAGTCAAATCTTCAAAATAAATCAATTTCTGAAATTACAAGTCAAATGTTAAATACTATTCCGATGAAAAGATTTGCCTTACCTTTAGAAATTGCAAATGTTGTTTCATTTCTAGCTTCACCTTTGGCAAGTTATATAAATGGGATCAATTTACCTGTGGATGGTGGCAGAACCAAAAGTTTATAATCATGGAATAATAAATTTTGAGGATTCTTATTTTGTTTAACTTTTTCAAATAGATGATTATAACTACTAATAAATTTGGTTAAACAAAAAAAGAGATGCGTAGACACATCTCTTTTTTATTTATTCCAATAAATGATTAATTTTATTTACAACTTTTTTGAAGTCTTTTTAACTCTTCAATTGAAGATATAGTAACTAAATCACCAGTATCAACTAATTTGACTTGAAATGGAAAATTAAGTTTGAATCTAATTTTATTTGCTCTTAATTCTTGCTGCTCTAATTCACTATTAATATTTCTAATTGAACCATCGGATAATGTGACAGTATAAGGAAATTGAAGTTCAAAACAATGAGCAGTGTGTCTTCGATCTCCTCTTTTTTCTTTGCATCTTGAAGCAATTTTATTTAACTCTTCCTGATTGTTAATAGTTTGAGTTGTCCCATTATCAAGTAAAATATCTAAAGGAAATACAAAAGAAGGCCTCTGAGTTGCTTTTGGATTTAATTTATGCCATTCACGCAATATAGTGGCTAAATTTTCCGCACTTGTAGCAGATTGAGTAGTTCCATCAGCAAAACTCAATGTAATTGGAAATACAAATTCAAAGCACGGAGTTTTATCTGGGTGATTTTTATCTGCAGGATTACAAGAATCAAGAAGTAATCTAAGTTCTTCTTTATTTGTAATAATAGAACTTGTACCATCATCTAATATAACTTCAAATGGAAAAACAAAATTAATGATTGATTTTAATTTATGAGCAGGTCTTCGAGTTTTCAGATTTAAATCTCTTAATTCACCTTCATTGTTAATTACTTTAATTGTCCCATCAGGTAGCTGAACCTGAACTGGAAAAACAATAGTAAAGCAAGGTTTTCCTAATGTATTACCAGGATCTGGTACCGTTCTACTTACAAGGTCTATTGATTCATCGGTTGTCTCACTACTCAATCCATCCTTCTGACATGAAGAAAATAGAGTTATTAATGTAAGTACTAAAATTGATAGAAATCCATTTTTAATTAATGTCATAATAATAATATTTAAAAGTTAAAAAATAATTCTTACAATTGGATAAGTACTGATATTAATTTTTGTACTCAATTTAAAATATCTTAGATTCAAGTAATAAATGCAACTTTTAACGAGACAAAATATGATTAATAGAATATTTTTTCAAAAGAAAGAGGA
>JBGAVH010000044.1:9697-14210 GCA_044228225.1 Saprospiraceae bacterium | reverse complement strand
CTTCTTTAGATTTCGGGTTTGGTAAATCCGAAATAGTATCTCTCAATGTTTTATATTTCATTGAATCTATTTTTGATGGAGGAAATTTTAAAAACATTTCAGTCCTAATAGATTGTTTTATTTGTTTTGATATTCCTAAAAATATAACTCTTTTCCTGTTCTGTGGTACGCCATAATCAACGGCATTGAGTAAGTATCTTTTTACTTCATATCCAGTTGCAGAAAAATCATTCTCAATCATTTCTACGACGCTGCCATTTCCTAAACTTAAAATACCTTGCACATTTTCAGCCATAAAAAACTTAGGCTTTGTTTCTTTTAGTATTCTAACAATCTGTAAATACAATTCATTTCTACTATCAGATTCACTTCTATAAATATTTGCAACAGAAAAACCCTGACAAGGAAAGCCACCAATTAATAAATCATATTCAGGCAGTTTTTCTGTATCCAATTTTTTTACATCTTCGCAAATAGCCTTATGGTCAAAATTGTTATTGTAGGTTGTACAACTATCAATATCTATATCGGAGGCATAAACAACTTTGTGCCCTGCTTGAATTAATCCTAAATCCAAACCACCGCAACCAGAAAACAATGACACTACTTTCATTTGATTGAATTGTTATGTTTATAAATATGGTCAAAAATAGTAATATATTCTTATTGTTGTTGATTAAATAAATCACTCTGATAGTATGCCTGTCCTATTAGCATATTGTAATTATTTTCAAAGTTTCGTTTATTTGAAGAAGTTTTTAAAACTCCAACAATTTGCCAAATTTGCGCTCTAATTGCAGGAACGCCAATATCTTCACTTGCGCTTTGGTGTAACCTTGTTTTTTTTCTTCCCTTGCTATCTCTTGGTGTTCTTTCGTCTAATTCTTTTAAAACAATACCCCTTTCAATAGGATCATAAATATATTTTCGTAGAAATTTAGCATAATATTGAGGTCTGTTTCTGGATGTTGTTTTTTCGTTGCCATAAATTCTATCCATTTGCCTAAATAATTCATCTGGAAACTCCTTAGACCATTTTCTTATCTCATCCGAGAGATAACTCTCAATAAGCATTCTTAATGCTTCTGGATGCTTAAATTTTTCAAATCCAACAGATTCGTAAACCAATGCAGCCATGCCAACTTTTGCAATTGCCATTACAAGTATTTCGCATTGTTGTGCAATTGGCAATTGTCCTTTAGTTAAAACGCCAGCTTGCCGAGCTTCAAGATATACGTTACATATTAATGGTAATATATCTGATGAATATGCTGATACAACTTGGTTCCCATTTTTAAATTCTATTCCTTGAAGTTTACTATTTAAGTCATTTGTAATAAACGGAATTAAATTGTTAGCACTTAAAAACTCCGGTCTATCTGTTTTGGTATCACCTTTTTTTGGCCTTCCTAATGCCTTTAATATTTTGGTTTTTCCAATTAATGGAGTGCCATCTTCCAGAACATAAGTATCTATTTCAATGCCCATTAATGGGAGGTGACCGGAACCCCAGAGTTTTTTCAATTCTTTTGACATATCTTATTGAATTATAGATTATTAAATTGGTGACTGATTAAAGATTTACAGCCCTTAACATGGTTTCGTTAAAGATGTCTTTATTCTCACGGTTATTGTATCTGTAGCAAAATTCATTGATGTATTTGTTCAAATGCCTTTCGCTCACATTGTGATATTGACCAACTATTCCACGCTTTAGCATTGACCAGAAGTTCTCAATACCATTTGTATGTGCTTCACCGATCACATAAAGACCAGTTGAATGTGAAACCCTGTAATGGTCAAATTTTGCAGATATTTTATTGTAGCCTCCCCATTCATCAGTCATTAAAGTGGAATCTTCTTTTACGTTTGCATTGATAAAAGTATTCAATGATTTACTTGTAACGTCTTTAGATTTTTTAGCAATTACTTTACCATCTCTTTGTTTTAAACCGATAACAGGAGTTTTATCTTTTGAAGATCTTCCCTGAATACCTTTAACCTTTTTATCATTGTGGCGATTTTTATTTTTACCACCTACATATGTTTCATCCGCCTCAATAATTCCCTCTAAAAGTTCACCATATTCAGTCATTGCTTTTCTGATTTGCATTTGCATTCTCCATGCTGTATCTTTAGTAGTTTCTAAATCACGTCCTAATTGTCTGGATGAAATGCCTTTTTTTGCATTTAGAACTAATGAGATAGCAAAGAACCATTTTTGAAGATCCATTTTAGTATTATGAAATATAGTGCCTACAGTAACAGAAAACGACCTATTACAGCTATTGCAGTGGTATCTGGATTCTTTAGGAACTGCTGTAAATTTTGAAGCCTTGCAATAAGGGCAAACCGGAGTATTTGACCATTTAACAGCCTCTAAATGCTTAATACAAGCCTTATTATCAGGAAATTGTTTGTAAATTTGGATAATGTTCATATCTTTTTGTCTTACTTGTTGGTAGTACAAAGATATGACGACTTTCTGAAAATCCAAATAAAAAGTGAATTATTTTCTACCTATTTCTATGACATTGCCATTGATATTTTGTTTACTGGCACTTTTGCAGTCAATTGTATATGGATTTTTTATATATTTGTGGTCAATGATAGGCCAACAAATATCACCTGTATTAGTAGAACTGGAAAACACGCTCTGGGAATGGGAGGCCAACACAGGAAGTAAACCAGAATATACTCAAGAAGGATTCAGAGCAGGAATAAAGATATTCATGTCGGTATTACTTGATAGGATTTATGAATTGCAGGAAGATGAGAAAATTGAATTTCCAGACCGTTGTAATATGGCGCAAAAGGCAGGTGAAGAAGTTAGGAAGTTGGTAAAGACTTTTACTAATATTGATACGATTGAACTTTATAAGACTTAATCAAATCCTCATAACACTCCCCTTCACCAAGTACAATTCCTTAATCACTTTTAAACTAATTTCCTGAGTTGGAAAATCTGTATTAATCGGAACCAACCTTAAAGAATTTGAATCCGATCCCTGAAATATGAGCCTGAAGGTTCAAAAGTTTGAGCTTAAAACATAATGAATCGATCCAAATAAAGGATTGCCGAAATCAGATATTGCTTAAAACCAGTCATTTACGCTTTATATAAATAAATATATCTTAATTACTATCATTAGGCTATTGATATTTATATCAATCAATATACCTTTGTCATGTAATTAATGTTAACCAAAGATAAGATATAAAGTAATGTTAGCCGAATCACAAAATGTAATCCAGAAGAATAACCTGCTAAGCACAAGACAGGCGGCTGCATATTTGGGTAAAAGTTTGCACACTTTTAACCAGCACATTTCAAGACATATTCCAAAGGCTGCGAACTATGGCCGATTCAATTATTACAGAATTGAGGACTTAGATGCCTGGTTCGCTAAACATTTGGTAGATGCAAAAATAACACCACAAACCGTAAGCGCATAGTAAACTATTAAATATCAATAAATTATAAAAATACACAATATGATACTCTTATACATAGCAGCCTTCTTAGTTTTTGTTCTCTATGTTACGGAATGTCATAAGCCGAATGATAATAGCGGACTGATTTAGATCTCAAAATTGAATTTAAAAAGAAATAATGGTCAAGTGTAAAGACACTGACATGGACAGAATTTGTCTAAAAAGATGCTTCGTCTCTTGGGTTTCCCAACCCTTGAAACAGTAAACCTTGAGAAGTTTCAAAAGTGAGCTTCTGTTTTTTCATTAAGATGTTTTAACGTAATTATTAAACTGGCAGCGTGAGACCCTGCCAGATTTTTTTGAAACGAATTAGACTTTTTTCATAGAAGAACCGGAGTGAAATAGAATGGAATGATAGCTCCGGTTTTTTAAAACTAACAAAATCAAATCAAATGAATACAGCAATAAAATTATCCTTAATCGATCAGGCAATCGAAACAAGCAGACAAACTCTTAATAATTTAAGAATAGCAAACCAAGCTATAAGAGATAATGGATATGTATTCTTTGAAAAGATAAACAAAACACAAAGATCCAAACTACATGAATGTGATTTTGAAATAAACGAAACATCTTACTATGTTTATTTTGATGTAACCAGTTATCTAAACGATGACAATGAGCCGGATTTTGAAATTCAGGTTATCGAAGTTATGAAATGCCATATCTCAAGTGGAGATTACGGAACACCATTAGAAAAAATTCATTCAAACGAACTTCACCAAATCACAGAGAAAGTTTACGAATACTGGAATAAAACCATGCCAGATAACTTCTATGATGAATTAGATGAGAATACCGATTGCCCAGTGAACGATGATACTAAAATTTATTAATAACCAAATCAATAAATTCAAATGAAAAAAGATTTACAACTTCAGATTGCGCTTCTGAAAAAATATAAAATCACAAACTATTCAGTAGATAGTAAAAATAAAATTACCATCAACGGCTCTCTGTATTTGAGTTCGCTTACAAGTGCTGACAAAGATTTCTTAAAAGGCACAACCATCAACGG
>JBGAVH010000044.1:0-9598 GCA_044228225.1 Saprospiraceae bacterium | reverse complement strand
AGATTTCTTAAAAGGCACAACCATCAACGGCTCTCTGTATTTGAGTTCGCTTACAAGTGCTGACAAAGATTTCTTAAAAGGCACAACCATCAACGGCTCTCTGTATTTGAGTTCGCTTACAAGTGCTGACAAAGATTTCTTAAATAAAAATGTAAAACAATTAAAAGCAGGACATAATAAAAAAGGAGGCTATTGCTTTTTCGATGGCACTTTATCAAAAGTAGTTTCTGTTCATGTAAGAAATGAATACACTATTTATAAAACTCCTTTTGAATTTATTGCACAAAAAGGAAAACATACTGCTCATGGCAAAACCATCAAAAAAGCAATTGAAGATTTAAACTTTAAAATAGCTTCTGAAAAACTAAAAAACGAGCCTATTAAAAAAGACACTTTAATCACTCCTAATTATTACCATATTATTACAGGAGCATGTGATCAGGGAATCATGTCATGGATGCAACAAAACAACTTCACTAAAGAAAAAATAAAAGCATCTGAATTACTTCCAATTTTAGAAAAGACAAACGCCTATGGACTTGAGAGATTTAAAAGCCTAATTACATTTTAATCCCAAATGAAACCTAACCTAATCTCAATATGCAAACTCAAATCTCAACTCTCAAAAAAACCTTTGATAAAGCAGAAGAAAAACAAAGGAAAATGTACAATTGCCTTTATGATTTAAAATCCATAGCAGGGGTTCTTTATTTAGATGAACAATTCACCAACAATGAAACAGGAAAACCTAAGTACAGGACTCAGATTGGTTGCTGTAGAGTAAGCATTCACGGATTAAGATTTGCAGGATCTCATAATTAAAAACCATGAAGCAAACAAAACCAAATAACGGAGTGCCTACTTATGATGCAATGGCAAAATTTTACACTGAAACAAATCCTTTAACCGACCTGCCAAGATTTAAGCACATGGCAAAGGAAAGAATGAAGGAAGTATTTAACGACATCTATCCCAAGTTAGTAGTAGAAAAAAACAAGGACTTAGTAGAAGAAGCAATTTTAGAATTAAATCAAAATTAAGAATATGGAAAATCCAAAAGATTATAAACCGCTTTGGTCTTGTTGTGGCGATGACATGAGAGGAACTATTTACGAAGATATGTGTATCTGTCCTTCCTGTAAAGAAGGTTGTTGTGGTGAAGAAGAAGAATCTTAATTATTAAAATCAAAAATAAATCAAATGAGTACTCAATTAGTAAAAACAAAAGAGCTTTTTAATGATCCCAGAACCAAAGCCAAATTTGAAGAAATGCTGGGTAAAAGATCAGCCACATTCATGACTTCTGTTATTCAGATCGTTTCTTTAAATTCTCTGCTATCAAATGCCGACAGCCATAGCATCGTAAATGCCGCATTGACAGCAGCAACTTTAGACCTGCCTATAAATAACAACTTAGGCTTTGCTTACATCATTCCATACTCTGTAAAGCAATCAGATGGATCATTTAAGCAAATGGCACAATTTCAATTAGGTTATAAAGCCTTTATTCAACTTGCTCAAAGATCAGGACAATTCAAAACAATCTCAGCAGCTCCGGTACATGAAGGTCAAATAATTTCAGAAGATCCATTAAACGGATATGAATTTGATTGGAAAAACAAAACCAGTGATAAGGTAGTCGGCTATGCAGCTTATTTCAAATTAATAAACGGATTTGAAAAAACACTTTACATGACAGTTGATGAATTAAAAGCTCATGGAGTTAAGTATTCTAAAACTGCAACTAAATCAAATGGACTTTGGAATACTGATTTTGATGCAATGGCACAAAAGACAGTCATTAAATTACTCTTATCAAAGTTCGCTCCATTGTCAGTTGAAATGCAAACAGCAGCAATAACGGATCAATCAGTAATTAATAACGCAGAAACTTTAGATGTTACCTATGTAGATAACGACGAGTTAAAACAAGTAACAGCAGAAGAAAAAGAAACCGAAAGAATGTTTGCTCTTATTAAAAATGCAGACACAAGAGAAAAACTTGAAAAGATCGAAAAACACATCAAGCCAGAACACCAAACTATTTTCAAAACTAAAATGGCTGAACTCGTATGAATCAGGAATTAGTATTAACCCAGAACGGTATCGAAAAGAAAATAAATTTCGATAACTACAAATTTAGATGTAGTGGCAATGGCAATCTAATGACAGAGGCCAGAAGTAAATCAGAACCATTAAGCGAAACAACTAAGTCTTATTTAATGGAATGCTATGTTGCAGAAGTATTCCAAAGAAGGCAGGACATAACCAGTAAATTCTTAGAGAAAGGAAACATGGTTGAAGAAAATGCAATAGACCTATATTCTCTTATTAAATCTGATTTCTTTAGAAAGAATGAAGAAAAACTGGAAAACGATTTCATTTGTGGCACTCCTGATATAATCCATGAAAACGAAGAAGGCAAACTAATCATTGACATAAAATCGAGTTTTGATATTTACACTTTTGCAAAGTCAATGAAGGCAGAAAACAAAATGTACTATTGGCAGGTATTAAGCTACATGGCATTAACAGGCGCAAAGAAAGCAACCATAGCCTATTGCTTAGTAGATACCCCAGACAATATAATTGAAAGAGAAATTAAAAAAGCAGCTTATCAGTCTGGTCTTTCTGAAAACTCCAATGAGTTTATTGACTATGCAAATGAAATGAGAGCATTTTATAAATATCAGGACATCCCAAAAGAAAAAAGAGTTTACGAAAAACATTACGACTTCAATCAAGAAGATATAGACAAACTCTATCAGCGAATAATCGAATGCAGAACTTACTTAAACAATATTAATTGGTAAAAGATGGAATGGATTTCAGTTAAAGAGGCATTGCCTGAAAATTATAAATTAGGAATGAGTAAAGATGTTATTACAATTGCAGGAAGCAAAATGAGCGTCAAATCCTATGATTATGAATTATGCCGATGGAATGGATCGCCACACATAACTGTAACCCATTGGATGCCACTACCAGAACCTCCAAAACAATAAAAACTAATAACCAAAACTCAAATGACCCCCCACTCAATAACTCACATAAAAGAAAGGCTAACATTCATTCAAGGAATTTTAGAGGCCACCTATGATAATGACGATGGAAATATACTATCCAATAGGCTTACAGAAATAGGTGCTTACATGGCTGAAGCAGGAAAATTAAAAGGGGATGCTGAATTTCATTATAGAGAAAAGTTAAGATCACAACTTTTAAAAGACATTAAAGAGTTAATACCTGAGTACGCTTCTGCTAATCTACAAAACACATTTGTTAAATCATGTGCAAACGAAGAAGCTACTTTGGTAACTTATGCTGATAGGGTTAATGCTTCATGTACACATCAAATAGATTCAATGCGAAGTCAACTTTCATTTTTAAAATCACTACCAAGATAATGGAAAATAGAGATATAAAATTTAGAGGTGTATTCCTAAAGCATAAAGATGACTCATTTTCACATTTTCAGTATTGGGGATTGAATATGTTAGGTAGAGGATCACATCAGTGGTTAGGCTCAAATAACGCATCTTATCACAAAGTAAGTCAGCAGTTCACCGGACTATACGACAAGAACGGAAAAGAGATTTATGAGGGGGATATTGTAAATTACTTTATTGAAGATGAAGATGAACCGGATGGAGGATTTTCGGTATGCAGCCAGGTAAAAAATATTTCAGGATGCTGGGTATTAAAAGGCATTGGAATTGATAAAGACGATTCAACCGATGATAAATTTATTGACTATAGCGAACTTCTTTGTGAAGAATTAGACAATTATGAAATATCAATAATTGGAAATATTTATGAGAATCCTGAATTAATAAATTAAAAATGTTTAACCCTGACCCAAAAATAAAGAACGAAGTAAAGGAGCAATGGCAAGGAAGTCAAAGCACTGGATATAAAGAAACCAGAATGAAAGGATTCAGAACTAAGAATAAATATCATAATGTAACAACTGAATACAACGGTATTAAGTACGATTCCAAATTAGAAGCTAAGACAGCTCAAGAATTAGATTGGAGATTGAAAGCCAAAGATATTAAAGAGTGGAAAAGGCAAGTAAAGATTCCATTAAAAGTAAATGGGGTTTTAATATGCAATTATTATGTGGACTTTTTCTACATAGATAAAAATGATACTCATGTATTTCTGGAAGTGAAAGGCGTTGAACTTCCCCTTTGGAAGTTGAAATGGAAACTATTCACTGCATTAATTAATGAGATTGACATGGGAGCTGAATTAATAATTTTAAAAGCATAAAAATGGAAACAACAAAAGACAAACCAGTAATTAAGGTACTACCTGAGGATTTTAAAAAGTTTTTATTTTGGTTATACTGTAGTTCAGAATGGTCACTTGAGCCTTATTCAGGAGTCTGGTTTAATATTGAAACAGAAGAAGAAAAAACAACCGACGAACTCTACCAATATTATCTATTAGGAAAATAAAAACAAAATGATCTCCTCACAAGAAGCAAAAATAATAATGGAAAAGCTAAATATCTTAGAAAGTAAGATAGATCAAAATATTAAAGCTGGAAGATACATGACAGCCAGACAAGCGGCAAATGAATTAGGGTACGCTGCAATTTCTTCACTTTCAAAATTTGAAGAGTACGGAATTAAAGACCCTAATGTAAAAGGTCATAAAAATTATCTACGAGAAAAAGTTGAGAAATTAAGGGATGAATTATTTATTAAGAAAATAAACGGGTAAAATGGAGTATTTGGAATTTTTAAAAACAAAACAAAAGAATCATATTTTAAGTGGATTTGATATTGATGAAAATGAATTGAATCCGT
The DNA here is from genome assembly GCA_044228225.1 of Saprospiraceae bacterium. Taxonomy (GTDB): domain Bacteria; phylum Bacteroidota; class Bacteroidia; order Chitinophagales; family Saprospiraceae; genus Vicinibacter. The sequence continues at coordinate 4,781 of JBGAVH010000044.1, read as the reverse complement.
TAATGTTTCCTTTTCAGAAGTTTTGCGTTAAGAGAGCTTTAAAGGCCGGCAAATACGCATTGTTTGAGGATTGTGGACTCGGCAAGACTTTACAACAATTAGAATTTGCTCACCAGGTAAACAAGAAAATAAACAAACCCTCTTTAATTCTTGCGCCCTTAGCAGTTACCGGACAGACCATTAAAGAAGGTAAGAAATTCGGATATTCTGTTCAAAAATACGATGGATCGGATTTTCCAATTCAGATTTCAAATTACGATCAGTTAGATAATATTGATTGTTCAATATTTGGCTGCATAGTTTTAGATGAAAGTTCAATACTAAAAAACTTTGAAGGCGCAACCAAAAAACAAATCATAGAATCATTTAAAAACACTCCTTATAAACTTTGCTGCACTGCCACGCCTTCACCAAATGATCCAATGGAATTAGGCAATCATTCAGAGTTCTTAGATGTAATGTCAAGAAGTCAAATGTTGGCCATGTATTTTGTTCATGATGGTGGCGAAACAAGTAAATGGAGAATTAAAGGCCATGCTGTAAAAATATTCTATCAATTTATAGGCTCATGGGCTATCATGTTAAACAAGCCTCAGGATATAGGATATGAAATGCCTGGATATTCTTTGCCAAAGTTAAATATAATTGAAGAACAAATTAAAACACCCAAAAGAGATAACGGTCAACTGTTTAACGATGCAATAGTATCGGCAACGAATTTTAATCAGGAGCTAAGAATAACAAGAGAGGCCAGACTAAACAAAGTAATTGAAATTGTAAACTCTAAGCCGGATGAAAGTTTTATTATCTGGATTAAGCAGAATGAAGAAGGCGCATATCTTAAAAAGTTACTTCCTGATGCAATAGAAGTTTCTGGATCGGATTCAAACGAGTACAAGGAAAAACATTTATTAGGTTTTGGAAATGGTGATTATAGAATCTTAATCAGCAAAACAAAAATTGCTTCATTCGGAATGAATTATCAAAATTGCCACAATCAAATTTTCGCTTCTTTGGATTTCTCATTTGAAGGATTATACCAAGCAATAAGAAGGTCTTACCGATTCGGTCAGGAAAAAGAAGTAAATATTTATCTTATCACAACAGACACTATGAGTAATGTTACTCAGTCAATTAATAACAAACAAAAACAATTTGAACTTATGCAAGATGAAATGGCAAAAGCAATAAATGAAAACTTAAAAGGCAATCACCTTACTGAAAAAGACTACGATTCTGAGCAGGAAATAAATGAATGGTATAACATTAAACGAGGTGATTGCTGCCAACTTATTAGAGAGCTGCCAGATGAAAGTATAGGCTTATCTGTATTCTCGCCTCCCTTTGCAGAATTATACGTTTACAGTTCTCACGTTGAGGATATGGGTAATTGTAAGGATTACAAAGAATTTATTTTACAATTCGGATTTCTGGTAAACGAACTTTTCAGAGTTACAATGTCAGGCAGAAATGTTTGTGTTCATTGCATGGACTTACCTATTCAAAAAGGCAAAGAAGGATTTATAGGATTAAGAGATTTTTCAGGAATGATCCTTAGAGAATTTGAGAGAGCCGGATTTGTTTATTGCTCAAGGGTAACAATCTGGAAAGACCCTGTTGTAGAAATGCAAAGAACAAAAGCATTAGGGTTGCTTCACAAACAAATAAAAAAGGATTCTACAATGTCAAGGGTCGGTATTCCTGATTATGTTCTAATCTTTAGAAAAGATGGCGAACGATCAAATCCGGTACAAAATACTGAAATGCCTGTTGACTTATGGCAAAAATACGCCTCCCCTGTTTGGATGGATATTGACCAGGGTAATACATTACAGGGATTCAGAAATGCAAGGGATGAAAAAGACCAGAAACATATCTGCCCTTTACAGTTAGATGTAATCGAAAGGCTAATTTATCTCTATTCAAACAAAGGTGATACCGTATTCACTCCTTTCATGGGAATAGGATCAGAAGTGTTTCAGGCAGTAAAAATGAACCGCAAGGGAATAGGTTTTGAATTAAAGGAATCTTATTTCGATGTCGCAAAAAAGAATTTAAGAGCAGCAGTTGAATCCAAAAAGCAAACTGAAATCTTTGAACTCATCGAAGAAGCAAACTAAAAAAATAACCAATGACCAGACAGCTTGACATCTTCGATATACCCAAGCCTGATAAGTTTGAAGGATTTCCATTTAAAGGTTCAGACTATCAAAGAAAGTTTGATCTAAAGAGACTAACAGGCCAACTAAAAGACATTTATCTTTTAATGATGGATGGCAAATTTAGAACGCTAAAGGAGATTGAAATAATAACCGGACATCCACAGGCTTCAATTTCCGCGCAGCTTAGAAACCTTAGAAACCGCTTTAAAATGACTTTAAATAAACAGCCCAGGGGTGATAGGGAAAGTGGACTATTCGAGTATCAAATTTTAAGTGAACAAACAAATTAAAATTAATGGCAAAATACCCAGGATTTTTATTTTACCCAGGCGATTATTTAAGAGATACGCAGTGTCTTTCTGAAAAAGCGCAAGTAGCTTATGACCGTATCATGTGTGAACATATGAGAAACATATGTCTAACACAGGAGCGACTAAATTTCTTCATAAAGAGACTTGATGCCGATGAGATAAAAGAGGTTAAGTCTGTTTTGACCAAAAGTAGTGAAGGTTTTTATATTGAATGGGTTAGGTTAAGTATTGAAAAATCAAGGGCTTACAGTGATTCAAGAAAGAAAAATAGAACTTCAAAATCTAAAGAAGATATGTTAACATATGATCCACATATGGATATTGATATTGAAAATGATATTGATATTGATACTGATATTAGTATTAATATTAAAGAGGACAAAAAAAATAAAAAATTTATTGCCCCTTCAATTCATGAAGCACGAGAATATTTTTTAGAATTAATGATGCCACAAATTGAAGCTGACAAATTTCACAACTTTTACCTTTCAAAAAAATGGAAGGTAGGGAAAAATCCAATGGTTGATTGGAAAGCAGCAGCAAGAGGATGGGCTTTAAGAAATGCAAGTAACCCTAAGCCAAGTTCATCAAAATCAAAACAAGATGAAGCCCAAAACTCAACCGTATTTCAGGAATCAACAAAAGCATTTAGGGATAAAGTAGAAATTACTGGATTTAAAACTGTATCAAGATGACAAACGAAGTTACACAAGAACAAATGGATGCTTTTAATGACAAGTGGAAAAAGAAACAGGCCGATCTTTATAATGTTCCTGTAATTGATCCAGAAAAAGCAAAAGAGTACAAAGCTAAAATGGATTCAGAGCCTAAAATTTATGAACCGGAAGAAGCAAGGGAAATATTCAGATTAGCAATTGCCTCAGCAGCTTTAAAAACGGTTAAAGAAGTAAATCAGGTTATGATAGATGAACCGGAATACAGATCAGCTTGTGGAATATTAAGAGATTATTGTTTTGGATTTGAAAATAAAGCGTTGAACGAAATCGGTGGAATTTACATTTGTGGTGAACCAGGTACAGGAAAAACCTGCCTACTAATCGCAGCTTGTAACACGCTAAATAATCTTTCACTTTTAAAAACAAACGGATGGAAAAGGCATACATGGTTCAATATGACCAATGACATCAGTAAAAAGATCAAAGGTGAAAGCCCTGATTTAACTTATAATATTGAAGGTTCAATTATTCTGGATGATATGACTGAAAGAATCAACCAAGTCAATCACTTTGATTATAAATTTTCTCTTAATGAAGTTATTCAGAATAGATATAACCAGTGGAAATCAAGAAAGTACATGACAATAATTTCATCAAACATTCATCCGGCTCAGTTTAATAAATTACTTGACGAAAGAAGTATTTCACGCTTCAAAGAACAATACCTACTAATAGAATTACTTGGAAAGAATAAAAGATAGGATATGAAAGAACTTAAAATATATGACTACCAAGCAAAGCAAATTGAAGATACATTTCGTATTGTGTCAAATCTTCTCAATGCAACAGAAAAGAAATCTTCACTTGAAAGGCAAGTCTGCAAATCATGGGAAATGATTAAGAATGTTATAGCTGAAGAACCGAACAAACAATTAATCAACAAATATTAACCAATGACCCACAAAACCCACATAAGAATCCTAATTATATCCTTAGTGATATTCTGGGGTATTATTGGGGTTGATAAACTTTTAAATTAGGAGAAAATGACAAAAACAGAATTAAGAGAAATTGCCTTTAGATTAGTTTCAAAAGGTTATTCATGGGAACAAATCAGATGGTCTGACGATCTTTATTATGCAACGCCAGAAGAAAGGGAAATATGCCGAGATGCTGTTGAGGAATGCCACGAACAAGGATTAAATAATTTTGTAATTTAAGGTGAAACCATGACAATACAGGAATTATTTAAGTCAAGAACTAATTAAAGATTAAACATGAAAACAAAAGATGAAATAAAACAACAGGCTTCTGAGCATTTTAGACAAGCGCATCCGCAATTAATTTATACAAACACACAAGTGAATTGGATGCTTCAACAATACTCCGACCAAAACACAAAGCCGTTGGCTCAATGCTTGAAGGAGTTGATTGAAATATATATGATAAACGTTGATGAAAATGGAGAGCCAAAAGATAATATTATAAAAATAGCAGATACATGGATAAAAGCTGGAAATTTACTATCCCAATACGATAAAGAAAATGATTGCGTATAACGGTTTGGCGGTTGGCGTTCGTTGCCGACTTTGAAACACAAATGTTAAATTAAAAATAAAACTTGATATGAA
>JBGAVH010000043.1:0-14646 GCA_044228225.1 Saprospiraceae bacterium | reverse complement strand
TTTTAAAGATGTTTGTGAGAATGTTTCAAGTATTAATCTGGATAAGTTTTTTGACCAGTGGGTTTATAATGGAACTGATAACATTTTTTGTTCATACACTTTTGATTTTGAAAATGATAAAAAACAATGCTCTGTGAATATCTTTCAGGAACCGCAGACTTATTATGAATTTCATTTTCCATTAGAGATAAAATTTGATTTTGCTGATGGTTCATTTGAAATCCAAAAGTTATATGTTGATGAAATGACTGAAGAGTTTACATTCAGATTTGATCGTGAAATTGAGACAATCCATCTTGATCCGGACTCAAGATTATTAGGAACATTTGAAAAAATATCAGTAAATTTCTAAAAACAATATTGATACTTTGTGAATAAAACTTATCTTTTTATTTCCGATATACATCTTGGTCTTCAATCCAAAGAAATTGAAGATAAAAAAGAAAGACTGCTTGTAAAGTTTTTAGAGTTTGCTAAATCTAACTGCGATGAACTATTTATTGCCGGTGATCTTTTTGATTATTGGTTTGAGTATAAAAGAGTTTATCAAAAAGGGAATTACAGAACTTTAACAGCTTTGAAGAATCTAACTGAATGCGGAATTAGGGTACATTACTTTATTGGAAATCATGATTTCTTTCACAAAGATTTTTTTGAAAGTGACATTGGTGTGAAACTTTATCACGATGGTGAACAGTTTTTATTGAACGGTAGAAAATTTTTTATAGGGCACGGAGATGGGCTTGTAATAAATGATCTTGGTTACAATATTTTGAAAAAGATTTTGCGCAATCGTTTTACACAATGCTTATATGGTTTAGTTCATCCTGATATAGGAGTTGGAATTGCGAGCAGAACGAGTAAACAGAGCCGTGATTATACTACAAAAAAGGATTATGGTGAGGAAGATGGTTTATTTGATGCTGCAAAATTAAAAATCGAAGAAGGTAATGAATTTGTATTGTTTGGTCATTTACACAAAAGATGTTTTAACAATTATAAAAATGGAATCTATATTAATTTAGGTTCGTGGATTGATAAACCATGTTACGGAAAATTTGTAGATAAATTTGAAATTATAGACTGGAATTAAAAAGAATTTTTAGATTATGGCTAAAACAAAAAGTAAAAGTAATAACAATAAAAAAACTAAATGGATTATCTGGGGTTCGGTAATATTTATATTTTTAGCTTTGGTTATTTATACCATCAGCGGTCTGCCTTCTTTAAATGAACTGGAAAATCCAAAACCAGTTCTTGCCAGCAGAGTATTTTCTTCAGATGGTGAATTGATAGGTCAGTTTTTTATTGAGAATAGAATTGAAACTGATATTGACAGTTTGCCGCCTTATGTTTTAAAGGCATTAATCGCAACAGAAGATAGAAATTTTTATGATCATTGGGGGGTGGATGTTCCTCGTTTCTTTAAAGCGATGATTAAAAATCTTTTCTCACTCTCACTTCGCGAAGGCGCTAGTACAATAACGCAGCAGCTTGCAAAAAATCTTTACTCATTAAAGGAAGGACGAGAAAACACTCTTGATAAAGCAGTTAGAAAAATTCGTGAATGGATTTCTGCTATTCAGATAGAAAAAACTTTTACTAAAAATGAAATAGCAGAATTATATCTTAACGTTTCTTACTTTGGAAGAAGCGCTTACGGAATTGAATCCGCAGCAAAAGTTTATTTTAATAAGCGTGCAAAGGATTTGACACTTCCAGAAGCAGCTTTATTTGTTGCATTATTAAAATCTTCTGTTAATTATGACCCTGTGGCAAGATATGAAACAGCTTTGCAGCGTAGAAATCAGGTAATGTATAATATGGTTGATACTGATATGCTGAGCGAAGATGAATATGAAAGACTGAAACAACAGCCAATTCAATTAGCATCGGAAAGATTAAGCCATGTAAAATCGGAAGCACCTCATTTTCTTGAATACATTCGTCAGCAGATGACAACGCTTGCGGATAAGTATGGCTATGATCTTTACAGAGATGGATTAAATATTTACACCTCCCTTGATATGAGAATGCAAAGAATTGCAAATCGATCTGCTAAAAAACACATTACTGAGTATCAAACTTTGTTCGATAAAAACTGGAGCTGGGAGAGAAATAAAAGTTTACTTACAAGTTTGGTTGATAGAGCCATTAAAGATGATTCTCGCTACAAAACTGAAACATCAAAAGATGGAAAAGCAAAAGTTTATAATCGACTTAAATATGATCTGGATTTTGTTGATTCAGTAAAAAAAATTGCTGCTAAAGTTGAAGTAGGTTTTGTTGTTCTTGATCCAAAAACCGGAATGATTAAAGCATTAGTTGGTGGTGAAAATCAGGATTTTGGAAGAGGACTAAATCACGTAACAGGAATAAAACGACAGCCAGGCTCATCATTTAAACCATTTGTTTATGCTACTGCAATTGAAAATGGCTACACCCCAGCAACTACGGTATTAAATCAACAATTTAATTTTAATGGATGGTCGCCTTCGAATGCAGGAGGTGATTACAGCGGGTACGAAACTTTACGCTGGGGGTTAGCAAATTCTGTAAACGTAATTGCCGGAAGATTAACAATTAGTGATATGGCTCCGCCGTATCAGGTAGTAAAGTTTACACAAAGAATGGGTATAAAATCTCATATGGATGCCTATCCATCAATTGCTTTAGGCACCGTTGAAGTTACTCCTCTTGAAATGGTATCAGCAATGGGTACTTTTGTTAATTCCGGTGTTCACGTAGAACCAATTTCAATTCTAAAAATTGAAGATAGAAATGGAATTGTCCTGGATGAATTTGTTCCAGAATCAGTGCAGGCAATTTCGCCCCAAACATCTTCAATAATTGTTGATATGATGACTGATGTAATCAATTACGGCACTGGTGCCGGTGTAAGGAGATATTTTCAGTATCCTGCGGCAGGAAAAACCGGAACCACACAAAAATTTTCCGATGCATGGTTTGTTGGAGTAACTCCGGATTTAGCTGCGGGTGCGTGGGTTGGATTTGATGATCATCGGGTTAAATTTACAAATTGGTACGGGCAGGGTGGTCGTGCAGCTTTGCCTATTTGGGCAATGTTTATGGAAGGAGCATATAAAGAATTAAAACTTCCGGTAAAATATTTTACGCTTGCTGATGGCGTAGAGATAGCAACATTTTGTAAAGAAACCATGAACCTTGGTGATGCAAAATTAGCAACTGATGCTTGCCCTGAAACTTATACAGATCTTGTTGACGCTAACAAGATGCCCGGGTATTGTGAAATTCATACCGGCAGCGGCGGCAGGATCATTCACGAAAATAAGCAAGGCGATAGTCAGTGGTAAGATTAATTGAGAATTATTAACTCACTTTACGCATTTGTCATGAGGCTGTATCATAAGTCAAAATTCATTTGTCATTCCCGTGAAAACGGGAATCCAAAATTCAGAATCTAAAATGGATTCGCACTTCCTCCCAAGGGGATGCCTATGGCAGTGGGAATGACAACTTTATACTTCTTAGTATTGAGACAGCCCCATATAAATTTCTTATTGATTGAAGATTCTGAAACGAGTTAAGAATGATACAAATTATGATTTTGATTAAGATTACTTATTAATTAAAAGTTTAGAATTAGAAAATTATCTACGAAAATTTTTTTATTTTATGAATGTGATTTTAATTCTTAACTATAAATCCTTTTGCCCGGATAGCGGAATTGTTGAAAATCCCAATGGGAGTAGACGCTCAAATTATAGACTCTAAATAGTCAAATATTACAAAATAAATTTTTTTGCCCGGATGGCGGAATTGTTGAAAATCCCAATGGGAGTAGACGCTCAAATTATAGACTCTAAATAGTCAAATATTACAAAATAAATTTTTTTGCCCGAATGGCGGAATTGTTGAAAATCCCAATGGGAGTAGACGCTCAAATTATAGACTCTAAATAGTCAAATATTACAAAATAAATTTTTTTGCCCGAATGGCGGAATTGGTAGACGCGCTAGGTTCAGGGTCTAGTGGATGTACTTCCGTGGGGGTTCAAGTCCCCCTTCGGGCACTGATTATTTTTTATCATCTAATGTATTTATGCCGGCTTGACTGCCGGCTTTTTTGTTTTAGAGAGACCGTTGAGAAATAACTATTAAAATTATAGACATAATCAATTCAATTAAGTATTTTTGAATGAGACTGATTGTATAGTTTAGTCACGTATAATAACACTTCGAAATAATTCTTTTCAAAAGCTGAGTCGGCGGGTAATATTACTTTATAAAAAATATTAAATCTCTATGCCCCTTTTTCAAAAATCTGTAGTTAATAAATACTTAGCTAATCTTGATAGTGTTGCAGTTTCAAAAGCCTACGAACAGTATAATCAATTCTATGGTGATGCTGAACGTATCGATAATATTCGTTTACTAAAAGAAGAAAATTATCAGGAAGGTTTTTTACGCGAAATATTTGTTGATGTTCTTGGCTATACAATTAATCCAAATAAAAACTATAATCTTACAACCGAGTTTAAGAACCTAACCGATTCTAAAAAAGCTGATGGTGCAATTCTGCTTGATGGAAAAGCTATTGGTGTTATCGAATTAAAATCCACATCTACACCTTATCTTGAATCTATTCGTGAACAGGCTTTTAACTACAAGAACAATCAAACAAATTGCAGATTTGTAATAACGTCTAACTTTGAAAAACTCCGATTCTATATTGATAACGCAACCGATTGGGAGGAGTTTAACTTATTCAACCTCGATTTAGAAAACTTCCGCAAATTCTATTTGTTCTTGAGTAAAGACAGCATCTTTAGTGGTGTTACAACAAAGTTAAAGGACGAATCTAAACTTCACGAAGAGGATATTACAAGCAAACTTTATAATGATTACTCAGTTTTTAAACATCAGCTTTTTAATGATTTGATAGAACTTAATCCGGCACAGGATAAACTTTTACTTTTTCATAAATCACAAAAACTGTTAGATAGAATTTTATTTGTATTGTTTGCAGAAGATCGCGGCTTGCTTCCTCCAAATGCAATTACAAGAATTATTGATCAGTGGAAAGCACTTAAAGATCTTGATGAAGAAAAATCTCTTTACTCCCGCTTTGTAAAATTGTTTCATCACTTAGATGAAGGACATAAGTACAAAGAGTATGAACTTCCGGCATACAACGGCGGACTTTTCAAAAAAGATGCTGTGTTAGACAGCCTGATTATTAGTGATAATATTCTTAACACTAACACAATTGAACTCTCCACTTATGATTTCAATACAGAAGTTGATGTAAATATTCTAGGTCATATTTTTGAAAACAGCATTACAGAAATTGAACAGGTTAAAGCTGAGATTGAAGGCGAGCAAACCGATAAGAACCGAAGCCGCAGAAAAAAAGAGGGAATATTTTACACTCCCAAGTACATTACAAAATACATTGTTGATAACACTGTTGGTGCGCTTTGCAATGAAAAGAAAAAAGAACTTTGCATTGAGGAGATTGAAAATGAGATTATAGAAAACAGCCGTACAAGCAAAGGCAAGCTTTCAAAAAAAGCAGAAGCACTCCTTAAAAAATTGGATGATTACCGTGCTTATCTGCTCACCTTAAAAATTCTTGATCCCGCTTGCGGCAGTGGTGCTTTTTTAAATCAGGCACTTGAATTTTTAATAAACGAACACGAACTTATTGATAGCTACAGACGTGAACTTGAAAAAGATAGCTTAGGGCTTTATGATATTACAAAATCCATTCTTGAAAATAATCTTTATGGTGTGGATATAAATGAGGAAGCGGTTGAGATTGCAAAACTTTCTTTGTGGATACGAACTGCGGAACGAGGAAGAAAACTTTCCAACCTTAACAATAACATAAAGTGTGGCAATTCTCTTATTGATGATCCTGCTGTTGCGGGTGATAAAGCGTTTGATTGGAAGAAAGAATTTCCGCAAGTGTTTAATACGACCTCACCCTCAGTCCCTCTCCTTGCGAAGGAGAGGGAAGAAAAGGGTGAGGTTGAAAATGCCAATGGCGGCTTTGATGTTGTTATTGGTAATCCGCCGTATGTCAATGTTGAAATGATTTCTAAAAGAGATAAACAATATTTTGGAAAAGAATTTAAAACATTTTATAAACGAAGTGATTTATTTTCAATATTTATTGAACTTTCCTTAACTAAACTTACAAAAAGTGGTTTAGTATCTTTTATAATTCCATCACAAATCCTGAATAACCTATCTTATAAAATCATTCGTGAATTAATTCTACGTAATAAATGGTTAAAAGAAGTCTGCTATGTAGGTAACAAAATATTCAAAGATGCAACCAATGATGTAGTAATTTTGATTTTACAAAAACAAGGACAGAAAAAAGTAAATTTAATTAATGCAATAAATTTTGATAAACCCATTCTGAATCAAGTTAATTTCGATCACTTTTCAGATTTCAATAACCAGATTAGTATTTCGAGTGGTAATGCAGCAGATTCTATTCACAAGAAATTATTAAATAAAAACTACAATAAAGTCAAAGATAATTTTGATGTTTTTCAGGGAATTGTAACTGGAAATAATCCGGTTTATATTTTTGATAATGAAATAGATTATAGAAACTTAGGAATTGAACTCAGGTTATTAAAACCTTTAATACACGGTCGAGATTTTGGAAAATGGATAATTGAAAACAGATCTAGAAAAATTTTATATATAGATGGAATAACAGCTATTCAGAACTATCCTAAAACCTTAGAATGGTTAGAAAAACATAAAGATGAATTATCAAAAAGACGTGAATGTATTAAAGGTATCATTCCATGGTATTCCTTGCAATGGCCACGTGAAGTGGAAAAACTTGAAAAAGTACCCAAAATATTAATTCAAAGTACTAGGAATGAAAGGCTGAAAACTAGAATCGTTGCGACTATTGATGAGCTTGGTGTTTATGGCTCACAAGGTTTAAACTTTATTATAAATAAAAATACATCAAAATCAGTTTATGCGTTATTATCTATATTAAACTCAAATCTTATTAACTTCCTATTTCAAACAAAGTTATTAAACCTTGCTATAAAAGCAGAATATATTAGAGATATTTCTTTACCTGAACTTTCAGATAATGAAGAGAAACAATTAGAGCAATATTCAAAAACTATGTTGTCGGCAAATCAAGCCTTATTTGATAAACTAGTTAATTTTAATTCCCGAATTCAATCCAACTTTACAATAGATAAACCATCCAACAAAATAAAAGAATTTTACAACTACGATTTCAAAACATTTGTAAGCGAATTAAAGAAAAAGAAAGTAACCCTAACTTTAAAACAACAAGACGAGTGGGAACAATACTTTAACGAATACAAAACAGAAATAAACAAACTCCAGCAGCAAATAAACCAAACAGATAAAGAAATAGATCAGCTTGTTTACAAACTATACGGCTTAACAGAAGAAGAAATAAAAATTGTGGAAGGTGCAACCTCATCCTAAATCCTTCTCCTTTTAAAGGAGAAGGACTTTTAAATTCCCTCTCCTTGCGAAGGAGAGGGAATACAAGGGTGAGGTCGGGATTTAAGATGACACAACACTTTAACAAAACATCCGAAAAAGAAAAACGAAGAAAACTAAGAAGAGATCAAACCTTTTGTGAAAAGATAATGTGGACTTATCTTAGAGATCGTAAAACACTCGGATATAAATTCAGAAGACAATACTCTGTCGATCACTACGTTATAGATTTCTACTGTCCGGAACTAAAACTTGCAGTTGAATTAGACGGAAGCATTCACGATGAACCTGATCAAAAAGAATATGATATTTACAGGCAAACGCATTTAGAAAAATATGAAATTACTTTTTGCAGAATCACAAATGATGAATTGATGAGTAACGCAAATATGGCTTTTAAGAAGATCGAAGAAGAAATAAAAATTGTAGAAGAAAGTGTTAAATAAATTAGTTGATTAACTCTTATTAAGGGGCTTGTTATGAAAAAAATATTCCGATCTCTAATAGTCTTTGTATTTATTTTCAATGGATGCAGTCATCTAAGATTACCAGAAAAGTACTTAATGGAAAATATTAAAGTGGGAGAAGAAGAGAATTACACATTTAAAAAATTAACTAATGATTCAGATCATATAAATGCAACAATTAAGAATAAAAAAATGAAATATTATGATGTATTAGACAGGGTGTTTGATATTTCAAATGATGGACAAAAATTTATTTTTCAGGCAATGTTTGGGAATCAATCACGGAATTCAACATATCGACTTGGAAATTATATATATGAGAGAAAAATCTGTGATAAGGAAGATTTTAAAGCTGTTAGTAAATATAATAGCTGGGATGGAGTTTACTCCAACAATGGAGAAAAGATAGCTTATATTTTTAGAGATACTGGCGAGCCTAAGATATGGATAGTAAATCTTAAAGAAAGAAATGGAACAGCAATAAGTATAACAAATGGCAAGTCTTATCCTATCAATCCTAAATTCGCTCCGGGTGATACTTCAATTTTTTATTCTTATTCAGAAGATACTAAAAATGAATATTTAGGCTCGGATGATAACAAGAAAACAAACAAATGTTTTTTTATTTATAAATTAAACTTGAGAACGCAAATTGAAACAAAAATATGCAGCGGATATAATGTAACTTTTTTCCCTAATGATAGAAACCAAATTGTATTCTGCAGAAAAAATTATAAATGGGCAGAATTGTGGTATAGAAATTTAAGAACGGGTGAAGAAAGATTAATTTTAAAAGATGATAGCACAGGATTAGTACAACCATCTGTATCGCCAGATGGTAATAAAATTGCATTTACTGCCCGGTCAATTGATCCAGTTTACGGAAATAACTTTGATATTTATGTGGTAAATACAGATGGGAAAAATAAAAGGCAAATCACATTCCATCCAGGAAATGATTATTGCCCAGAGTGGGCTAATGATGGCAACTCCCTTTATTTTGTGTCCCAAAGAGGAAATAAAGAAGGATACCATTGTATCTGGAATATTAGTTTGGTTAAGTATTTAGAATTTTAGCAATATTATTTTAATTTTTCTCCAGGCTTTAAAGAGTCTTTTCTTGAAAGAATTTAGATCAGCATTATTAGAGACATACAAAATAGAAATAAACAAACTCCAACAGCAAATAAACCAAACAGATAATGAAATAGAACAGCTTGTTTACAAGTTGTACGGATTAACGGAACAAGAAATAAAAATTGTGGAGACAATTAATTAAGGCATAAAGAAATTTTTAACACAATGTATAGTCTTTTGTATACGATTGTTCTTCTAATCAATACAGCAAAAATTATTGACCTTTAATAATTGGAATGATTAGGCAATTTTTGTGGTGGTATTATTATTGCAATGTTGGTAGTCTAAATACTTCCAAATATTAACTCAGTTTCAGGGTGAGTGTATGTTAATATCAGTTCCTTCAAGTGCTTCGCATAAACCTTCTGTGTATTTAATCATAATATTTATAAACCAAATCTCTAAGGGACTTCAATGAAAACCTTACTTCTTATTTTACTGCCGTTGCTTGCGTTTGCACAAAACCAATTACCGGATACTCTTTATTTGATTGACGGAAGAACAGCTCCTTGTTTAATAACCGCAATAGATGAGGATAGAGTATATTTTAATTATGATAATAATCGAAATGAATCGGTGATCATTCCTGCACTACAAAAAGTGACTGTTGAAAGTTTTGGCACCGTATATCTGGCAGGCAAATGGCAAAATACCGATGTAAATAAAGTAAATACTTTTGCTGAAGATAGATTAGTTAAAATCAATAATCAGCGCGCTGTTGATCAGGAACTCCAAAGATTATCATTGCAATCAACAAATATTGATCAATCATCTCAACAAACATATAGTTATCCACCTGCAATTGTTTCACCAATTGGTAAAAGCCAAACTAATAAATGGTCTTTTGGTGTGCTTTACGTTCCATACTACAGCGGCAATGTTTATACAGTTTATAGGAATGGAAATAATCCTCCTGAGCCTAACATTTATACTTATATTGAAAACCAGATTAGTCTTGAAGCTCAGCTTGCTTATGCCATCACTCCTGAACTGAGGGCAACTTTCGATGCTGGATATAGTTCTTCATTATCTGAATCGAGATGGGAATCCCACGAAAACTATTCAGGTAATGCAAACAATTATGGTTCAATTTCTACGGTAGGGTTAAAGCTTTTAGATTTTAATCTCGGGTTAAAATATTATATCAAAAATATCATCATCGAAAAAGTCAGCATTTATGCAGCAGCATCATTTGGCAAGCAGATTGCTTTTGCCCAAAATGAGAATCAACAATTATTTACTGAACCCATACCGGGAGTAGTGAACGAAGATAATATCGAAGAATTTACTGAAGAGTTAAATTCACCCTGGCATTTTAATTTTGGTTTTGGCGCGGAGTACTTTTTTAACGAGTCACTATCCTTAAACTCAAATATCAGAGTTTTATACTCGTCTTCAAGTGGTGAATATAATTCGAGGTACGTATATAATACTGAATCAAGTAGTCGGGTAGAGGAAAGAAGCTTCACTAACTTTTCTACCAAAATTGGATTAGGATTAAATTTTTATTTTTAGTTTAATCAAAACAGCGGCTATAAAATGAAAAATTATTTTATAAAAAGACTAACAATTATTTCTTTCTTGATCTTGATGCAGAGTTTTAGTTATGCACAGATTATTAAGAAAGATGGTTTGTTCTATCGTAATAAAAATTTTATTAATGATAAAACAACTCAGACAACAAATAAACTTCAATCCTTTAATGATAAATTTGAATATCCTACTGAGCCAACAATAATCAAAGATGATTTTCAGATAAATACTCTAGGTGGTGATTATGGAGCAAATCAATCAAACATTTACAGTGCATTGTCTGAAATTGGTTATTCAGCATCCGTTTGGATGGATGAAAGAAATGGTCTAAAAGATATTTATGCTCAATTCTTTGACCCAGCCGGGAACAAAATTGGATCAAATATAAAGGTAAATGATTATCCATTTGATAGTTACTTAACCCCAAATATTGCAACTAACAATAAGGGTGAATTCGTTATTAGCTGGGCACAAGATTATTCTGGTGTAGTTGCACAAAAATTTAATAAGTACGGACAAAAAATAGGTGGTCAAATTTATGTGAATCAAACTTTTGGATATTATCCTTATTCAAGCAGCGCTGCAATACATTCCAATGGCTCTTTTATGATTATGTGGGGATTATCGAACGGAAATAATTATGAGATTTATGCCAGATATTTTGACAGTACAGGAACCTCTAGTGGTCCTGATATACTAATAAATGATCCTCTTGTTTTTTCAACAAGTATAGGCGGAGGCAAGTTTATTTCTGTTGATGGCAATGGTAACTACGTTATCTGCTGGAGTTCTGCGGGTGGCGAAAATTACTCAAAAATATTTCTGCAGCAATTAAACCGCTGGGGACAAAAGATAGGTAATAACATACAAGTTAGCCAAAATTCAGATAGCTCAGAGTGTTACTTTCCGGAAATATCCACAACAAAAGATGGCTACTCTTTTATCACCTGGCACAATAGTTCCAGGTATGGATTTGGTAGCGGTGTAGATGCCCGTATTTTTAATTTCAATCAATCATTTGTTGCTGATGAATTTACTGTTAGCGAAAGGGATGCATGGGGCGATATATTCTTCACTTCAACAGATCACGATAGTGTTTTTTTATTAATACATTCAAGTTCTACAAGACCATACTTCAGACGAATTGATAAATATGGAAATTTTAGTGGTGATACTGTTGGCGTGACCTATAATGAAAATAATGCAAGATACATTGATCTAAACAACTTGAGTAATATGTATCAGAATAAGGTTTTAGTTGCGGTAAATGCCTCTGATAGAAATGATCAAAATGTTTATTTGCAATCATATGATTTTAATCTTAACCCAATAAGCGGATTCAATAGACAGAATGACGATATAAACAGTTCAAAACAAAGATATCCGGTAGTAAAATTCAATCAACAAGGAAATTCTTTGGTAATATGGGAGGATAGAAGAAATGGGAAACAGGACTTATATGGTCAAATATACGATTCAACATTTACACCAATAACAGATAACTTTATTATAAATGATGAAGGAACTGAAAATTTTATTTTAAGTGATAAAAAAATAACTTCCTTAACTGATGGTTCTTTTATAGTTGCATTTATAGGTTCACCCGATTATTACGAAGAAAAAATTTGGTTACAAGCAATTAGCAATACCGGTGAAAAGATAGGATCTAATATATTGATTAGAGACAATTATTATAATTATCATTTCAATATTGAAGTGAAAAGCAATGCTGATGATGAAATACTGGTTTGTTGGTTCAATCAATACGGAGCATATTTAAAAAGATTTGATAAAAACCTGAATGTTATTAAGGAAGAAAAAAACTTTTTGCCATCCCCTCCTAATTATCGTTTTGAAAATATAGATGTTTCTATGGATACTGACTTAAATTTATTTGCAAGCTGGCAGCGCTATGATTTAATTGCAGGTTTAACAGAGAATAAAATTTATGGTGCATTTTATGACAAGAGTGGAATCGTGACTAAACCCGGTTTCTTGATTGACAGCCTTAATCGATATTCGGATAAAATCTTTTGTGCAAACGATGGAAATGACTTTGTATTGATTTACAAGGAGGGGAGTAATTATCAAATAATTAGGGATTATGAATCAAATAATAATGCAAGATATAAAGCATACGTACAGGTTGGATATTATTATTTCCCTGAAATTGATATAATAAATTTTGAAAACAGAAAATTATTTTTGACTTATTTTCAAGATCCAACTGTTGTCGGATTATTTCTAAATGATAATAAACGTGAAGTAATAAAGTATAATCTTTTCCCACTATTATATACTGTATTTGATTACGAAGATAATCTTGCTCCTTATACTATAGATATACACAATCAAAAACTATTCAATGTATTTGAAGGTAATATAAATCCAGGTACCAATACTGACATTTGGGGCAATGTTAAATCACTAGCGGAAATTAATTTTAATGACGAAAGATTTTACCAACAGGTGTATTCGGATTCTCTATATAATAATTTCCCCAATCCATTTAATTCTAAAACAAAAATAGTATATGAACTCCTGGCCTATCATAATGTTAAATTAGCTGTGTATAATGTCTTGGGTGAAGAAGTGAAAGTTCTTGTGAATCAGGATCAGAATAAAGGAATTTATGAGGTTGAATTTGATGCATCTTCTCTTGCATCCGGTGTTTACTTCTATAGGTTAGATGCATTTGATACAACAATAAAGAAAATGATAATTCTTAAATAATCTTAAAACATATAATGTTTAATGCCTAAAAATATTCGAACAATGGATCAAAGAGCAACAATTATTTGAATAAAAAATTTTATTTATTTGAAACGGGAATCTTATGAAAGCAATAGTCCTATTTTCAATTGTTCTGATAGCACTAATTTATTTTAGTTCCTGTGAATACAATCCAGTCGAGCCTTATGATCCAACACCTAAAGTGTCGATTGTAAATCCTGTCAATAATTCCTCCGTGTCCGATTCAGTAACTGTGAGTATACTTGTTAATAATATAAATGTAAAAAGAGTCGAATTATTCATAGATCATAATCTTGTTTATGATGCCGTATTTGAGAAACCACCCTACAAATATTTTTGGGATTGCAGGTGGTATTTTGAAGGCAGCCAGCACATACTTCAGGCTAAAGCTTATAATCAATCTGGAAAAGTTATTGAATCGGATTTTACCATAATAAATATTTATAGATTTATGCCAAGTGGATTGACTGCGAACATTACTTCCGACACTACAATTTTTCTTCACTGGTATGATAACTGCAAATATGAAACTGGTTTCGAACTCGAGTCAGCAACCGACGATTCTAATTTTATAAAAGTAGCAGATCTTGATTCCAATACAACATCATTTGCATTTAATGGTCAATTTGTACCCGAGAAACAATATTTATTCAGAGTTCGTGCCGTAGCAAATGATCAATACAGCGGGTATTCCGATATCGCAACTGCAGAAATTAAATTAACAGAACCAATCAATCTGGGCACCAGTTTAACCTCAGATACATCTATAACTTTCTTTTGGACGGATAATAATTCTTTTGAACAGGGTTATGTGATTTCCAAAGACTTTGGTTCAGGTTTTTTCGTTCCCATTAAAACATTACCAGCAAACTCAACTAACGCAGTTATTTCAGACATCTTTATAGTTAATCAGCAATACCGCTATTCAGTTCACGCTGTTCGTGATTACTATGAATCGCCTAAAGCTTTATTTCCATTTGTACCATTACAATTAAATTTACCGGATAATTTTAGATTAACCGATCAAACGCTAAATTCCGTTACTTTTCAATGGCAGGATAATTCATCTTTCGAAACTGGTTTTGTAATTTACCGAAGAGATTCAAATGATAATACAGTTGAGGCTGGGCGCGTAAATACCAATATAACTTCTTTTGTTGATAATGGAGTGGATACATCACAGGCATATAATTATTATGTTAGAGCCGTCTCGACTTATAATATTTCAGGTTATAGTAATTCTATAAATGTTT
>JBGAVH010000042.1:0-20025 GCA_044228225.1 Saprospiraceae bacterium | reverse complement strand
CCTGATAATTGCATAAAGACCATCGAAACCATATGTGTCCAGGTGTTGATCCCTTTGGAAAACTTATCAGAATTATGCTTCCTAACAATTTTATTAAAAATATCTCTATCTACAAGTGAAAGAATTTGACTAAGTAGGCTTATTTTTACATCGGACATTGTTTTTGTTTTTGTGCAACCCTAAGTTAGGGATAAAACGACAATGTCCATTTTTATTTATTTTGGACAGATGTGAATTAATTTACAATTAATTTTTTAATAATTTGTTGTCCTCCTTTAAGCGTAAGTTTCATAAAATATATTCCAGATACCTTCTGTAAAATGAAGTCACATCTAATATCTGTAACATTTAAACTATGATATTGGATGGGAATTTCGGTTCCGGATAAAGAGAACACTTGTATTTGTTGAATGTGAATGGGTTTTAAAGATTGTATCTCAAAAAAATCGAAGCAAGGATTCGGAAATACCTTGATATCCGTATTCACATAATCTGAAGTATTCACAATGCAATGAGCCCCAGTAGTCTTAAATTGAGTTATCAAAGGTTTCTGATTGAACAGGTGACATGTTGTTTGAATTCGTAATTCATATTCTGTGCAACTATCCAGATTCATCAACTGAATGAAGGCCGTTTTTGTTGTCCCAAAAATCCAATTTGGATCATATAATCGATGGTATTGATAACTCAATTCATTTATAGATTGCCCTCGGTCAACTTCAAACATAACTTCGTTATTCGATATTTTTTTTATAGTTGCTGATTGGATGGGAAGACATTCATCTTCTGAAATATCGACGCAATACTCTTCATATTCACCAAATTCGAGTGATTGAAAACAAGGTGTTGGAGCTTCAATATTATTCTCAGCATATTTAACCATTATTCTCATACGTGTAATTCCTAATTTAGCATTTGATGGAATCGTAAAAATGCAAAGCTCTTCCTTCTTGGATTTTAACCCGGGTTTTAAAATATTTTCCGATGATTCAAATATTCCATTTTGATTAAAATCAATCCAAGTTACCATATGAACTAAACTTGAATCTTCCAAATAACCAGGTGTAATCAGTATACTGTGTTGGATATTCTTATCCAGTTGCCATCTAAAAGGTGTTCCAATAAAATTTCCGTAACCCGAATTATTTCCATTCAAAAATGATTGCTGATCTATGGCTATATGATCCAACCATTCGAACTCAGCATTAGGTCTATTACGCGTACAATAATCCACAGAAGAACATTGTTCGCATCCCGTAGTTGTTACACTTAATAGTTTAAAATATTCTGTAATCCGATCATTACATATCGAAAAAAATTGAACGTCATACTGATTGCATGATTGCAATCCTCTGATTCTGATCCTAGGTGTAACTATGGTTTGAATATAAATAGTATCCCACTTGTTGGAATATTTTGGTCGAATTAAATAACCTATTTTTTGAATAGATGGGTCCAATTGCATTGTGAAACTTGCTTCATTAGATAAAGATTCAACCAGTGTTATTTTATTCGGAGCCAAACAACAACCTTTAGTTCTAATTTTTATTGGATTTGAAAAGGCTTCTTTCAATCGATCACACGATCCTTTAATTCTGAATTCATACTCGGTGCAAGATTCTAATCCCTGAATAAGGTATTCCAATCCACTATTCATTCTAAGTTCAATCCAATTCATATTACCCAAAACCCTGTATTGGATGATGACTGGATATTGTGAAGCCAATTGGGCTAAGGAAAACTTAATACTATTGATATCTTCTTCTACATGAAAGGGCTGAATCCCCATCAACGAATTAAACAAATTTAAGGCTCCACCGCTTACCGTTTTATTTTTTAGACTTGCTAAAGGTTTTACATTATTTAATAATAAAGATTTTACTTGAAGGGCAGCTTGATTCGGATTTGTAAATCTAAATTGCCCCAGATTATTGCATGGTAAACTATAGAGTAAACCAATGGCCCCGGCCACCTGAGGCGCTGCGGCGCTAGTTCCTGCAAAAGCTTTATAGGCATTATTTGGAGCAGTAGTAAATACATTTTCACCATATGCCCCTAGATCAATTGAAATATTTCCAAAGGCCGAACGACTATCTTTGATATCAAACCAATTGAGATTAGTCACAGCAACTAAATAATCACTTTCACAAGTAGTAGGCAGGTCACCCAAGACATCAACATCAATATCTAAATTCGCTGTGGCTGCTGCATTTAAAATACCCACTGATCCTAACGAATCATAAATCGCACACCAAATGGGTGCATCCTCAGGTCGTCCATAATTAGAACCCCAAGATGCATTTGTTGCCACTACAAATGCTCCTGCTTTACCTTTTGATTCATTGTAAGCTTTTCTGGCCATCCAGGGGTATTGATAAGATTCTATAGCATTGGCTTCATCTCCTCCTCCTGCGACAAACATTAATTTGACTTGCCAATTGATACCCGTCACTCCCAGGGAATTATTACCCCGGGCTGCAACCAATCCACAAACCGGAGTGCCGTGTATCCCTAATGCGAAAGAATCATTTTTTAGGTAAGTATTCCATCCGTAATAATCATCAATATATCCATTGAGATCATCATCTATGCTATTATTCGGTATTTCATCACGATTAAGCCACAAATTATCAAGTAAATCCGGATGATGAATATCAAGTCCATCATCGATAACACAAACCACTATCGTATCCCCTTCTTCAGTAAGTCCTCCAGTAGTTAAGTCCCAAGCCAAATCTGAATCAAAATCTGCATTAAAAGTACCTCCAGTCAGACCTTCATTGAGATGATGCCATTGGTTGGTAAAAAAATCGTCATCAGGTTGTTTTCTAGATTGCAGGATATGATTTACTTGCACTTGAAGAATTCCTGGTAATTGCTTTAATTCATTCAACAAATCGAATTCATTAATTTTTGTAAAATCAAAATCTATTAGAGCTATATTCCAATCTTTTGATAACATTCTATTTAGATGAACTTGGACATAGCGACCTCGGGATCTCAAACCATTTTGGAGTATGGATTCAAGGTTGCTGCTGTGGTCTGCTTGAACTATAAATTGTCCTTGTCTGTATTTAAGTGACTGTGAATTAATACTTAATACATTAAATAAAAAACAAATAATAAAGCTAATGAGAGACCATAATAGGGTATAATAGGACTTATTTTTCATGTTTTACTCAGCTTTATTTGACACAATATAGGAACCCAATACCTTGAAAATGAGAAATATATTAAATAAAATCGTCATTTATTATGATATTTAATATAATCGTCATATATTAGCACTTAATTTTCAACACTCAACAATTATCGCAACCAAAACTCTCCTTTTATGAAAGAGATTAAAAAACTGTTCTTGTTTTCTGCTTTAGCCTTTATATTCACTAATCTCATTGCACAACCTTCTGATAGCAAATTAGCTGCCAAATATTTTGAATCTAAAAATTATTCAAAAGCACAATCCAGTTATGAAGCTGAATTGAAACTTCACCCCAATGATTTAGATATCAAACACCGTTTGGCTATTTGTTATACCCATAATAACGAAATAAATCGAGCACTGTCCATATATCAGGAAATATTAAATTCTGACAAGGTTGATCCGGAGATTTATTTTGAATATGGAGAATTATTGAGAAGCCAGGCTGATTTTGCTCAAGCCAAGGTCTATTTTGAAAAATACGCCCAAACCAATCCGGCTATAGGTCAATACTTTGCAGAATCATGTGATTATGCTTTGGAACAATTAACCCAATCCAAAGATTGTAGTTTAGCTAATTTAAACAAAGAAGCCAATCCAAACAATCAAGTGCCCATAGTCTATAACAATGAGATTTATCTCGGCAAAGACCAATTGAGTCAAGCTATTGTGAAATCTGCAACAGTAGACCCAATCACTATTCCACAGCTAAAAAAAGCAACATCAAATCAAACAAGTGCTTTAGATGAAATCATTAAACATGCCGTGAATAATAAAAGCAATGTTTCTTTTAGCGATGACGGTTCTCTAGTGGCTTTTACAAAATCCAACTCTAACAGTCTGACCGAATTAATCAACTCATCCAACATGACCATCTTTTTTGCTACTGTTGATGCATCGGGAAATTGGTCAGATTTAAAAGCATTTTCTCAGGCAAATTCAAATTATTCCTATGGATTTCCTAATCTTTCAAATAATGGTCAAACACTATACTTTGCATCCAATATGCCCGGTGGAATGGGTGGTTATGATCTATACAAATCTGAAAAAAATGCTGATGGAAACTGGTCTGAAGCTCAAAACTTGGGATCTTTAATTAATACACCCGGTAATGAAATTTGTCCTTTTTTCAAAAAAGGGGATTTGTTTTTTTCAACTGACTGGCATCATGGTTTCGGAGGATTTGATGTGTTTAGAACCACTAACCGCGGTATTGTATGGAGTGACGTAGAGAATTTAGGAACCTGCGTTAATTCTGTAAAAGATGACTACAATTTTATCCTTGATAAAAACAATGATGGACTTTTTACATCGAATCGAGATGGTAGCAAAAATGCTGAAGACATATACAAAACCTCAAAAGTTGCATTAGCGAATAGCCGAATGGATCAACATCCGATCATGAATGGCGATATCGGAATTAAGTCTCCATTCGAACAAGTGATATCTGCTCCTGAATTAAACCAAAAAAACGAAGAGGCAAATGCCATAGTATTTGATGATCCCAATCTAAAAATATCCAAGAAGAATCAGGCTAACAAATTATATTTTATTCAGATTACGGCATTGTCTAATTCCAATGAACAAACCATAGAACGATTTAAGAAATATGCTAAATATGGAGACGTATATAAAGTTAATGATAAAGAAGTAATCAAAATACGTTTGGGTGCATTCAATAAATTAAATGAAGCCATTACTATTTTAAATACATTAAAGAAAAACGGAATCAAAGATGCCTTCATAGTTGGTGACTTTATTGATAATAGCAGAATGCAAGTCATAGCCAAAGCAAATACTGCAACTGTAGATCAAAAACAACCATTAAATACAGATGAAGAAGGAAAATTTAAAATCAGAGTAGCTGAATACAAGGCTCCGGATTGGTTTGATTCATCTAATTTAAAAGATCTTGGAACCATCGAAAACTGGACCAAAAATGGTTGGACCATCATCATCTTGGGAAGTTTCCAAACAGGTTTTGATGCTGCAGCAACTTTAGATAAAGTAAAAGCCCGTGGTTACAAAGAAGCTTATATTGTTATTGAGGAAGGCGGAAAATTGTTCAGACAATAATTAAATTGTTTAATAGATTAATACAGAGCCCTGAAGTGATTCGGGGCTTTTTTTTATTTAAAAAAACATAAAGATTAGAATTATTTTTGTAGAAATCAAGTAGCATTCTCTACCTATACATCACTCCCTTAACAGCCTTAATCACTTTAGCAGGATTTGGTAAATATTCTTGTACCATCGTTGGGGCATAACCCAATGAGGTATCAGCGGAGTTAACTCGAGTAACAGGAGCATCAAGATAATCAAAAGCATACTTCTGGATAACATAGGCGATCTCAGATGAGATACCGGCGAATGGCCAACTTTCATCAACTACCACCAGACGATTTGTTTTTTTAACAGAGTTAACGATGGTTTGGTGATCTAAAGGGCGTATAGTTCTTAGATCTATGACTTCTGCTGAAATGCCTTCCTTTTCTAATTCAATGGCAGCTAATTTAACGACTTCCATCATTTTGTTGAATGAAACTATGGTTACATCTGTTCCTGAACGACGAACTGCGGCCTGACCAATTGGGACCAGATATTCGCCCTCAGGGACTTCACCAGTGAGTCCATAATAGGATTCTGATTCCATCATACATATGGGGTCATTATCCCTTATAGCGGACTTGATAAGGCCTTTAGCGTCGTATGGGTCTATGCAAGAGACTACCTTCAATCCTGGACAATTCGCTAACCATGCTTCAAAAGATTGTGAATGTTGTTGGGCTAATTGACCAGCAGCTCCAGATGGCCCACGAAATACGATAGGACAACCGAATTCTCCTGCGGATTGTGATAATGTTTTAGCAGCATTATTTACGATCTGATCAAAGGCCAGTACGGCAAAGTTCCAAGTCATGAATTCAATAATCGGTCTGAGTCCATTCATTGCTGCTCCTACGCCGATCCCTGCGAATCCAAGCTCCGCAATGGGTGTATCGATCACTCGTTTAGCCCCAAATTCATCAAGCATTCCTTTACTAACCTTGTAGGCGCCATTATACTCAGCGACTTCCTCGCCCATTAAAAATACATTCGGATCGCGACGCATTTCTTCGCTCATCCCTTCTCTTAAAGCATCTCTAAGGCTAATTATTCTACTCATATCAATAAATTGGGACAAAAATAGATGATTTGTCTCAGTTTTTACACCTTGAATTGAACTCTGTGAAATTAACTTTAACCGTTTTTGAGGATTCATATTCCCGTGGATAACTAAACCTCTTAATTTATTACGCCCTTTCAGGGCTTATCGTTTGTTATGGTATTCGATGGGCTAGCACCCATTGTTAGGTTATTACGCCCTTTCAGAGTTTAATATTCAATGATCTAATACCTATCGTTAGGTTATTGCGCCCTTTCATGGCTTAAAATGATACAAAGATATATTATATGTCCACCGATTTTCTTTGATTATATTCTTTCAAAGTTATAGCAATTCTTAAGTTGTGAACTGAGTGATATGATTCAAAATGCAGCTATCTTGGAGCCTCTGATCCAGTTTACTATAATGATTAATTAAACATGTTAAATCTAATTATAATCCTTGGATGAACCGTGGATGAGTCGCGGATGAGTCTTCAACAAGCCTTCCCGTCTTATCATAAGATGAGTCGTTGATGAGTTTTATTGCAAGAAAAATGAGATATACAAAGGAAAGATCCTAATAATTATTAAAATCAATACCTTAAGGGACTGAAAAAAGTACTGTAGGGTTTGTAAAATATTTTGTGTTTACTTCCCTTTACCTTGAAAAAGGACCCAGGCTGTGTAGAATAAAATTTTGAAATCAAGGCCCAAGGAACGATTCTCAATGTAAAGAATATCGTATTTCAATCGTTGGACCATTTCATTAAGATTAGATGCATAGCCGAATTTAACTTGACCCCAAGAAGTAATACCGGGTCGCACCTTAAGTAAGTGTTTATAGTGTGGTGCAATTTCCATAATTTGCTGAATGTAAAAATTGCGCTCAGGTCGAGGACCTACTAATGACATGTCACCTTTTAACACATTGAAAAATTGAGGTAATTCATCTATCCTCCATTTGCGCATCGTAGCACCCCAGGGTGTAATTCGTTGATCAGACTCATGTGATAGTTGTGGCCCATTCACTTCTGAATCCATGTACATGGAACGAAATTTATAAATCATAAACGGCTTACCGTTCAATCCTATTCGCTCCTGGCTATAAAACAGGGGTCCAGGGCTTGATAATTTAGTGCGGATTAAAAAGTAAACGATGAAAGGAAATAATAATATCAATACAAAAACACTGACAAACAAATCTATACATCTTTTAACAAAAATCTGCCATTGCGGCATCATTTCTTGTTTGATTTCTATTAATACAGCACCATAGAGGTGATTCATTTTTACAGTGCCCAAAAGGATATCATACATATCGGGAATAATCCTTACCATCATCTTATTGCCCAATTCAAACAACACATCCAAAATGGTTTTTAATTTGGTATGTTCAGTGGATTCTATAGCAATGATGACTTCCTCTATTTTATTTTGTTCAATGACTGCTGCGATATCGTTCAGTCCACCTAATTGCGGTAAATATTGAATTAAATCATTCGATCTTCCACCATTGGAATGAATAAATCCCTTGAATTTATGCCCCAAACTAAATTTCAACGAAGTAATATCATTATATAATTCTACAGCCCGTTGATCACCGCCGATGATCAGTGTATTAAATCCTACCGTTCCATTTTTTATTCGATGACTGATGAAAGATAAAAACAAAATCTTGGCTGTAGTTATCAATCCAAAATGGTATCCAAAATAGGTCATTAATGCTTGAAAAAACCTATTTTCAAAATTGAGTTCCTGATTCAATATCAATACAAAAAAAACAACCAAACATCCAAATGCAGATAATAAAAATGTTCTCGAAAAAACAGACCATCTGGAAAGCCGATACACATCCTTATATTGTTCGGATAATAAATAAAATAAAAACCACGCAATGGGAAGAAATAAAGCTCCTTGTACAAATAAGTTTTTGCAAACCTGATCGGCATCACCTAAAAAATATTGATGGCTATGCAAATAATTAATAAACAAATACCATGCTAATAAGGATAACATTAAATCCATAAATCGATAAATGGCATTCTCCCAGCGAATATTCATATCAACGATGAAGTACTTTAATATTATCAATAAAAATTTCTTGTTTCTTGATGGTTGTATCGTTGATATAAAATGCTGCTAATGCAACACGATAAGCATTTCCCTTATAATTATTCACGATATCTTTAAACTCAAAATAGACTTTATTCCAGCTAGATTTTGGCAACACAACACCATCGATGAATTTGGATTCAGTTTCTCCAGCTTTAAATCCTACTAATCCTATATTAAATGGAATTGTAGATTTATAATTCAATTCTATATACACAGAATTGGGACCGTATGGAATGGGCCTATCATAGTCGAACCACGCTTCCAAATAATTTCTAGCTGAAGTTAATTCAATCAAGCCCGAATTCGATCCTTCAAATGCATCATTAGTATTGGACAAAATGACTTTTGTTTCTTGATTATTGTCTTTATCAAAATTAAAATAATGTAGATGATCAAAGTTTTCAATAAAAGGAAAAACTATGTCACTTGAATAATGAACCGTTGGAAATACAGTATCCGTTTTTTGTTCTTCCAATTCAACAGTTGTAATATAAGGATCTGTCATGGGATAAATAATTGGATTAGTAATACTCCCATTATTTCTAATACCAGCAAATATTTTTACTTCTACCCTACCGTGATTTAATACTGGAATAGAAGCAGGTAATTCATAGGCACCAACGTATTGAGAATCTACAAACACCCAGGCATCTTTAAAAGCCTGATTCGCTGTGCCTTGATGGCCCAATACATTCATTTGAATGGGTGCTATGTATAAATAAGATGGTATAGTTTCATCCTTGTCCCATGCTTCACAAGCATTAAAAATTAAAATGGGGATGATGAGTGTTATGAGTTTTTTAAACATTACTGGTTTCGATTTGGCACAAAATAGCATCCACCAGACTTAATGCCCGAATACCATCTTGTAAATTGACTTCCGTTTCTGAATCTATAACGATACTTTTTGCAAAAGATTTTATCTCTTCTAAAATTGCATTAACCGGAGTGATTTCTGCCTGAAACAATTGGATGTATTTTTTACCTTTATAGGTATCTAATTCTAAAGTATTATCCTGATACTCATCCAATAATGAAATGACTTCAGCTTCCTTACTCAATAAATCCATACTGATATAAGCATCCTCTTGAAAAATTCTAATTTTCCGCATAGCTTTCATGGAAATTCTGCTGGCCGTAACATTACAGACCAAACCACTTTCAAATTCAATTCTAGCATTGCAGATATCTGCTTTTTGACTTACTATACTGACACCGCTGGCCCTGATTTCACGAGCCGGTGACTGAGCCATAAGGCTTATGATATCCAGATCATGAATCATTAAATCGTGTACTACAGATACATCCGTACCTCTAGGATTAAAGGTTGATAAACGATGCGCTTCAATAAATTTTGGATATTTAATATAGGGCTTAATGGCAAGAAAACTGGGATTGTAACGTTCTACATGACCTATTTGAACCTTAACAGGATAAATACTTATTAAATTCTGCAAATCCAGAGCCTCTTGCAAGGTCTGAGTTGCTGGTTTTTCAATAAAACAATGTTTACCTGCCCGAATCGCCATAGAAGCAATGTCATAATGCGTTGTCGTTGGGGTCACTATATCAATAGCTTCGGAATCATGAATAAGTTGATCGAGGGATTCATAATGAACCACTCCAAATTCCTTACAAATCGATTGGGCAGCTTCCTGATTTACGTCAAAACATCCCACCAAAAGTATTTCAGGAATTTGGAGGATACATTTTAAATGTATTTTTCCTAAATGCCCCAACCCAACAAGTCCTAATTTTATTTTATTCAAGTTGTTATTTTAAAAGTATAAACGATAAGGTAATGCCAACTATAAAAATGATAGAGATAAAAACGCCTCCTGTAATTAAAATGTGTTTTCTAAAATGATTCAGCAATTGTTGGTCCTGAGGATATTTTCGCAGCACTTCATCTTCCCATAACTGTTTATTAAACATCTGCTTAAAATTGAATTGAATGCGTTTTTGAACCAATGTTTTATAATATTTTAATGTCCTGATACGAATAAACAAATTAAAAAAAACAAAGATCGCAAAAACAGAAATGAGCAAAATAATCTTCATAAAGATGGTATTTACTATAATTTTATGCTTTCAATTCTTTAATCACAATATCTTTTACAGCTTCAATTGCAGTTTGAATACCTGCAACATTTTTACCTCCGGCAGTTGCAAAAAAAGCTTGACCTCCGCCACCACCTTCTATGTGTTTGGACACCTGCTTCAACCAATTTGAAGCATTATACTGATTTGTTTTTACCAATTCTTCAGACACATAACACATCAATTGGGCTTTATCATTTTCAATAAATCCAAAAAACAAAATTGCAGGACTCAATTCTTTACCCAATTGATAAATCAAACTCTTGACCAATTTACTATCCGTCAAAACAATAGAACAAAACAACGTTTGAATTCCACTGATTCGCTCTGCGCGAGCCAACAATTGATCTTTCAAAACCAGCGATTGCTCTTCTTTAAAATCCTGAATTTGTTTATGCAATGATTTATTTTCATCTAACAGATGATGAATATGTTGAATGATATTTGGTGGATTATTGAAGACCGTTTTTATCTGATTCAATTCGTCCATTTGGTCCCTGATGTATTGTTCCGCTTTAGAAGAACTTACTGCCTCAATTCGTCGAATTCCGGCTGCAACAGATGTTTCTGATATTATTTTGAATAATCCAATATTACCAGTAGATTCCACATGACATCCTCCACATAATTCTCTAGAAAATCCTGGATCGAACGTAATCATTCTTACATAATCACCATACTTTTCACCAAACAGCATCATGGCACCTGATTGTTTAGCTTCTTCAATTGGTAAGTGTCGTTTTTCTTCTAGCGCAATATTTTCTCTTATTTTTTCATTAACAAGCGTTTCAATATTTTTTATTTCTTCAGAACTTAATTTTTGAAAATGTGAAAAATCAAAACGCAAATAATCTTCATTTACCAAAGATCCTTTTTGTTGTACATGTGTACCTAAAATATTTCTCAAAGCGGCATGCATTAGATGTGTAGCACTATGATTATTCTCAATCTGTGATCTTCGATATCCATTAATCACACAACGAACTGGAGCCTCAAGGTGTTGAGGTAAAATTTCAACAATATGTAAAATAAGATCATTTTCTTTCACTGTATCCAATACCTCAATGGCTTGTCCATCAAAATATAATAAGCCTTTATCCCCTACCTGACCGCCACCTTCAGGATAAAATGGTGTAGTCTCTAACACTAATTGATACAAAGCATTGCCTTTAGATTCAAGTTTACGCCATCGTAACAATTTAGTTTGTTCTACTTCATTCACATCGTATCCTATAAATTTGCATTGACCATCTTGAATAAAATTCCAATCGGAATATTCTTTTTTAGCATCAGCCCGTGACCTTTGTTTTTGTTGATCAAGTGCTAATTTAAATCCAGCCTCATCTATCGTCCAATTTTTTTCAGCTGCAATCAATTTAGTTAAATCTAAAGGAAAACCGTAAGTATCATATAATTCAAAAGCCAAGCTTCCTGGAATCAGACCTGAATCTAATTTTAACTGATCCAATTTTTTCAATCCACCTTCTAAGGTTCTTAGAAAAGATATTTCTTCTTCATGAACTACTTTAATAATAAATTCCTGCTGGGAATTAATTTCCGGAAATACATCTCCCATAGTATCCACTAAAATAGGAATTAACCGAAATAAAAATGGATCCTTAATTCCTAAAAACGAATAATAATACCTAACCGCTCTTCGAAGAATTCGGCGAATGACGTAACCGGAACCTGTATTTGAGGGGATGGATCCATCAGCAATTGTAAAGGTTATAGCCCTGATATGATCTGCAATAACCCGCATCGCAAGATCTGATTTTGCCTGTGGAGCATAGGAAGCGGTATAAGCATGACCACTAAAAGTAGCTATGTACTGTATTAATGGAGAAAAAATATCGGTATCGTATGATGATGTTTTATGCTGGAGAACCATGGATATACGTTCAAATCCCATACCCGTATCGATATGTTTGGCAGGTAATTCTTCCAATTGCCCATCGACTTTTCTATTGTACTGAATAAAAACCAAATTCCAGATTTCCATAACTTCAGGAGTCCCGACATTCACTAAGTCGGCTCCGGAAATTCGATTTCTAACATCATTC
Organism: Saprospiraceae bacterium; assembly: GCA_044228225.1. Taxonomy (GTDB): domain Bacteria; phylum Bacteroidota; class Bacteroidia; order Chitinophagales; family Saprospiraceae; genus Vicinibacter. Next base: position 7,398 of record JBGAVH010000042.1, on the reverse strand, counting down.
GGTCTAAGATCAACATGAATTTCAGAACAAGGTCCACAAGGCCCTGATTCGCCCATTTCCCAGAAATTATCCTTCTTACCAAAAAAAAGTATTCGGTCTTCGGGAACCCATTTTTTCCAAAATTCTACTGCTTCGAGATCTTTGCTTAATCCTTCTTCGGCATCGCCGCCAAAAACAGAAATATACAGTCTCGAAGGGTCCAACTTGTAAGCTTCTGTTAATAACTTCCAGGCGAATGCTATGGCTTCTTCTTTAAAATAGTCCCCAAATGACCAGTTGCCCAACATTTCAAACATGGTGTGATGATAGCCGTCCGTCCCAACTTCTTCAAGATCATTATGCTTACCACTAACTCGCAAACATTTTTGGGTATCGGCTATTCTTGGAATATCAATCAACTTATTCCCCAGAAAATAGTCTTTAAATTGGTTCATACCGGCATTGGTAAACATTAAGGTAGGGTCATTTTTGACCACGATGGGTGCCGAAGGAACAATTTTGTGTCCGTTTTTTGCAAAAAAATCCAAAAATGTCTGTCTGATCAATCGAGACTCCATATGAAATATTTAAGATTATTAGTATGTATAAATTTACAATTCAAACAATTATACATTTTAAAATAATATATATAAATTTGAATTTTGATATTATTCAAATATTTGTCATTTTCTTTCTAAATTTGTTCCCATCAAACATAATGATTAAACAAGAATTGCAAAAGTAGTATTTTTAGTAGAGCTGCGTAACGTGAGATCTGAAAAATATGAATATAATCCCCAGACCCTCCAATTTGAGAAGGTCAAAATAACCAAGAAGTCTGTACTCCTTAGGGTTTTTACTTTCTTGTCATCGGTTATCGTTACCACATTATTGTTTTACTTCATGACCTCTGAGTATTTCCCATCTCCTCGGGAAAAAGCACTAAAGAAAGAAATTACTCAAATGGATTATCAGTTTTTATTAATGAAGGACCAATTGGAACGTGCTAATAAAGTATTAACCAATCTTCAAAATAGAGACGCTAAAGTTCACAGGGTATTATTTGGGATGGACCCTATAGATCCTTCTGTTTGGAATGGTGGGGTTGGAGGACACGATCCATATGCCTGGACCAGCCAACTGAGAAATTCAAGTGGTACGGTGAAAGACGCCAAACAATATTTAGATAAACTGGAAAGACAAATATATCTCCAATCTAAATCTTTAGACACGATTGAGAAATTAACCCGTACCCGCGAAGACATGATCGCGAGTATCCCTTCTATTAAGCCCGTAAGATTGGATCATTTATCAAGAGGCGTTCAACAATTGTCCGGCTTTGGAATCAGGCTCCATCCAGTGCATAAAGTTAATAAAATGCATGCTGGAATAGACTTCACTGCCCCCGAAGGCACTTCTATTCAAAGTACAGGTGATGGCAAAGTCATACGAATTGAAAATAAACCATCAGGATATGGTAAATCGGTACTGATCAGCCATGGATTTGGCTATGAAACATTATATGCCCATATGCAATCCATTAAAGTGAGGGAAGGTCAAAAGGTGAAAAAAGGTGAAATTATTGGCACGATAGGTAATACTGGAACTTCCACAGGTGCCCATTGCCATTATGAAGTCCACTTCAATAAAAAACCAGTAAATCCTATTCATTACTGTCTTGATGGCCTAACGCCTCTGGAGTATCAGGAAATGGTCGAAAAAGCAGAAATTGCAAACCAATCTTTTGATTAAGACGACTCTTTAATAAACATCTACTTTTAATTACACCACTATTTATTTTTTCAAGGATTATGGAAGATTTTAAAAATAATTCAAACCTTGTCCTTGGTAAAGGGAAAACCAGTTAGTAGATGAATCAACTGATGCTGAGCTTAACGAATTTGAAATCCTTTATACCTTTATTCCTTAGTCTTATTGCTGCAATATTATTGGCCTTATTAGCATATAATGTTCCAGTACATGAATGGGATGAATCCAGAAATGGAATCAATGCCATTGAAATGCTGGGAAATGGTGATTGGCTAAACCTCCATTATGCAGGAAAAGTCGATACCTGGAATGCGAAACCGCCTTTGCTTATATGGTGCATAGCTTTATCCTTTAAAATATTTGGAATCAGTGTTTTTGCACTAAGAATTCCCAGTATCATTTGCGGGGCATTATTTATATACTTTTTCTATCTGACTTCCAGACTTTTTATTAAACAAAGCATCACACTTGCAATAACTATTGGTTTAATCTTTACCAAAATATTTTATTTAGATCACATTGGATTTACGGCAGACTTTGATGGAATGCTCAATTTGATCATCATTATGGCTACCTATTTTTATTTTAAATTTATACTAACTGAGCAATCCAAATTCTTACACTTTACTTCCTTAATATTGGGTATAGGATTCTGGGTAAAAGGGCCTGCAATAATATTATTTTGCATACCAGTATTGATTCACTATTTAATAACTACATATGAATCATTTAATCTTAAAAGAAGTTTAATTGCTCTTGGCTGGTTTTTGATTTTACCATTATTATGGATCTGTTTGATTTTATTATTCGGAAAACCACATGATGGAGGATTCTACGGACAGAGTGGAAATGCCATTCACACATTGCTTTTCAATGATTTAGTAGGACGCGCATTAGATTCGGATTTTCCAAACGCTCAACCGGTTTGGTATCAATTTTTTTCATTTGTCAATATCTATTTCCAATTGTTTGAAGTTTTCATATATATATGTTTAAGTTATTTGATTTTTCTGTATTATAAATCAGGCAAGACCATACCTACATTTTATTTATTTTCAGGAATCGTTTTTATCATTTATATGATTTGCATTTCACTTATGAAGGAAACTCATAGATGGTATATTGCCCCCATTTCAGCTTCTGTTTTTTGGATACTTTCCATGGTATTCAATTGGGGTAAATCGAGATGGTGGTATGCTATTTTTTATATACTAATTGCTATCAATTTTGGGGATTTTCTCATGAATTCCAGAATTATGAAAGAAGTCAACGGCCCGGAACAAAAATTCTTTGATAAAGTGTCAACGTTAGACAGCATAACTTTCCTACCCTATTTTTCACAAAGGATATTTTTTATTGCGCGATCAAATCAAACGCCAATAGATTTTTTCTATCATCCTGGAGATGAACATGTGATCTGCTCGATAAAACACTTTGAAAAATTCGTAGAACAGTTTCCTTCACTCTGCGACATGCATATAGTGGCAACTGGTAAAGACTATTTACTATTGGATCATTGACTTAAAGTGTATCCAAGTCAAATCTAAATATAAATAGATGGCTTATTTAGTTCGTTTTTCCAACATTTGACCTACACCCGTAGTAAATTCTTCTACTGTAGGTACGTATCCGATTTTACCTAAAGACCCAATTTGATAGGTATTGTTTTTGGTATCTTTTTCTAGATCAAAAACCCAAACTGTAGGGAATCCGGATACATTAAATGCACGTTGTAAGTCAGCATTTTGGTTTTTAATTTTCTCAGGTATGGCTTTACCTCTTGGAAAATCTAGCTCTAATAAAATGACATTTTTAGCAGCCCAGGTTTTGAATTCAGGTTTGGAAAAAACTGCGGCAGTAAGTCTTTTACACCATCCACACCAATCGCTACCTGTGAAATTAGCCATAATAGGCTTACCTGTTTTCTTAGATTGACTGTATGCTTCATTTAAATCTACCAACCAGCCTTCGTTCTCTGCTTTATAAGCTTGAGCATTCAAAGATATAGCCATAGAGAACAAACAAAAAACAACAGTAAAAAATGATTTTGAAAGAAGGATAGATTGCATAAGCCAATGGTGATTTAATGAAATAAAGATCAAATTTATTATAATTTCAAAAATAGACTGGCAATAATATTGATTTTAACTGATAATTAACCAAGGCAATACTGTATCCACAGGCTAGAATCAAGCCAGATTATTAAAAACAGGGAACGCCAATCTGCTCCCATTTATGCATTTAAACCAACTAAAATAAACTTGAACTAAGTAGTAGGATTCTGATTAAGCCTCATTATGGCTTCTGTACGATTAGAAACCTAAAGTTTATCTATTTTCAATGATTGTAAAATTAATGGTTATGCCTCATTATAGAAATGATACTATATGATCATCCGAATTCAAAAGATACTCAGACATACTTTATTAAATATCAAGGAATAATTTTACACATTTCTTTGATATTACAGTTTCCGCATTACCTTTAAGTTTTAGATTTTTAACCAGCGGTATTCTAATTCCTATATGAAACTGATCAGCGTTCAAGCACTACGTGGGCCCAATATTCACAGCTTCAATCCATATAAACTCATTCATTTGAGATTGGATTTTTCAGAACAACTTGAAATGACTGAACATGAAGTCAAACAATTAGAACATACAATTAATGAAAACTTAATATTACCGGCTTCAGATCAAATGACCTTGATTTTCGAAGACCAAAGCCAAATTCCATCTCCCATCTTAGATCAGTTAGCTACACTTGCCGGAAGAATTGCCTTACAACTTCAGATTGAGGCTGGTTGTTCAGTTAAGTTTTTAAAAATATTAAAGACTATTTATTTTGGAATTTATGGCGTGTTGTTTGAATACGATCAAGAAGATATCGGAAAATATGCAGCCAAATCTACTGCTGAAATTCTTGATCAAATATTAAATAAGAAATCTATCAACCCTAAAAGTGCTCTTGAAAAAATAAAGCAACTGAAAGCACTGGATGAACAAGATGAAAGTTTAAATCTTGTTCTTAAAGAAATAAAACATCGGAACATTCCGGTTATTCCATTATTTGGAAAAGAATTATTGCAATTGGGGTACGGGAAATTTCAAAAAAGAATAAACAGTAGCCTTTCTGATCAGACTAATGCAATATCCTATTTGATTGCATCAAATAGAAGTTGGTTGACAGATATTTTGTATGAGCATTCAATCCCATATATTAAAAATTCTGAAAATATAGACTCCTATCCATCATCCTTTGGTATACTAGTTTTAAACCATCGTGTGCAAAAATCAATTCATTATCTCCATGGAATTATGGATCAAAACTATAAAGATGATTTGAATGAGAATACCTGTTTGCGATTAGATCGATGGTGCCAATTATTAGGATTAATTCATGGAGAAATCCAAATAGTCTCAGATGACATCAATAATCCTGATGCTGAATTGCTCCAGATAAACGCCAAGCCGAAGTTTCATCTTTACCAAAACAATGTAGCGAGAGATAATTCGTTCGTTTCAACTTTTGTGGATTCATTGTTTCCTGAATCTGAAAAATCAAGAATACCCATTATTGCCGTTTCAGGAACAAATGGAAAGACTACCACTACTCGCTTGATTTCACATATTATCCAACAATCAGGAATTCAAACAGGATATACCACCAGCGATGGAGTTTATGTAGGAGGGAGAATGGTTGAAAAAGGAGACACTACTGGTCCTGGAAGTGCACTTATTGTACTTCGCGATCCAACTGTGGATTTAGCCATATTGGAAACAGCTAGAGGTGGTATTTTGAGAGCGGGTCTTGCTTTTACGGAGTGCGATGCCGCCGTGTTAACAAATATAACAAGTGATCATCTTGGATTATCAGATGTTCACACTTTAGATGATTTATCAAAAGCAAAAGGTCTCATTGTTGATGCTGTTAAATCAAATGGCTATGCAATTTTGAATCTGGAAAATGAATACACATATCAAATTGGCCAGAAAGCAAAATGTCATGTCGCCTATTTTAGTTTAGATCCGGATCAAGAAAACTTAAAAGTACATATCCAACAAGGTGGAACATCTGCATTTGTTGAGAATGGATTTATTAAAATATTCCATCAAAATACAACTACAACGTTAATCAAAACTGAAGACATTCCACTTACTTTTGGTGGTAAGGTTCCGTTCATGATTGCCAATGCTCTTGCAGCAAGTTTAACTTGTTTTACGCAAGGCTTCACAGTAGAACAAATTACCAACGGATTAAAATCATTTTTTCCTTCAGTGGAACAAACACCTGGAAGATTAAATATTTATGAATTTCCCAATTTTAAAGTCATGGTTGATTTTGCGCATAATCCAGAAGGATTTAGTGGTATTCGTGACTTTCTAAGTTCAATTGATAGTCCTCATAAAATTGGAATTATTACAGGAACTGGCGACCGTCCAGACGAATCAATTATCCAGTTAGGTGAACTATCTGCTGAAATGTTTGACCACATCATTATTCATCAGGCTAAATTTTTACGCGGTAGATCTGCAATTGCCATCGTTGATCTATTAATACAAGGCATAAAAAAATTCAATCCATCGTGTAGTTATGAATTTCTTCCTGATCACATTGAACCTTTAAAGTACGCAATTAAGCTCGCTAAAAAAGATTCATTCATTACAGCATTGAGTGATGTTTTAAACAACCCAATTGAATTGATAAAACAACATCAGGAAAGTTATTTTGTATCCAAATAAAACAGAATCTCTTTTTTAATAAAAACTAGATGATTAATCAAACCAAAATCATTTTATAAATTATTCAATAAAAAAGGCTTGCTAAATGAATAACAAGCCTTTTTTATTTAATTAAATTTAATTTTTATTCGACTACAATCATACGTTTTGTTGAGGTATGATCAGCAGCATCTAATTGGTAATACAAGACACCTGAAGTGTTTAATTCACTCTTCGTAATCTTATATGTATTTAAGCCTTTTTGTCCTGCCAATTCGTATACTCTTACTACTTTTCCTGTTACATCATACACTGTTAATTTAACTGCTGATGCTTCCGGTAAGCGGTAGCTGATGACGCTCTCTTTGCTGAACGGATTTGGTTCGTTTTGATACAACTCGAATACACCTGTTTCTACAATACCTTTATCGGTGCGTACTCCTAATTTAACCTCTTTTACTTGATCAAGGTTGTCATAAGCTTCTGCTTTTGTTACATCGCTTGTGATGCTGATCATCTTACTGATATTGCCGCTTCTTGTTGCTTTAAACACGATGCTGTACAATACTTCGTTTGATTTAAAGCTTTCTCCCACATTTGAGTTCCAGCTTGTTGTGATCACTCCACTTCTGATCGTTCCGATATTGCTTTCATTGATGTTTAAGCTACCTCGCTCTACTCCTTCGTATACCAAACTTTCGTTGTCATACTTCATCGTATATTGGTAGCCTGCAATATTTGCAAAGTCACTTGATCTAATATTCATTCTGTATGTCTGACCTTCCACAACACTTCCTTCTTCAATTACAAAATTCAAGGTTCCTGTCGTACGGATTGCCGTTCCTACTAAGCCTGCTTTTGCATTGCCATTCACATCTCCCATCTTGATTGCCATGAAGTTCTCTTTGTACTCTATTGGCGATGTTGG
>JBGAVH010000041.1:0-21128 GCA_044228225.1 Saprospiraceae bacterium | reverse complement strand
TACTTGCATTTATAAATCGAAATATATAGTCTTTTTCTAATATCTGCAAGCCTTTTTTAGTTTTTCACCAGACCCTATTTATTTTTTTAATTGAGATGTAACCCATTCCATAAGTTCACCCTTCTTTTCTAATTTTATAAACTTTTCAACGCCTTTATCTCGATTAAGCTCTTTATTCAATGTATATACATTGATAACACTTAATAAACCAGCATAATTGCATTTTTCAACTTCATTCTTCAATTCAGGATGCTCAAGAACTAATTTTGTCCACCCGCCCATAAAAGCACTTAACAGCTCAGGACTATCCATAAAAGAAATGATTTTAGGAGTTAATGTAATTGAAAAGGTAGGAGTTCCAGTAATCCATTGCGTTAAAAATGTAACTGCCTTTTCCCTGTTTTTATTATTCTTTATTGGCGTTTTTTCAACATAGTTTATACACTCTAAAATATCTTTTTCATAATTTACAAAATCAGATTTTTTATCAAATTTATAATTAGTAGGCACTTTATAATCTTGTCCATTTGCTGCAATGGAAATAGCAATGTAAAGTAAGAGCGAAATGTAAATTCCTTTTTGTGTCATGATAGTTGTTTAATTTTAGAACAAATTTAACAAACTATTTAAAATTTTGGTGGTATTTTTTTATTACCGATCGTTGAAGTCTCAGACTTCGATGCAAATGCTACTGTAATAACAATCAATTGCTGCAAACGAATGATTGAACAAGCTTCGCAATGGATAACTGTGATGTTTGATCATTAAAGGTGTGAGATGTAACATTGCGGAATACGTTTAATCATACTCCTGCAGTGGAAAATCGTATTCATTCAATTAGGTGAATGGACTGAACATTACTGGAATTCACAAATATTAAAAACTGAGCAAACGTTGTTTTTAATCAAATACACTTATGGAATTGATTTATTTCTAATTATTTTTTTATTCAATTGGAATACATAGATCTACAATGCACTTTTTTTCAGGATGTAGATTCATATTGTTGCGATAAATTTCAAATGGATATCGGTCAGCTTTTTTATAACCATTTTCGTTCATCCAAATAAATAAACTGTCCCAGGATTTTTCGAATTCTATTGGTTCGATTACAAAATGTCCTACTATATTTTTTCCTTGTTCAATGGAAGTTAGTCCAACTTCGCCATCGACTGTTATTTCTTGGTCTGTAATAATTCCAATGCTCATTCTTACTTTGTCTGCATCCGTAACTTTAAAGCTGTCGTGAAAAACTCTACATACATGGGTGTTGTTTTTAGTAAGTAGTTCTTTAGGTGTGGCCCATTTAAGAATTCGCTGAAAAGCATCCTCAATACCGTTTACTCCAATTTGTGTTACATATGCCAAATTCATTTTTGGCATTTCGGTAATTTCAATTTTTGCATTCATGTTGATCCAATGTTTAAGATTAATAATGTTGCAAAGGTATTCTTCAGTAATAAAACTCTTTTTACCATTGTTGCTATTGACTTTACTAATCTTGCTAAAATTGCCTTGGTTTGATTTTCGAAATTCCGTTGGACTTTGGTTGTATATTTTTTTAAAAGTTCTTGAAAATGTCGAGTCATTTTTGAAACCATATTTATTTGCAATTTCAGCTATACTGGATTCCTTATTGTGAATCAGCATCATTGCCGTTCGTTCGATACGTTTTCTAACAATATATGAATTTAGGGTCTCATTTGTAATGGCTTTAAAAAGTCTGTGAAGATGAAAAGGTGAATAAAAAGCAATATGAGCTATGGTCTGTAATGACAAATCGGCATCTAAATTATGGTCAATATAGCTCAGCACTTTGTTGATTCGATTGATGTATTCTTCTTGCATTTCCTGTGCGGGACTTGTCTTTTAAAAATTGCAACTAAAAATTTAAATTAACGTAATATAGTTACTTCACCCGTTCGATTTTGAGGGGTTTGGTCATCTCCCACAAATTGAATACTGTAAACATATACACCCGGCAAAACGCGATGATTGTTATATATTCCATTCCATTCAAAAACTTCACCCTTGAGTCCGTTTTTTCGCTCAAAAACCAACTCGCCCCATCGGTCATATATTTGGAAATACTGAATTGTGGTTGTATTGGGAAATTTGAAAACTGGAAAAAATAAATCATTAACTTGATCTCCATTTGGAGAAAATGCGTTTGGGAAATATACATCTGTTTGTTCAGCAATGACCGTTATTGTAATTTGATCTTGGATTTCACAATCATTTTCATCCGTAAGAATTAATGTGTAGGTAATGGTGTGGTCCGGTGTAGAAACAGGATCGAGACAATTGGTACAATTTAAAAAGTCAGTAGGGATCCAACTGATACTTCCGGGATTAAAATTGAGTTTAGCAGTTACATCCACCGATGAGCCATGTTTAATGGTAGTATCTTTAGGTAAACTAAGACTCAGTGGTGTAGCATTATTGATTGTAAAATTACTGATTGCATCACAACCCATTTGATCCAAAACCCGAATACTGTGATTTCCAAGAGACAATGCAGGAACAACCATACCAGCTTGATAGGGTAAAGCAGTACCATTATCAATAGATATCATCAGCGCGCCATTTCCCCCAATGATTTTGTCAATGATTAGTTGTCCGGAATTAGCTCTGTTGCACAACAAATCGTTCGTTCGGAAATCCAATACAATATCAGGAATAAGATTTATGTTGACTTTAACGACACTATCACATCCTGTTGCGGATGCATTAGGCAATCTTTCAAAACCACTCGGATGATTGGCAGAATAAAATTGATTTCCAACTCGTACACTATCTTTAGGACAGAGGAGTGGATTATATACTCCAGCGGTTTCACTGTTAAACTGTATGCGTACGATGATGAAACTATCACAACCGAATGTTGCCTGATTTTTCAACTGTATCGTATCTGTTGGTTTGTTTATATCAAATAGATTTCCATAGAAATTCAGCGTTTGATTAGCACACAAAACGGTATCGAATGTTCCTTTGGCATCAGCTAAAACGTTCAGGTTAACCTCAATGAGACTATCACATCCATTAGCAGCACCATTTACCATTTTCAATGTTCCAGAGGTATGTCCGTTAAAAAATAGTTCACCTGGAAATCCAGGAAGTGTGAGCGTATCACCTTTGCAAATATCAGCGCGATAAGTTCCTATGGCTTCAGGTATAATATTAACCGACACATTAATAATGCTGTCACAACCATTAGTTGCACCGTTTACCATTTTCAATGTTCCGGTAGTATGTCCACTAAAAAATGGTTCACCTGGAAATCCGGGAAGAGTGAGTGTATCACCTCCACAAATATCAGCTCGATACAATCCTATCGCATCAGGTATAATATTAAGCGTCACATTAATAATGCTATCACATCCAAAAACGGAAGCACAAGCCTCTCCATTATGGCATACAATCTGACCATTGGGCTTTCTCACAGAAAAATATTCTTTGACAATAAACACACTATCACTGATACAGATTGTTGCATTAAACGTACCTGTAGTATTCGGGTATTTTAAGTCTACATGTATGATACTATCGCAGCCAGTAGTTGAAGCTCCTTTTAATGTATCAATCCCGGAGGGATTACCTGCATGGTATAGCTTGCCATTGAGTAAGGTATCTTCACCAGGGCATTTGGTGAGATTTAAAAAATGTTCAGCATAATCTTTGATGATTATGTTTACGTCTATTATACTATCACATGCACTAGAAGCCTGACCCGCCAAACGAACCCGACCCTTAGTTTTGTTTTTATCAAAGGTCGTATTGCCAATGGTGATGCTGCTGTTCGAGCAAATGGTTTGGGTTAAACTTCGGTATCCGACCAATGTCCCTTTAAATACAACAGTACTATCACATTGATTAACATTCTTAAGTGTGGCAGAATCGATTAATTTTCCGGCATACAATTTTATTCCGGCAATGCGCAAGGTGTCATCAAAGCAAACATTCACATTTTGGGTAACTCGATTTGGTTTTAACAAGGTTAAGTTAACATGAAAGATGGAGTCGCAAATAATTATTCCATCACCTGGTATGGTGATCGTATCGCTGGTTTTTGAAGCACTATATACTCTGGATCGGAAGGTAAAAGTCTCTCCCTCACAGATAGTTGGGGTCACAAGAATGGGTGCATTCGGCGCACAACGATAGCAATTAGAAAATTCTGAATAAACTAAGGGAACATTATTATTATTCCAAACATAGGCTGATAGACTAGCCCCGGCTGTAAAATTACGAGCAAGAATCCAGTTGCCACTTGCATCTGCCACTGTGCGACCAATTTCTACACCCCCTCTGCAATCAGCAGTAGGACAATTGCGACGAGTATTTTCATAAACACTTATTGAATCATTAGGGCGAGCCGTGCCTTTAATTAGATTGGGATTAACACTAACAATGACCGGCACTGGAGGCTTTATGGCGTCAATGAAAGGCGCTATATTAACAGGATTATTTTCATTACAATAAATTCTGTTCTTGCTATGCTTAGATCTTATAAGGTTATTGTTTCCAAATAGTTCATAGAAATTTTGGAGATTCTCTGTTTGATTATTTTCAAGGTCAACAGAAATATTAAAAAAAGGAGGGCTGGAAATGATTGAAAACCTTCCATTATATCCACCAAGAATATTCGCTGCATAGTTATTGTTTATTTGTGCAGAAGCAAATAAAGAAATGGCAGTCTTAAAATTAAAAAAACGGTTTCCAGAAATGTTAATGCCATTATCATTTATTCCTAAATTCCTGTTTGTTATGGCATTGTGAATATGAAAAATAAAAAAATTATCAGTGACCGAATATTTTCCAAAAAGGTCAAAGGCAATGCCAGTCTCTTGATTAGTAAAGGTATTAGCCTTACTCGTATCTAAAGCTCCAAAAATATTTTTTGAAATGTTTAAGTCTCCTCCACGTGCGTTGAGTGCCGTGAGACTAGAAACAAAAATATTGCTATCTATTACACATGGTTTTAGTGCCAGATTTTGATTCAGCATTAAAGAGGAGAAGTAAGTGTTTATAGTAGATTTACCATAATCGGAACCAAAAATATTTTTTCTGACCAATGCATTGCTGCTATTAAAAATATGGACATTTGCCAAATCTATAAAGTTTCCAATGAGATTGTCATTAGTAAATGCACAATTGTAAAGGCTAAAGCGATCTGCAGATCTTCCAAAATCACCAACTCTGAGGACTTCATCTTGTGTTGAGCTATACCCGAAATTAGAAAACGTCAATCCGCTAATAAAAACATCTGTACTTAAAATATTCCAAAAGGATGCTCCGGAAAAGTTTCGAAAAGCAAAATTAATAACAATACTTCCCAAAGGGCCTGGTTGGGTCTCCCCGGCCACAGTCAAAAAAGGATCCGTTACATTAGGAAAGGGCCCGTTGGGAATAATTTGGTGCGGTGCCATACCTGGAATATTAAATTCAATCCTACTGGCTATGCCATCACTATTGGCAGCATTAATAGCCTCACGAAAAGAGCAGTGTCCAGTAGTACAAGAACCGTCATCTGTATCATCGGCGGCATTCACTATATAAACTTGAGCGCATAAGGATTGCATCGACATCATCCATCCCAACCATAAAATCCATCTTAAACCATTCATAAATTTCTAATTCGATGCAAAAAGACAAAATTTTTGTCAAATAAAATCAAGCTAATTCTTGAATTTACAATAAAAAGATAACAAATATATGGATTTTGTTGCCTTCCTTTAATCTGATTCGTTCATTTGGCTATAGGAATATTAGCTGTACAGATCACTTAAAAAAAACGTCTTACCATATAGACGACGTATTACTCAGTATTCTTAAATTAAATCATGTTCTATCCTAAAAAACATTAATGCTCGAAGTCTTCGATTTAGGATGCTCATTTATTTAACATAAAACGATCCACGAAGACTCTGACTTCGACGCCAAATTAAAAAAATGTGTGAGACATCAGAGTTGAGAACTGCAACGATCATAATCTTCAATGCTCAAGTGCCTAACTTAATACGATCGTCGAAGCCCCTGACTTCGATTCTAATGAACAAAAGAATTTATTTGTATAGTCATTTTAGGATTTATTGATTAAGCTGTATAGCTATTTTAGGAAAAGCCATATAGCTATTTTAGGACAAGACAAGAATCTGATTCATGGTGGATAAGCCGTGGATAAGCCGTGGATCATTCGTGAACAATTCGTGAAAGATTGTACTAAAAGTGTATTTTACTAACAACAGAATTTAATGCTTATAAACTTAAAACAAAACGATCGTTGAATTCCCTGACTTCGATGTTCATTTACCCTTGTTGAACCAATAACATAATTCTAATGCTCAGGACACATTTCCATTCTATGCATTAGGGTATAGAATATAATTAGCTTGGTAGATATTTGGAAAGACAAGAAGAGTGACATGTAGAACGATGAATGCATATACTCTTGAACCGGAAATGATGGTCCATTTAGCTTGACTTTATGACAGATTCATCAAGCACGAATAGGGAGTATCTTGATCCAGAATATTGTTAATAGAGCAAATTAAGTTGGCACCAATCCGATGCCATTAACAATTGTTGCTTAATCTTGGAATCGGTAATGGTTTAATGCTTAATTCCACCAATTGCGCATGTCAGTACCATCAAAAATTTGATCATCATGACCCTCATTTTCATTCAGATATTTTTGCAAAATAGGAGAACCTTGAATGATACTCCATAATTCAATCCATGCATCTTGTTGAATTTTATTTTCAAGTTTCATGATTTCATGATTATCTGCTTCTTCTTGCTCACTTAAGGAATTTAGCATTACGCCAAGAGATTTTTTTAAATCAAATGATATATGGGTATATTTTTTATTCAATTCTTTTTCTGCCAGTTCCTTAAATTGATCTTCACAGAAGTAGGTAAGAATTTCTATGACCCGATCCATTTGGTTTAGAATTAAGTCACCATGGACATGTATTTCTGAATAATAGGCATTCGATGTTCTCAAATCAATGAGCGATCTTTTGAACAACATAAGACTTGGTATGTAGTCAAAATTATTATACTGCCAGAGTTCTTTTCGAAAAAAATATATATTTCGAAAAAAATATGGAATCTGGTATCGAGTCAAATGCCAGATCTTAGATAGGGATCTTTGGAGGAAATGATAGTTCATAGTGTTTGTATGATTTAATTAAAGGTAATACTAATTTTTTAAACTCATGAGGATTTATTATTTATAAAATTTATAATTGAAGTTAATAATTGGGGATTTTTCTCCTATTTTTTATAATTCAAAAATAAAATAGTTTTGCTGATTCTGATTTGGCTTGTAAAGGGAGACTAGAAAGTAAAGCATTTATTAACTTTTTTATAGGATATGGTACATGATTTAAGAAGTTGATTTATAAATTCTTACAAATGTTATAAAGATAAATATTGCATTACGTTTTAAAGTATACCTAAATATCATTAGTTTCACTTTTAATCTAATAACACTTAATGACTTGGGCTTTTTGTATTAGTTATGGATTTTTAATTTAAACTAGAAAAAACGATTCATTGATAATATTAAATCCATGATGGAGTGGCATGAATACAGTATGAAAAAAAAACAAAGTGATCTAACCCCTAAAACAAGAGTACTTATATTGTTTAAGTTATTATCTGACCGACCATTCGGTTATACTGCTGTTCAGTTAGCGAACCTCAAGGAGGTAAGTGTAGATACTATAAAGCGGGATTTTGAAGATATTAAGAATGCTGGCTTTGACATACAGGTGGATGCACGTCATCGGTATGCCCTGGTTGATTCAAAATCGTACGACCATATAAAAGAATTATTATATTTTACTGAGAACGATCAGAAGGCAACTTTATTAGCACTTCAGAATGCCGCTTTGAGCTCACAACAAAAAACTAGAGTCCTGCATAAATTAGCAAATATCTATGATGTCACACGCTTAGGTCCACATTTGTTTTCACACCAATTTCTCTCTAAAATTAATATATTGGAACAAGCACTGTTGGAACGAAAAGTAATTGAATTGATAGATTATCGATCCACCAATAGTAACAAGGTGACTAATAGAAGAATTGAAGCATTCCATATTATGCCGAAGGAAGATATACTGCATGGTTTTGATATTGATCAGAAACAGCTTCGACATTACAGGATCTCAAGAATAGAGCGAATAGATGTATTAGATATTCCTTGGCAATATGCATCGCATCACAATATTCTACTTACTGACCCATTTAGAATTTCAAATTCCAAGCAACGAAGAGTACGGATTCATATTAAAGTAGGTGGATTCAATGAATTAATCGAACGATTTCCTTTGACTAGAGCTTATTTGCATCCGCTTGTTAGAATGGATGAGGGTTATGAATTGGATTGTATGGTCAATGATCAATATTTTGGTTTGACGAATTTTATTTTAGGTTATCATGAGCATATCATAAAGATTTTAGAACCAGAAGACTTAATACTACACTTAAATAATCACATAGAAAAACTAAAATTGCAACTTTTGGAATAAAATAGTTGAGGGGTAGGGCAGAAACTGCGGTAATGAGCACTGTAAGTTTGTAATTCAAATAACTTAAATGGGTAAAAATCAATGCGTTTAAAAGTTCATTTTCAACATCAAGCAGAAAGTTTCATTCCTTTTGATTATCAATATGCGGTCCAACAATGGATTTATAAAATGATCAATAGGGCTAATGTAGCATTTGCTGATGAATTACATAACCACGGATTTGTAAGTGATGGTAAATCATTTAAACTTTTTGCCTTTAGTCAATGGAAATGTAAGTTTTATACCATTATAAAAGATAAAGGTTTGTTGATGAAATCTAATCATTCTGAAATACTACTTTCTTTTGCCATACCCAAGGCATTGGAATCCTTTGTGGCAGGACTATTTATGCAACAGGAACATACATTCTATTTTAAACATTATCTACCAGTTCCAATAATCGTTAATCAAGTAGAAATACTTCAAAGCCCGGATTTTAAAGATGGTCTTAACAGTTATGATTTAGAAACCGGTGCTAGAATATCTCTATACATAGGACATGATAACCATCCTAAATATTTGAGTCCAGAGGATGCTGGATATGAGTCAAAGTTTATTCATAACCTCAAAAACAAAGCTAAAGTGTATAGCCAAGTCTTAGGTAATCATGATTCATTTGAGGATGTCCCAATATCATTTAAGTTAAAGACAATGTCAAGAAGTCAAAAGTTCAATGTCCCTAAGGATAATCATCTTATCGAAAGTATAGCTTATCGATTTGATTTTGAATTATCAGCTCCCGCATTTATTCATAATACATTGTATAATGCTGGAGCAGGGGAGGAGTGTAGTTTGGGGATGGGATGGGTGGAAGTAAAATAAAATATGAGAAAGATAAATATTTAATTTAGTTTGAAATATTCCAATTTTATTAATCATAATATCAATAATTATTAATTTTAAAGAAAATGAAGTATGATTTAGAACTATTATTTAAACAACCCAAACTTGACAAGAAAATAAAACTCATTATCCTACCATTAGCACCACTTTCAATGGTTTCGGATATTCCAGGGAGTTATTACAAGACCCAAGATGTTCCAGACAAGTATAAATTATGTGGATTGTTTGAAAATATTTTGGGTTGGCATTTTGACAAGGGTGATAGGTTAGCTATTCAAAAGAAGCTAAAAGAATTCAATAGGAAGATTATTAAAAATGTTACTTATGAGAATAGTGAGGCTAATTCTGGCTTTCAACCTTTGCTTTTCAATTTTTTTGAAACTGGAATGGTTCTAAAACACAGTTCTCAACACTACAATGACCTTTGGAAAAAAGCATTTAGCCGTATGGATGCTGACGTTCATCCCAAAGGAACACCCAATTTAGATTATGAAGTATTAAAAGAGAAACAAATAGCTTTAAAAACAGAACCTATAGCTGAATTTTTTAATGCAAACAAGAAAAAGTACCCTATGTATTATACTTCTCCAACATTGCGCGAGTATGTGGTTTATGAAGGAGAAATTCAAATCAAAATAGATATTCATCAACCTCTTTTTATTGAAATGGAAAAGGCATTACAACATAATTCCACTGCATACTTAGGCAATAGCGAAGGTTGGGTAGAAATAAAAATCGAAGAAATATGAGCTTACATCCTTACGTCAAATACGGAATAGCTTTAGTTATGGTCAATAAGAATCGTTCAGATGTTTCCGAAATATCAAGAAAAGATTTGATTGAGGAAATTCAAAATGGGATTGACCATTTTAGGATTAAACCAAATGTAGAAATAACAGACCAAAAAACGGTTAAATTTGAATATGCTGATATTGAAAAAGGCAATACGAAACTGGGTGTTTATCTGTCATGTTCTGTTTTAACATCCGATAAAGGTGCGTTGCAAGTCTATTCTGCGCTAAATAAAATGAAAGAAGAATTGGGTAAACCGAAAGCTAGCAATATTGATATTACTCGTGCAATAACGCCTGTTTCGGGTGAATTTGCAAGTTTTGGAAAATCAATTGGAAGAGGAAAACCCAAAACCGATATTATGACCGCTTCTTTTTGTGCCATTACAACATCTACTCATCAAAAGCCGTGTTTGGCTTTTAAGACGCTAAAAAAAGATAAACAAGAAACAGAAAATATTGCAATCATTCCCGATTTACAGATTGATGCGTTAACTGATTTTATAAATCTTTTTGAACAGTTACGGCTAAATTCTACTGAAAATCTTATGATTGGCAGCGTTAATCTGAAGGATAAAAAGCCTTATCGTCCTAAAATCTTTGATGGTAATTTTCCAAACGCTCCACGCGGTAGTTCACTAGGAGCAATTGGGTTACTTGGAGCAATTGGTGCATGGGCAAAAGATGCATCTCAAATTGATTGGGCAAAAAAGGTTTTAGATAGTTTAATTGAACGACCTATTTATATAATTGGCACTAAAACATTTGAAACATTTGCTTGCAATCATTTTATTATTGAATTAGCCAAGGAAAACAAATTAAAGTCCATAATTGACAGCATTTATTATGTTGTTTTATTCAATCAAGGGTATAGGAGTAGAGATAATCGGTTGGAATATCAAAAATTTGACCTTTTCGCATCTCGTTTTTTGCAATTATTTAACCGACCAGCGTTCAAAGATTTTTTATCATTCAGAGGGGAATATCCAAATCAATTAGAAATATTATTTAAAACTTATTTTATCAATATGGAAAAAATCAGTCCAGAAGTAGTCAAATCGGCAAGAGAATTAGGCAAATGGCTTAATTACGCTTCTTATAAAGTAGCAGAAGCCGAAGTCGGAACAACCGACAGAGAAAAATTAAGAGAACATAAAGCCAAAGCATTGGTTGAAATCGAAAGTTCTATCTTTTCGGCAAGAAGTGGAGATGCACTTGTTTTTCAAGCTATTACGAGAGCAGGACGCGCATCAGGTTTAGATGCTCCTTCTGAATCTGAGCTCTTTATAACTCAATCTGCAACAGGAGAGATTTCATTAGAAAGTGCTAAACATTTGCTTATTGCTTTTTCAAGAGTCAAAAACAAATATGAGCCTCGTAATGCAACTTCACCTGGTGAAATCATAACAACAGAAGAAGAAAGTGACGACGAAACTGATGGGAAACTTTCAGATGCACAAGATTAAATCTAATTTCATAATTTCAAAATAAATTAAAATGATGTCAATTAAAGGAATATTAGTTACTTTTCTAGCACCGATGGAAAATCATATCTCAAACGGTGGAGAAAAATTATTAGGAAACGCTTCATCTATCAAAAGAAGACCCGACGGTAAAGTCTATGTATCAGGACAAATGCAACGTCATGTAATTTTTAGTGCAATTGACCGCCTTAATCAAGATGATACGGCAAAAGGTGCAACTTATGTTTCAAATGGTGATGGCATTGGAAACAATATTGAAACAGACCTTCGTTCCGATTTGGGTGGTTTTATGCACCCGTCAAAAGGCGATTATTCTGGTCGTCGAACAGCCCCTTTAAGTGTAACACCTGCTGTTGCATTATCTGAAAGTGAAATTGGGCGCGATTTAATGCTTCGGTTAAGCACAATGGACAGAAATAATGCCGTTGCAACAAGAGAATTTAGTCAAGGAGATATTATGCACATGAATTTCTTTTTGGATGTTAATACATTAGGTATTTCAAAAGTATTCGAATATGCTAATAATTTTCACATCAATTCAAAATACATTAAACACATTAATGAAGCAGAAAGGAAACGACGTGCAAAATTGTATATTGAATCCACAAGGATGATGAACGATTATGCAAATCAAGCACGTAATGCAGTAAGTGGTGAGCCACAAAAGGTCTTAATCGTTTTTGATACAAAAATGAGCCGTAAAGCGTCACGCTATTTCGTGGCGGGAGAAACAGAAAAGGCAAATATTCTAAATGAATTAGATGAAAGAGGCGCAAAATACTTTTTAGGCGATGATACACAAGGTGACAATTCAGTATCAAAGGCATATAGTGAATCTTTAGTATTTCTTAAAAATAACAATCTCTACGACCCTTGTGGAGGTGACAATGATATTCAAACATTTGCAGAAGCATTTCCCGAATAAAGAAAAATGGAAATATTAGGAAAACCATCAGGAATTACTCTTCGACAGCACATTGATAATGTGCAAGCAGAAGGTAATTACATTGCATCTGCTCTACCTATATCTTTTAAGAAATACCTAAGATTGATAGCTAAAAATTTAGATACCCGATTGAGGGGGGCTATCAAATACCATGATGATGGTAAAAAAGACCCTAAGTGGCAAAATGCATGCCAAAAAGATTATGCTGTTTTTTTAAATTGGCAGAAAAAACACGGTGGTAATTATGAAGATTTCTGTAAAAAAGAGCCAGGTTCTGTTGGTAGAAACTTGATGGTTACGAATGTAAGACATGAAATTAATTCATTGATTCGTCATATAAACGATGGATTTTCAGACCCTGTAAAAGTGGCAATTGCTGCACATCATGCTAAATTGAGTCGAAAATCTAAACTTGAGAAACGATGGACAGACAATTCTTCGGGTATTGGAAGTGATAAACTTTGGGGTGAGTTTTTAAATCTAAATGCTTGTTTTAAAAATCATCATCAATTCAAAGAAGCTGTCATAAAACATTATGAATTTGCCGCTCTAAGAGCTTATTTGCAACTAGCAGATAGGCGAGCAAGCGCAAAAGAAGGTAAAGATGCACCTATTCTTTTTCGACCATTTAGTTATACATTTCCGAAAGAATGGAAAAAACGTAATGTTCAAGCAATTGCAGAGAAGCACAGCAATGAAGAATTGCTTTTGATGCGTGCGCCAACGGGTGCTGGTAAAACAGATGCTTCTTTGCTATGGGCTTCTCTACAAATTGAAAATAAAAAAGCGGAACGATTAATCATCGCAATGCCAACTCGGTTTACATCAAATGCGCTCTCAATAAATGTTGCTGAAACACTATCAAGTACAGGTTTATATCATTCAAGTGCATGGTTTAACCGTTTTCACAAAGGCGTAAAAAGTGGTTTAATTGAAATAAAAGAAGCAAAAAAAGAACATGAATTGGCAAGACAATTACTTGCTCCTGTTACAGTTTGTACTATTGACCATTTGCTAATCGCTTTAACATTAACAAGAGAAGACCATCATGCAATCGTGTTTAATTTGGCAAACAGTTGTGTTGTTATTGATGAAGCGGATTTTTACGATGAATTTACGCAAGCTAATATTTTAGTTTTGTTAGAAGCATTAAAGATACTTCAAGTACCTGTGATGATAATGAGTGCATCTTTACCAGAAGCCAGTATTCAGATGTATAAAACAACAGGTTATGAAGTCACTTCAATAAAAGAAGACACTTCGGACAATGAAAGAATTAGATGTAAAATTAAGGAGAAAAGGGAATATTCCGACTTAACAGAGATTGAAGACTTATTACAACTGTGCGTAAAAGAAGAAAAAGCTATTATATATGCAAATACAGTTGCACGAGCGATGGAGTTTTATACATGGTTTGATAAAAAAGGTATAAAACCAATTTTATATCATAGTCGATTTACAGAACCCGATAAAGGGCAAAAAGAAAAATTACTTTTAGAGGCATTAGGAAAAGTAGCATGGGAATCCAATAATGCAAAAGGTATTGCTATTCTTACTCAAATTGGCGAAATGAGTGTCAATATCAGTGCGGACATAATGATTTCCGAAGTATGCCCGATTGATAGATTAGTTCAAAGAGCAGGGCGTTTATGCCGATTTGATAGTGAGAAAATAGGAAATTTATATGTGATTGTTCCTAAAAAAAATGAGGCTTTATATCCTGCGCCTTATGGAACTTATATTATGAAACAAGGTTGGGAGCCTAACAAAGCGTTAATTGAAACAATAGAACTTTTAGACTGTAAAGGATATTCTGCCAATGATTTTGTAGAATTTATCAATAAAGTCTATGACAGTTTTGATCAATTTAGAGTTAGAACAAAAGAAAATGCAAAGTTATTGAAAAATAAATTTGTATCTAGTTGGGTCATTTT
Organism: Saprospiraceae bacterium; assembly: GCA_044228225.1. Lineage (GTDB taxonomy): Bacteria > Bacteroidota > Bacteroidia > Chitinophagales > Saprospiraceae > Vicinibacter. The sequence goes on along the minus strand of JBGAVH010000041.1, from coordinate 6,551 downwards.
GCCAATGGAACAAACAAAGGAAGATGATACGGATAGTCAAGAATGGAAATCACGAGATATTGTAGGAAATGATACAGTTTTTGTGACCAGTTTAGTTCCTGATAGTTTTTATTTTTGGCAAGATTTCCAAGAATTTAAATTGGAAAATGCGATAGATGTTGCTTCTTATTTAATCAAAAAGGGTATTAAATACGGTAGAATTACAACTAAAATAATCAATGTAAATGAAACAGAATTTAAAATTAATATAGCTTTAAATTCATATGATTCTGATTTAGGCTTACAATTAACTACTTTTTCGGTTGATGATTTGTTTCTATAATTTTAATGCAAAATATTACTGCCACCTTTATCAACTACTTTAACATCTGCCACCGCAAACTATGGTTATTTTCCAATGGTATAAATATGGAGTATAATTCAGATATAGTAAAGGAAGGAAAGTTAATTGGTGAGAATACATATGATCAAAGGCCTGCAAAGTATGTCGAATTACAGATCGAAAATATAAAGATTGATTTTTATGATCCTAAACTTAAGATAATTCATGAGATAAAAAAGAGCAATAAAGTGGAGGAGGCACATATAGCCCAAGTTAAATATTATATATATAAACTAGAACAAAATGGAATATTAGGTGCTTCTGGAATGATTGAATATCCATTATTGAGGAAAACACATCCAGTGGAGTTGAATGAAGGAGATAAAATCGAAATCCAAAGTTGGGAAAAAGATATTATGAGAATTGCGGAATCAGAAAAAATGCCAACACCTATTCATAAACCTTTTTGTAAGCGATGTTCTTATTTTGAATTTTGTTATGTATAAATTTATGTATTGCTGATATGAAAAAAACATATTATCTTTTTAACGATGGTCGGATGAGTCGGAAAGATAATACTTTGTGTTTTATAGCAAAAAACAAAGAACACAAGGAGCTACCAGCCAAGTATTTACCAATTGAGACCATAGAATCTATGTTTGTTTTTGGTTCGTTGGATGTAAATTCTTCCTTGCTTAATTATCTGGGACAAAAACACATTAGTCTCCATTTTTTTGATTATTATGAACATTATACAGGATCTTTTATGCCGAAAGATTATTTATTGGCAGGAAAGATGCAGATAGAACAAACTAAAACTTTTCTAAATCAAAAGAGAAGAATGCACATAGCCCATCAACTCATTGAAGGTGCTGCCAATAATATGTTGCGAACATTAAGATATTATCAAAACCGAGATAGAGATTTATTAGACTCCATTTCAGCAATAGAGCAGTTATTAGTGGAGAAAGAACAACAGAAAGATATTGCAGGAATAATGGGCATTGAAGGTAATATTCGTCAGAATTATTATTCTACATTTGATGACATCATAACAGACTTTAACATGGAAGGAAGATCAAGGCAGCCACCTTCAAATGAAATCAATGCCTTGATTTCATTTGGAAATATGATTTGTTATACCTTGACCTTAGATATGATATACCATACACAATTGAATCCAACGATTAGTTTTTTGCATGAGCCAGGATATAGACGATATTCATTAGCTTTGGATATTTCTGAGGTATTTAAACCAATACTTGTAGATCGATTAATATTTAGGCTGTTGAATAAAAGAGAATTACGTGAATCTCATTTTGATAAACACATGAATGGTTGTCATCTTATTGAATCTGGACGAAAAATATTCATGCTGGCTTGGGAAGAAAAGTTGAATGAAACGATTAAGCATCGTACATTAAATAAAAATGTGAGTTACAAGCAATTGGTTAAACTAGAGTGTTATAAGCTGTCAAAATATATTCTAAATGATGAACTTGAGTATAAACCATTTATAATTTGGTGGTGATCATATGTATATTATTGCTGTATACGACATGAATGAAAAAAGGGTGGGCAAGATGTTAAAACTTTGCCGTCAATACTTAAATTGGATACAGAATTCTGTATTTGAAGGCGAGCTTACTGAAGTGCAATTGAAAGAATTTGTGTATCGAGCAAAAGAATTTATGATAACGGAAGAGGATAGTTTTATTATCTTTAGCAGTCGTGAAAAAAGATGGATGGATAAGCAAATTATTGGCTTGGAATTAAATAAACCAGATCAATTTTTATAATATCGATCCATAATGTTCTTTGAAATTTGGAAAATAAAAATGATATTATCGTCCATCATTGAATAATTTAGCTAATTTGAAAATTATAATGATAAGGATAGTACTCAAAGATTTATTAAATCTTTAGAATGAGGCTATTATAATAAACGTCGATAGCCCTGAAGAAACATATAATTGGAGGTTGACGACAAAATTTGATTTATTTTGATACTTTAGTAAATTCAAGTCATTGAAAATGAGTTATATTTGCCAAGAGTCTAAACGTCTTTTAATCGAACCACATTGGAATTGAAACTCGTTTAAACACGCTTCGATTGAATCGCAAAACCATCTTTTAATCGAACCACATTGGAATTGAAACTCTTATCAAACCCATATCATTTAGAATTTGAATTGAACTTTTAATCGAACCACATTGGAATTGAAACTCACTTGAATGTCTGAAAAATAATACTGGCTTATTTCTTTTAATCGAACCACATTGGAATTGAAACTTGGTTAACTATGGAGGTTGGTACGATTCAAAGGTTCTTTTAATCGAACCACATTGGAATTGAAACTTCCTTAAAGTAAATTCAATCTCTTGACCTTCTTTTCTTTTAATCGAACCACATTGGAATTGAAACTTTGATGCAACTAGCAAAGTGTATGTATGCGCAGGCTTTTAATCGAACCACATTGGAATTGAAACTGCAGTAAGTACAGCGAATAGTACTTGGGTAATTAACTTTTAATCGAACCACATTGGAATTGAAACTTCGTAATTTTGACCTACTTCGTAATATGTTAGTTCCTTTTAATCGAACCACATTGGAATTGAAACTATATTCTAGCTGCGATCATTATTGCGTCCCTATCACTTTTAATCGAACCACATTGGAATTGAAACGAGCAAATTTCTGCGGTAGGTGCAGCAATTGTCGGCTTTTAATCGAACCACATTGGAATTGAAACAAGGATTCAACCCAACGGTAGGCGGAGATCTCGATCTTTTAATCGAACCACATTGGAATTGAAACTAGTTTTATAGCCCTTGATCTTGTACGTGCCATAAGCTTTTAATCGAACCACATTGGAATTGAAACCGCATAAGTAGTCACGCCACTTGAACACGCTACATCTTTTAATCGAACCACATTGGAATTGAAACTTTCAACGGCCGCCGTTTCCCATCTTTGTTTATCTGCTTTTAATCGAACCACATTGGAATTGAAACTTCGTTCGGAATTGCCAAACAACCACAACACTAACCCTTTTAATCGAACCACATTGGAATTGAAACTACCAAAGATACGACCTATTTTTTCGGCAGCGTCTCTTTTAATCGAACCACATTGGAATTGAAACTTGACTAACATGCAACATGTTCCTTTGGCATATCCTCTTTTAATCGAACCACATTGGAATTGAAACAGTAAAGCAGACTTAGAAAGTATTACGCTGTTCACCTTTTAATCGAACCACATTGGAATTGAAACTTGACTTAACGAATAGCACTTCAATAACTTTGGCTGCTTTTAATCGAACCACATTGGAATTGAAACTGTGAATAAACCGCATCGGTTGTATCTGTTTCCGCTTTTAATCGAACCACATTGGAAATGAAACTGTTCAGAAGCACATCGAAATACAAGTAGATGCTTCTTTTAATCGAACCACATTGGAATTGAAACAAATGAAATATTCAGAGGTAACTGATACTCTCAAACTTTTAATCGAACCACATTGGAATTGAAACTTTACATAACAATGGCTTATTGTATTACCTTGAATCTTTTAATCGAACCACATTGGAATTGAAACGAGGCTTGTATCGGAGCCAAAGCCATAATGTTTATGCTTTTAATCGAACCACATTGGAATTGAAACTTCACTGAATATGAGGTGTTGGAATCAAAGCCGTTAGCTTTTAATCGAACCACATTGGAATTGAAACTATGATATTGGAGATGAATATCGATTAGTATAACCGCTTTTAATCGAACCACATTGGAATTGAAACTCTTTTATAAATAATTCATTTATGAAGTGGGGTATTCTTTTTATCGAACCACATTGGAATTGAAACGACATTTTAATTACTCCTTTGGGCGGAGGTAGTTATCTTTTAATCGAACCGCATTGGAATTGAAACTGTTTAATGATTCCAAGTATAGTCTAGCTTTTGTTTCTTTTAATCGAACCACATTGGAATTGAAACTTAGAATGTTTATCTTTGTTCCTTGACAATCTACCCTTTTAATCGAACCACATTGGAATTGAAACTGTAAAAGGCTCGTTTAAGACCATAGACACTTCATCTTTTAATCGAACCACATTGGAATTGAAACAAGATACGAAACCCGAGACTTCGCGGAGCAGTATGCCTTTTAATCGAACCACATTGGAATTGAAACTTGGTTAACTTGACATATATCGGATATGAACCAAACTTTTAATCGAACCACATTGGAATTGAAACTGAATATTTTGCCAACTTACTTGACCGACAACTTCCTTTTAATCGAACCACATTGGAATTGAAACAAATGATTGCGAACACGGATCCAGAGACGCATCATGCTTTTAATCGAACCACATTGGAATTGAAACATCAATTAGGTAAAATAAACTTTCAAACATTTGCCCTTTTAATCGAACCACATTGGAATTGAAACTTTGCATAGGCTCAAATGATGTTCTGTGATGGTGACTTTTAATCGAACCACATTGGAATTGAAACTTATCTAAGAACTTGTTAAAAATCGTTACATGGCCCTTTTAATCGAACCACATTGGAATTGAAACTATGCATTCAACAATCTTTCTACCGAATTGTAATACGCTTTTAATCGAACCACATTGGAATTGAAACATGAAAACATCACAGGCCTTTGGTTACGTGGTGTAACTTTTAATCGAACCACATTGGAATTGAAACTTTAAAGTTAATCATGATGCTCGTGAGCCATTTGGCTTTTAATCGAACCACATTGGAATTGAAACGGATTTGCTCCTTCGCCTGTTACTATGATTTTCAATCTTTTAATCGAACCACATTGGAATTGAAACTGATTTGATGGTTCATTAATATCTTCAGGGTGAAGTCTTTTAATCGAACCACATTGGAATTGAAACTTGATATCATTACCCAAGAAGGAGGTCTTGTATCAACTTTTAATCGAACCACATTGGAATTGAAACTTGGCTATACGTTCCCAAAATTCTTGTTGTAAATGCTTTTAATCGAACCACATTGGAATTGAAACTCTGTAGGATCAAAAGTTTCACTACCAGATCCATTGCTTTTAATCGAACCACATTGGAATTGAAACTACAGTATCTAGGTTGTCACCTAAAAAAGTAATTACCTTTTAATCGAACCACATTGGAATTGAAACATTTTTATGGCATTTTTTGACCTATAATAAAAATTCTTTTAATCGAACCACATTGGAATTGAAACTTGTTTAAACATTTCATGAAGTTCAGTACAATCTACTTTTAATCGAACCACATTGGAATTGAAACCCGTATCATAGTCCGCTTCGATCTGTTCCAAAATTCTTTTAATCGAACCACATTGGAATTGAAACTACGGACATAATGCCAAACATTTTGACCAATCAGTCTTTTAATCGAACCACATTGGAATTGAAACTGGAATAGCTTAGAGTTGGTTACAACATCGCTAAGTCTTTTAATCGAACCACATTGGAATTGAAACGTGTATAAACATGATATGCAATTACAGATCTTAGGACTTTTAATAGAACCACATTGGAATTGAAACTTTTGAACAGCGTCATAGCAAGTTTCTACTAACTCCCTTTTAATCGAACCACATTGGAATTGAAACAAACACCACTTAAATAAGTACAAACCAATGAAGTAAACTTTTAATCGAACCACATTGGAATTGAAACGAGATACGTGATGTAAATTATCCTGTTACTTGAAAAATACTTGATAATTTGTTCAATATAAATTTATTGAGTTCATGCAAGCTTACCGTTAAACTCTTGATTTTACATTTTAATGGAAAACATCAATTTGGAAATGAATGACAACGAATTGAAAAGATTTATTTAGACTTGAAATTGATATAGTATATAATTATTTACAAAAATCTAGAATTGGGGCCTTGTATTATTTTGCATTTTAACTCCAAATATACCTACTATCCAAATGAAATAGTTATTTTTATTCAATAAGGGAATACCCTGAATATTTAGGCAATTACCTAAGGGTTTACACTGAAATTTTAGTTAAATGTTGTATTTTATTTGCATTTATAAATGGTTTGTAATATCTTCGTAAAGTAATTTGTTTAGATTAGTTAATATATAATTGAATCTAAGCTTAATATTACAGTATATTGTATTATTTAACACCATCAGAAATGCGCAACGCCGAAGGAAGCTGATCCTTCAACACCTTACTGTAAAGGC
>JBGAVH010000040.1:0-22003 GCA_044228225.1 Saprospiraceae bacterium | reverse complement strand
ATATATAAATTTGATTAGGAAAAGTCTTAATTTTGAAACGATAACTATTTTTATTAAATGATTAGAGCCAGTTACAATATTTAAACGCAATGAAGAAATTAAACATTTACCCAGGATATGCTGATTCTACTGGAATTGAACTGAATGAAAACATTGTAATAGAGCATACTTTGCGCTATGAAGATATTAATCCTATAAAAGAAATAATTAAAAAATTTGGCATAGAAAAATGTAAAAGTGTATGGGAAAAAACATTAATACCTGACAAACGACTCGAGAAGTTAAATTATTTTTTAGCCAGATTTATTTTTAATATTGCCGCTGATGATGAGGCTATTAAAACATATTTATCACTGCATAATAAAAGCAGAATTGAAAGAATAAATGAAATTCTTAACCGATAATACTTGTTCACTTTTCGACGAACTTGCAGATTATAATTATCTAAATGACTTCACTTTTGTCGGGGGCAGTGCTATTGCATATTTTTTACGCCATCGTTTGTCTGAGGATCTGCATTTTTTTACCTGGAAACAAAAACTGCCTATGGAAACGGATAATTTAATTAAGAGAATTTCCGAAAACCACGAAGTCTCAATTGCTAATAGTTCAGAGACCTATCTTGACATTTTTATTGACGGTATTAAAGTTACTTTCTTTGCAAATGATTGGCAGGCACTAAAGGAAAATAGAATTAATGTCACCAAATATATTTACGCTGCAGATCAGTCATTGCTCTGTGCAATGAAGATTAATACTCTTTCTCTAAGAGCAAAATTCAGAGACTATTATGATCTTTATGTAATAAATAAAGAAAAATTCAGTATCGAAGAAATTTTCAATCACGCGGTTAAATTTTTACCTGGCATTACAAAAAAAGTCTTTGCTATGCAGCTTACTTACATAAATGACATAGAAGATGAAAACATTGCACATCTATCACCTAAATACAATGTGTCTTTGACAGAAATTCAAAAACATTTTGAAGCACAGATTAAAACAATACTTTGATTATGAATAATCGGCTGAATAGAGAGATCAGCTAATAAGCTATTAACTGGATTCTGGATATGGGGGCTCTGCGACATCCCGATCCAATCGGGACTGGATTCTGGATAATTAACCCCAGAGGGGTGAAATGATTATAGACATAAATGCCAATCAAATTAATTAAAACTCCGTAGGGGTGATATGTTAGTTTGACAGATAAGATGCAGCGGTTCGATCGAGAGATCGATCCCTACAGAATTGAAAAAAAAATACGCAGGACGAATTCACCGCGGTGAATCAGGCTGCGGAGGAGACGCTACGCCGTTACTAATTTGTATGGATTTTAATATTTGACAGGAAAACACTAAATTTGTTTTGTAATTAATGATTTTACTTATTCTTTGCCCGGGGGGACAAATCTTTTGCCTCCACCCGTTATTTTTACATACTTTTACCCTTGATGGAAAAGTATCAAAAGATCAAGACTTTAAAAATAAATGCTGAAATTTGTTACGTTGCGTTGCGGCGAATAAACTCTCCCGACCCTTTGATAGTATTGCCACTCAGGGTGACATCGGGGTCAAACAGAATTCGCCTTTCCGGTTTTCTACCGGAATCACTTCATTTTACAAATTTCTTTCGCGCATTTCTTTTTATGTCGTTTTAGAAAAGAATTTGAGATATTCTTTTTATGTGCGTTTTAAGGCAATATTATTAAATTGACATCAAATAAATTCCGTTTAGAAAATATGTGTAACGAAGCGCCTGCCTGCCGGTAGGCAGGAAGAAATTGCACTGTAAAATAATAATAGCTTTTTCTTTTCTCCCGATAAATCGGGATCTGGGATTTGAAGAAAAGAATGGAAAGAACATTCACTGAAAAATAATATTAACTTATTCTTTTATTAGTGTAAGAAAAGAATCAAAAGAAGCATGCACTGTAAAAGAATTACTAAAATTTAATTACACTACACTAAAATAAATGAACTCACTCTCTCCGTTCGCTCAGACAGCATTTATTTTTTTACGTTGCGTTTCATTAAATTTCTTAACGTGATTCTTTTAATGTGCGAATAAGCTATAAGGAGAAATAATTTGAAATTTCTTGTAACGGGAGGTGCAGGGTTTATTGGCTCTAACATTGTTGAAGAATTATTAAAACGTGGTTACTCTGTGCGCGTGTTAGATAATTTTTCTACTGGGAAGCGGGAGAACCTTAAAGATTTTGCAAAAGATATTGAATTGATCGAAGGAGATATACGCTCTTTTCATATTGTGCAGAAAGCGGTTAAGGATATTGATGTAGTTTTACATCAGGCGGCATTGCCTTCTGTGCCCCGTTCTATCAATGATCCTATTACAAGCAATGAAGTTAATGTTGTTGGAACATTGAACATTTTAGATGCTGCCAAAGAAAATAATGTTAAGCGCATAGTATATGCATCATCATCTTCTGTCTATGGTGATAATCCCGAACTGCCGAAGCACGAAGGAATGATGCCGAACCCCCTCTCCCCTTATGCGGTTAGTAAATTAGCAGGAGAAAAATACTGCCAGGTATTTTCCCGTTTATATGGAATTGAAACTGTTATTCTTCGTTACTTTAACGTGTTTGGACCAAGACAGGATCCAAATTCAGAGTACTCTGCAGTTATCCCTAAGTTTATAAAGCTAATATCCAATAACCAGCAGCCGACTATCTTTGGGGATGGCACACAAAGCCGTGATTTTACCTACGTGGCTAATGTAGTTGAAGCAAATATTTTAGCAGCAACTAAAGAAGTGCAATCCGGAATAGTAATGAACTGTGCTTGTAACGGGCAAATAGAGCTGAATGCATTGGTGCATGAGCTGAATGGATTACTGAATAAAAATATTAAACCAATTTATGCTGAACCAAGACACGGAGATATAAAGCACTCATTTGCTAATATTGATTTAATAAAAGAAAAGTTAAATTGGACGCCAGGTATTTCATTCGGCGATGGATTAAAAATATTAGTTAAAAATGGTTAAAAACATTTCAATCATATCACTTTAGACCACCCACGGGGGCGACTTTACATTATTATTAGGAGATGCAGTAAGAATGCAGGACGGATGCGCGACGGAGAATATATTTACATTAATATTAGTAACCGGCAAGGTTGGTACTATCGTATTATATAATATGAGACGTCCCATCGGGACGTCTTTACTTTACTTATTATTATACAGAGAGTGTGTTTGAGTAGTGTATAAGATTACCTGAAACATCCATTGTTATTATTACATTGAATGCTTTGTGGTACTGGTATTTATCGAACAGCAATTCATCATTACCAACCAGCGGAGCATTTAAAGTTAGAGGGTTTGCTAATGATAATGTTAGCACTGATGAGGATGCAGTTATAATCGAATACTGCGGAACTGAAATATCAACCGAGTCTTTGAAGAATAATAAAGAAAGCATCTGCACATTAACTTCTACTGAGTCATCTATCAGATTATTATTTCCGATTGCATTCAAAATGAGTTCCATACCCGATGAAGTAAGATTGCCGGAAGAAGCAGAGACCGGGAAACCTGCATCAGGTGTAAGTTTGATCAGATCAGATAGATCATCAGACTGCACAAACAAATAATTACTCTTGATGAGGAAATTATGAGTGCTTTGCCCGACGGGAGTTTTTAATGCCCATAGATCTTTAAGTTTCTGATGACTGCTTATAGCCTGCGCAAGCTTTGCAGAAATAGTGAACTTAGCGCGTCTTGCCACAGATGCCGGGTCCTGAGGCGTATTAACATTAGAAGGTCTCATACCGACAACATTTTTACCATTAACTTCGCGGAATACGATATCGCCCAGGGCACCGCTGATTCTGCCGAGGACTTGTTTTTTTAATTTAGCCATTGTTTTTTTTCCTTTTTGAAATATATTGTTTGAAATTTTTAGAACACTTAACCACGGAGCACACAAAGTTTATCACTGAGTCTAACCCTCCCTGTTTCCCACCCTTTTTAAAATGGAGGGATTTTTTGAGGGGGTGCGCGGGGTTTTGTGATTGATGGTATTTCAGGATCATCTGTAATTAAATTTACCTGATCCAATGAGCTTTTGCTTTTATTTGTTTCTGCATTAGAACCAGGTAGAGAACAGATAGGCAGCACATAGGGAACAAGTACTAACAGTTTTTGCTCTACTCTGTTGATATTTTTTGAATAATTTAAGTAATACATTTTTACTCCATTTGATAGATTGAAAGACCTGCCTGACCGGAAGGCGGGTTGAAAAACGAAAAACGAGATAAAAAACGATTAGAATTAATATTTTTAGTTTCTTATCTTCAATTACTTTAAAAATGAGGGTTTTTCCGTATAAATATTTTTGCATCGCAACGGCAAAATCAAGATTTTTAAAGTAATTAATAATAAAACGGGAGTATTTTTATGTTACTGAGTCCCTTAAACGAAAGTCAAAATCCCCAAATGCAACCGATTATGAATGATAAGGTTAAGCCTGATCCAACCGGGGAATTGTTAAGCGGTAAAGAGTTATCAGAAAGTGAAGATGAGCCTGCACCCGAATGTATGGGGGAGGAATTTGCCAGCCGCGAAGAAGTTTTAAATGCAATTGAAGAGGCGTACAAGCGAACTAAAAATCTGCAGGTTAAACTTTTAAATTTTGCAAAGAAGAAGATAATAGAGGAGATGGGTAAAAAAGCTGATGAAAGATTGACGGCTGAAGACATAGTATCCGAAGCAATTTACAGGATCATAAACCTCGATCGTAAATGGTACAAAAACAGAGTTGAAAAGATAGAAAACCTGATCCTGATGGCTATTGTTAGTCTTATCAGAATAGAATCTAACAAAAGACCTGATCTGGAGAACCCATTGTATAATGAAATTGAGGCTGGAATCGAACCAGTTAAAAATAAGCCAAATTCTAAAATTATTCCTCTCTATAAAGAGTTTGATAAAAAGGAAGTCAGTTCAAACAGCATAGCGGAAACAGAAAGCACAAAGAACAATAATAAAGACAATTACGAGTCTGCATTTGATTTTGAATCAAAAGGATTTGAAGACTATATAGAAGAAGTTGAAGATGCATTGAGCAATAATGAAATTGCATTTTATGTTTTTCAGGCAAGATTAAATGGCATTCGATCTAATATTGATATTGCGATTGATTTAGGAGTGGATGTTAAGGAAGTTGAAAATGCACTTAAAAGGATAAGAAGAGTTTTATCAAAATTTACAAAATCAACTAACTAACTTTACAAAACTTAAAATTGACAGCTGCCATAAAAATACTAATGGAAAATAAATGCTGCCAGGAGGAAATAATGACCGAAAGAGATAAAAATTTTATCGATCTATATTTTGAAGCGGTCGATGAAAATATCGATGAAGTCATAAGAGAACTAAAAAACTCAGGCATAGATCCTGAAGAATCAGAACAAAAAATAATGCAGATGATCAAAAAGCAAAGAGCTGAAATTAAAATTGAGAATGGTAAATTATTAAAGGAGCGTGTTCTTGAATTGATAAAAAAAAGAGATGCAGTTAAAGAACCCGAACCGGATGAAAAGCATTATGCTATTGCTGCCAGAAAATTAGGGAAATTAGAAAGCGACGATATCGAATCTATAAAAAAGGATTCTATTCTGCTTAAGGATATCGGTAAACTTATTGACGGCGATGCTGATGACACCGGAAAAACTAGCCGCTAATCTTATTGATGATTACTGCATTGCAGGACCCGAGCATCTGAACGTTGAAGAAATAGCGAATGCAGAAAAATTATTTATTATTGAAAGACCGCTTAAAAATTTTCTTGGAATGATCAATTATGAAAAGAATTATGGATTGATTACCCTAAGCGAAAATATACCATCAGTAACGCAAAAGATATTTACCATAACGCACGAGATGGGGCATTTTTTTAATGAGAGGTTTAAATCAGAGCATTTGCGCGGATGTAAAAGTGATGACCTGGTAAGTTACAAATCAAAAAAACTTAATGAGGATAATGCAAATCTTTTTGCTGCTGAGTTTTTAATGCACAAGCCGTGGTTTAAGGATTTTATTAGAAATACAGAACTGAGTATTGAGTTTATAAAAGAAACAGCAAAACATTTTAAAGTTTCTTTAAGTGCCGCAGCAATAAGGTTTATTGAAATAGGGCACTTACCTGCCGCTATTATTTACTGCAGTAACAGAAAAGTACAATGGTACACAGCACATAAAGTATTTCCTTTTAAATTTATGGCTAAAGCATACGATGTGCCGGGGGAATCACTTACTTTTAAATTATTTAATGGAGAGCATACAATAACAGAAAGAAAATTAGTACGTGCAAAAGCCTGGTTTAATGGTGATCTTAAATGCAATGCCGGTACTTATTTATTTGAGCAGTGTATCTCAATGCCCAATTATAATGCTGTGATGGTTCTGCTAACACCGAGTGAGTTTCTGTGAGAAGATTCTAGATGCTGGATGCCCCTTTGGGAGATGCTGGGTACTTGATGCTAGATTCTGGATAATTAACCCCAGAGTTTTTGTGTTATGTAGAGCAGGTATCCTTTCCTGCTGCCTTAACAATACTTTTAACATAATGGAACGCTGATGTCCTAAGGACATACGCAGATGAAACGGATACTCACGGATTTTTTGAATATCGAACAAGTCCCGAAGGGATGAATACTCAGAATGTTGAATATATAATTTTGAATTTCTTATCAACCCCAGATGGGTGGACTAATTATAGACATAAATCCCAATCAAATTAATTAAAACCCCGTAGGGGTGATATGCTACTGATTTTTGATTTTAGATTTTGATAATATCAATGTCACGAAATGGTTACCCGAAATATCGGGTCAAGCTGTGACAGCCTAAGAATACTTTTAACATAATGGAACGCTGATGTCCTATGGACATATGCAGATGAAACGGATACTCACGGATTTTTTGAATATCGAACAAGTCCCGAAGGGATGAATACTCAGAATGTTTAATATATAATTTTGAATTTCTTATCAACCCCAGGGGGGTGGACTAATTATAGACATAAATCCCAATCAAATTAATTAAGGCCCTGTAGGGGTGATATGCTGTAGTTAAAACATTTTAACAACAATTACACCAGGGATTTCACACAAAGATCACAAAGGTTTAATTGATTTACGTAGAGCAGGTATCCTTTCCTGCTGCCTTAACAATACTTTTAACATAATGGAACGCGATGTCCTAAGGACATACGCAGATGAAACGGATACTCACGGATTTTTTGAATATCGAACAAGTCCCGAATGGATGAATACTCAGAATGTTTAATATATAATTTTGAATTTCTTATCAACCCCAGAGGGGTGGACTAATTATAGACATAAATCCCAATCAAATTAATTAAAGCCCTGTAGGGGCGATATGCTGTAGTTAAAACATTTTAACAACAATTACACCAGGGATTTCACACAAAGATCACAAAGGTTTAATTGATTTACGTAGAGCAGGTATCCTTTCCTGCTGCCTTAACAATACTTTTAACGCAATGGGACGCTGATGTCCGCGGGACATACACTGATAAAACTGATTTCCACGGATTTTTTGAATATCGAACAAGTCCCGAATGGATGAATACTCAGAATGTTTAATATATAATTTTGAATTTCTTATCAACCCCAGAGGGGTGATATGTTAGTTTGACAGATAAGGGCAAGGTGCAGAGTGTGGCACAGATAACAATTCAAATCTCATCAAGTGGTTGATGACAGCAAGATAATATGAGACGACTCAGCGAGTCGTCTTTACAGTAAAAACGCAGCGTGCAGTTTTACCCAGCTGCCGTTCACCATTTCCTGGCAGGTGGGGATTGTTTGTGGTTAATGTTATCAAGTGGTTGATGACAAACCGGGGAAATACAGTAATTCAAACCCTCCCCCTTCCCCTCCCTTTAGAGGCTGTGTTAAGATTATTTGTCAAACGCAGGAACTCATCCCCAACCCCTTCTCTTAGCAAGAGAAGGGGCTTAATACAAACTGATTTCAAAGTCCCTCTCTTTTTAAGAGAGAAACTTAGGGTGAGTTTTCTCCTTACAATTGAATTTTCACACAGCCTCTTTAGCTAATGGAGGGATTTTTTTGCAGGGAACTGACTCCTGTCTGTTCTGCTTTTTGCAGATGAATTGTAAGATGCAGCGGATCGATCGGGAGATCGATCCCTACAGAATTGAAAAAAAAACATGCAGGATGGATTCGCAACAACGAACCTCGCTACAGCAGAGACGCTACGCAACTAATACTTTAAATGAATTTTAATATTTGACTGAAAAACACTAAATTTGATTTGTAATTGATATATTTATTATTGTTTTATCCGGGGGGACAATTCTTTTGCCTCCTCTTGAAATTTAGAAGCTTAAAACAAACCAATTAAATTTTAATACTCTTAATGATAATATGCTGAGATTAAACGAACTCGTAACGCAGGTTTCCAACCTGCTTAATAAAAACGTAAAGCCAATTTATCCCAAAGCAATTCGCCGAGGCGTACGAGACGAGCGCCGAAGCGAGACCGGGACAGGCGCTGAACCAAGACACGGGGATATAAAGCATTCTTTTGCAGATATAAAATCTATTGAAAAGAAGCTCGGATTTACTCCATCAGTCGAATTTAAGGAAGGCTTAAAACAAACGATCAACTATTTTGAAAGAATTCAATGACTCGAAATTTTTAATTGTCCCCGATAGAATCGGGATGAGACATAATTTATCATTTATAATTTTTAATCTATAATTATTATGAAGCATTCTTTTGCAAATATAAATTTGATTAAGAAAAACCTTAATTTTGAACCGATAGTAAATTTTATTTATGGTTTAGAAAAAACAATTGAATATTATAATAATTAATTTTAATTAAACTTGTAGAAATATGAAAAATAAAATTATTTTTATTACTGGTGGAGCTGGATTTATAGCTAATAAAATCATTCAACGCTATGTTAAAAAAAATAAATTCGTTGTATATGATAACTTCCACAGAGATACATTAAGTGGAAGTGAATTTGCCAATCATCCTAATATTAAAATAATAAAGGGAGATGTACTTGATTTTGAACTTTTGAAATCTTCTATGAATGGTGCTGATGTTGTGATACACGCTGCGGGAATTGCAGGAATTGACACCGTAATTAAAGATCCAGTAAGAACAATGCGAGTCAATATGTTGGGAACATCTAATGCACTAGAAGCTGCAAGAATAAACAATATAAAAGATAGATTTATTGATTTTTCTACTTCGGAAGTATTCGGATCGATGGCTTTTCGTGCTACTGAAACCGATAATACTGTATCCGGTTCTGCTGGTGAAGCAAGATGGACATACGCAGTTAGTAAATTAGCAGGTGAACATTTAGCTAATGCGTATTACAGACAATATCAGCTACCCTGTGTTACAATAAGACCTTTTAATGTTTATGGACCCGGACAAACTGGAGAAGGAGCCATTCAAATATTTATAAAACGTGCTTTAAAGAATGAAACAATTAAAATTGACGGAGATGGTAATCAAATTAGAGCATGGTGTTATATTGATGATTTTGTTGATTGTCTTGCTTTATGTATTGAAGATCCAAAAGCTATTGGTGAGAGTTTTAATATTGGGAATGCAAGAGCTGTTATGACAATATTAGGATTAGCACAAACAGTCTGCCGAGTTCTTAAAACTGGATCTCAGATTGTTTTTGAACCACCTTTATCTGCAGATATTGCTATTAGAATTCCAAGTGTAGAGAAGACAAAAGAAATATTAGGTTTTAAAGCTAAAGTAGATTTAGAAGAAGGTATTTTAAAAACCGCTGAATGGATAAAAAAGCATTTACTTTAAAACAGAAAATAGGATATGATCAAACTCTCAAAACCATATATACCTGATACTGCAATTGAAGAAGTTGTAAAAGTTCTTAAAACGGGCAATCTAGTGCAAGGAGAGTACGTAAAAAAATTTGAAGCCGATTTATGTGATTATTTACAAGTAAAAAATGCAATAGTCGTCTCAAGTGGAACTGCTGCTCTTCATCTAACACTAATTGCGCTTGATATAAAAGAAGGAGATGAAGTAATTTTACCTGCTTTTACATATCCGGCAACTGCTAATGTTGTTGAGATTGTTGGAGCAAAAACTGTATTGGTAGATATTAATTTAGATGACTTTTGCATTGACACTACACAAATTGAAAAAATAATAACTCCTAGAACTAAAGCAATAATCCCAGTGCATGAGTTTGGTCAAGCAGCAAAAATAGATGAAATAGTTAGAATAGCAAAAAAACATAATTTATTTGTGATTGAAGATGCCGCATGCGCACTTGGAACTGAATTCAAATCAAAGAAGGTGGGCACATTTGGCGAAGTTGGTTGTTTTAGTTTTCATCCAAGAAAAGCTATAACAACGGGCGAAGGAGGGGCAATAATTACTGACAATGATACCCTTGCTAATAAATTACGTTCTTTAAGAAATCACGGTATAGATAAAACTACTGAAATCAAATTTGATTTTATCTATGCAGGATTAAATTATCGTATGACGGATTTTCAAGCGGCACTTGGTCTTGCTCAATTAAA
Organism: Saprospiraceae bacterium; assembly: GCA_044228225.1. Taxonomy (GTDB): domain Bacteria; phylum Bacteroidota; class Bacteroidia; order Chitinophagales; family Saprospiraceae; genus Vicinibacter. The sequence goes on along the minus strand of JBGAVH010000040.1, from coordinate 11,402 downwards.
TATAATTGAAGAAATTATCGCAAAGCGAATAGATATTGCAAAACTTTATGATACACAATTAGAAGATATTAAGTGGTTAAAAACACCCGGTAAATTTACTGATCGAAGGATGGTTTATCAGACCTACCATATTCTTGTTAACGAAAGTATTGATAGGGATCAGCTTATTAGCTATTTAAAAAATAACGATGTTGAAACAAATTATGGAGCATATGCACTTAATTCATTATCGTATTACAAAGAGAAGTATAAATTAAATGATGATGATTGTAAGATTGCATATCAATCTTACAAATATGGAATCGCATTACCTTTAAGTTATGAAATAAATGATGATGATATTAATTATATCGTAAGTCAAATTAAATCATATAAATAATGAAGGCAAATCGAATGATTAAAAAATTTGTAAGTCATGGAGATGGAGTCATTAATCTTAAAGATTTTAGTGAAATGGGAGAGAATGTTATTTTCGAAAAAGGAGTGTTAGTTTTTCACGCTAACAATATTTCAATAGGAAATAATGTGTATGTTGGTCATAATACCATTTTAAAAGGGTATTACAAGAATAAAATGGAAATTGGAAATAATACGTGGATTGGTCAAGGTTGTTTTCTTCATAGTGCTGGGGGGATCAAAATAGGTAATACTGTTGGTATTGGTCCAATGGTAAAAATATTATCATCGATGCATAAAGACATATATACTAACAATGCCGTTATGGAAAATGATTTAGATTTTAAGAGTGTGGAAATCGAGGATGGTGCTGATATAGGAATTGGGGCCATCATTTTACCGGGTATTAAAGTCAGTAAAGGCGCAATTATTGGAGCTGGTTCTGTTGTAACCAAGGATGTACCAGAATTTGCAATCCATGCAGGTGTACCAGCAAAATTTTTAAGATTTAGGAAATAAGTGAACCACAAGATTATAGTTTGTTCAAAGTGTATCTATGATAGTACAGTACCGGGTATTTCTTTTGATATGGAAGGTGTTTGTAATTATTGTCATCAAATTGACGATCTTGGAGATAAATATAACACAGGTAAACCAGAAGGAATTAGTAATCTACAGCATTTAATAGAACAAATTAAAATTGCCGGAAAAAATAAAAAGTATGATTGTGTTATTGGAGTTAGCGGTGGAACAGATTCCTCGTTCCTTTTACTTAATGCAAAAGAATGGGGGCTTAGACCACTAGCTGTACACTATGACAATACCTGGAATAGTTCTATTGCTACTGAGAATATCAGGAAAGTTACAACAAAACTTAATATTGACCTTTATACTTATGTGATAGATAATAAAGAAGCGGATGATATCTTTAGATCATTTCTTTTAGCCTGCGTACCTGAATTTGATGCTTCAACAGATATTGCTTTTGCACAGGTTTTAAGAACTGCAGCAGCTAAGCATAGAATAAAGTATATTCTCGAAGGTCATTCTTTCAGAGCTGAGGGAATATCCCCTATGGGCAAAAACTACTTTGATGGTAAATACATAAAAAGCATTCACAAAAAGTATGGCACGGTAAAATTAAAAACTTTTCCTAACCTTACCTTTGCCCAATTTTTAAAATGGATAATTATTTATCGTCAAAAATTCATTAGACCCTTATGGTATATAGATTATTCAAAAAAAGAAGCTCAGAAAATTTTAGAAGAAACAACTGGTTGGAAATATTATGGAGGACATCATCTTGAAAATCGTGCAACTTCATTTTTACATACTATCTATAATCCACAAAAATTTGGCATAGATAACCGAAACTGGAGTTTATCTGCACAAGTTAGGTCGGGTATAATCAATAGAGATGAAGCACTAAAGATTTATAATACACCTATTACACCGGAACCAGAACTAGTTGAATATGTTAAAAAACGACTAAGTTTAAGTGATAAGGAATATGAAAATATAATGAATGGAGAGAAAAGGACTTTTCGTGATTTTAAAACTTACAAAAAAAGATTTGAAAGATTAAGATTATTTTTTAAGCTTATGAATAAATTGAATTTAGTTCCAACGAGTTTCTATTTAAAATACTGTTTCCCATTCAAGGACTAAAATGATAATAATTATTGATTATGGAATGGGTAATCTTGGTTCTATATATAATATGTTTAAACATATTAATGTAGAATCAAAAATTTCAAAAAATCCTGACGAGATTGGCAAAGCTGAAAAAATTCTTTTACCAGGAGTTGGTAGGTTTGATGCAGCAATAGAGAAAATTCGGGAAAACGGATTGAAAGATATCTTGGATCAGAAAGTATTAGTAGAAAAAGTTCCAATTCTTGGTATTTGTCTAGGTATGCAGATTTTAACTTCTGAAAGCGCGGAAGGTCAGTCAAAAGGATTAAATTGGATAAGCGGTCAAACAATAAAGTTTGTATTCCCAGATAATAGCTTCAAGGTACCGCATATGGGTTGGAATATGGTAAGAAATTCAAAAGAAAATCCGTTAACGCATAATCTACCGGACGAATCAAGATTCTATTTTGTTCATTCCTATTATGTCAGAGTTGAGGACGAAAAAAACTCGCTGCTGAAAACTAATTACGGAGGAATAGAATTCGATTCCGCAATACAAAGAGATAATATATGGGGAACACAATTCCATCCGGAAAAAAGTCATAAATACGGAATGAAACTGCTAGAAAACTTTTCAAGAATCTAATGTTAAGAATAAGAATAATACCTTGCCTTCAACTAATTGGGCAAAGCTTGGTAAAGACATTACAATTTAAGAAGCGTAATTACATTGGGGATCCTATAAATACTGTCAGAATTTTTAATGAATTAGAAGTAGATGAGCTTTGCTTACTTGATATCAGGGCAACTGTTGAAAAACGAGAGCCGAACCTTAAGATTTTATCAGAAATTGCTAACGAATGTTTTATGCCTCTTTCTTATGGTGGTGGCTTAAGGGATTTTGAAACCGTGAAAAAAATATTTTCAATTGGTTTTGAAAAAGTAGTAATAAATTCCTTTGCAGTGGAGAAACCTGAATTCATCACAAGGATAGCAGAACTTTTCGGAAGCCAGGCAGTGATTGCATCAATAGATGTAAAAAAAAGTTTATTTGGGAAATATAATGTCTATTCACATGATGGCACTAATAAAACAAAGTTTGATGCTATAGAATGGGCGCTGAAATTAGAAAGACTTGGTGCCGGGGAGCTACTAATTACTTCTATGGATAAAGACGGAACATGGGAAGGATTCGATATTGGAATAATTAATTCAATTGCAAACAAGGTTAAAATTCCTGTGATAGCTAATGGCGGTGCAGGCAACATTGAACATATAGGTGAAGTAATAAAAAAAGGTAATGCATCAGCTGTCGCGCTTGGCAGTATGGTTGTATATCAATCTAAAGGTATGGGTGTATTAGTAAATTTTCCTGATAAACAAAAATTAGAAGAGGCTTTATTATAATGCATCAGTTTCATTTTACATTTGAGAATATTAAAAGCCAATATTATCAGGCTAAGGAATCAGGATATGAAATTATTACTTGTGAAAAATACTATCAATTGAAAAAGGAAAACAATATACCATATAAGTGCATTGTAAATAGGATAGATATAGATTTATCTATCAAGAAAACTGAAATATTAGTTAATATGTTTAATGAAATCGGAATACAAGGTACTTTCTTTATTAGACTTCATGCAAAAGAATATAATCCTTTTTCTTTTGAAAATTATAGAATTATTAAAAAACTGATTGATAGTGGGCACGAACTCGGATATCACTCTGAAGTGATTGATCAATCTGTAATTTGGAACGAAGATGTTGGAGAATGTTTGAAGAGAGATATAGACATTATAAATGGAATGTTTCGAATAAATATTAAGGGGGTTGCAAGTCATGGTGGAATGACTGGCTTAAACAACCTCGATTTTTGGAAGGATAAAAAACCGGGTGAATTTGGATTACTCTATGAAGCTTACGAATGGTTTAAAGATGTATTTTATGTTTCTGATTCAGAATGGACGAGGTGGAAGTGTTATTCATTTGGGGAATTAGTGAAAGGGGACAACAAATCTTTTGCTGAGCATCTATCTGACGGGCATCAAATTATTAACATTGTAATTCATCCCGAAACTTATTTTAATAAGCATTTTTATGAATAAGAAAAGGCCAATAATCAAGGAGTAATAAATGGACATACGTTCTGATGCAAAAGGATTACTAAATAGAGAATTTATAAACAGAAATAATGAAAAGTATAATTTTGCCGAATGGGTAGAAAAAATATTAAATCCTCAAGTTGGTATGCAAGTTTTAGACATTGGATGTGGTGTAGGAAAGCAGATTTTACCACTATCAACTAAGATTTTACCTAACGGCCATATAATAGGCATAGATATTTCTCAAGAAGCTTTAAATATTATTAATGAAAAAGTTAAGATTCAGAATATTAAGTCAATTACTACACTATGTCTTGAAATGGATGATATTACCAAAAAATTATTTAATAAAAGATTTGACTTGATATATTCTGTTTATGCATTCTATTACTCAAATAATATGCTACAACTTTTAATTGATATTAGCAGTATTCTTAAATATGATGGCAAAATAGTTCTATTTGGTCCTGGTAACAAAAGTAATAAAGAATTGATTGATATAATTAATGTTATTGAAAAGGGTCATTCTAAGTATTATAAAGATTTTTTGTCGCATAAGAAATTGATTACATTGAAAAATGAATTTGACTTAATTGAGATTGAAAGATTTGAAAATGTTGTATTTTTTTTAGATCCTCATGACTTTATGATTTGGTATCAAACGAGTGAATTGTATGACTGCAAATTACAAGATATAATATTAGAGAAAATAGGAAGTATCATAAAAGATTATGGCAAATTTCAACTTACAAAAGAAACTGTGGCCATAACCTTAAAAAAAGTAACTAATGAAAAAATATAACATTTTCTGGTTTATCATAGATTCTGTTAGAACTTTTAGAACTGGATTAGATGATCGTGATCGATTGGATATAATGGATGACTTAGCCAAAGAATCTATTGAGTTTACAAACTGCGTTACAAGTTCACCAAGTTCATTATTATCAGCAGGGGCTATTTTTACGGGTTTACCAGGTATATTTGTAGCAAGGCACTTTAATGATTGGAAATTTAAGAATTCTGAAATTGATACTATTCAAACCCTTGTTAATAAATATGAGTATAATTCATTCCCAGTATTGGATAATAGAGAGTTAAGAGAAAGGTTACAGTTTCTTTTACCCCCTCTAAAAGCTAAAGATTTACCAAAAGGATTTAAACTTTCAGATTACGCCTGGCACAATGATCAAATATCAGAGGTTTTTAAACATATTTTAAATAAATATAAAGATGAGATATCGTGTTATACCTTGTGGTATGATTGCCGTAGAGATCCATCAACAAGTAAACAAGTAAAAAATGCGATAAATGAAATAAAAAAACTAGGGCTATATGAAAATTCAATTATCATTATGCATTCGGATCATGGGTATCCAGATCCAAGGACCAAATTAAATGAAGAATATTTTAGAAATATAGGGCATGATATGGTACTAACTGATGATAATATTAAAGTACCATTTTTATTAAAATATCCTGACTCACCAAAAGATATCAAAATTAATCATCAGATTGGTTTGGTTGATGTAATACCAACTATATTTGATTTACTCGATTTATCATACTTTCAAACAACTACTAAATATCAAGGTTCTTCTTTGCTCCCAATAATAAACGGTAAAGAAAAAAAAGATGAAAGAATGAGAAGGACTGATACACGTTTACCAATGGATGTAAATAGGATGTCCGCTCTTAGAAATAATGAATATAAGTATATCTATTTATTTGGAGATAGTACTGAAATCATTTTCAATTTGAAAAATGATCCTAACGAAACAACAAACATTTTAGACAGAATCCCTCAGCAAATACTGGAGAATTTCCGCAAATTAATCGAAGATTATGAGCAAGAGCTATATTTGTTTCATAAAAAAGATCTTGAATCAAACATCAAATTACTTTCAAAAGAAATAATAAGAAGATGTCCAAATAAAAACGATATTAAAATCATGATAGTCACCAATTCTGAACCTAGCTTAATTCAGATTCTAATTGATCTACTTTCAAAAGAGGATAATTTTGTATTAGAAGTTTTAAGCGCAAATAAGAGGAATAATCAACTTCGCGGTATTTCAAATATAAAAATAGTTAAAGCTTTAGCACAAAAGAATCTTACTAATATTTATATAAATAGTTATGATACTGTTATTTATTTAACTGAAAACAGTAAGAGGGTATTTTTGAAACAGGAACAATATACTGCTATAAAAAATATTAAAACAAAAAATATTTTTCTATTGAATTTTAATTTTGAAATATTTAATTACTTTTACTCCAAATATTTTAACACAGCGTTCTTTAAACTTTTTTTTGACTGGGAAATTAAAGGATATTTTTATAAACAAGAGCCACTATATTTTTTACGAGACGTCGGGTTCTTTATCCTTGGTTTTTTCCAAAGATTTATACTTTTAATTAAAAGGAAGGAAGATGGTTTTGATTTGAATGCATCTAAGGAGGCATTTGAGTTTAGAAATTACCACATATTAACCAATGATAATAATAAACTTAAAGAAATGGACAAAGATCAACTGAAATACGAAATAGATCGAATTAAAACAAGAGAATAATGCCAATTTCATATCAACCAACTATTAAAAAACAAGTTAGCGTTCTTTTTTTAGCTAAGTTATTAGCTTTAATTATTCAATTTATAACACCAATCATTTATGTAAGATTATTTTCAAAAGAAACATTTGGTGAAATTCAACAGTTTTTATTTATTGGGAATACGGTAGGTAACCTACTTCTGTTTGGAGTAACATCAAGTTTTTATTTTTTTTTACCAAATGCATTAGAAAAAAAAGGACAATTATTCTCGCAATCATTTTTGTTCAATGCAATTCAAATAATTATTGTGATTCTAATATTACCACCTATCTTTAACTATTTAGTTCCTAATACCGATGACGAAATCAAAATAATCGTGTTTTTTTATATTTGTTTTTTTATTATTAGCAGTGGTATAGAAGACATATTCATAATTGAAAAAAAAATAAAAAATGTATTTGTCTTTATTATTTTAGATAGTTTTGCAAAGAATATAATAATAATTATCCCTTTTTTATTTCTTCAAGATGTAAAATTAATATTTTTTTCTATAACGATTTGGTTTATTGCTAAAGCTATATTTTTGGTTTTATATACACATAAATATTATAAATTATCATTTAAAATTAGAGCATGGGATATAAATTATTTTATACAACAATTAAATTTTTGCTTACCCTTAGGTGCTTCGGGCATTGTAGGCACCCTAGGTGACCAATTTGACAAGTTTATTATTACTTCTCATTTTTCAATCCAAGATTTTGCAACTTATAGTATTGCAAAATCTAAGATACCGGTGGTTGCCCTCATTTTCCCATCAGTTAGCAATGTGATATTACCCGAAATTTCAAAATGTGCAGCTAATAAGGACTACCAAAGAGCCAAATATTTATGGCATAAAATGATTTATAATTTTGCCTTAGTAATTGTGCCATTTATAATTTACTTGGAAGTAAGTGCGGATGAATTAATTAGATTTTTATTCACAGATAAGTATATGGATGCAGTTAATTTATACCGGATTATTGTATTAACTTTGTTCGTGCAAGTTCTTAGCAGGGGTGTTATACTAAACGCATTTGCACAGACTAAATATATTTTTAATGGAAATTTAATCGCATTATCTTTCACCATACTTTTAAGCTTTTTATTAGTTCCACTTTTGGGTTTATATGGTGCTGCTTTATGTTATTTATTGAATTATGTTATTAGTGGCTTTTACCAAATATATAAAACAAAGATTGTATTAAAATTAACTTTAAATAATTGGCTGCCCTATAATAAATTATTTAAAATATTATTGATTTCTTTAATAGCCACCCCGCTTATATTATTACAAAAATTATTTATTCTGTCAGATTCTTTGTTTTTATTATTATCAGGATTTACATTTTTTATTAGTGTCATAATTTTATATATAAAGTTTATTGATATAAGTATTTATACCCCTTATTTAACTAAAGTAAAAAACATGATAAATAATAGGTTAAGGTGATTCAGACTATTAATAAAGCCAACAATTCGAATCAGAAAGTTTATTATAGTTTACTAATAATAATAATCTTTGGTAGTTATATCCCACTTGGTATATTATCTTTTTCTACCCTGGTATCTCCTTTAGATATTATTTACATAATTAGCATGATTTTTTTAGTAATATTTTCTAAAGGCATATATTTATTTAGAATAAAGTACATTAAAACGATTATATTTTCCTATGGTCTTTACATATTCCTTAGATTTATATTGCAGAATTATATCAAAAACCAACCTGAGATATTTCCAGTTTTTACATACATTAATCCTATTATTTTGATTTATTTATTTGCCCAAATAAATGAATTCAAGTATGTTATGAAATTATTTAACTTTTTATTACTAGTTATCTCGATATCAATGATAATCGGGCTACTTTCAACCTTTATTGGGGAACCCTTTGCTTCAATTAGAATTTTTCTATCTAATAATGAAAATTTAGCATATTTAGGAAAAAACGACAGAGTGGTGGGATTAGATGAAACGATTTTTGGATTTGGTTATACCATTAGCTTTTTACCTTTGTTACTTTTAATAAAATATCATTTTTCGAAAAATCCAATATATATAAGTCTAATCTTACTCTCAATATTAACGATTTTGTTAAATGGTGAAAGAAGCACACTTATATTTTCTTCAATTTTCTTTAATATTTATTTATCCTATCTAGTTAAAAGAAAAAGAGTATATATTTTACTAGCTGGGGTTCTCATGGTCATCTTGTTATTATTTATAAATATTTCATCCAATAAGAATATTAATATTACTAGTTATGCACGCTTACAAAATACAACTTGGTTGGAGGATGATTGGAGAATTGTTAAGCAATACATAGGATTGAACGTAATCATGGATACTCCATTCACAGGTGGCAATATAAATAATTATGAAATGATCTATTACCAAAAATATGGCCTTTATCCTACTTCTATTCATAATTCTTACATAAATGTTGGCATGTACACAGGTGTTCTTGGTTGGCTATTTCTAATTTTGGCACTCTTTTCAATTTATAAAATATTGTTAATTGTTTTTAAGTCCTATGATAATAATAAGATAAAATTATTCTATTGGGGTCTAATTTTGAGTTTTCTAATACCAATGTGTAATGCGCTTCTCCATAATGCAGGCATATTTACTTCAGAAAAAAATATATGGATACTTTTAGGGTTCTTGATTTCCAGATATGTCAAGGTAAGTTGCGTACAGAAATTTTAGTATAGCAGAAAACGAATCAAATGATAGTGTAATTAATTTAAATAATTTGTTTACTTAGTAAATGGTATTAATAATCACTTATTTTTTATTGATGAATTTTTAAATCTAACTTAGATCAACGTGTTATTTATTATAATTAATCGCTCATTATAAAATCAATTTTTAGATATTAAGAATATTTTCAATAATCTGCAGCCCTTATGAAAAGAAAATTAAAATGAAATTATGCCTTTATGGTAATTTATATTCTACATTAATGGGTTTACCAATTGGTGGTGGTGAACTGCAGCTAATTTATTTAGCAAAAGGATTAGCAAACCAGGGTGAACAAGTTTATTTAATAGATTTAGAAGGAATTAAAGATTTACAATATTCAGAGAATCTGCAACTAATATCATTTAAAAAATATATAAGCAATAAGCAAAAAATATTTAAATTTTATCATTTATATCATTTATTAAAGATTATAAAGGCTGATGTCTATCATTGCCGTATTAGAGGATGGATACATTTAATCCCTTATTTAGCTAGCAAACGTACTGGTGCAATATTTACTTTAAGCTTAGCTTCAAATTTGGATGCAAGTAATTTTTATGAGCGGTATAAATATTTCTACAAATTTAAGGGGTTATTATATTTCTTTACTAATGGAATATTATCAGAAATTATTTTCCCATATTTATTAAAAAAATCAGCCCTTGTATTCGTACAAAACATATATCAAAATAAAAAATTAGATTCAAAAAATATTAAAAATGAAATATTACCAAATATTTACCCTTTATCAGAAAACAATTGGCAGAAAAATGGAGCAAAAGAAGATTACTTTGTTTACGTGGGTTCATTAGATTTAAGAAAGGGTTTCGATATTTTTTTAAGATTAGCCAGAGATACTAAAAATATCAAATACAAAGTTATCGGGAATTTTAGACAAAACTTTAATAGTACCAATTACCTGAATAATATTGAATACTTAGGCCGACTACCGCACTCGGCAGTTCTTGCTTTTATCTCCTCTGCTAAATCCCTCATCAGCACATCGAGGATGGAAGGATTTCCAAACATCTTTCTTGAAGCTTGGGCTAATGGTGTCCCAGTAATTTCTTATTCTGTTGATCCAAATAATTTATTAGAATCAAAAAAGTTAGGATTATATTGTAGAAATAATTACGACAAACTTGTCAGCTATGTGGTTGAATTTGATAAATATGAATTTAAACCACAAGAGATATATGATTATGTTTTCCAAAATCACACCGTCAAATCAATTACTACAAAATTTCAAGAATACATTAATTTAATTATTAACAAGAATTAAGCATGAAAAATATTTTGCGCTATTTTTTTTTCTATATTAAATTGGTACTATCTAATGAGTGGAACAAGCAAAACATTTATGCAAGATACTTAGGTATAAGATTTGGCAATAATGTTCGTATCCTTCATTTCCCGCGCTTTGGCAGCGAACCTTATTTAATAGAAATTGGTAATAATGTTACAATTACAACAACCGATATGACCAGATTTTTATTGAGTCTTGATGATGCTGTGGATGTTATATTTGCAGCTATGGAAACCGCAAATCGTGGGGAGACTTATATTCCGAGAGTTCCCTCCGCAAATATGCTTGATCTTGCAAAAGTTCTAATTGGTGGTAGAAAAATTGAAATCAAAGTTATGGGAATAAGACCTGGAGAAAAAGTTCACGAAATTCTTATTTCGGATGAAGAAAGTTTTAGGACTGTTGAGCGCGGTAAATACTATGCTATAAAAGCCATATTACGGTATAAATTAGTTCTTAGTTGAAAATATTTTAATGTAAAAAAGGAAGAGACTCCAAATAATTAATAATTTTGTAGTGACAAAAAAACAAAAACAATTAAAAGGAGTCTCTGAGATGAAAAATAAAGAAAATGCTGAACAAAATCTTGAATGGTATCAGAATCAATCACTGGAAACACA
>JBGAVH010000003.1:0-237532 GCA_044228225.1 Saprospiraceae bacterium | reverse complement strand
AAAGCGTAATCAGCTACCGCTTACCAGAAGCATCAGCAGTTAAATTAACTGTATACGATGTAACCGGAAAAGTAGTAAGAGTATACGAATTGAAAGGACAAAAAGGCTTGAATAGCTATAAGATCACGAAGAGTGAGTTAAGCGTATCAGGAGTATTGTACTATCAATTAGATGCAGCTGATCATACAGCAACAAAGAGAATGGTCGTAATCGAGTAATCGATTGATCTTAGACATTTAGTTTATTATAATGCCCTTCAACGAAAGTTGAAGGGCATTTTTAGTTTAATTATATACCATGTAAACCCTAATTAATTTATCTTTGAAATTGTATTAAGATATTTTTTATGTTACCTCAATGACTAAACAATATTATGTATATATATTTTGATTGTGTCTCAATTAATTGAAATCTAAATCATAATATTTAACCATTTTTTTATCGTGATGCTAATTTTTAATTTTAAATAGCCTTATATGAAACGCATTTTTATTACACAAATGTTGCTTTTGCTTGGATTCTTGAGTCACTCGCAGGATACCATTAAAGTTCAAACTTTTGATTGGAAATCCACAATTAGGCGAGATTCATTTGATTTTCCTAATGACAATACTTCATATCGAAAAATTCTGATGCTTTATAATATGAGATGTCATAATGCCGCAGTTGGTAATGGAAATGTAGGTTGTTATGAATGGGATTACAGTTGTAATACTTTTATTACTGATCCAAGCAGAACCGATTCAGCAAAAGCCAGTCACCCTGATTATGTGATTTCCAATTTTAATGGGACTGAATTTAATTATACAAGAAATCCTACTTATCAAATATTTAAAACAACCCAACATAATTCAACTTTATCTGGTAATATGCTATCAGAAGGTGCTATAGGAAAAGATAATAAGATTATTGAATTAGGTAGTAAAATACCTAGTGTAAGTAAAACTCAATATTTGTACAAGGCAAGTGAATTGCTGGCGGCGGGCTTAAATTCTGGAAATATTTTTAATATTAAACTTGATATTGGTAATTCTAATTCTGATTTGACATTTCTTAGAATTCGAATGAAATTGGTAAGTTCTAATCTTCTAGAGGAGAAGTCACCTGAATTAGAAGGTTTCACAGAGGTTTATTATAAAGATACGAAATTTAACGCAGGGATAAATGATCTTCATTTTTATCAACCATTTAAGTGGGATGGAATTTCAAATATACTTGTTGAATTTAGCTTTGCAAGTAATTCAAAATTACCATTTACATTGAAAGCACATGAAGCTGACTTTGATGCAAGCCTATTTAATGACCAAGCTGATAATCATTTGTACTTTCAAGGCATTGGAAGTGTTAGTACTAATGGAATTCAGTTTTCATCGGTTTCTAATGAAGTAACTGTTGCTCTTTGGTGTTATGGTGCTCCTAATTTACCTGCTAATACGGTCTTGTTTGAAGGTTTAGATGCTAAATTGAGACGACAAATTAATGTACATCTTCCATGGAGTGACGGAAATGTTTACTTTGATTGTGGGGCTGATGCTTCAGGAAATTATGATCGAATTTCAAAGGCAGCCAATATCAATGAATACTCTGGAAAATGGAATCATTGGGCGTTTACTAAAAATGCAATTACAGGAGAAATGAAAATATTTTTAAATGGTAATTTATGGCATTCAGGAACTGGAATGAAACGCACTATTGATATCAATTCTTTTGTAATCGCTGCATCTGGGCTACCATCATTAAATTATTACGGTAGTATTGATGATTTTCAAATTTGGAATAAGGCGCTAGATCAACAAACCATAAGGGATTGGATGTACCATAGTGAACTAAAAAATCATCCTAATTATAGCTCCTTATTAGCAAATTATAATTTCAGTGAGGGAGTTGGGAATCTTACATCTTCTACTGCACCAAATGTTACAATAAATAATATTTTTATTCCAACATGGAGATCACTGCGAGGTGTTGATTTATTTAAAAATTTTGCTGTAAATAAACTTAGACCAAATATTGTTTTTAATACTGGTAATTATTTAGTTACTGACAAATGGAATGTAGTATATGATTCTATTATAAATTCACAAAATCAAGTTATTAGTTTTAAAGTTAAGGGAACAGATCTTGTAATCATTGATACGCAATATGTTTTTAAAGCAGATTTTAATTATATCTTTAATGAGAATGGGGAAAAAATTGATTCTAGTATAGTTATACCTGAAGGAACTTTTTCAATTAAGCAATTAAACTATTATAAAAAACAACCAGCAAAATTCGAATTATTGTCTTTAGTAACTCCTTACGGGAATGGATTAAATTTAGGCGTAGAGGGTAAGCTTTTTACGTTTGATGTAACAGATTTTGCTCCAATTTTAAAAGGAAGAAAATTTTTGTCTGTTCAATATGGTGGTGAAAATCAGGAGGAACTGGATATAAAGTTTTTATTTATTAAAGGTACTCCACCCAGAAAGGTTTTGGACATTCAAAATGTTTGGGCTCCGAATCGGGGCTGGTTTGGCGATATACAATCTGATGCAGTTTTTGAATCTCGTAAATTTAGCCTCAACCCTAATGCATCTTCATACAAATTGCGTTCTGCTATAACTGGTCATGGTCAAAATGGCGAGTTTGTACCACGGGAACATTTTATTAATATCAATGGTGGAAATCAAGAATTCAAATATGATGTGTGGAAATATTGTGGTAAAAATCCAATATATCCACAAGGCGGTACCTGGGTTTTTGACAGAGCTGGTTGGTGCCCAGGCATGGCTAGTGATGTTCATGAATTTGAAATGATACCATTTGTTACTCCTGGACAAGAAATTGAAATTGATTATGGTGTAAATGGAGAGTATTTATCTGATGCAAATTATTTAGTTTCAAATCAATTGATTACTTACGATAAAATGAGTTTTAATTTAGATGCATCCATTGAATCAATAAAGAGACCTAATAATAAATCAGTAGAATACGCTAGATTGAATCCAGCTTGCAATACACCTACCATTGTACTTAGAAACACTGGGGCCACCACTATTACAAATATGGAATTTAAATATCAAGTGTTAGGTGGTAATGCACTAACCTACAATTGGACTGGTACAATAAAACCTTTGGAAACTATAGATGTTGTTTTTCCCTTAGCATCAAGTAGTTTTTGGTTGACGTCTAATGTTGAAAAAGTATTTCAGGTTCAAATAATATCTGTTAATAACAGTTCTGATGATAATTCGGAAAATAATATAGCCACTAGTAGTTTTACACCTGCCAAAGAATATATTGTTTCAGACCCATTACAATTGCGTTTAAAAACAAATAATATTGGTTCTGATAATTATTATTCCATTACAGACCAACTTGGGAATGTTGTTTTATCAAGAGACAATTTAGATAATAATACCACCTATGTTGATCGTCTTGAAATTACACCGGGTTGTTACACATTGAAGTTTGAAGATAGTAGTAATGATGGTCTAAATTTTTGGTTTTTTCCTAATAATGGCAGTGGATCATTAAGATTGGAACGAGTTTTGAATCCAAATACTCAAGTTGCATTTCAGGGTTTTAATGCGGATATGGGTGGTGGTGTACAATTTGATTTTGTTTATGGCAAAATTACAGATGTAACACCTTCCGAAACTTACAAATTATTTAGTATGTATCCAAATCCAGTCAAGGATGAATTAACTATGGAATTTCATGGTTATAATAATCAGATAATTGAAATGGAATTATTGGACATTACAGGTAAGCTTTGTTTTCAACAAGTCTATAAATTGGTTGGAAATCAAAACAAGCAGCTTTGTCAGTTGAAAGAACTTAAATCTGGTATATATTTGATGAAAGTTAATTTGGGGAATGCAATAGAATATCGCCAAATTATTAAGGAATAATTCAATCAGTGATTTTTTGAAATATTTTAATTCTAGGATAGAAATAGTAGAAATTAATGGAGAAATTATTTCCTGAAATGAGAGTTATAGAGAAAGCAGATAGATAATTGATAATTTACTTTCTTAAGAATCAATAATGGTAATTCTATATTTCAAAATACATCAGGTTGATGGTTTAAAGAACTCATGAATTATTTTGAATATAGGCTTCAATAAAAATGATAGTTTTATCAATTCGTTCTTTAAATTTATTTATGAAATTGTTTTGATCTTTTATACTCCCCTGGGTTAATGGAGCTGCATTTATTATTAATCGATTAATCCATTGTTCAGTATAATCACAGAGCTTTGAATTGTAACTTTTCATGAAATTGGGATTGTCGTAGGTATTGTATACAGCACGAAGCGTTTCACTATTGACGAAGATGACATTGTTGGTATGTGTGATTTCATTGTTAACGATATTAACTTGTCCAGCTTGGCTTTGATTTAGTTTAAAAACTGATTTATTACCTGTGGACATCATTTTTGCAATTCGGTCTACTAAATGATGAATTTCATGACATAATTTAATAGCATCTTGAGGACTTTGAAATAATCCACTTTCAAGAAAATACTTTATTTGGTTCAAGGTATTATCAATTAATTGTACATTCCAGATTTCTGTGCTATTTAAATTCATATAGGAATCCGTTATTTGGCTCAGCAATTTTGTAAATTCAGTATCATGTTGGTATTGATTAATGTCAAATTTTATTATAGCATATTTATCTTCTCGCCAAATGATATTGTGGAATACAAAGAATTTAAATGAAGCCAAATAAACGGATGAGAAGTAATAAAAAATGGGTAGTTCCCTAGTAGCATAAAATACATGCGGCTTTAAGCTGTGTACCTTTTCTAAATCTACAGCAATTGGTTTTAAGTAATCTATAGCATTTGTTCCAATTCCTTTCAAGGCTGGAAAATCAAAATAAATTTTATTATCATTTAACCCTAATATTTCATCTAAACTGATGACAAAATGCAAACAAATTTTATGGACTTCTTCTAAGGTCAATGAACTTTCACCCTGGACTTTTTTATAAATAGTTGATTTTTGTAAATTTAAAATGGAGCCTAAGGATTCTATCATTTTTTTGTGTTCAGAAAAATAGGCAGTTTCTAAAAAAATAAAAATCCGTTTGCTTAAAGAATTTGAAATCATTTTAAAGAGTTTGGATGCAAAATAACTATAATTTAAATTTATTAAAGAATTGAAATTCTCTAAAATGATACCGTAATTGATTCATATTAATCTATAATTTATATATATTAGATCTTTTGAGTGAATATCTTTAATGAAATCATTCGGGAATGTTTTAATTTTGTCATGTGAATAGTCTAACAACCAAAAAAAAGCTAAATTTTAATCAGTTAGCCACATCTATTTCGGGTGATTTCTACATCGATGACCTGTATTTAGGGATTTATGCAACGGATGCTAGTAATTATCAAATTAAACCCTTGGCCATTGCAGCTCCCAGAAATGAAGAGGATATTATTAAGATAGTAACATTTGCAAAGGAGCATAAAATACCCATAATGGCTCGTGGAGGCGGCACAAGTTTAGTGGGTCAGACGGTCGCTGAAGCCATAATTATAGATTTTACTAAATATTTGGATGGTATTATTGACATTAATGTAGAAGATAAATGGGCCATTGTTCAACCAGGTATTGTTCGAGATTATTTAAATAATCAATTGGCAAAGTACCACTTGCATTTTGCTCCAGATCCAGCTACTTCAAGCAGAGCAACCATAGGTGGAATGATAGCCAATAATTCTTCAGGAACTAGGAGCATTTTATATGGAAAGACACTGGATCATGTTTTGGAATTGAAAGTTTTGTTAGATGATGGTCAAATCATTCATTGCAAAGAATTATCTAGTCTGGAATTGGAGGAAAAATTAGAATTAAAGACTCGAGAAGGACATTTATATCGTGAATTATTTGCTCAAGTACAAAATAATAAGAATGAAATAATAGATCGTTTTCCAAAAGTTATGCGGCGAGTTGGAGGCTATAATTTGGATGAGTTTTTGACAACAAAATGGAATCTTTGTAATTTAATAGTTGGTAGTGAAGGGACTTTGGGTATTATTTTGGATGCCAAAATTAAGTTAGAACCAACGCCAAAATTTCAATGTCTTTGTATTGTCCATTTTGATGATTTTTACGAATCCATATCTCATATTTCAGAAATTACTCAATTCGGACCAGCATCTGTGGAATTACTTGACGAAATGTTAATTCAATTGAGTCGTGAGAATATAGAAACGAAACGTTATTGTGATTTTATAGAGGGAAATCCTAAAGGCGCTTTAGTTGTAGAATTTTATGGAGATTCACTAAATAATGCAATAAATAAAGCGGAGCAACTCGTCCTATTTCTGTCAAATCAAAAAATCGGGTATGCACATCCAATTTTTAGTGATAGAAAACGTATAAATGATATTTTTACTGTTAGAAAAAAGGGATTAGGATTACTATTAGGTGTTAAAGGCAATCGTAAACCCATTGCTTTCATTGAAGATTCGGCAGTTCCACTGGAGCACCTTGCTGATTATATTAAAGAAGTATTTCAAGTTTGTAAAAAATATGATACTCATGTTGTGGCGTATGCTCATGCAAGTGTTGGACTCTTGCATGTTAAACCTTTATTGGACTTAAGGGATGAAATGGATATCAAGCGTATGGAACAAATATCTTTGGAAACCCTTGAACTGGTTAAGAAATATAAAGGATCCTGGAGTGGAGAACATGGTGATGGATTAGCTAGAAGCCCATACAATGAATCTTTTTTTGGTAAGAAATTGTATCAGGTATTTAAGCAAATTAAATATTTGTTTGATCCAAATAATATATTAAATCCAGGAAAAATTGTCGAAGCCCCACCAGTAAATAATAATTTAAGATATGGACCGCAATATAAAGACCTAGCCTACAAATCGATGTTTCATTTTCGGGATGAAGGTGGATTTAATGATGCTGTACATTTGTGCAATGGCGTCGGCGAATGTCGAAAATTGGAAGGTGGTACCATGTGTCCAAGTTTTAGAGCAACTAGGGATGAAAAAGATAGCACCCGAGGTCGTGCAAACGCCCTCAGACTAGCATTGAGCGGTCAATTAGATGAATATAACATGAATAGCCCATTTTTAAAGGAAGTTATGGATTTATGCTTATCATGTAAAGCATGTAAATCAGAATGTCCAAGTAATGTGGATATGTCAAAATTCAAAGCAGAAGTATTGCATAATCATCATCAAAAACATGGACTTTCATTTGCAGATAGATTAATTATTAATCAAACAACTATATCAAGAATTTCATCTGGATTTTTTGCACCCTTGGTTAATTCCGTTTTAAGTAATTCCATTGTGAGATATTTAATTGAATTATTGACTGGATTGGACAGAAGACGGATACTTCCACTTTATACTAAAAAACCATTTAATCATAAAACTAAACGAATAACTAATACAAAAAACCAAGTTGTTTTATTTGCTGATACCTATATGAAATTCCATGATTCTAATATCGGCATATCAGCTAAATTTATTTTGGAACAATTTGGATTTGATGTGTTTGTTTTTTCAGAAGGTTGTTGTCAGAGACCTTCATTATCTCATGGCTTGTTGGATCAAGCCAGAGTGGAAGGAAAAAAAACTTTTGAATTATTGGAGCCGTATTTGAAAAATAACATTCCAATTATAATGTGTGAACCATCATGTGCGACCTCGTTAAAAGACGATATACCGGATTTGCTAGATGATATTAAATGGAAACATTATGGAAATCTAATTTATCAATTAGAAGATTTTATTGTAAAAAACATATCTGAAGAGGATATTAAAGTAAAATTAAAAATAAAAAAGGGAAATTATTTATTACATGGACATTGTCATCAAAAAGCAATTTTTACAACGTCTTCATTGCATAAATTATTTAACTTGGATACTGAAGCTATATTAAATGAAATACCTTCCGGGTGTTGCGGTATGGCAGGGTCTTTTGGATATGAAAAAAAACATTATGATGTATCTGAAGTAATAGCAAATACAACATTAATTCCTGCGATTAAAAATGCTTCAGAAGATACAACAATTATTGCAACTGGTTTTAGTTGCAGACATCAAATTGAACATTTTTCACAAAAGAAATCCATTCATTGGGTTGAAGCAATAGAACAACATTGAAGTTTGTTTTTCAATTTATTAATAGGATATAATGACTTACAAAGAAGCAATCGAATACATGTATAGCCAACTTCCCATGTTTCAAAGAGTAGGTAAAAGTGCATATCGAATTGATCTTACCAATGTTTTGACTTTATGTGAATCTCTTGGGAATCCACAAAACGAATTGAAATGCATTCACATCGCAGGCACCAATGGCAAAGGATCAGTGTCACACCTTTTATCTGCAGTATTACAAGCGCATGGATATAAAACAGGGCTTTATATATCACCCCATTACAAGGATTATAGAGAACGAATAAAAGTAAATGGAGAATATATCACCAAGAAATTTGTAGTTCGCTTTCTTGAAGAAAATAGAATATTATTTGATCAAATTAAACCTTCTTTTTTTGAAATGACCGTAGCCTTGGCTTTTTGTTATTTTAAAGATCAAAAAGTTGATTATTCAGTTATTGAAACGGGACTAGGTGGGCGTTTGGATGCAACGAATATTATTTCTCCGATAATGAGTATTATAACTAATATAAGCTTAGATCATGCTGATATTTTAGGAGATACCTTGGAGAAAATTGCTACCGAAAAAGCTGGAATAATCAAATTACAAACTCCAGTAATTATTGGAAGAAGGCAAATTGAAACGGAAGGAGTTTTTAAACAAAAGGCATTATTGGAACATGCGAATTTATATTATGCTGAAGATAATATATTCAGTGAATTCAATACAAATAATGATGGTATTTCAAGAATACGTTTTAATGATGAAATTGAATTTATACCTGACTTAAAAGGACCGTTTCAATTAGAAAATTACCGAACAGTTTTTGCCGCCTGCAAAATTTTAAATCGGGAAAACCGGATTGAATTAAAAATTGACAAAATTAAAAGTGCATTTCAGCATACCACTGACTATTCAAAAATAATGGGTCGATGGCAATGGAAGGAAGGAATTCCAAAAATATTGCTTGAGTCTGCACATAATCTAGATGGTATTCAATTTTTGATGAGTTGGTTAAACCAACAGCATTATGATGAACAACATATTGTTATTGGATTTGTCAATGACAAACCATTAGATCAAGTGCTGAATTTATTACCCAAAAATGCCCATTATTATTTTGTCAATGCTCAACTTCCAAGAGCGTTAAAAGCATCAGAATTGAAAGAAAAAGCGGCGTTATATAATTTAAGAGGCAAAGGCTATAAATCGGTTAAGAATGGATTCTTGGCTGCAAAGAAAAAGGCTGGTAAAAATGATATTATTGTTGTCACTGGAAGTATCTTTGTGGTGGCAGAGGTGATTTAGTATAGTAATATGAAAATCGTAGTAGGTATTTCAGGATCTAGTGGTTCAGTTTATGCAAGAGTACTTTTGCAAAAGCTTAAAACAATATCGGATTGCGAGGTATCGATAGTATTAAGTAAAAATGCATTAGTGAATTGGAAACTTGAAAATCCAAATTTTAACATTGAAAATTTAGGCTTCCAATTGTATTCCAATGACGATTTTAACGCACCATTTGCCTCTGGGTCAACAAAATTTGATGCAATGATAATCTGCCCCTGTTCTGCAGGATTTTTAGCTAGAGTAGCACATGGAATTTCTTCAGATCTGATGAGTAGGGCGGCTGATGTGATGTTGAAAGAAAGAAGAAAAATCGTTTTCCTGTTTAGAGAGACACCTTTCAGTTTAATTCATTTAGAAAACATGAAAATGATTACATTAGCTGGAGGTATAGTATGTCCAGCCATTCCTTCATTTTATTCAAATCCAAGTTCAATAGAAGAACTTGTAGCAACAGTATCAGATAGGGTATTAGATTTGGTTGGGATGAATATCGATACTTTTAGATGGAATTCATAAAAAGTTGGAATAGTGTTTGTTACATAAATTAAATATATAAAAAAATCATCATATTTAAAATTTAAAATTTATAAAACCATGAAAATCAAATTGTTATCATTATTGCTATTAGGAATTATTTCCTTTACTTCCTGTGTATCTTCAAAGAAATTTAAATCATTACAAGAAGATAATGCCAATTTACAAAAAATGTTAGACGCTCAGAAGGGTAAGTTGACAGACTGTGAATCAAGCAAAATGGACTTGGAAAAATCAATTGCTAAATTGAATAGTGAAATAGGAAATTCAAAAGGCGAATTGACAAAATTTCAAAATCAAGTGTCTGAATTAGAAAAAATGAATAAGCAAAAGGAAGCTGAAATTCAAAGAATTAAAGATGAAATCCACAAAGCTTTCTCAATGGTCGATGGAGCAGACCTATCCGTTAAGCAAATGGGTGATAAGTTGTATGTTTCTCTACCGAACCGTATTTTATATAAAAAGGGTTCAGGGGTATTAAACAAGAATGGAGAAACCATTTTAAAGAGTTTATCTACGGTATTCACTAAAAACAGCGGAATGAAAGTAGTTGTGGAAGGTCATGCAGATAAAACTCCTGTTAAGTCAGACGCACCATTTAAAGACAACTTAGATTTATCTACTTTAAGAGCCAATAATGTGGTTCGATATTTATTGAAGCAAAAAGTTGCACCAGAACAATTAACGGCATCTGGTAGAAGTAGTTTTGAACCTACAGGTGTTGTTGCTGAAGGAAGGGATAAAACCGCTATGGATAGAAGAATTGAATTTATTATTAGCCCAGACGTTTCTAAACTTTACGAATTGTCTAAGAAAAAGTAATTAATAAAAGTCTTTTTTTTTAAAAAGTCCATTTATTGTCAAATAAATGGACTTTTTAATTTAGCTTATTTATAACTTGATACTAAGATCCACTCATTTTCACCAATATATTATTATTAAATATTATTACTGAGTATCTAATTCCATATCAAAATACCAACTATAAAATGAAATGCCGGTTGCTCAGTTTAATATTAATATTGTGGAATAATCAAATGAATCCATTCGATCTATAAAACATAAAACAGGAAAATTTTTTATTTAATGTATTTCATCCCTTCAGTTTTCCAATTTGATACAGAAAATAAATCGATTCTTAAATGTAAATCCAACCCAAAAGTAAACTAATAAAAAGACCTATAAACAATATTATAGTATACATTAAACTACACAGAATAGTTTTTGCAATGGTTTTTATCCATCCTTGTTCGAATAAATATTTTAATGTGAATAATAAATATATCCACATAATGAAAACTCCATCCTGGACGATTGAATTCCATTTAAACCAATAGTCTATTGCAAGAATAACCCCTAAAACGGTAAAAAATATTGTGTGATAATGAATAGATAAAATGAGATATTCATAATAATTTTTTTTAAACTTATAATATATTAAAAATAGCAATAACCCAAATATAGGCATTAACACAAAAATGGATATAGATGTATTTTTGATAAATAGTCGTAAGATGTTTTTTGTATACTGGTCATCAGCCTTAATAGTTTTAATCATTTGTTTGAAAAACTTTCTATAAAAAAAGTTTGGTGTTAGTCCTTTTGATATGATTAATGAATCAATTACAGGTTCTGGATTCTTACTAATTTCGTCAAGTATCGAAGGCGTTAACGAAAAACGTTGATTAAATATACTAAAATTTACATTTATTGTTGAATCAGGTTTTATAAAACTAGTGTCGTTTTTGTTAATTATAGTATTATTTTCTAATATAGAATCAAATCTATTCTGCTGAATGGCATCCGTTTTTATTGTTGGTGTATTACTTTCTGTGCTCATTTGAAGAAAAAAGAAAAAGATAGCACTAGTGAATATATACATACGCATAGGAGGTACATACCGCATTCTTTTGTTTTCATTATACTCCTTTGTTATCTTGCCAGGTGAACTAAAAAAAGTTTTGTAAGTAAATAAAATTTTAGTGTCAAAATGAAAAATGGATTCAATGAATTCAAAAAATAAATGCTTTATTGGTTGGTTGGGTGCGTGATTTTCTTGACCACATTCATGACAGAAATGATCCCCTATATTTATTTTGGTGTCGCAATTTTTACAAATAGTACCCTTTATTCTTTTTCTGGCCATGATGAATAAGTCTCAATGGTTCATGTTGTTATATGTAAAGATAAAGAATGTTTTATGATAAAAAAAACCGACTTTAACTAATAGTCAAAGTCGGTCAACAAATAGCGATTTGTAAAAATTTATTTGATTTTAAATAGTTTTTTTATAGGTTTTACCATATCCAGTTTTTCCCAAGTAAATAATTCAACCTTTAATTTTTTTTGTTTGCCATCTGGAGCAGTGAATATTTTTTCTACGATTTTATGCTCTCTTCCCATATGACCATAAGTTGCAGTCTCAAGATAGATTGGATTTCTAAGTTTAAGTCTTTGTTCGATAGCGTATGGTCTCATATCAAACAACTGTTGTATTTTTTTGGCTATTTGTCCATCCGTTAAGTTAACTTTTGAAGTGCCATAAGTATTGATATATAGTCCGCAAGGTTTAGCTACACCAATAGCATAAGATACTTGGACTAATATTTCATCACAGATTCCTGCTGCAACTAAATTTTTAGCCATATGCCTTGTAGCATAAGCTGCTGAACGATCCACTTTTGAAGGGTCTTTTCCGGAGAAGGCACCACCACCATGTGCTCCTTTGCCACCATAGGTATCAACTATAATTTTTCTTCCAGTTAATCCTGTATCGCCATGTGGACCACCGATTACAAATTTTCCTGTAGGATTGATATGGTAGGTAATATTGGTTGAAAAGAGCTTTTGAATATGTGCTGGAAGCTTTCGTTTTACTCTAGGAACCAAAATGGTTTTAATATCTTCAGCGATTTGATTTAACATCGTTTTTTCCGCACGATCTAGTGCATTAACACCTTTTCCTGCTTGTATAAAATCATCATGTTGAGTAGAAAGAACAATGGTATCAATTCTTTGAGGTTTATTATCATCACCATATTCAATGGTTACTTGACTTTTTGCATCTGGTCTTAAGTAGGTCATGACTTTGCCCTCTTTTCTAATTTTAGCCAATTCTTCCAATAACAAATGAGCTAATTTTAATGCTAAAGGCATATAGGAATCCGTCTCATTTGAAGCATATCCAAACATCATTCCTTGATCTCCAGCACCTTGATCCATCTTATTCTTGCGTTCAACTCCACGATTAATGTCCGCTGATTGCTCATGTATGGCTGATAGTATACCGCAACTATTAGCTTCAAACATATACTCGCTCTTTGTATAACCTATATTTGTAATTACATCTCTAACTATTTTCTGGACATCTAGGTAAGTATTTGTTTTAACCTCACCAGCAACTACAACCTGACCTGTAGTTACTAAGGTCTCACAAGCCACTTTAGAATTCTTATCGAAAGCCAAAAAATGATCAATTAATGCATCTGATATTTGATCTGCTACTTTATCAGGATGACCTTCTGAAACAGATTCTGAAGTAAATAAATATGCCATATTTCGTTATTTTTAATGAAGGTGCAAATATAAAATAATTTTATAATGTTTGTAAACTCTTTATAATTAGGATTAATTTTGTCTAATTCATATCATGCAATGGTAACTGCATTATTCATCATATTCGATAATTTGAAGAAATCTAATATAAAAACTAAGCTCAATAACAATATTTCTTACTGACTGCTCATAACCTGGAGACGTTGTTTTAGTGATTGGATTATAATATCTGATTCCTGCAGGAACATAGATTTGTTTAGAAATGTCAGGTGCAATGTTTAAATCAATGCCATATTTAGTTAATTTATTCCATTTCCATTCAGCTCCCATTCGTATAGAAATACCATAATTAAATTTTCGAACCCAATCTTGTAATTCATCATAAAATTCAAATTTGGATTTGGAAGTATATTCACCGCGGACACCTAAAGCATAAAATGTTTCAAAACGTTTGGTTTGAATCAATTTTTTTGCGCCAATTTCAAGTACTACATTCGAAAAGACTGTCTTTAGTCTTCGAGCCGGGTAGTAAATGCCATTTACATCTTCAAACGGTCCAATGCGAGAAGACGAACCCCTGGTATGAAATCCTAATTGCCCATATATGATATTGCCACTTGCCGATTCAGAATCTAGAAATGCATCTACATGGTAAATGCTTAATAAATCTCTTTTTGAACCTCCATTCCACCTTTGAAATCCTAAACCAGGACCAGCTTTTATTCCAAAACCAGTTGCTTGGGCAAAGATAGCGCCAGAGATTCCTAAAAAAAATAATTGAAACAATAGTATTTTCTTCATGATACAAAATTAAGCTTTCATGGATTAAAAATGTATATAATTTAACAATACTTTCATTTGTGATATTAACAAGTTCAATTGTATTTATAAAAACAATTATCTTAACCCTAAAATTTTGTGTTTCTGTAAACTAAGCCTCCACTGTGGGTTTTCCAGACAGTATTGAGTCGCTTTTTCAATGTTGCTCTGTAAATCTGGACCATCCATGGGTTGGATATAATAGTGATCAAAATTTAATTTTTTAAATGATTCAGGATTAAGATTTTTTTGTGGGAATACAAATTTCAATTCATTTCCTTCGGTAACGAGAATAGTTGTGTTAGGCTTAGGGCTCATACAAATCCAATCTATACCAATGGGTACTTCAATGGTTCCATTAGTTTCTATAGCAATTTCAACATCATATTTTTTTAAAGCAATTATTAATGCTTCATCAAGTTGTAATAAGGGTTCTCCGCCAGTAAAAACGATATATTTTTTAACATCTTGTGTTGAAGGCCATAATTGTAAAATGTGATTTGCAAGTATCTCAGCAGATTGAAACTTACCTCCGAATGTTCCATCGGTACCAACAAAATCTGTATCACAAAAATTACAAATCGCTTTTGCCCGATCTTCTTCACGGCCTGACCACAAATTACATCCAGCAAATCTCACAAAAATCGCTGCTCTACCAGCTTGATTCCCTTCACCTTGTAAGGTATAAAAAATTTCTTTAATTGCGTATTTGGACATGTTTATTGTTGGTTCAATATTGTAATTTGTTCACGATTTCATAATTCATAAAAAATTAAAGAAATCAATTGTCTAATGACATTGTATGATTATTGTATGGAATAATTTTTGGCAAAATATCTGAGTAAAATTGATCTAAATCACTAATAAAATAATCAGGTTCACACAATTCAAAATCAGCTTTAGAATTGAATTTATGGAGCATAGCTATTGTGACAATTCCTCTACTTTTTGCCATTTTAATATCATTAATGGTATCACCTATCAATATTGATTTGGAAAAAAGTAAATTTGGATATTCTATTTTTGATTGATCTAACATGCCTGAATTAGGTTTTCTGCATGTACAATTTGAAGCTTTTAAATGAGGGCAATAATATATCTTTGAAATATGACCACCAGCACTATTAATCTCTGTAAGCATTTGATCATGAATTTGCTTTAAAGCTTGTTCAGTCATGTATTGCTTGGCTACACCTTGTTGATTTGTTACAATAAAGATATGTTCAAAATATTTTGATATTTTTGAAAACGTATTTAGAAAATTATTTTCAAATTTAAATTCATTCCATCGCTTGACATAATTACCCGGAATTAACTCATTAATAACACCATCACGATCTAAATACAAAGTCCAAGGAATCTTAGATTCAGGATTAGAGTTTTTAAAGATCAATTGTGCATGATTGTAATCTTCAGGAATACCTATATCAATAAAAAAATGATCCTGAACTTGCCCAAAAATTTGACCGTTTGAAGTTTCTTTTTCTAAAACATCCTGTTCAAATGAGAATTTTTTTGGAAAATGATTATCAATAAATGGAATACGATGAATTAAATAAACACCCCCATTGATAAGTCCATATTGAAGCTCTTTTTTCTCAAAAAATGAACTAATACATTGATCCTTTTCCAATTGAAGTGTACCATATCTACTTGGAAGGTTCATAGCTTTAACTCCAATAGTAATAAATGAGTTTAAGCTTTTATGTTGATTTAATAATTGATTTAAGTTAATTGGAAAATAGGTGTCTCCATTGACCACAAATACATGTTCGTCATTACATATTTCCAAAGATTTTAGAATAGCACCACCCGTACCCAAAGGCTCGTCTTCTATAATAAATCTAGTCTTCAGACTGGGATAAAAATCTTGTATATATTGAACTATCAATTCATGTTTATAACCCAATGCAAATACAAAAAGATTTACTTGTTGAGAAATAAGATATTCAATAATATAATGCATAAATGGTTTATCAGCAACAGGTGCTAGACATTTTGGTAAATCTGGTATTAAGTGGGATAATCTAGTGCCAAAACCACCAGCTAAAATGATGCAAGTTTTCAAATCATCTGGTCTAAAGTGAAAAATATTTTTCCTCCACTAATTGGCATATGATATGTCCAATTAATATATGGGACTCTTGTATTCTTGGTGTATCATCAGAAGGCATACCAAGCCAGTAGCTAGACAAGTTTTTCAATTGACCTCCAGAAGAACCTGTTAAACTTATTGTTGGAATTCCTTTTTTTGTAGCCGCTTCAAAAGCTTTGACTATGTTTTTTGAATTTCCAGAGGTGCTTATTCCTATTAATATATCATTTGCAGTTGCAATACCATCAATCATTCTTGAATAAACAACATCAAAACTGTAATCATTGGCCACTGCTGTCAAATAGGATGTATTGGCATGAAGTGCTTCTGCCGCTAGCGCCGGTCTATCTGTATAAAATCTTCCTGATAATTCGGCTGCAAGATGTTGAGCATCAGCTGCACTTCCACCATTTCCACAAAAATAAATTCTGCCATTATTGCGTAATGCATTTACGATTATAGTTGAAATATCTTCTATTTTTTTAAGCATGTTTTCATCTTCAATGATGGTTTCTTTGACCTGAATTGAAGACCTAATGATATTAATTATTTTATCCATGTTATAATTTTGTTTTCCAACTTTGAACACCTTGTTGTGTAAATTGGTGATTTAGAAAATAACCTCCAAATTTATTTAATTGTTCTATGACTTGATATCGGGTAGTTCCAGGGCAATAGAAAAACATAAATCCACCTCCACCGGCACCTGATATTTTACCACCACTGGCACCGGCTAATTTTGCAGCAGAATAAATGTCATCTAATTGTTGATTGGATATATTAACTGCCATTTTTTTCTTTTGTTCAAACCCAAAGTCTAGAATCTCTCCAATTTCATCTAGTTTGCCACGCAACAATGCATCTTTCATCCGTTTACTTTGTTCTTTTAGCTGATGCATAGCTTCTATTGATTCTATTTTTTGAGAGGTAACATTGTGTTGTTGTGTGCTTATTATTTCAGATGAACTTCTACTGGTAGATGTAAAATAGAGTATGATGTTGTGTTCTAATTCAGATAAATAATCCTGTTTTATCCTTAAAGGATTTACAAGTACCTGATCATCTTTATAAAATTCCATATAGTTTACACCACCAAAAGTAGCAGCATATTGATCTTGTTTTCCTCCTGCAAGGTTTAAATCAACTCGCTCAATGATGAATGCTAAATGTGCTAAATCATAATCACCAAATGGTATATTTAACATTTCTGAAAAGGCTTTAAGCATAGTAACCATTAATGTTGATGAAGTTCCCAAACCACTACCCGCGGGCACATCCATATTGGTTGTTAAACAAAATCCTTGATTTCCTAATATGTGGTCTTTTTTTAATCGATTGATCAGTCCTTTTTGTAACTTTAATAATCCTTCAGAAGGTAATAATTCTTCCGATGAAAAGGCTAATTCAATGCCTTGATCTATTGATTTTAAAATAATTTTTGGTTGTTGTAGGCTTTCTATGCTGGCATGTGCATATAATGAAATGGTTGCATTTAAAATGGCGCCACCATATAAATCACTGTATGGACTGACATCCGTTCCTCCACCTGCAAGTCCTAATCTAAAAGGTGCCTTACTTCTCCAAATCATGATACATATTTTTAATACTTTCAATTAGAAATTCCCAACTTAATTTTTTCTTTTCAATTTTAATATGTTGGATAAATTTATTTTGATCTAAGGTAAAAAATCGATCTATTGTATGAGCTATAGATGAAGCATTAGGCTCACAAACCAATCCAACTCTTTCATGAGGAACTAATCTTGGAAGAGCTCCGACATTGGTTACGATCATAGGAATTTCAAAATGATAGGCCAAAGGTGTAACACCACTTTGGGTTGCATTTTTATAAGGTTGAATAATTACATCTGCAGCTGATAAATAATATTTTACTTCACTATCTGAAATGAAGTGAGTATGCCAATATATTCTGTTCTTGATATTTAATCGTTCTATGATATCCAGGTATGGTTTTTCATCTTCATAAAATTCTCCGGCAACAAGTATTTTTATATTCTTATTTTCTAGTTTGGGAATGGCTTCCAATAATAAATCCAAGCCTTTATATTTTCTGATAAATCCAAAAAATAAAACAATTGGATCTTCTTTAGGTATGTTTAATATTCCACGAGCATTAATTTTATCTAGTGCTATTCCAAAGTTATCATATAAAGGATGATCAACGACGATAGAAGGTTTTGTTGGTTGAAATAATTTTAGATCTTGATTTACTTTTTCGCTCATAGTAATAAATGCATCTGGTGCCTTTAGAAAATATTTTGTAAACCAATCATCCCCAATTCGTTTTTCATGAGGTATTACATTATCAGCTATACAAATAAATTTTGTGTAGTGATTCGATCGAATCAACCTTAAAATAGTACCCAAACAAGGGCCCATAAAAGGCAACCAAAATCGTACAATAATTATTTCTGGTTTTAGTTTTTTGAGTTCTTTTCCAATGATCCACCAGTTAATTGGGTTGATGGAATTAATACAAACTTTAATATTTAAATCTTCGGGCTTAGTTTCGTCTGAATATTGTGTAGTACCGGGAAATAAAAATGAAGGGTATTGTAATGAAAAGGTGTAAATGGTAACTTCATCATTATTGGCTTGAAAAGCTCTGGCTAGTCTTTCATCAAAAGAAGCCAAACCTCCTCTCAGAGGATGAGCCGGACCGATAATGATCACTTTTGCCATAAGCTTTAGGACAGTGTTTTATCCACTAAATAGTGATTGCGTTCACTTGCATTTCTAGAAATGAGTTCAGCTATAAATCCGGTAAGAAATAATTGTGATCCTATGATCATGGCGACTAAAGCAATAAAAAACGCAGGGCGTTCAGTCATACCATAAACTTGATATACGTATTTAGTGAACCCTAAATATATAACAAAACAAAAGCCAACAAAGAAAAAACTGATACCAAGAGATCCAAAAAAATGCATTGGTCGTTTACCAAATTTGCCAATAAAAAGTATAGTAGCAAGGTCTAAAAAACCATTGATAAATCGACTAATTCCAAATTTGGAATATCCATATTTTCTAGGGTAATGTTGAACTATTTTCTCTGTAATTTTTCTAAAGCCTGCCCATTTTGCAATAACAGGAATGTATCTATGCATTTCTCCAAATACTTCTATACTCTTGACAACATCTTTTTTGTAGGCTTTCAACCCGCAGTTCATGTCGTGAAGTTTAACTCCACTCATCCAGCCAGTAACACTGTTATATAATTTTGAAGGCAGATTTTTAGTAATTGCATTGTCGTGACGTATTTTTTTCCAACCCGACACGATATCGAAATCATCTTCAACAATCATACGGTATAATTCAGGAATTTCTTCAGGACTATCTTGTAAATCTGCGTCCATGGTTATGACTACTGACCCCTGACAAGAATGGAAGGCAGTGTTTAAAGCTGCTGATTTACCATAGTTTCTCCGAAATTTTATAGCTTTTACATGTATTGGGTCTTCTGAATGTAATTGATCCAATACTTGCCATGTTTTATCAGTACTCCCATCATCGACAAACCAAATGTCATATTGGAAATTATTATTGGCCATGACTCGCTTGATCCACGCCACTAATTCTGGAATAGACTCTTCTTCATTGTAAGCAGGAATAATTAGGGATAAATCCATTGATTAATTTAAATAACGCTTAGCAAAGGTAGGTATAATATTATATATTTTAATAATATGGTAAATATTGGGATATATTTAATGATTATTTTATAAAGTTAAATGATTTATGAAAAATCCATATTTAATCAAGTTTCATTTTCTGATTCACTATGTTAAGTATTTCATTGACTTGATTTTGGACACTTTGCACGCTTAGATTTGCTTTTTGTATGTATTCATTTTTTAATACCTCATCATCGATCCCAAGTGCATTAATTTTTACATTTAATGCTGCACCTTCCACTGCTGCTCTAACACAAAGAGCCCCAACTGCAGCATCAGAAATTGAATTTGGATTTCCATGTTCTACCATTGCTTTTACTAAATCTAAAGTACTTGTAGCTATTTCAATAGTTCGCATGGGAACTTCTATTGCCTTTATGGTTGCATTGAATATAGCTTTTTTTCGAATTTTTTTATCTTCAATGGATGTTTTTGGTAATCGAAAAGCGCTTATTATACTATTGAATGCATCCGTATCTGCATCTACAAGTTGCAGTAAACTTGAACTCATTTTTTGGCCCGTTGCTGCAAAATTTGAAAAAAATTCAAATTGACTTTCATATCCTTTTTTATGTGCACTTAAGTTAGCCACCATGGTCCCAAGTGCAGCACCCAAAGCACCTACATAAGCAGATACCGAACCGCCACCTGGAGCTGGATTTTCGGATGATGTCAGTTCTGTAAATTGCCGTAATGAAAGATCAATTAATTGGTTTGTTTTATTGTCTAACATATATTCTATGATTCTTTGTTTGGGGTCGAAAATACTTACTGAATTTAAACCTAACGATTGAATGGCTATTTTTATTAACTCTTGTTCAGATACACCAAGAGATCTACCTTGTTTTTTTAAGTAGTATGTTCCAGCATCCAAAATTGCTTTTTTGGGTATTAAACCCACTAATTCAGAGCCTGTTACTAAGAGGCCGTGCTGTTCACTTGATTTTCTGCAAGCCTCAAAGGCTTCATGAAGATTTGTTTTATCTAAATTGGTAAGGTTCATTGAAACTTGAGTGAATCCGTATTCTTCAATGTACCAGCCTATGGCTTTCACGGAAGGACAGATTCCATTGATACGTTCTACTTCACCCAACTCATTTTTTAATATCTTACCGGTCTCGATATCCCTTTTCGGCCTTCCATTTTCTCGAATATCAAAAGCCACCTCATTTGCTAATTTTACTGAGTTAGTATTCAAATTAACATTATATGCGATCAGAAAGTCTCTTGCACCAATTACCGTTGCTCCCGATTTGACATTCATGGTGTCTGGGCCATAATCTGGCGCCCATTTCGGCAATTTCATTTTGTCCTCAAGTCCTTCATATTCGCCGGAACGAATATCTGCTAAATTAACTCGGTGTGGCGCTGATGCAGCAGCTTCATAGAGATACACGGGTATTTGAAGTTCTCGACCTACTCGTTCAGACAATTTTTGAGCATATAACACGGTTTCCGCCATGCTAATACCCGAAACTGGAATAAGTGGACAGACATCGGTAGCTCCCATTCTGGGATGCTCCCCTGAATGATGACGCATATCTATAAGTTCACTGGCTCTTTTTATTGCCAGGAATGCAGCTTCAATAACATCATCAGGGTGTCCCGCAAAGGTGATAACCGTTCTATTGGTTGATTTTCCAGGATCAACATTTAATAATTTAACATTTGGAACACCTTCAATAGCTTGAGATATTTGATTAATTATATCAATATTACGACCTTCGCTAAAATTTGGTACACATTCAATGATGGAATCAGCTTGCATAACTTATACATTTGAGTCTGCAAAAGTATATAAAGCATCATTTAAAAAAGGAAATCGATTCATACTTTTTGCTTTTGGTGTTTTGTTATCTGCTTTTTTGGAGGCTCAATCTGTAATGATAAGTCCTGAAATTTCTCTTAAAAATGATTTTGCCTATTATGTATTAAAATTAGATAATGGAATCTCAGTAGTAAGAGACAGAGCCTACAAACTAATCATCCAGAATTTGGACCAGGATTTTAATTGGTCAGTTGAAAAAAATATTGAATTAAAAGGGAAAAAATGGCGAATTATTGAAGTTTACTCACATCACAATAACATAGGTGTTTTGTATGCTACAAAATTGAAAACAGAGACAGTTATTCTTTATGCTATTTATGACCACAATGGAATTTTTATTTCAGAGAAACAACTGCTTAATTCCTATGACTTTGAACTTCCGCTTGATGTTAATTTAAAATCATCTGATGATTTGAATTGGGTATCGCTCATCTTCAAAGATCGAAATCAGGAAAAATGGATGTGTTTATATAATCGAAGTCAAGACTCATTGTATTACACTGTAAAAGCTGATTCGTTGTTTCATTTTGATGCTCATTCCGTACAGGATGTATTGTTAAATAATAATGGTGACTTTTATATTTTAGGTCCAAATGTTGAACAAGAAAGACAGGTAAAAAATAAAGATTTTCATATTTATGGCATAAACCATTTTGGTCAGCTTATATTAGATAAAAAGCTTCAGTTGGCTGAGAAAGATATTTATGATTGTGTCCTGATGTATCAGGATTCTTTTTCAAAACTGCTTTTAGTTGGTATTTATAAAGAAAAAATGAATGGTGGTCCAAAAGGTTATTTAGTGCAGAATGTATTGGAAGATGAGCAAATCGTTTTTATAGAATTTAATGAAAATCTAATTAAGAGCCTAACAGGAAAAACTAAAAAATCCGGAATGTCGGACGTCAATTTGAAAATTAAAAATATTCAAATGAAGGTAGATGGTTCATGGCTTATGTTTTTAGAGAATTCCAGAGAATTATCCAGAAAACCCTATTTCAATAGTACTCAGGATAATACTGGATTTGGCCCTATGAAGTGGGTAGATTATTATTATGATGATATTTTGGTATCTTGTATTGACTCCAATAATTCCCTAGTCTGGGAGCAGGTTTTACCTAAAAAACAATACTCTCAGGATGATGAAGGTTTGTTTTCATCTTTTTTTGTCATGGCGAATACTTCTTTTCTAAGGATTATTTTTAATGATGAAATCAAAAACGAATCGACAGTATCTGAGTACATCCTGAGATCAGATGGAAGATTTATCCGCAAGAGTGTCCTGAATACGAGTTATAAAAACCTCAACTTAAGAATCCCAGATGCCTTCCAAAAAGATGCAAGCACCCTGATTATACCCAGTGAGTCCAATGGAAAAATGAATTTAGTACAAATTATTTTGGATTAAATGATTCAATTTCAATAATTTATATATATAATTAATAAAATTTAATCCCATATTTTTAATAAACTAAATAGGATAACTATATTTGCACTCCTTTTAGACGAAAAGGAAATCTAACAACAGGGAGATTAGCTCAGCTGGTTCAGAGCATCTGCCTTACAAGCAGAGGGTCACTGGTTCGAACCCAGTATTTCCCACATGATTATCAAGGAGTTGTGAATTCATTTTCATAACTCCTTTTTTTTTGCCTGTAATTTGCCAGTAATGCAAATCAAATCCCAGAATAAGAAATCAAATAGTATTATTTTTAATTACCTACATTTGTCAAATGGAAGTCATTTGTTTATCTGATGAAGCATTTTATGCTCTCATTGAGAAAGTAGTGGCTCTGATAAAGGAAAAGGAAGGGATCAAAGGAGATAAATGGATTTTTGATGAGGAGGCGATGTCAAAGCTCAGGATTAAAAGTAAAACCACCCTTCAAAAACTAAGGGATGGTGGAAAAATTCGATTCTAACAACCAGTAAAGAAATTAATTCTTTATGATACCGATTCAATTGATCTATATTTGGAAAAACACACAAAGTCAACTTTCTGATGGAAATTTACGAAAGTCAATTTATCAAAGGATTCAATTGTAGTGATAATTTAAGAGTATACAATAAATCAAGTATAGATGTTTCAAGCGAAACTATATGCAATTTTAAAAATAGATTAGATGTTTCAAGGCTGAACAAAGGAATCTATATTTTAACTGTAATAAAAAGCGGAACATCTCATTATTATAAATTTATTAAAATATAATTTATGAATGCGCTAACCTTTTCTAGATTAACCTTACTTGGTTTCATAATGGCACTTCTTTTGATGTGCTCATGTGATAAATTCTTGGATCCAGACTTTGGTCCTGAACCGGATCTTGGCAGTAAATGCAAAATCACACTGAATGGTATTCATGTAAGTTATATTCCATTAATTTATGGAGGAAATGGCACAAATTATATAAGGTTTGATTTTTTTCAAAACAGAAATAAATATACGAATACTTTTCTCCCATTGTTAGATGATATCCGTCAGATTGGTGATCAAAGCCATGTTCCTTGGGTTTTTAATCAACTTAAAAATGGAGATAAGGAAAATCATCAATTCAATCAAATTAATATAAACCAAACCAAATTTATTATCAATGAAATAGATACTTCTACACAAGTCGTGAAATGTAATTTTGAAGTTTGGTTTGTTAAAGTAAAATCTGGGATTGACAATTCAGATAGTTATTTACCAGACACATTGCATTTTGTTGGAGTAATAGATACTCTTTATTTTAACTAGGTTAATTTATTTTTTATTAACATCATTGTCTTTTTTCCGCAATAAGTACATTCTAACAGAAATAACTTGACAACTATTGATGAACTCATTATTACTGTCAAAATCCAGATAAATCCCTGCTGAGGTCAAGTTTTCAACTTGTGGCCTACGAAGTTGCATTTAATATTTGTGTCCATAAATATTAAGTACAACTCACAAGCAAGTATCCACGACTTATCCACGGCTTATCCACGACTCCTCCTCGGCTCTTCCCCCCTGCTTGTCTTGTTCTGTCTTGTCCTAAAATAGCTATACAGGTTAATAAATAAATCCCTTGCTGGCGTCAAGTTTTCAACTTGTGCCCTACGAAAATATCTTCCCTGCACAATCCCCAAATCCTTTTCAATATTAATTATGTTGTTCATATGCCTTCTTTTCCTGTAGGATTAATCAATGCTCAGTCCTTAACAGCAATGCCAAAATTGTTGACAACAATTCAATAACTTAGTATAAATATTTAATTAATCTATATTTATCTTAGAGCAAATGTATAAATTATTGAAAAATCTTTACAAATAGCTAATCCTGATTCCCTCTGCTGACAAGTTTGCAACTCGTGCCTGATGAAAGTTTAGACAATTTTTTATATGTAATTAAAGTAAGCTTACTGTTTATTTATCTTTCAAAATTGCCTTATAAAAAGACTTGTAATTCATTGTGTAACATTGCTTTGAGCGGAAAGACTCTAGCTCTTTGAGCTCAATAATATTTGGACACCATGAATTAAAGATGGGTTCCATATTATTAATAATGATTGATTTAGCAATCTGGCTTCTCTTCTTTTCTGTAATTTTTAATTTCATTTTTTTCAATTGATTTACATACTTATTCACCATTTCAAGTTCACTTTCAGTTAGATCTTCTTTGTGTGCAAATCGGCCATCTTCACCACAATGATGGATTGCTCTGTGTAGATTTCCATCTTTATACCATCTGATCTCATGTACATCGTTGATACTGATATAAATCCACGAGCATACTTCACCGAATCGTTTACTCAACTCTTGCAATAACTTGTCTTTATATAGATCTTTGATGTCGTTAAATAAGCACTCTCCACCAATCCATACCCAACCTTCATGTTCAGGACTAATAAACAATCTTGTTTCATCACTGGTAAGTTCTACTGCTTTATTCCATTCCAGATCAGAATTCAATGTATCTGTTTGAAGAACCTTCATGAGATTTGATACAGTTGAAGTAATAGCGATATACATTCTTGGGAACTGATAGTGCTGAATCTTGACCTCAAAGTTTGAATCATCTTTTAGCCAAGGCCATTCTTCATAATCAATTTTATTTTGATCTATATGATCTACCATTTTGAAATACTGACGAAAGCTTCTCTGACTATCCTGGCTTAAGGGATCATTTGCATCTTGAAGTCTTTCGTAGAGTTGCATTCTAATAATATCATTGGGCAATTGCTCTATACAATAAGCATCTTTAAAATTGAGTATAAAATCTTTAGGAATAAAATGATAAAACTCTGGTCCGAGGTACATTGTTTGATTTCCCACGTAATTAAAATAACCAGATATCCTTGAAGCGCTTGTACCAGGATATTTATAAATTAAATTCAATAACTCTTCTTTTAGTTTCTCCTCTGACTTTCCGAATATCTTTCCTAAAAAGCCGCTTTGAACAGAATACAATTCTCGTTCCAACTTATTTTCTTCTGAATGTCGAAGCTGCCCTTGTTCAAACTCATAATTACCATCTGCAATATATGAAAAGATTACTTCTTCTTTCTTGCTTAAAAGGTTATAGAAGTTACAGACTGTAACCGAATATTCACAACTACAAAAAACCCGAATAACCTCTCTAGATACCCCTCTATTCGAAAATATTTTCTCATCCTTATAATATTCAAATCGCCACTTAATATGGTGATTTTTCTTACTACGAATGACCAGTTCACAATAATTTTCAATAAAAGGAGCTATAAATTCATTTATCTTGAATTCAATATCATTAATACCTATTGTTCCAACCTCGAACTCTATAGGCGCATTAGGGATGATTTGGTTAAATAAATCCTTTAATGAGCTTGTTGAAAATAAAGTAATACAAAAAGAAATTTCCATGGTTATTCCTAATCTATGAAAGTGCCAATCTCCACCTTAATAGTTTTTGTAATGTTTTGATATTTTCCACTGCTCGCACTAATATCTTTAATTAAATCATCTATACTTTTAATCTGCGACTCATCCTTTACCATAATCACAAGTTTTTTCTTAGTATTTCTTCCAGAGTTTATAAGCTAGCAGAAACCTTTAGTTAAAAAACTCTTTGAAGGAGGCGCTAATCTAGTGGTTTTTAGTTGAATTTGTTCGTTAATATTATCAATAACTCCTTCGAAGCCTTCATAATCTATTGGACCATTTTGAGGACCACTCAAGGTAAATTTGCCTTTGGAGAATTTAGAATGAGTTAAGATCTGCTAAAGATGCTCAACTTGCTCAAGTTTGATTACTAATTTTTTATTCTAGTCACGATATTAAACAAATCTTGTTTCATTACTACTTAATGGTAATTTACCATAGACGTCATTTATAATCTAATCTTGAGATGCAAAAAATATAATAGAATCTTTCTGTTTTCAATTCAATCCAATAGGCTAGCTTATTAAATATTGTATTCAATTTCTTACTACCACTTTTGATTTTTAAGGATTCTAAATGACTATGAACAGATAGCAACAAAATATTAAGAGCTTAAATCTTACTCAATATATTTCTCCACCAAGGTTTTTTCTCTTGTTTTTCTTTGATGATCATTTCCTCATAATTTTTTATTATTGCTTCGAAAATAGAATTAAAATCTATTATTTTAAAATTTGGATTAGTAATTTTATAATCTTCTATATCTTTAGCAAAAAATAATGAAAGTTGATGAAGTAAGCATCCAAACCAATCTGTATTGAGTAAGGCAACCTCTTTTCTTTGCATTGTTAAACTTTCTTTACATTTCAATGTAAATTTTCCATACTCTTCAGAGGTGTTGAATAAATTTGGGTCTTTGTGTTCATTATGTGAAAATATATAAATATTAAAATATGCCCTTTCGCAAATACATGAAATTCTATAGGAGTTAAATTCATAAATTATTTCCCAATAAAAATAACTATCCTCACTATCATCTTTTACCAAGTTAATAAATGGAAGATTACTGTTAATGTAAGATCTTACTAAAAGTTTCTGCATCTTAACATTCAAATTCATAATCCATTGATATTAATTAATTAAACAAAACTTTCCATCTGCTGGCGCTAGTTTTCAACTTGTGCCCTACATAATCTTCCCTTTTTGTTGGCGCAAGTTTGCAACTTGTGCCGCACGAAAATTCTTTATAAAAGAATAAATATATTCTTTAACATACTTTTTACTATCAACAAACCTTCCCACTACATTCCCCAAATCCAATCCTATACTGATCATGCTGTGCAAAAGCTTTCAAAGTCAAAACATCTCCATCTAATAAAAATGTTCGGGTCGATCCATCATTAAGCGTTATTGGTTTTGTTCCTTTCCAGGCGAGTTCAAGCATTGAACCATAGGATTCTGGTGTTGGTCCGGAAATGGTTCCTGACGCACATAAATCGCCTATGCGCATATTGCATCCATTGACCGTATGATGCGCCAGTTGCTGGATCATGCTCCAATACAAATATTTGGTGTTGGATTTAGAGATTAATGTGTCATTCAACCAAACTTCAAGGTGAATGTCGTAATTGTTTTTTCCAACTTGAGCCAGATAAGTTAATGGTTTAGGTTCTTGTACTGGTCCATCTGTTTTGAAAGGTTCTAATGCATCCAGATCAACCAACCATGGTGCGATTGTTGAGGCAAAATTCTTACCTAAGAATGGACCCAAAGGCACATATTCCCATTTCTGAATGTCTCTCGCTGACCAATCGTTGAACAACATCAACCCTTGTATATGGTCTGTTGCATGGTCGATTGGAATTGGATTTCCTAATTCATTTGGTTTGCCTATAACAAAACCCATTTCGAGCTCAAAGTCCAATTGTTTGCTTGGGCTGTACACAGGAACTTCACTATTGGCAGGGAGTATTTGTCCTGATGGTCTCTTAATGGGTGTTCCACTTACGATAATAGAAGATGCACGACCATGATACCCAACAGGTAAGTGCAACCAATTAGGCAATAATGCATTGGCAGGATCCCGAAACATGACACCAACATTGTAAGCATGTTCTTTGCTACTGTAAAAGTCTGTATAATCACCAATTTCTATTGGAACATGAAGTTGAACATCTTGAATCGGAATGAGATGTTTTTTGCAAGATTCTTGAATACTTGGACTTGCGTCCTCGGTTAATAAATAACTTAATTCTTTTCTAATGGATCGCGTTACATCTTTACCTAATGCTATTAATGCATTTAAATATTCTTGTGCTAATTCATTATTTTGAATTTCATTTATTCTCAATAATTGTGCTTCAAACAAGCCTCTTAAATCTATAATTTGATCACCAATGATAGAGCAAATTCTTTTTGATCCATGTCCTACTGAATATACACCAAGCGGCAGATTTTGAATTGGAAATCCATGATCTTCAGAGTAGGAGATCCATGACTTAAGATTGGAATCAATAATAAAACTCATATGATGTTTAACATTTAATTTTAGAATAGAAAATCATTATTTCGCGAAAACTTTTTCGTATAATTCATTGACCGTTGCTAAAGATACGATCTTTATTTTTGATGCTTTGCCTGCGTTGATTTGACCATTATATTTAGAAATACATATAGCTTTAAAGCCCAATCGTTCAGCTTCTTGAACCCGGAGATCAATTCTGGATACTGCTCTGATCTCACCAGATAATCCAACCTCTCCTGCAAAGCAAATTTGCCGATGCAATGGATTATCTTCCAATGAAGAAATAAGTGAAGCGATGACCGCAAGATCCACTGCTGGATCATTGATCCTAATTCCGCCTGCAAGATTTAAGAACACATCCTGATTGCCGATCATAAATCCACACCTTTTTTCCAAAACAGCCAATAACATAGATAGTCTACGTCCATCAAAACCAGTTGCCACTCGTTGTGGATTTCCATATACTGCTGCACTAACCAAGGCTTGAGTTTCTATTAGAATGGGACGTAAACCCTCTACAGTACAAGCTACTGCACTGCCACTTAATCGTTCTTCGTGTTGAGATAACAGTAAGGCAGAAGGGTTGCTAATTGGTATTAGACCTGTAGCCTGCATTTCATACATACTCATTTCGTCTGTGGATCCAAACCTATTCTTTAGGGTTCTTAAAATTCTATAGGAATAGTGTTTATCCCCTTCAAATTGTAACACTGTATCAACCATATGTTCCAATAATTTGGGCCCTGCAATCTCACCTTCCTTTGTAATGTGTCCTATCAAAAAAAGTGGTGTAGAAGTTTCTTTGGCAAATCGAATCAACTCATTTGCACATTCCCTAATTTGTGAAATGGTTCCTGGAGCTGCATCAAGATGTCCTGATACTAAGGTTTGTATAGAATCTACAATCATTAATGCAGGACGCATTTTAGCGGCTTCATGAAGTATTCTATCTACGCGAGTTTCAGCAAATAAAAAACAGTTTTCTTGCTTCTGTGATAATCGATTGGCTCTAATTTTTATTTGCTCCTCGCTTTCCTCACCAGACACATAAAGAACGTTTTCTCCATGTAATTGTAAGGCCAGTTGAAGTAATAGTGTTGATTTTCCGATCCCTGGTTGACCAGCTAGAAGTATAACGGAACCTTGAACCAGGCCGCCACCTAATGCTCGATTCAGTTCTATATCTCCAGTATCCAGGCGTTTGAGTTTTCCTGCGGTTACCTGATCCAGACGAATAGCTTTAGAAGGAACTATTTCTGGATTGAGGCTTCGCCATCCACCCGATTTATCTTCAGCACTATGTTCTTTTTGAATGATTTCTTCTACATAAGTATTCCACGAGTCACAGGCTGTGCAGTGCCCCATCCACTTAGGGGATTGTGTTCCACAATTGGAACAAATGAATATGGTTTTGCTCTTTGCCAAAGTGTCTTATTTCTTAGATATATTCCAATGGAAGTATTTTTTACAATGCGAAGATTCCGAAAATAAAAGCCAAAAGTAGTTAATTCAATATGGTTCTCAAAATGTGAATTTTTAATGGATAGTTATGTTTTTAAATAACTCAGATCGATGACAATGATTTAGCATAAAGCTTGTTAGAAAATTCAATTTTCATTAAAATGGTAACAATTGACATAAATGCCAAATTGATTTAAATGGCTTATTTTGATCAAATTATCGGTATAAATATGTGCGATTTTAACAAAAATGCCATCAAAAAGCATTCATTAGATCTGGAATTATGCAACATTCCATAGTTAATAGCTGTTTTAGTTCATATTTTTGCCCAATGGAAATAAATATGTACTTACCTGCTGTAGAAAGTTTGATTTTTGCTGCTCCGCAACCCATTACTGCTGTTGATATTAAGTATTGTCTGGAGAGTAGTATGGCTCTTAGCTTAAATTTGGAGGAGATCGAGATGACAATCACCGAATTACAAAAACGGTATGAACCAGAACATTTTGGCATAGAACTCAAAGAAATCGCAGGTGGCTATCAATTTCTTTCAAAACCAGACCATTTTGCCATCATCGCTGAGCATATAAAGCTCAATAATCGAAAAAAATTGACAAAATCTGCAATGGAATCTCTTGCGGTAATTGCATATAAACAGCCCATCTCCAAGTCAGAAGTAGAGCAAATACGTGGGGTTAATAGTGATCATTCGATTCAGAAATTATTGGAAAAAGAATTGATCGAAATCAAAGGACGAAGTGAGGGCCCCGGAAAACCCATTTTATTGGGTACCAGTACTCGATTTATGGAGTATTTCGGCTTAAAAAATCTTGCAGAAATGCCGCGAATTAAGGACTTTGCGATGCCTGATCATGAAATTGGAGAAGCCGCACCTATAGAAGAGACTATACCATTTAATGTACATAACCAGGAAGATCGTACAGATGATGAATAGCGATACTATATTAACCAATCGTGTTGCATCAAGTGGTTTGATAACCATAAAGCTTGAAGAATTTTTCCCAAAAGAAGAAATCTGTGTTTTTGATCTTAAGAATTATTTATTTAGAGAACTGATTTTGAAAGAATTAGACTTTAGACAAAGTCTTAAAGAACACAATTGGACCCAATATCAGAATAAAATTTTAAGTGTATGGTGTTCCAATGATGCGATCATTCCTACCTGGGCATATATGTTGATCGCAAGTTATGCTGCTCCTTTTGTTCATTCTATCTTTTTTGGCAGCTCAGATGAAGCTTTACGATCTTATTTTTCAAAAAAAATTGATGCTTTCGATTGGACCACTTATAAAGATGCCAAAGTGGTCATTAAAGGCTGTAGCGATCTACCAGTTCCAGCTTCAGCATATCTGGAAGTTACGAATAAATTGGTTCCCATAGCATCTAGTATCATGTATGGCGAACCTTGCTCTACAGTTCCTGTATTTAAGAAAAAGAAGCAGTAACCAAATACTGTTTTT
Organism: Saprospiraceae bacterium; assembly: GCA_044228225.1. Lineage (GTDB taxonomy): Bacteria > Bacteroidota > Bacteroidia > Chitinophagales > Saprospiraceae > Vicinibacter. Next base: position 205,179 of record JBGAVH010000003.1, on the reverse strand, counting down.
GACCTCAAATGATAGAAGTAAGAAGCAATTCTAAATTGGTATGTTTTATATTAAATCGATGACTCAGATATTCATTCGTAAGACAACCTTTGTAAGTATAAATACCGTTTCTAAGTCCCTTATGCATATATAAAATTTGTTCTATGCTTCCACTTTCACCCGCCTGTTGTAAAATTGGAGTAATAATATTGCTAATTCCTATCGAAGCTGTTTGACTGACTTTTGAAGCAATATTAGGGACGGCATAATGAACTACACCGTGAATGATTCGAGTAGGATTTTCATGAGTGGTCATTTCGGTAGTTTCAATGCAACCACCCTGGTCAATACTAACATCAATAATTACAGAGCCGGGTTTCATTTGCATGACCATGTCTTCAGTTACAACCACGGGTGTTCTACCTATTTTAGAGTGTATGGCTCCAATAACGACATCCGCTGTTATCAATTCATTCAATAAAATCACGGGATTTAAAGATGAGGTATACAGCTGGCGTCCAATACGACTTTGTATCCTTATTAATTTATGAATTTGATCATCAAAAATTCTAACGGAAGCTCCAAGTGCGACTGCTGCTCGAGTTGCATATTCTGCTACCACACCAGCTCCAAGAATGACCACTTTTGCTGGTGGCACTCCGGAAATTCCACCTAAAAGAACACCTTTCCCTTGTTTAGAATTACTCAACAACTCAGCGGCTGTATGAATGACAGCTAATCCGGCTATTTCACTCATGATTCTAACTATAGGAAAAGAGTTATCTTCCGATTGCATATACTCCATGGCCAACGCAGTTACTCTTTTGAGTCGCAAAGCTTGTATGTAATCTGCATTTATTACTGGAAGGTGCATTGGAGAAATCAAAATCTGATTGGGGCTAAACAGCTGAATTTCATCCAAAGTTGGAGGTGCGACTTTTAAGATCACATTAGATTGAAATACGATTTCACGAGAAGGTTGAATTTCAGCACCTGCTTCTGAATATTCGTGATCGCTGAAGTTAGATTTCTCACCGGCACCGGATTCGATGATGACTTGATGGCCCCGCGCCACAAGATTATGCACAGAGTGAGGTACAAGAGCAACTCGATTTTCTTGTAAAGTAGATTCTTTAGGAATTCCAATACGCAGAGAAGATTTAGCATGGGCCAAGGCTAACATTTCAGGTTTGGTTTGAAACCCGGTTTTTTCTTGCGGAAGTAGATGTGGGGAACTCATTTAGTGATCAAGGTATAATTTCTTTTTTGATTTTCCAAGAAATCAATATAAATTTCGATCCTTTGTTCATTTTGAATGAGAGGCATTATTAACTCTGGCCATTCAATAATACAAATATGGCCACTGAATAGGGGTTCTTCTATTGCAATATCTAGAGCCTGCTCAATCCTATCTAATCGGTATAAATCCATATGATAGAATTGATCAGCTTGTCCTTCAGCATTGATGTAACGGTATTCATTGATAATTGAAAAACTTGGACTGCCAATATCTTTGCTACATCCCAAATACTTCCCCAAAGCTCGTACTAAACTTGTTTTGCCAGATCCCATTTGTCCAAACAATAAACACAATTTATTTTGATTGATGACATCAAAAATTTTTGGAATATAGTCTGTTAATGAAGATTCATCTGAACAAAAAATCATGCTAAAATGGAATTTAATAGGTGGTGTAAATGTCTACAAAAGAGACCATTTTTTTAAAATTTTCAGCATATTTGTTTTTTTAAATTATTCTTGATTTTTATTCATATTAGAAAGCGTCAAACGCCTTTATTTAGCTTTATTTGACTATCTTTGCACACCATTTTTTAAAATATAAACATGACTCAAAAAGCAGGAGATTATAGTGCTAGTAATATTACCGCACTGGAAGGATTAGAAGCGGTAAGAATGAGGCCAGCAATGTATATCGGAAGTACCGATGTCAAAGGATTGCATCATCTAGTTTGGGAAGTAATAGATAACTCTATCGATGAACATATGGCTGGATATTGTACACATATTCAGGTAACCATTCATCCGGATAATTCCATAACATTAAGTGATAATGGCCGGGGTATACCGGTTGATATGCATGAAAAGTTACAAAAATCAGCTCTTGAAGTAGTTATGACAGTCCTCCACGCTGGAGGAAAATTTGACAAAGACACTTATAAAGTTTCTGGAGGATTGCATGGCGTCGGGGTTTCTTGTGTTAATGCGCTTTCTTCTTATGTACGGGTTGAAGTTCGTCGGGAAGGGAAGATTTACATGCAGGAATATGAACGAGGCAAACCATTAGCTCCCGTAGCCCAAATTGGTGATAGTAGTGATCGGGGAACTTCTGTTACATTCAAACCAGACCATGAGATCTTTGAGACATTAATCTATAATTATGATACTTTAAGTCATCGTTTCAAGGAGTTGTCTTATCTAAACAGTGGTTTGCATATCTATTTGAAAGACGAAAGAGATCCTGAAATCAAAAATGAATTGTTCTTTTCTGAAGGTGGTTTAAGGGAGTTTGCCCAATATTTGGATCAAACCCGAACACCTTTGTGTGAACAACCCATCTATGTCAAAGGTAAAGAAGACAACGTTGAAGTAGAAGTTGCTTTACAATATAATACTGGATATCAAGAGAATGTGTATTCTTATGTGAATAACATTAATACTCGAGAAGGAGGTACTCATGTTAGTGGTTTTCGAAGAGCTTTAGCTCGTGTTTTTAAACAATATGGGGACGATAATGGACTTTTCTCCAAGCTTAAAGTTGAAATAAGTGGAGAAGACTTTAGGGAAGGGCTTACAGGAATTGTTTCAGTAAAGATTCCAGAACCACAGTTTAAAGGCCAAACTAAAGGTGAATTAGGTAATTCTGAAGTTGTCGGAGTTGTATCAAGAATTGTTGGAGAGACACTAACTGAATATTTGGAAGAGCATCCTAAAGAGGCCAGGAGAATTGTGGAGAAAGTGATCATTGCTGCAACCGCTAGGGAAGCTGCCAGAAAGGCTCGGGAAATGGTTCAGAGAAAAAATGTGTTGAGTGGAGGTGGTTTACCAGGAAAATTAGCAGATTGTTCTTCTAAAAATCCTGCTGAATCTGAACTTTTTCTGGTAGAGGGAGATTCGGCGGGAGGTACTGCGAAACAAGGAAGAAATAGACATTTTCAAGCGATTTTACCACTCAGAGGTAAAATATTAAACGTTGAAAAAGCACTGGAATATAGGATTTACGAGAATGAGGAAATCAAGAATATGTTTACCGCACTAGGTGTTCATATTTATGTTGATGAAGAAGGAGATCGCAGGTTAAATCTTGATAAATTGAGGTATCATAAAATAGTTATTATGTGCGATGCCGATGTCGATGGTAGTCACATTACAACTTTGATTTTAACATTCTTTTATCGCTATATGAATGATCTCATTAAGAATGGACATTTGTACATTGCAAGACCGCCTCTTTATTTAATAAAGAAAGGTAAAGAACAACGCTATGCTTGGAATGAAAAAGAACGAAAAGAATTTACTTTAGAAATGGGTAAAGGTAAAGAAGATGGTGTCCAATTGCAACGATATAAAGGTCTCGGAGAGATGAATGCTGAACAATTGTGGGAAACTACCATGGATCCAAATCGTAGGATATTATCTCAAGTTGTAATTGATAGTGCATTCGTAGCAGATGATTTTTTCTCAATCCTAATGGGTGAAGACGTTCCACCGCGAAGAGCATATATTGAAGCCAACGCTCACTATGCAAAAATTGATATCTAATTGAATGGTAAATACTAATTTATTAGATTAAAAAACTTAAGTTCAAATTATTTATTTATGGCCATATCAGGAGAAGATTCATTTAAGAAATTAATAAGCCATTGCAAGGAATATGGTTTTATTTATCCTTCATCAGAAATTTATGATGGCCTTAGTGCAGTTTATGATTATGGTCCAAACGGCATTGAACTTAAAAATAATATTAAAACTTATTGGTGGAAAAGTATGGTGCAAATGCACGAAAATATTGTTGGACTGGATTCAGCAATTTTCATGCATCCAAAAACCTGGAAAGCATCTGGACATGTTGATGCATTTAATGATCCATTAGTTGATAACAAAGATTCTAAAAAGCGTTTTCGGGCAGATACTTTGATAGAAGATGCCATTGCAAAAATCGAAGCAAAAGCTGAAAAAGAAGTTGAAAAAGCCAAGGCTCGCTTTGGTGAATCATTTGATGAAAAACTTTATAGAGAAACCAACCCAAGAGTTGTTGAATATCTACAAAGAAGTCAATCTTATACTAATCGATTGACTGAAGCTATGACGAAAAATGATATGATTGAATTAAAAAATATCATTGATGATTTAGAAATTGTAGATCCAGATTCCGGTTCAAAAAATTGGACTGAGGTTCGGCAATTTAATTTGATGTTTTTTACTCAATTAGGAAATATAGCTGGAGAAGAAGGAAAGTTGTATCTCAGACCTGAAACAGCACAAGGTATTTTTGTTAATTTTCTTAATGTTCAAAAAACAACGAGGCAAAAAATTCCATTTGGAATTGCACAAATTGGAAAAGCATTTCGAAATGAAATTGTAGCAAGACAATTTATTTTTAGAATGCGTGAATTCGAACAAATGGAAATGCAATTTTTTGTCAAACCAGGTGAAGAAATGCAATGGTATGAATATTGGAAAGAAACCAGATTAAAGTGGCATAAATCCTTAGGTACACCATCTGACAAATTAAAATTTCATAATCATGAGAATCTTGCACATTATGCTAATGCTGCTGTTGATATTCAATATGATTTTCCATTTGGTTTTAAAGAATTAGAAGGAATTCATTCTCGAACGAATTTTGATTTGACAAGTCATCAGGAATTATCAGGAAAAAAATTACAATATTTTGATCCAGAAATGAATGAAAATTATGTGCCTTTTGTTGTTGAGACTTCGATTGGTTGTGATCGCATGTTTTTAGCTTTAATGAGTCAAGCATTCACTGAAGAAAATGTTCCTGATGCAGATGGTCAAGAGTCACAACGAATAGTCTTAAAATTACACCCTGCAATTGCACCCATTAAATGTGCCGTTTTACCTTTAGTTAAGAATAAACCTGAATTGGTACAGCTAGCTAAACAAATTTTTAATGATTTGAAATTTAGTTTTCAATGTCAGTATGATGATAAAGATGCAATAGGTAGACGTTATCGCAGACAAGATGCTATAGGAACACCTTTCTGTGTAACGGTAGATTTTGAATCAATGTCTGATCATTCTGTTACTATAAGAGAGAGAGACAGTCTACTGCAGGAGCGTGTGCTCATTAAAGATCTTGCAAATTTAATTTCAGATAAAATAGCTTGGCAAAATTTATTTAAGTAATTTTTTTTTTTTAAAACCAAGCATCTTTGAAATGATTAATTTGAAGCTCCTGATTTTTTAATATTAGAATAGCAATAATATCAAATCGAATTTCCCAATCATACTTGATTAATTTCATATATTGTGAGGCAGCATCGGAAAGTAACTGTTCCTTTCTTTCATTTATAAAATCTTCTGGTTCACCGTAGTAATTGTAAGATCTTGTTTTTACTTCTACAAAAACTAGGACGTCATGATCTTTGGCAATAATGTCTATTTCAGCTCTGCTAAAACGCCAATTTCGTTCTAGAATGTTATATCCTAATTGCTCTAGAAATAACACAGCAGCATCTTCACCGATTTGACCAATTTCTTTATTTGACTTCAAATTCGTACTTTTGTTATAAATAATTCAAAGGTAATCGCTTATGTTGGAAATGATCAAACGCTTTCCTGAACAAATTTTGGAAGCAATAAGAATAGCAAATGAATCACAGATAAGAACTTTAAATAAACCAATTACAGAAGTTTACGTAGCAGGAATGGGTGGATCAGGAATTGGTGGAGATTTTGTGGCGAGTTTTTTTAGAAATCATTTGAAAGTTCCATATATTGTTAATAAAGGATATGATGCTCCAGCTTATATCGATAAAGATTCTTTGGTCATTGTTTCTTCCTATTCCGGAAATACAGAGGAGACGCTATCATCATTAAATCAAATGATGTCAACTGGTGCCAGAATTATTTGTGTTGCTTCAGGTGGTAAACTCATACAAATTGCAAAAGAAAATGACCTTGATTTTATTCAGGTAACTAGTGGATGGGCTTCTCCAAGAGCATGTCTGGGGTATTCAATTGTTGCTCAAATGTTTATACTTAAAAAATTGGGCTTGGTGTCTTTAGATTTTGAAACTGAACTCCAATCAAGTGTCCAATTATTGAAAGATGAAACCGAGAATATTCAAGAAAAAGCGCAGCATTTAGCTAAAGCTTTGTTTAATAAAACTGTTGTAATATACTGTAGCGATCGCATTGAACCCGTAGCATTAAGGTTTAGGCAACAAATTAATGAAAATTCAAAACGATTGTGTTGGCATAATGTCATCCCTGAAATGAATCATAATGAATTGGTTGGATGGCGCAAGAATGATGAATCCTTAGCGGTACTTTTTCTAAGAAACCAAGACGATCGAAAACAAAACAAATTGAGGATGGACCTGACCAAAGATGTTGTTTCTCATTTTGCAGGTACCACCGTTGATTTGATATCTAAAGGAGATACTTTGATTGAAAAATGCCTCTATTTAGTACATCTGCTTGATTATGTAAGTGTATATTTAGCTGAATTAAATCAGGTTGATGTAGTTGAAGTCAAAGTTATTGATGCGTTTAAGGCACAATTGGATTTAAATAAATAAATTATTTGTGTTTCATTTTCTTTTGCATTTTTTTATCAAATAGTCCTGATTGAGGCTTTCCTTTGGGATTTCCATGTTTGTCTAATTTGACATGAGTATCTTCAGCAGGACATCCTGTACCTCTATGGCATGAGATGATACATAAGGCAAAAAAGATTAATACAAATAATTGATAGGAGTATGAGTGCAGTTTTCTTTCCATTTTATGGGCAATTTATTGATAATCAACGTTAAAAGTAACGATTTTATTACTATCTTCATAAGAAATGTGTTCAAAAGACCTATGTATGTTGATGTTTCAGATATAATTTAATTGTAGATATGTTTGTATAATTAAAAAAGATCATATATTTTTGTGATATCATTTAAAAAATAAAAAATTCATAAAACATGAACAAAGGAGATTTGATCGCTAATGTAGCAAAAGCTGCAGATGTAACCAAAGCACAAGCAGCAGCTGCTGTAGACTCAGTATTGGAGTCAATCGAGAAAAGCCTTAAGAAAGGAGATAGAGTTACCTTAGTTGGTTTTGGTACTTTTGCTGTTTCTGTAAGAAAAGCAAGAGAAGGTCGTAACCCAGCAACCGGAAAAACTATTAAAATTCCTAAGAAAAAAGTGGTTCGATTTAAAGCAGGAAAAGGTCTTTCTGAAAAATTAAACTAGTAAACCACAAAAAATTTAAAAGCTCTGCTCCATAAGGTTCAGAGCTTTTTTCTTTTAAGTTAAAATTGAAATCAACTGATTGTTAAGGAATTATATTTATTTTTATAGAAAAATGGAATTTGAAAGTAAATACTTTCAAGTATGGTCTTAAAATTCTATTAGTCTATTTTGAAAAAGGTACTGAGTTTAATTAAAGATTAATAGTTTTGATTTTATACCTAAAGGTGACAATACTTTTAATCTATATGAATGAATTTCCAGATACGATAATATGATTACAAGAATTAGAATTTTGATTTTTTGATCTTCTTCATTTAAAAAGTATGAAAAAATCAAATAATCCTATTTTACCAAATTTATTTGATAAAGAAACGTTAAATAATCTTAAAGTCATAATAAACATTCATTAATATCCTTATTTTATGGTTATTTTTGACCTCTTATAAAACAAAACAATATGAAATTTTCAACGAAGCTAATTGTAATTTTTTTAAGCATTTCTAGCAACTTATTTGCCCAGAAAAATGATCCAGTTCTGTTTTCTGTAGCTGGAAATCCAGTAAAAGTGTCAGAATTTGATTATATATATAATAAGAATAATGGTAAGGATGCAAATTATAGTAGGCAATCCTTGGAAGATTACCTTAATTTATATACCCGTTTTAAACTAAAGGTCCAAGCAGCAAGAGACATGAAACTGGATACTATACCTTCATTAATTAAAGAATTAGAAGGCTATAGACAGCAATTAACTACAAATTATCTAAATGATAAGGAAGTTACCGACAAATTGGCTAATGAAGTTTATGAACGGCAGAAAAAAGATCTAGAAGTTTACCATATACTTTTTAGTCTTAGTCAAAATGCCTTACCTGCAGATACTTTAAAAACTTTTAACCTTGCAATGGAGGCTTACAAAGCACTTTTGGATGGTTCAAGTTTTGAAGCCACAGCCCGCAAATATTCTAATGATCTATCTTCAGCACCTAAAGGAGGTAGATTAGGTTGGTTTACTGCTATGATGCCAGATGGGTTTTATGCTTTGGAAAATGCTATTTATTCTTTAGAAAAAGGAAAATTTTCGAGACCAATTAGAACCAGATTGGGTTACCATATCGTAAAAGTGAATAATAGCCGCCCGGCTAGAAGGCGTATGGAAGCAGCCCATATTTTAATTAAAAAGGCTCAAAAAGGGAGTCCGGATGTTTTTGCTCAAATGAAGGCAGATAGTATTTATAAATTGATCAAAAAAGGATCCAGCTTTGAAGAATTAGCCAGAACTACTAGTGACGATAAGACAACCATGTTAATCGGTGGTAATGTTGGATTTTTTGGAATTAATCAATATGAATCAAGTTTTGAAGATGCTGCTTTTAGCCTTGAGAAAGATGGTGATATTGCGCCACCAGTTGAAACAAATATTGGATGGCATATTATCAAACGATTGAGACATGAAGATGAATTGCCTTATGACCGGGCAAAACGTAAAATTCAAGCAGATATAACTAGAGATAGTCGCTTCGCTCAAGCACAAGGTAGCCTGATTGAAAAAATTAAAATTGAAACTAATTTTAAAGAAAATTCACAGGCATTGGATCATTTCGCAAATCAAATGGATACCAATTTCTTTACTTATAAATGGAAAGCACCAGAAAATTTGGTTAAAGAAACCATTGCCACTTTAGGAGTTAATACGCTAACTACTGAAGATTTTTCTGATTATGTTAAATCTAATACCAGACAAAGACTTCAAAATTCAGAATCAAAAAATATTAGAAATACTATTCAAACTATGTTTGATGATTTTATTGCGCAGAAATGTTTACAATATGAGGAAGGTAGATTAGAAGAAAAATACCCTGACTTTAAAGCATTAATGCGTGAATATCGAGAAGGTATATTGCTTTTTGAAGCCACCAAAAATGTGGTTTGGGATAGAGCATCTGAAGATACAACAGGACTTAAAGCTTTTTATGAAAAAAATAAAAATAATTATAAGTGGGACGAAAGAGCAGTTATATATACTGTTTCTATAGATACTTCAAATGTTAAACTAGCGACTAAAATTTATAATTATATACAAAAGAAAGATTTGGATAAAGCAATTGCAAAATTTGATAAAAAGAAAGATTTTATCTCTTATCAAAAGACGGTGAACGAGAAAAAAAATACTGACAGTTACGCAGGTTTAAAATTTGAAAAAGGCTATGTCAGCCCATTGGTTAAAGAAGAAAATTCAAATTTATTTACGTTTAAAAAAGTAGATCAGATTTTAGGTGTAGGAAATAAATCATTAGATGATGCTAGAGGTTATATAATTGCAGATTATCAGGATTACTTAGAATCCTTGTGGATTGATGAATTAAAACAAAAATATCCAGTTCAAATCAATACAGAAGAATTAAACAAAATGGTTCGTAAATAAAAGTTATGTATGGAAGGTCATGTTTTTTGTATTTAATAATAAGCACTTGGGTCTTATTATTATGTTCATGCAAAGAAACAAAACCTAAAAAAGATACTGGAGATATTAAAGATCAAATTGTAGCAACTTATAAATCTAATAAATTATTCTATTCAGACATTGAACCAATGATATCTTCATTTACTTCAAGCGAGGATAGTACCAATTTGGTTTCTGGTGCTATTGATCGGTGGACTAAGGAAGTTATCTTTTTGGAAGAGGCAAAACGTGTTATAGATCAAAATGAAATATTAGATTTAGTTGAAGATTATAAAAATTCATTGATCTTAGATCGCTTCGAAAACAAACTGATAACTGAGAAATTAGATACGCTCATTTCGGATCAGGAATTATTAAAATATTATAATAGTAACAAAAGTGAGTATAAATTGGATGGTCCAATAATTAGGATGCTTTTTGCAAAATTTTCAAAGCCTCAAAAGGAACAAAAAATGTTTGAAGATTTATGGAGCAATCCTACAAATTCTAATTTGTTGCAGTTGCAAAAATTTTGCCAGAATAATGCTGAAACAAGTCTCTTAAAACCAGACAAATGGCAAAAATGGAATGACATTCAAAATAATTTTCCAGATCGCTTAATAAGCTTGAATACCCTTTATAAAGGTATGAATAGGCAATTTGCTGATTTTAAATATGTATATTATACCAAAGTAATTGATATAGTGCTTCCCAATCAGGATCCTCCACTTTCATTTGTAAAAGAACAAGCACGAGAATCTATTTTACATCAAAGAAAAATTAATTTAATTAATCAGTTTAAAATCCAGTTTTACGAAAATCAATTAAAACAAAAAAATATTAAGTAATTAGAATGTCGTTTTTACGTTCTATCATTGAAAAGCCAATTTTTAAGTATGAAATTACAGATAAATAAAATGAAATTCAATATTTTGCTATTTTTTATATTAATAATAAATAACAGTTTTAGTCAGGAAAGTAAAACCATTGATAAAATAATTGGTAAAATCGGAAGCGAAATTATTTTGTATTCCGATTGGAATGATCAGGTTTCATATATAAAGGAAAAACAAGCTCAACTCTCAGATGAAGATCAATGTGCTATTTTGGAAAATATGTTTATCCAAAAATTTATGATACATCAGGCTAGATTAGATAGTGTAGAAGTCAAAGATGAAGAAATAGATCAGCAGTTGGAAGCAAGGATTGAACAGATACTTCAATACATGGAAAATGATACCAAAAAATTCGAAGCTTACTATGGACAAACTGTAAATCAAGTAAGAGAAAAATTCCGGGATGACTTGATGAATCAAATGCTTTCAGAACGTTTACAGCAAAAAGTAATTGGTGAAGTAACGATTACTCCTGATGAAACTGAATTATTTTTTAAGAAAATTCCTAAGGACAGTTTACCCTATTTTAATTCGGAAGTTGAAATATCTGAAATTGTTTATAAGCCTAAAGTAAATCCTACTGAAGTTCAAAAAGCAAAAGATAAATTATCTAAATTACTAGTACGATTGAATCAAGGTGAAGATTTTGCAAAATTGGCTTCTACTTATTCTGATGACTTAGGTTCAGCAAAAAATGGAGGAAACCTTGGTTGGATTAAGAGAGGAAATTTGGTTCCAGAGTTTGAAGCTGTAGCTTTTAATTTAGAAAAGGATTCCATTTCTGGTATAGTTGAAACTGAATTTGGGTATCATGTAATTCAATTATTAGGACGGAGAGGAAATAATATAAATACAAGACATATTTTAATCAAACCCCAGTATACTGATGATGATTATGCATTAGCTGAAAAGTATCTTGACAGTATAAGAACAAAAATGCTCCATGATACTATGTCTTTTGAATCAGCGGTCAGACTTTTTAGTGATAAAAAAACGGAAAGTTATCACAATGGAGGTCAGGTTTTAAATCCTAAAACAGGAAATTCATATTTTGAAGTAGCTGATTTAGAGCCTGATATTTATTTCGCCATTGATGCCTTAAAAGTTGGTGAAATATCCAAAGCTATACCTTCAAAAGACCAAGATGGAAAAAAATATTATCGGATTTTTAAACTACGGTCCAGAACAGATCCACACAAAGCCAATTTGAAACAAGATTATTCTAAAATTCAAGCGGCAGCTAAAGAAAACAAGAAAAATGAATATTTTAAAGAGTGGATTGATCGGAAATTACCTAAAGTATATATTGAAATCGACCCAATCATTAAATCACAATGTCCAAACTTAAGTAATTGGGGAACAACCAATAATTGATCTGTCTGGAATTCAATTTCATTTGACTAAATCATTATACTAAAAATTTGAATTTTGATTACCAAAATTTAAACTCCAGTGAATATTGGCGTATTTCAAAAATAGAAGTGAATAAGGTTAACATTTATTTGATCAAACTGCAATGACCTTTTTATCTATCTATTTTAAGAAATCCAACTGATCGATAAGCTAATTAAAAGTTGCTCTTTTGTTTTAGGGCTGGATTAAGAGTTTTTTTTATCAATTAAGGCTATGCTGAAAGTGTAGGATTTTTTATCCTAAGGGAAAATCTATTGAAACAGAAAAGTGGTAAAAAAAAAGAGACCGGTTCATACCCCCCAGCGAACCGATCTCAGAAATTGTAGTACCTAATTTCTTGGATACAAATTGGATCACTCCAACAAATATTGTAATGCATAAACCTTGCCAATTTTTCAATATCTTAAGGTTTAATAAATATGTGTGTCATATTTAAATCTATGCAGGCATATAATTTGTTGAATAATAATAATTTATATATTTATATTTTTTTCTAATAAATTTTATGTAATATTTAATATTTCCAAAATTAGTATTAAATAAATATAAATTTTAGTTGAATTCCCAAAATTCCAATTTTCAATAAATTCAATATCCATTATGTTTTGAATGTTAATTGACTATCTGTAACCTTAAAAGTGTTGGATATGTTAAATTTTGAGCTTTGTCTATAGAAATGGATAACTTTAGCTTTGTTTGAAGATCTTTAAGGATCACCGTTTAAGATGTTACAAAAACCTATTACTTACGTATTGCTAATTTTATGGCTTTTCCTTGAGCCATCGATATCGATTTTTGGTCAGTCCAATGAAGGCACCGAATTTTGGTTTAGTTTTCTTGAACATCGGGATAGAGGCAATAATAGAATGTGCATGATCAGTTCAAAATACAATACTTCAGGTTATATTGAACTTCCTTCTATCGGGTGGAGACAGTCATTTAATATTTTGGCCAATACCGTATACACCGTTAGGGTTCCAAAAGAATCAGAAATTATTGGTTCTGAAATTATTTCTAATACTGGTGTTAAGGTTGCTACTGATCTCCCAAGTTCGGTTTACATCCATCAATTTAATGAATTTCGATCCGATGCCGCATTAGTTTTACCCGTTAACTCTTTGGGAAATCAATATTATGCCATTACTTATAAAGGCTATGAAAATCAAGATGACCATTACCCCTCTGAATTCGCTATAGTAGCAATTGAAAATAATACTTCTATTGAAGTTCGGGTAGCTTGTAATACTAAAAGTGGCAGGTTAAAAGGAGACTTATTACAAATTGTTCTTAACGAAGGTCAAAGTTATCAGATCCAGGCAGCTCGGGTTACTGATGATCTTACGGGATCTTATTTAAAATCAAATAAAAAAATTGCAGTATTTAGTGGAAATAGATGGACACAAATTCCTAATGGATGTGGTAACAGAGATAACACCTTAGAACAAATGTATCCTATTGAGGTATGGGGTAAAGAATTTGTTACCGTTCCAGCGAAGAACGTAACACAAGATATTTTTAGAGTTATTGCCTCAGAAGACAATACAGATATAACAATAAATGTAATTTCAGGTACCCCAATTTTACCATTCAAACTTATGAAAGGAGAATGGAGAGAATTTAGCTTAAATGCAGTAGCATCGTACATTCAAGCTTCAAATCCAATTCAGATAGCACAATTTTTAGTTGGTGGTGAGTGCAATGGGCATAATCAAATTGGAGACCCTTCAATGGTTCTCTTAAATAGCATTGAACAATATAGAGATACGGTTACAATTTTTAATTCGACTTTTCAAAATATAACTGAGAATTATATAAATATAATCACTCAAACTAAAGATACTTCGGATCTTTTAGTAGATAATCTTACGATCAGCCAATTGGGTTACCAATTTCAAACTATAGGGCCAAATAATGAATTTTCTTATGTCCAGTTAGATGTTTGGTCCGGTCCCCATACTTTAATCTCTAATGGTTGCGGCTTAATTGCAATAGCCTATGGTTATGGATTTGCAGAATCTTATGCATATGGTGGTGGGGCAAATTTTAGACCCATTAATTCTTTACAATTACCAGATGGTGCGTGTCTCGGAGATACCATAATATTTACAACGGGATTACCAGAAAAACGATATGAGCTTATGTGGAATTTGGGAGATGGGACTCAATCCAATTTGTATGAATTGAAACATAAATATCTAAAACAAGGAAGTTATAATGTTGAATTGATAATTCATGATTTGTGCCGTAATAAAATGGATACGCTAAGAAAAATATTATTAATCACACTCAGAAGAGGTTTAATAGCTGAAGGAGATGGTTCATTTTGTGAAAATGACAGTACATTGTTATTAGCGAAGGATATTCTGGGTTGTAATTATCAATGGATTGGCCCTAATCAATTTAAATCTAATGAACAGAACCCGATTCTAAAACAATTGAAAACCGAAGATTCCGGGACTTATACTGTTTCCAGTAATTATTTTGGCTGCCTGAGTTATCCTGAAGATATTGAAATAATGGTTCATAAAAATCCAATACCTTCATTGGGAAGGGATACTTTCTTTTGCTTTGATAAGGGACAAATGCTTATTTCGACAGAACAATTTGATACCTATTTATGGCAAGATGGTTCTCAAGGGAATACCTTTAAAGTTCAGCGTGAAGGAATTTACTCAGTGCAAGTAAGTAATTCATTCGGTTGTTTGGGTTCAGACACGATAGTCATAGAAGATAAATGTCCCCTTTCTTTTTTTATTCCCAATGTCTTTTCACCAAATGGTGATCATATAAATGATTATTTTATTCCTAAGGTCTACTATGGTGAAACAGTTTTATTAGAAATTTATGATCGCTGGGGATCTCAGTTATTCAAAAGTTCCAATTATTCTGAAGGCTGGGATGGAAGTTATAATGGTAAAAATGTAAATCCAGGTGTTTATATTTATGTATTAACAATAAAGGGTTATAATGAAAAGGGTGAACTAATTAACAAAGTGATAAGCGGAGACCTTACTTTATTAAGGTAAATATGTAATTTAAGAACTTAACCGATTTTTGATCATAAAATATTTCCAACTAGAGTCAAAATAGAATGACAAACGTGACATAAGCAAAAAACCTTTTTTCAAAACTAAAAATTCAATAGATTTAGTACAAATACTACTATTTATAAGCATTTTTTGTGATTCTCTTTGAAAATCACGAATAAAGCTGTTAGCTTTGCAGAACTTTTCGAAAATACGATTCAAATCGATATTTTTAAGTATAAATTTTTGATTATCAATATATTAAGTTTTTAAAATGGGATTAATTACGAGTATTAGAAAGCGACTTTGGGTCGTAACCATATTAATGGCCTTGGCATTATTGGGGTTTATTGTTATGGATATGTCGTCAGGACGATCTTCTTGGTTTTTCAATAATCCTGATTCAGTTGGAAAAATTGCAGGTGAAAGCATCAGTTGGAAAGATTTTCAAAAGACAGAAAGTGTTTTATATAAAAATGCAGATGTAGACATCTATGGTCGTAAAGAATATCTTTGGAATCAATTTTTAGAGAAAGGAATCTTAAAAGAGGAAGCCAAACACATCGGATTTGGAGTTAGTGAATCTGAATTAACTGAACTTCAGTTTGGTAATAATTTATCTCCCATAATAGAGCGAAATTTTAGAGATCCCAATACAGGTCAAATTCTGAGAGAGCAGTTAAATCAATTTAAAGATGGATATGACGCTTTACCTCAAGAAGCTAAGGACTTTTGGCAAGTTCAACAAAAAGAAATTATAAAGGAACGCCAATTTAAAAAGCTTGAGAATATTATTAAAAATTCTCTTTATATGCCCGATTTTATGTTGGCCAGACAACATGAGGAAAGTAATGCAAAGATTACTTTGATTTCAAGTATGATTGGCTATGATCAGGTTAATGATAAGGACGTAACTATTACTGATGAAGACGTTCAAAAATTTGTGTCCAAAAATCCAAATAAATATAAGAGCGAATTTGATACTAGAAATATTAAATACAGTATAATAGATATCATTCCAACACAAGAAGACTCTGCTAACATTAGAAAAATATTAGAAGATAAAGTTGAGGCTTTTAAATTAGCGACAAAAGATTCCATTTATGTAGTTTCCAATCTTGGAAAATGGGACGAAGCTTATAAAACTAAATCAGAAATCAAAGGTGTTTTAAACGATTCGTCATTTTCAATCTTTAATCTCAATGTAGGAGATGTATATGGTCCTTATGTTGAAGAGGGTGAATATCGTTTAGCAAAAGTTATAGGAAAAAAAGTAATTCCTGATTCTGTTAAATCTAGGCATATACTGCGTCAAGTTAAATCCCGGGAAGAATATATTGCTGCTTCAAAATTATTAGATAGTTTAAAAACCTTAATCGAGACAGGTAAAGGCAAATTTGATTCATTAGCGATGCAATTCAGTCAAGATGGAGGTTCTAGTATAAAAGGTGGAGACATGGGGTATTACCCTAAAGGTGCTATGGTACAACAGTTTAATGATATTACTTTTTATAAAGGTGAAAAAGGAAAATTGTATATAATTGCCACTCAATTTGGTTTACACTTAGTTCAAATTACAGATCAGAAATTCATAAAAAATGAAATGGGTGTTCACTTGGGTATAATTTCAGAAACCATCGCGCCAGGGGATGATATCACTGATAGTAAATTGGAAGAAGCCCAAAAATTGATCGAAGAAAATAATAACCTTGCTAGTCTGGAAAAAGTAATCAATGAAGGAGGAAAATATAAGTTAGAAACGGCAGCGAATATATTGGAGAATGGATATCAAATAAAGAATTTTGGTGAAAACTCCTCCAGTACTGCAAGAGATATTATCAAATGGGCCTTTAATAAGGAGACCAAACCTGGTGATGTTTCTTTGGAAGTTTATTCTTTGCAAGATCCAATCAAAAAGTTTACCAATAGATATATTATTGCTGGATTATCAAGCATTAATGAAAAAGGAATTCCAAAAGGAGAAGCTCTTTTAGATTTAGTTCGTGAAGATGTAATAAAAGATGTAAAATTCAATAAAATAGTAGCTGCTATTGGAACTGTTAATGACTTGACTACTCAATATGGTTCATACACAGCAATCATTGATACCACCAAAGAGACCACAACAAATTCTGGACAATTAAAAAATGGCTATGAATATGATTTAATTTCGCAAGTAGCTATTTCAGAACCAAACACTTTAATTGGTCCAATCCGTGGTGAGAATGGGGTTTATTTTGCCAAATTACTTGAGAGAAAGGACCCAGGTAAACAAAACAATGTAGCCATGTTCAGACAATTTTATAAACACCCCGCTGTAAATACTGCAATGACTTATTTAATGGCAGCTTTAAAGAAAAATTATGGAGTAGTAGATCACCGATCTAAATTCTTTTAAGATAAATCAGATTATTTAAATCCATTAGAGCCTACTCCTAAAAAGGGTAGGCTTTTTTAATGGTCCCAACAAAATGAAAATACTATTTTAACGTTATACGATTACTATGTTTTTAACAATTGATAAATTCATATTACTTATATTACTATGTGCCTTTTCTTGTAGGCAAGATAAGGTTGTTGAGATTCGTAATGCCAGTGGTCAATTAACAACAAGAATTACAGTTAATGGAGACACACTAAATGGTAAAAATGGATTGTATGAATATTTTGATACCCTTGGTAATCTTATAGAAAGCAAAATGTACCATGATAACAAATTGGAAGGTACTCGAAAAATTTATGAAAAGGGTGCTTTGTATAGTATTGAGCAATATGTCAATGATGAATTTCATGGCCCTTATCAGGTTTTTTATCCAAATGGTCAATTAAAATTAGAGGGTAATTATGTACATAATGTTCTAACTGGTACACTAAAAACTTATTATGAAAATCAACAAATAAAGGAAATTGTTGAAATGGAAAATAGTGAAGAAAATGGACCATTTGTTGAATTTTATGATTCAGGAAAAAAGAAAGCTGAGGGAACATATTTAAATGGTCCAAATGAACATGGGCTTCTTCAATTATATGATTCTACGGGTGAATTGATTCGTAAAATGAACTGTGATCATGGAATTTGTAATACCATTTGGAAAAAGGATTCGATTTAATTATTTAAAACATACAACTACTTTTAAAATGAGATTTATAAAATGGACACCAATAAAGATAGTTGTAATAAGCTCTGCTCTTATTTTCCAAGTTGTTGGCAATTCATTATTTGGGCAAACAGGAGGTCAATCTAGTTTCTTATTTTTAAATTTATCACCTTCTGCTAGAAATACAGCATTGGGATCTTATGCTATAAGTTGGCCTGGTTCTGATCCAACTTCAGCATATATAAATCCATCCTTGCTAAATGATAAAATGAATACAGCAATTAGTTTTAATCATCAGTTTTATTTTGATGGTATTGATGCTGGTCATGTCTCTTATTCTCAACTTATCAAAAAATGGAACATTAATGCTCAGGCCGGTGTTCAATATATTTCATCTGATAAAATAATTGCTGCTGATGATATTGGAAATATTTATGGTACTACCGATGCTAATGAATTAGACTTCTTTGTTGTTGGTTCTCGGAAATTTAACGACCGTATTACCATTGGAGCAAGTATACATTACATCAATAGCCACTTAGGTTTATTTTCCTCAAATGCTCTAGCAGGTTCATTTAGTGGTTTATATTTCAATCCGGAAAAGAATTATGGTTTGAGTTTAGTTCTTAGAAATTTAGGTGTTGTTTTGGATGCCTATGATATAGAAAAAGAAAAATTACCTCTAACAGTTGAATTAGGATTTTCCAAACGACTACTTCATTTACCTTTTATTTATTACATCACTGCTCATCATTTAGAGACTGGTAATGTGAGATATGATGATCCAAATTTAAATAGTAATTCAGATATTTTTGGAAATGTAAAGGAGAAAAGTGCTTTCACCAAATGGACGAATAATGTATTACGACACTTTTCCCTGGGTGGAGAAATGTTGCTAGGGAAAAAGGAACAGTTTAATTTAAGATTAGGATATAATCATCTTCGGAAAAAAGAATTGAGTGTTGCTGACTATACAACCTTTGGAGGTTTGTCTTATGGGATAGGATTTAAGATATATAAATTTAAAATTGATTATTCATATGCTAAATATCACATAGCAGGAGGGACTAATCAATTTAGCATAACGACTTCAATTAATTCTTTTCTAAAAAATACCAAATTATAACTGCTATAAATTATTAAAAAAAATTTATAACGGTTTGCATTTTTCTTCCAGCCATTTTCTTTCATCTGTATTAAGCCATGGACTAAGATCATTGAATACTTTAGCATGGTAAGTATTAAGCCATTGTAATGATACTTTATCAAGCATTGGCAGATGTATCATGTTTATATCGATGGGAAATAAACTTACCGATTCGAATTGTAAAAATTCACCATATTCATTCTTGGAATGAGGAATAGTCAAAACAAGATTTTCTATTCGTATTCCATAAGAGCCTACTTGATAATATCCTGGTTCATTAGAAGTCAGCATGCCCGCTTTAAATGAAGCACTTCCTCTTTGGTTCCACACGGATACAAAACCCTGCGGAGGTTCATGAACATTCATAAAGAAGCCTACACCGTGGCCCGTTCCATGATTGTAATTGAGACCTAATTGCCATAAATGTTGTCTGGCTAAAATATCAAATTGAATACCTTTAGTGTCAGTAGGAAAAATCAATCGGGCCAAAGAAATGTGACCCATTAAAACTGCAGTATTTTGAATTTTTATTTCTTCATTAATAGGACCAAGCGCAATGGTTCGTGTAATGTCTGTTGTTCCATCAAGATATTGTCCACCTGAATCACATAATAAGACACCTTCTGGCTTTATTATTTCACAATTGTTTTTTTCAGGTCGATAATGAATAATCGATCCGTTCCCTTTATATCCAATAATAGCATCAAAACTTTCATTAACATACCCTTCTTGTTCAGCACGAAATTCTTTAATTCTCATGGCAAATTCGTATTCCGTCGGGTAGTCTCGCTCTGCTAATTTAGCTTCCAACCATCTAAAAGATTTCACCAATGCTACACCGTCTTTTTGCATTACACGCCGGATATGACTTATTTCAATTTCGTTTTTTATTGATTTAAAGCGCATGATACAGCTTTCACTAGGTATTAATGAATCTTTAGCTAACATTAAAGTTAACTTGGCATTAAGTGTACTGTGGTCTATTAAGACTTTTTGCTTTAAATCAAGCTTAGTTATATAATCAACTATTTGTTTATAATCTTGGGTGAAAATACGATCTTCTGAAAGTTGATTTTTTAACCAAGGTTCTAGTTTTTGCTCGTCAATGAACAAGATACTATTCTCTTTCTGAATAACTAAATAAGCAACAAAAACAGGATTACAATGAACATCGTTTCCACGAAGGTTAAGAATGTAACCAATTTCATCTAGTGCAGAGACTATAGATATGTTGGCATTTAAACGGGCCATCTCTTCCCTAACTAAATCTATTTTTTCTTTTCTTGATTGTCCGGCATATTTAATATCATGTTCATAAATCAAAGTTTTAGATAATGGCGGTCTATCTGGCCAAATATCCATTAACAGATCTCCACAATCTTTAAATTTAATTCCTTTGGTTGATAATAATTTGTCAAACTGATGTATTTGGTTTAGTGAAAAACACCAAAAATCTACCCCAACTGTCTGACCAGCCTTAAATTCATTGCAAATCCAGTCAATATATTCGGATTGGGTTTGGACTTGAAGTTTATGTAGCACAAATGGGGTGTTAGCTAATTGAAGTTCGGCTTGTTGGAAATAACGTGAATCAGTCCATAATCCAGCATGATCTTGGCTGATGATTACGGTTCCTGCAGAGCCATCAAAACCGCTAACCCATTGGCGTCCAGCCCAAAAACTTGGAGGATATTCACTTTGATGAGGGTCCGCAGTTCCTATAATATAGGCATCGATGCCGTTGATTTTCATTTTAGACCTAATAGCCTCTAATTTTGAGTTTATGTCCATTATCTGCAATTTATATATTAAATAATTTTATAATATGAAAAAAGAATAGTTATATTTGCCCTGCAATACTACGAATAAGGATTGAAGATCCAAAAACCAATTATTGTAATATTTTGTTTCATTAGTGTAGATTTATAAACATGTTAAAACAACATTTAAGCCAAAAGTTATTACAGAAGCTATCTCCCCAACAAATTCAGTTAATGAAATTGCTTCAAATCCCTACAGCTATTCTGGATCAGCGTATTCAGGAAGAACTAGAGCAAAATCCTGCCTTAGAAGAGGGTAACGAATCTGAGGAGGAGGTTTTTGACAAACTGGACATAGAAGATGATTCTGAAGCTAATGATGATTATATTGGAGATGAATCAGATTATGATGCAAAGGACCAAAACGAAGATAAGCTCAATAATGAATTTGATGATTATCTAAATAACTATATGGATGACGATACAGCATCATATAAGTATAAATCGGATGATTATAGTGGAGAACAAGACGAGCATAAAAGTTTACCGTTTGCGGTTGAGAATACATTTCATGATCACTTGGAACGGCAAATTGGCTTATTAAATTTGAAAGATGAGAAACAATATAAAATAGCCCTACAAATTATCGGAAGTATTGACGATGATGGTTATTTAAGGCGTGAATGTGTTTCCATTATAGACGATTTAATTTTTTCTCAAAACATTGATACTAACGAAAAAGAAATATTATCCATCTTAAATAAAATTCAATCCTTCGACCCGCCAGGTGTTGGAGCACGAAATTTACAAGAATGCTTATTGCTGCAAATTAAATTTAAACTAAAAAATGAACAGCGAAAATCTAAAATTAAAATCTTAAAATTAGCTGAAAATTTACTGGATAAGTATTTTGAAGAGTTTACAAAAAAGCATTACCCAAAATTACAACGAGCATTAGGGTTGTCAGAAGCACAACTTAAAGTAGCAATGGATGAAATTTTAAAATTGAATCCAAAACCATCTTCAGGTTATGTAGATCCACTTGCCTATAATTCTGTTGCTGGTCATTATATAATACCGGATTTTACAGTTACCAATAGAGATGGAGAATTGGAGCTTTCATTAAACTCCAAGAATGCACCAGACTTGAGAATTAATGATCAATATCTTGATATGTTGAGAACATATAAGGATAATAAAAAAGTGGGAACTAATGGTAAGAAAGAGAAAGAAACAGTCATGTTTATTAAGCAGAAAATAGAAAGTGCCAAATGGTTTATTGATGCTATTAGACAACGTCAAGATACTTTATTTCGCACCATGTATGCAATCATGCAGTTTCAGCGGGAATATTTTTTGACTGGAGATCAGAAAAAAATAAAGCCCATGATATTAAAGGATCTTGCCGATATTACCAGTCTGGATATTTCTACAGTGTCGAGAGTTGCAAATAGTAAATTTGTTCAAACAGAATTTGGCAATAAGCGGTTAAAGGATTTCTTTTCTGAATCTATGCAAACCGAAGAAGGCGATGAAGTATCTACACTAGAAGTTAAAAAAATTCTTTCTGAAATGATAACTGGTGAAAGTAAACGCAAGCCTTATAGTGATGAAAAATTAAAGGAAATGTTGCTTAGGAAGGGTTATAATATTGCCAGACGTACTATTGCAAAATATCGAGAACAACTTAACATTCCTGTTGCGAGATTAAGAAGAGAATTAGTATAGTGTTTATTGAATTTTATTATTTACTATTTATTTTCAACATTAGAATAAAATGAAATTTTCAATTTGGTTAGGTAATTCAGATTATTATTGAATTATTAATTCTCTTAATATGGATTCCAAAAATCAAGATTGTTTGATCATTTAGGATGTTTGAAGAAGAACACGCCATAAAACTAATGAATTGTAATTATAATCCCATAGCAATAGTGGCCATTCGAATCGTGGCAGGTTTAGCTTTTAATAATTCCAATGCACAAGATTCCAGTGTAGCGCCAGTAGTTAATACATCATCCACAATTAAAATGTTTTTTTGATGAATGTCGGTTAAATTCAAAATATGAAAAACGCCTTCCATATTGTTGATCCGATCTATCCTGCTTTTATCTGTTTGAGTAAGTGTATTTATTTTTCGCATTATTATTTGATCTGAAATGCTACAATGCAATGCTTCAGCCATGCCTTTTGCGATAAGGCTGCATTGATTATATCCTCTTTTAGCTAGCCTTTTTTTATGAAGTGGAACAGGAATAATAAGATCGATGTTTTGATAATATGGACTTTCACTTAAAATCATTCCATAATATTGGCCAAATTTGTAAGCTAAATCTTCTCTATTCCGATACTTAATTTGTTCTAGGATATCATGAACCAAGCCACCTCGAACATAATAATATAAACTAGCACCCGTGTATAAATTAATTCTCCCATTAAAATGTTCAGTAAATGGATTGATTAGATGTGCATAATGATTGGTCGGACTAATTTTTGATTGACAGGATAAACAGAATAAATCTTTTTGATGGTTACACCTCCTTTCACAACCCATGCATAAATTAGGGTAGATCAAATCTAATACAGATTCAATCCCGTATTGCATCAATTGTTTAATTTTCTGGATGTCCATTTAATACAATAAAAAAATCCCGACCATTGCTGATCGGGACATTCAAACAAAACGAAAAACCAACTTTATAGAAAGCTACAAAAACCTTATTAAATTCCTTTCAAAATTTTGACAGGAATATCACGAACAGAACCATTTCTTATAATCTTAATGTTTAGGGTTTCACCAACTTTAGTTAAGCCAACTATTCGTTGAAGATCATCATAGTTCTTTACATCTTTACCATTTATACCAATGATTGCATCTTTTTCCTGCAATCCAGCATATTTAGCTGAGCTATTCTCTTCCAAAGACTCTATAATAACGCCGTCTTTTGAAAAAAGGTTCAATTCTTTAAAACTATTTTCATCTATTTCCGACACAGAAATTCCTAATCTACCACGATTAAAACTTCCTTTAGAAATTAATTCCTTAACCACTTTGTTCATTAAATTTACAGGTATTGCAAATGAATAACCACTATAATAACCAGTTTTAGAAGCGATTGCTGAATTTATCCCTAATAATCTACCCTGTTCATCTACTAAAGCACCCCCACTGTTACCTGGGTTAACCGCGGCATCTGTTTGGATAAATTCTTCAATACCTTGATTCGATCTGTTATTTAATTGTTGGTAATTGGAAAATGGATTTTCATCATCCATTTGATTATTAATTAAGTTAAGATCCCGACCTTTTGCACTGACTATACCTGCAGTTACTGTTGATGTAAGATAGCCAAATGGATTTCCTACAGCAAGTACCCAACTTCCAATTTTTAAATCATCTGAATTTGCCATTTGTAAGACCGGTAAATTTGTACCTTCTATTTTTATGACAGCTAAATCTGTTCTTGGATCTGTTCCTATTTTTTTAGCGGAATATTTTTTACCATCTTTCAAAACAACTTCTATTTCATCAGCAAATTCAACAACATGGTTATTTGTTACGATATATCCATCAGATGAATAAATAACCCCACTTCCGCTTCCTTTTTTTGGCATATAACCTCCGAATCCCGGAAAATTAAATTCCCTAAATAATGGATGATCTTTAAATGGATTATTGCGTTCTTCATTTTGTCTAACAAGTTTATCACTTTCTTGTGCATTAATTTGAACTACTGCATTCATCCCTTTTTCTGCAGCAATAGAAAAATCAGGTCCTACAGAAGCGTTTAGTGATGTGGTTTGATTGACCTGCTGAGCTACATTTGTGTGTTCTACAATATTATTACTTTTAGTCTGAATATCAACGAATTGAATGCCTCCAAAAGCAACCAATCCTCCGATAAATCCTGCGATTCCATAAGAAATAATTCGATTCATAGTTTGTTAATTTATTTAAAGTTTAAAACGCTTAGTTGATTCAAGCTGTTTTTTATGATTTTTGATTTAACATAGTTTTAACATGGTCATTACCAAGATATTAATTAATAAATTGGGTATCTCAATATATTAACAAATGGATTTTAAATCTATTTTTTGAATAAATTTTTACCAATTATTTGATGATTTTTATTCAAATCCAAAGTACCTAAACGTATGACTTAAACAACTGATCTAAAGTTTATCAAGTTAACAAAAAAATAGCAAATATTTACATATTTTTATTTTTGTTATTTGTAAAATGTTGTATATTTGCACTAAAATATATTATAAAAATGAAGAATTTGATTCGTGTATTACTTTATGTGCTTCTAGCATTACTTGTTGTGGCCATTTCTGTTATGATGTATAAGCGTTATAAAACGCCAGTTCCGGAGATAGAGCCTACTACTGAAACGACAGATAGTTTATTTGTAGATACTACCATGGCATCCTTGAATGCTTTAACTGCTGAAGATAGCCTTATTCTAGGTATGACTGGAGAGTTGCCTAATCAAGTTGGGCCTGCTGACCATGATAATGGTTCGATAGATTATAGCCAGCCTGTCAAAAATGTTGACCAAAATCAGCATGAAAATATGAGCCCAAAAGCTCAAACTGTTGCAAATAAAACCAATGTTAATGTTGCAAGCACCAGCTCAGCAGAAATAAAAACGACAGCATCCAAGACAGAAAATAAGGCTTCAAAAACTGAAAGTAAAAAAGCCACAAATAAAACGGATGCAACCAATTCAACGAAACATGCAAAAAGCAATTCCAATGTAGCAAAATCAAGTAAAACGGGTAAATTTTATGTTATTTCTGGAAGTTTTATAGTGCCTTCACATGCTGATAAACAAGTCAGTAAATTGAAAAAATTGGGATTTGCATCATCTGAGAAAAAAGTGTTCGGCAATGCAGAATACTATTCTGCAATAGTAGGAAGATATGAAACAAGGGCTGATGCTGAACAAACTTTAAAATTAGTTAGATCAAAAGGTGAGAAAGCATTTTTGAAAGTGGAATAATGATTTAATTTTTATTTTATAAATGAAATAATATCAGGAGTACGTTTAATAAAACGTGCTCCTTTTTTGTTTAAATATATTTAATCTATGTGTGGACGCGGCTCATTAAATAAAGTAGAAATGGATTTGGAAAAGCGATTCAATGCAACATTTTATTCTGACGATTTGGAGCGATATAATCCTTTACCTACTTTTAATTTAGCACCAACACAATGGCATCCGGTAATAACACAACAAGACCCTCAACATTATCAATATTTCAAATGGGGATTAATTCCGAGTTGGTCTAAAGATCATAAAATAGGTTCAAAATTAATTAATGCCCGTGTAGAAGGATTAATTGAGAAACCATTTTTTAAATCTGCTTTAAAGAATCGAAGATGTATAGTCCCGTTGGATGGATTTTATGAATGGAAGGTTGTAGCTAATAAGGTTAAAAAACCATATCGCATTCGCTTTAAGGACGATTCGATTTTTTTTGTAGCTGGTTTATATGATCAATGGAAAAACGAAAAAGCTGAAATAATACACACTTTTACAATAATTACCCAAAAGCCAAATCCTTATTTGAGCAACATTCATGATCGCATGCCAGCCATACTTCAAAGAGAACAAGAATCACTCTGGCTAGATCCTCTTATAAGTTTGGAGCAATCTCTTCAACTTATTACACCACTTGCAGGTGATTATTTAGATGCATATCCAGTTTCTGATGCTGTTAATCAAGTTAAAAATAATAACGCATCTCTTATTGAAAGAATTGATGAAACTAAAAATCGTAGTTTGTTTTGATCCGATAAAATGATTTAAGTTGAAATAAATTATTTATTTTTTGACTTGTTCGTTTTTTAATACATCAATAATAAATGGCTTTATTCATCTATTAATATAGTAACATTTGTCTATTAGATATTTATTTTTTCAATAAAAAAAAACCCCTTGAAATCATTCAAGAGGTTTTTATATTTATTCTTAGTGTAGAATGGAATGACTACATCATTCCATCCATGCCCCCACCATGTGCGTGAGAATGTCCACCTTTATCTTCCTTTGGTCTGTCATTAATTACACATTCTGTCATTAATACCATTCCAGCAATGGAACCCGCATTTTCTAGTGCAATACGAGTCACTTTAGTAGGATCAATAACACCAGCTTTTTTCAAATCTTCATACTGACCTGTACGTGCATTGTATCCATAGGATCCTTTTTTAGCCTTAACGTTCATAAGTACTACTGAGGCTTCATCCCCTGAATTTTCTGCTATAACTCGCATAGGAGATTCAAGAGCTTTGCGTACTATGTCAATTCCTAATTTTTCATCTTCATTAAGAGAAGTGATTTTTTCTAAAGAATCAATAGCGCGAACCAATGCCACACCACCACCAGCTACTATACCTTCTTCAACTGCGGCACGGGTAGCATTTAATGCATCATCAACGCGATCTTTTTTCTCTTTCATTTCAACCTCTGTAGCTGCCCCAACATAAAGCACGGCTACACCACCAGCTAATTTAGCAAGTCTTTCTTGTAGTTTCTCTTTATCATAATCTGAAGTTGTGGCATCTATTTGCTGTCTGATTTGACCAATACGAGCTTCGATATTTTTCTTAGTCCCTTTTCCATTTACTATAGTGGTATTGTCTTTATCAACTTCAATTTTTTCAGATTGACCAAGCATATCTAGTTCAGTATTTTCTAATTTGTAACCTTTTTCATCAGATATAACTGTTCCATTAGTTAATACTGCTATGTCTTCAAGCATAGCTTTTCGCCGATCTCCAAAACCTGGAGCTTTTACCGCAATGACTTTAAGATTAGCGCGAAGTCTATTGACCACTAAAACCCCTAAGGCTTGGCTGTCCACATCTTCAGCAATAATTAATAAGGGTCTTCCTGAAGCTACAACTTTCTCAAGAATTGGTACTATCTCCTGCATGTTTGAGATCTTCTTATCAGTGATTAAGATATATGGACTATCATAATCTGCGATCATTTTTTCTGCATTGGTAATAAAGTAAGGGGATAAATATCCTCTGTCGAATTGCATTCCGATTACTTCATCAACATATGTATTTGTACCTTTAGATTCTTCCACTGTAATGACACCATCTTTGGAAACACGTTTCATAGCATCAGCAATCAAGCCTCCAATTTCATCATCATTATTTGCAGAGATAGAACCTACCTGTTTGATTTTTTCGTAATCATTACCAATTTGTTCTGTTTGTTTTTTAAGATCTTTTGTTACTGAAGCGACAGCTTTGTCAATTCCTCTTTTAAGATCCATTGGATTAGCACCTGCAGCTACATATTTCATACCTGCTGTGACCATAGCTTGAGCTAACACGGTTGCAGTAGTTGTTCCATCACCAGCTATATCTGCTGTTTTTGAAGCAACTTCTTTCAACATTTGAGCACCCATATTCTCTACGGCATCTTCTAATTCAATCTCTTTTGCAACGGTAACACCATCTTTAGTAATTTGAGGTGCTCCGAAAGATTTTTGAATAACAACATTTCTCCCTTTTGGACCTAGAGTAACTTTGACAGCATTTGCAAGTTTGTCGATACCAGATTTTAACTTTTCTCTGGCATCATTTTTAAAACTAATATCTTTTGACATGGTATTTAGATTTTATAATTTTATTAAATAAAAAAAACTTCAATAGTAAAATAACAATTAATCAATGATTACAAGAATGTCATCCTCACGCATGATTAGATAATCGTGTCCTTTGAAAGTAAATTCTTGGCCAGCATATTTACCATATAGTACGATATCACCCTTAGCGACAGTCATCAGATTTCCATCTTTTCCTGGTCCAACAGCAATAACTTCTCCACGTTGTGGTTTTTCTTTGGCAGTATCAGGTATAATAATTCCACCTTTAGTTTTGTCTTCAGCAGATGCTGGCTTCACAATAACTCGATCATTTATTGGCTTCATAAGTCTATAGAATTTTAAAAATTTTTAAAAATTGTTTTAACAATAACATTGACTTCATCAAAACTATGCCAAAGCATATTGCTTGAAAAATTGTCTGCTTTTTCTGCCATTAAACGGAACTTTTAACTCGTAATTCATAAGATTAGCTCAATTTGTCAGGTTAATTTCAATTACGTGAGAGGTTTAATGATTCCAATTTATCACAATACATTAAAAATTGGTGATTCAGTATTTTTCTCAATAATTAGATTTTAACCACCAATTTTTGTTCTAAATTATTTATTATCAGCTTTTTAAACATTTTTTTTTTCATATCAATTTGTAATTGTAAAACCATCTTATAGATTATCTTTGCGGAAATTTTTATATGCCCAAGGATAATTCTATCAAATCCGTACTCATTATTGGAAGCGGACCTATAATTATTGGTCAAGCATGTGAGTTTGATTATTCAGGAACTCAAGCTTCTAGATCCCTTAGAGAAGAAGGTATTGAAGTTAGTTTAATTAACTCTAATCCGGCTACAATAATGACAGATCCTGTAACGGCTGACCATATTTATTTGTGGCCTTTAACAGTTGAAAGCATTGTAAAAATTTTAGAGGAACGGCACATTGATGCAGTTCTTCCAACCATGGGAGGACAAACCGCTTTGAATTTAGCCATCGAGGCTGAAAAACAAAATGTGTGGTCGCGATTTGGAGTTCGAATGATTGGGGTAGATATCAAGGCCATTGAGCTGACGGAAGATAGAGAGCAATTCCGAGATCATATGATTAAGATTGGTGTTTCCGTAGCGCCTTCAAGGATTGCTAACTCGTATTTAGAAGGAAAGGAAGCTGCACAAGAAATCGGTTTTCCATTAGTTATTCGTCCTTCATTTACTTTAGGAGGGAGTGGTGGAAGTCTTGTTTATAAATCAGAATTATTTGATGAAGCCTTAAGAAGAGGTTTAGATGCTTCCCCAACACATGAAGTATTAGTTGAAAAAGCAGTTCTTGGTTGGAAAGAATTTGAGCTTGAATTATTGCGAGATCACAAAGACAATGTGGTTATCATTTGTACTGTTGAGAATATTGATCCCATGGGAATTCATACCGGTGATAGTATAACCGTAGCTCCGGCTATGACTTTATCGGATACTGGATTTCAACAAATGCGAGATCAAGCCATTATGATGATGCGATCGTTGGGTAATTTTTCAGGTGGATGTAATGTACAATTTGCTCAAAATCCAATTACAGAAGAATTGATTGCTGTTGAAATCAATCCAAGAGTGAGTAGATCGTCTGCTCTTGCAAGTAAAGCTACCGGATATCCTATTGCCAAAGTAGCTGCAAAATTGGCACTTGGCTATACACTAGATGAACTTCCCAATCAGATTACCGGGACCACCAGTGCTTTTTTTGAACCTTCCCTGGATTACGTTATCGTTAAAATGCCAAGATGGAATTTTGAGAAATTCCAGGGCGCAGATGTCCGGTTAGGTCTACAAATGAAATCTGTTGGTGAAGTAATGGCCATAGGTAGAAGTTTTAATGAAGCCCTTCAAAAAGCTTGTCAGAGTCAGGAAAATGATAGACATGGTCTTGGAGCAGATAAAAAAGAATGGTTAAATACACAGGATATTTTAGAGCGCCTGGAGCAAGTTAGTGATGATCGAATTTATAGATTGAAGGATGCATTAAGAATCGGAGTCCCAGAAAAATCTGTTCAAAAACTAACCGGGATAGACCTTTGGTTTATCAGAGAAATTAAAAAATTAGTACAGTTCGAAGAGCAACTTTTAAAATACAATTTACCAGAAGATATTCCAGTGGATTTTTTTATGGAGTTAAAAAAGAATGGATATTCTGATGTACAAATAGCTTGGTTATTGCGAGTTGGGGATCAAGAAGTGACCAAATTTAGAAAGAAACATGGAATAAACAGGGTATATAAAACGGTGGATACCTGCGCGGCTGAATTTGAAGCTAAGACCCCATATTTTTATTCCACTTTTGATCAAGAAAACGAAAGCATTCCAAGTGATAAAAAGAAAATAATCGTTTTAGGATCAGGGCCTAATCGAATTGGGCAAGGAATTGAATTTGATTATTGCTGTGTGCATGGAATACTAGCTATTAAAGAGGTAGGAATGGAAGCAATAATGGTTAATTGTAATCCTGAAACTGTTTCTACTGATTTTGATATTGCTGACAAATTATATTTTGAACCAGTCTATTGGGAACACATTGAAGAAATACTAGATCTGGAAAAACCTGAAGGTGTAATTCTACAATTGGGTGGTCAGACAGCTCTTAAATTAGCTGAAAAAATTCATCTAAAAGGCGTGCCCATAATTGGAACGGATTTTAATAATATGGATATAGCCGAAGATCGGGGACGATTTTCTGATTTATTGAAAGAAATGGATATCCCATATCCAAAATATGGTGTTATTACAGATGCCGATATTGCCCTAGATGTAGCACATGAAATTGGGTATCCTGTTTTGGTAAGACCGTCTTATGTTTTGGGAGGTCAGAGAATGAGAATCGTCATTAATGATGAAGAATTGGAACGGCAGGTATTATCGATTTTTAAGCATATGCCTGACAATAAAGTATTGATAGATCAATTTTTGGAGCGAGCCAAGGAAGCAGAAATTGATGCTATATGTGATGGTGAAGATGTACACATAATGGGAATTATGGAACATATTGAACCTGCCGGTATTCATTCAGGAGATAGTTCAGCAGTTTTGCCAACTTATAGTCTTTCTGAAGCGAGTATTGAGAAGATGAAAGAATACGCTAAAAGAATTGCAATCCGATTACAAATAAGAGGTTTAATAAATATACAATTTGCAATTAAAGGGGATCAAGTATATGTTATAGAAGCCAACCCAAGAGCATCGAGGACAACACCATTTATAGCAAAAGCATACCAAGTTCCATATTTAAATATTGCTACAAAAGTCATGTTAGGAACCCATAAATTAAAAGATTTTGAAATGGAGCATAAATTAAAAGGTTATGCTATTAAAGTTCCTGTTTTTTCATTTAATAAATTTCCAAATGTAGACATAAGTCTTGGGCCTGAAATGAAATCCACAGGTGAGGGCATTTATTTTATTAAGGACTTGTTTGATCCTTATTTTAGAGATTTAGACTCTAAACGTAATATGTATTTGACGAGATAATTTGATATTCCAATTATTTATATTGATCTTAGATTTGATTTATGCTTTCGACTAGAAATCTTTCTATACGTTATGGTCAGGAAAATGTAATAACATTTCCTGATATTGATGTAAGTCAAAGGGATGCATTTCTAATTCATGGACCATCAGGTTGTGGAAAAACAACATTGCTTCATATTTTGGCTGGACTCATTAAACCATTAACGGGTAATGTTAATATTTTTAATCAGAACATTACAAATTTGAGATCCTCCCATTTAGATTTATTTAGAGGTGCCCACATAGGAATTTGTTTGCAAAGACCAATTTTTATTCAATCACTATCTGTTTTAGAAAACTTAATCTTAGCGCAGGAACTTATTGGGCATAAAAAAAATATAAATGTTATATATGATCAATTAAGTCAATTACAATTAAACAATAAAGCACACCAAAAAACATATAGCTTGTCACAAGGGGAACAACAACGATTGATGTTTGCCAGAGCATTAATAAATAACCCTAAACTCATACTTGCTGATGAACCTACTTCAGCATTAGATGATACCAATACCAATATAATAATCGAATTATTAAAAAACCAATGTAAAGTGCATCATGCTGCTTTAGTTATAGTAAGTCATGATGAAAGATTGTTTTCTAAATTCCAAAATAAAATACGATTGAAATGAGTAAATGGTATTTAGCATGGAAGAACTTAATGCATCATCCCTCGAGATTTATTTTTAATATTTTATTGATTGGAATGGCAGTTAGTTTATTAGTCATAATCTTATTGATTAATAAACAAATGAATCAACACTTTGAAAAAAATGCATCGGATGTAGACTTAATCTTGTGTGCCAAAGGGAGTCCATTACAATCTGTATTGTGTAATATTATGCATATCGATGCTCCTACAGGGAACATTAGTATTTCTGAGATTAAGCCATTTCTAAACTCAAATCATCCAATCATTAAGCGAGCATTGCCAATTGCCATTGGCGATAGTTATCAAGGATATAGAATAGTTGGTGTGACGACAGAATACTTTGATTGGTATTCATTGCACATTGAGCGTGGACAATTTTTTAATAAAGATTTTCAATTGGTATTAGGTTCTGAAGTGGCTTCAAAATATAAATTAAATATTGGTGATACATTACAATCGAGTCACGGGTTGGTAGGTATTGATGATGAACATCACCATGATAATGATTTAATTGTCAATGGTATTTTAAAAAATTCTGGTGGTATTCAGGATCGATTGATTTTTATCAGTATTTCAAGTTATTGGAACTTACATGAGCATGAAGTAGACGATGAACATATACATCACGAGCAAAATGTTTTATCAAATCAAGAATTAATGAATTATGATAAAACCATTACAAGCTTGTTAGTAAAGTTCAAAGGAACTAATATACAAAGTTTAAATTTTGGGCGAAGTATTAATGAAAACACAAATGTAATGGCTGTCAATCCTGCTATTGAATTAAATAGGTTGTATGAATTAACAGGCTCTGCAAGTGAGCTATTAAATCTAATTGGAATCATATTGTCTATTTTAGCATTTATTGCTATCTTTATTAATTTGTCCCAAGCTTTAAATGAAAGAAAATTTGAAATTGCTTTAATACGAATTGGTGGAGGAAGTCGAACTTATATAGCGCAATTACTAATTTTTGAAGGATTTATTTTAAGCTTTACTGGAATAATTTTAGGATTGATTTTGGGACATATTATTCTATTTTTTTCAGCTTCAAAATATCATTTAGCAGACCAATATGGAATTCAAGGACACTATTTTTGTATTGATGAAATTTATGTACTTTTTATTGGATTGGTATGTGGACTTATAGCTACTATACTTCCTGTAATTAGAGCCTCTAGTCAAAACATACATCATACGATTTCTAAAATTTAGAAAAGTGTTCTTAAGACATCAAGTGATTTTAATTGGCCAAATTGATCTACATGAAATTGGTAATAAAGTATTAATAGATCCAAAAGTTTTTTCCTATCTGAATAATTTATAGGAATTGTAAAACCCGAGCCAAAATCTTTTTCATTAAATAGAGAACTAAATAATTTGCTCAACTCAGGTTCAACAGCATGAATTAATATTTGATCATAAGCTACAAAACAACCATTTCTTATATCAAATGAGTTGTTTATTGTTGAATAATTATTAGTAGGCTGAACACCTAAAAACTGAATAAAGCGTACCAGAAATTTTAAATGAAAATTGGGATCAATGGGACTTTGCTTATCCAACAAAATAAAACATCTATGAATAAAATTGAATAATTCAACATTCGTTTGTTGATCTTTTAAACATTTTTTACAAATTTCTAAAATAAAGGTTGCAATTGCTGATTTAGTTAAGTTAAAACTCAAATCACTATATATATAATTTAAGTTGATTTCTTTAATTCGATGAAGATGTTTTTGCTCATTGAAATATGAGATGAGATCAACAAGATTGCATAATTGAAGAATACCGGCTAGTCTTTGGTTGCCCTTTTTAAAAACACCATTTATTAAAAAGGATTGTAATCCTTTGTGCTCTGTATATATATCTAAGATTAAGCTTGATTCTTTATATTTAATACTTCTTAATATAACGCCCCGTGTTTCTAGCATATTAAACAATACTGAATCAAACCATCCACGAAATATAGAAATCTCATTAACTAATGAGACCCCTTCGTTTCATTTCTGTTGTTAATAATTGAAGTTCACGGCTCATATCTCCTGTCACACTTGTGTTTTCTTGGGCTCGTCTAATTAAATATGGGATAACATCTTTTATAGGCCCATAGGGCAAATATTTAGCTACGTTATAGCCTTTTGCAGCGAGATTAAATGTAATGTTATCACTCATTCCGAATAACTGACAAAAATTTAAATGTGGATGATCTTTTGCAATTTTTTTCTGATCCATCAATTCCGCCATATATAAATTGCTAGCCCAGTTATGACTTGAATTACAAATACTAATTTGATCAGGGTAATTCAAACAAAATGCTATTGCTTTGTTATAATCGTCATCTGTTTTTTCTTTATTCGAATTGGTTGGATCTTTGTAGTTCTTTGATTGTGCGCGCTTTCTTTCTTTATCAAGATAAGCACCTCGTACTGTTTTAGCACCCAGAATAAAATGTTGTTGCTGCGCCTGTTCAAACTGTATTTTCAAAGCATCTAATCGATCCGAGAGATACATCTGATAAGTATTGTAAATAATTGGTTTTTCTTTATTATATATGGCCATATATTTGTTAACCAAATCATCAATAGGCTTTTGAATCCAACTTTCTTCTGCATCTACAAAAATGGAAACGCCCATTTCAAAGGCTTTTTTACAAAGAATACTAAAACGTTCTTCTAAGCGTTCAAATTTTATTTGTTCAACTTGATCTAATGATTCACCCGCGTGTATTTTTTCTAGAACGGAAATTGGAATGTATCCAGTTAATTTAGTACTAATTACCGGAACATTTGAGTTACTGTATGCAAATTCAATTGCTTTAATATTTTCATCTAAAGTCTTGCGAAATTCTTCATCAACTTCTTTAGCTTCTACACCATAATCTAAAATGGTCAGCGTTTTTTTTAGATTTAATCGGTCTATAACTTTTTGACATTCTAATAAACTAGTACCTCCACAGAATTGCTTAAATATAGTTTCTCTAATGATAGGATCAGCAATTCCAAAAGGTAATTGGGAAGCAAATTGGCCAAAATAGGTACCTAATTTAACCAAAGTTGGCTTATTCATAAACTGAAAAAGTCGATAAGTATGAATGAGTTCTCTATTAGACTTGTACGAAAATGCAATTTCAGTGTTGTTAAAATTTAATTTGGGGTCTAGTTGATCTTTCATAATTTAAGAATGATTCCAAAAATCCCAACTTAGTTGGGCTTGACGGTATAACATTTCTAATCCATTTTGAATATGAGATCCTTGAAGAATACCTCGCCTCAAAAATAGTGAATTTTCAGGATTATAAACTAAATCAAATAAAAAGTGCTCAGTCCCTATCCAGGAGTAATTGATATTTGGAGCTGAGGTGAGATCAGGAAACATTCCAAGAGGACTTGTATTGATAATAAGTTTGTGTTGATTCAGGATATCTTTAGTAATATTTTGGTATTCAAAATATGGTGAATTTCGTGATACTAATTGATAATTGATGTTTTTTTTATCCAAAATATAGCAAACTGCTTTAGATGATCCTCCGGTTCCTAAAACCAGAGCCTTGCTATCAAAATTTGGAGGTATAAACTGATTTAAACTAGCTTCAAAAGCCTCTGCATCAGTATTATGGCCAATAAGTTTATGGTTTTGATTCAAAATACAATTAATAGCTTTTATCGAGTGGCCTACAGGGCTTAATTCATCTAAAAATGGGATAACTGAAGATTTATATGGAATGGTTACATTGACTCCTTTCAACAAAGAATCGTGATCGAATATAGATCTAATCTTTTCTATATTGTCTATTTCATATAAACTATATTTGTAATTTATAAGTCCTTGTTTTTTAAATAATACATTAAAATATCTTTCTGAAAAAGAGTGTTTTAATGATTTGCCAATGAGTCCAAAGTGCAAAAGAGAATTTTTATTGAAGGCAAAGTAAAGGTTTTTAATTATATTTTAAGCCTAAGCTATGAATTTTACAAATTATTGAATTAATTACTAGTTTCTGCCATTTTGTCATTTATATAAAATCACTTACCTTTGTTATCCAAATTTTTTAAAATTAACAGAACCATGTACCGTCCTGAATTAGAACACCAACAATTGGATGAGAATCGTCAAGGTGAAGCTTTGGTCGGATATGAGATCATTTCTTCTGTTCCAAAAAGGTATTTTTATATCGAAAGTTATGGTTGTGCGATGAATTTTAGTGATTCTGAGATCGTTGCCTCTATATTAAATCAAGAAGGTATGGTTTCTACCCGTGAATTGATACAAGCAGATCTTATTTTGATAAATACCTGCTCTATACGAGAAAAAGCTGAAGAAACAGTCAGAAAGAGGCTAACAGATTTTAAACATTTGAAAAAGGAAAAGCCAGATTTAATAGTCGGCGTATTAGGATGTATGGCTGAGCGTCTAAAAGCAAAATTTATTGAAGAGGAAAAGTTAGTAGATATTGTTGTAGGACCAGACGCTTACCGAGATTTACCTAATTTATTAAGTAAGGTTGATTATGGGGAAAAAGGAGTGAATGTATTCCTCTCGAGGGAGGAAACTTATGCTGATATAGCTCCTTTGCGTTTGGACTCTAATGGTGTTTCTGCTTTTATCTCAATTATGAGAGGTTGCGATAATATGTGTTCATTTTGTGTTGTGCCTTATACCAGAGGAAGGGAGCGGAGCAGGAGTGCTTTTACTATCATTGCAGAAGCTGAAGATTTATTTCAGAAAGGATATCGAGAAGTGACTTTATTGGGACAAAATGTAGATTCTTATAAATGGCTAAACCCGGAAGGAGGTCAGATTATTAATTTTGCTGAATTATTGGAAATGGTAGCTTTGGTTAATCCATTATTGAGAATTAGATTTTCAACTTCACATCCAAAAGATATAACTGATGAAGTTTTATATACTATCGCAAAATATCCAAATATTTGCAAGTATATACATTTACCAATTCAATCTGGCAGTAGTCGAATTTTGTCATTAATGAATAGAACATACGATCGAGAATGGTATATGAATCGTGTTCAAGCAATATACCAAATTATTCCGGATTGTGCAATATCATCTGATATCATCACTGGTTTTTGTTCAGAAACTGAATCAGATCATAAAGAAACATTAAGTGCGATTGAATTGGCTAAATACACCATGTCATACATGTTTTATTACTCTGAACGACCAGGTACACCTGCGGCAAAAAAATTAACGGATGATGTGCCACTAGAACTTAAAAAAAGTCGTTTAAGTCAAATTATCGAATTACAAAGAGACGTTAGTTTTCAGCTTAACCAATTGGATATAGGTAAAACTTTTGAAGTATTGATAGAAGGAGACTCAAAGCGTTCTGATAAAATGTTTAAAGGAAGAAATTCACAAAATAAAATCATTATTTTTGAAAAGAAACCAAATTATTACTCAGGTAATTATGTTAATGTAAAAGTTACTTCAGCGACCAGTGCTACTTTATCTGGAGAAATAATCTAATTCTGTGGAAAATATTCAAACAATAAAACAACGCTTCGGGATTTATGGTCGTTCTGAAAAACTAAATCAAGCTTTAGATACTGCAATACGTGTTGCAGGAACTGATTTGACTGTTTTGATTTCAGGCGAGAGTGGATCTGGGAAAGAAGTTTTTTCTAAAGTTATCCATCAATTAAGTCCAAGAAAGCACAATCAATTTATTGCAGTCAATTGTGGTGCAATTCCTTCTGGAACCATTAATTCGGAATTATTTGGTCATGAAAAAGGATCTTTCACAGGAGCTACTGCAGATCGAAAGGGATATTTTGAAACCGTTGATGGCGGTACTATATTTTTAGATGAAATAGGAGAAATGCCACAGGATACCCAATCATTTTTGCTGCGAATTTTGGAATCTGGTGAATTTATTAGGGTTGGTTCATCCAAAGTATTGAAAACAAATGTTCGGGTGATAGCGGCTACTAATGTTAATTTATTAGATAAAGTAAGAAGAGGGAAATTTCGTGAAGATTTATATTATAGATTAAATACAGTACCCATTCGAGTACCGGCTTTAAAAGAAAGGAGGGAGGATATTCAAATTTTTATTAGAAAGTTTGCTCAAGATTTTGCAGAAAAATATCGGACTTCTCCCATAGAATTAGATGAAGCAGCTGGAGCTTTGGTTGAGCAATATGCCTGGCCCGGGAATATCAGAGAATTGAGAAATGCTGTAGAACAATTGTCAGTATTATCTGATAAGAAAATAATTACACCTTCCGAAATTGCAAGAATTATACCTGACATACATAATACTTACTTGCCGTCCGTTGGACCAAACGAAGGATCCAATGAGAATATGAGCTATCAAGAAAGGGAGATTCTTTATAAGCTCCTTTTTGACATGAAACAAGATCTTAACCAATTGAAAAATATGTTTTTTCAAATGGTACAGGCAAATGATTTGGAAATGCCACCAGTTATGGATAATGTTAATGCTACGGTATCCATGATTCCTAATTCCAATGTAATTCATGGTTCTGGACAAAATTGGAATATTAATAATTCCACAAGGGGAAATGAATCACAATTAGATCGACCTATGATTTTACCTAAACAAAAAGAAGAATTCGAAACGGTTGAATTGATTGAAGAGCACTTATCTCTAGATGAAATGGAAAAAGATATGATTAATAAAGCACTCAAAAAATTTAATGGTAAAAGAAAAGATGCTGCTGATGAATTGGGAATTTCTGAACGTACATTGTATCGTAAAATTAAACAATTCTCTATTGATATATGAAATGGATTAGTTTAGTTTTTTTGTGTTTTTTTAGTTCGTGTTATTCATTTCGAGGAATCAGCATTGATCCTTCCATAAACACTTTTTCTATAGAACCCATAGTAGATCATACCTTTGCCGCACCGGTTAATTATCCTTTGGATTTTGCAGATGAGCTCAATTCAAAAATTAGAAAAGAATCTAGATTGATATCTGATAATAAAAATCCAGATTTAATTTTTAAATTAGGGATCAGAGAATTCGCTGTTAGTCCACAAGCGCCAATAGCGGGATCTTTTGCTGCATTGAATCGACTTAATGTTACTATAGAGGTTGAATCGGTTAATACGAAATTTGAGAAACAAAACTGGAATCAAAGATTTTCATATTATGAGGATTTTGATGCAGCCACTAATTTCAATTCAGTACAAGATGAACTGTTGAAAAAGATCAATAAAAAGTTATTAGATGATATTTTTAATCGAGCATTTACTAATTGGTAAATCCTATTTTGTTATCCAATTATATTTAAAATGAATTCAGAAAAAATAAATGATGATTTAAAATTAGCTAAAGTGAATTACCCACTTTCAGCTTCTTCCTGGAAAGATGATTTTTCTCCAATAGTAAGTTCAGTGCGACTTGCTGACCCAACATTTATTGTTTCAAAAAATTGGAATCGAAAAACAGAAACTACTCAAATAGATACCATAAAAAACAATGAGATCAATTCCGATGCTATTCAAAAGGAAACTTTAGTGCTCCAAACTGAAATTGAAGATGAAAAATCAATCCAAAATAAGATTGATGAAAGAATTGAAACTATCGAAATTCCTACTGGGACTTCTATTCCTAAAAATGTTGTTCACAATGAAAAAGATTTTGAGTTGAATGTTGAATTAGATAATCATTTGGACATTGAAAATTCAAAAGAATTAACCAATTCAAAATCAAATTTAATCTTAGATAATCTTGAAATGCCAATAATTAAAAAGCGCGGCAGACCTAAAAAAATCAATTTAGGTTCGTCAATTTCAAAAACAATTAAGTCAATTTCAAAATCTGAAAAGTCATCCACAAATG
This sequence comes from Saprospiraceae bacterium, assembly GCA_044228225.1. Lineage (GTDB taxonomy): Bacteria > Bacteroidota > Bacteroidia > Chitinophagales > Saprospiraceae > Vicinibacter. The sequence continues at coordinate 164,304 of JBGAVH010000003.1, read as the reverse complement.
AGATGAGCTCAGATTTTTACACTTGGCTAGATTTGATTAATCAATCTGAACCTAAAAAATCTATAAAACAAAAGACAAATCTTCTTAAAAAAACTGCAAAAGTTAAGACAAAACTTGTTAAAAAAGCTAAAAGAGCTCCAAAATCAGTTCAAATATTAGAAATTGAACGTTCCATTAAAGATAGCCAAAATTTAGGTGAAGAGGTTATTTCAGAGACATTAGCTGATTTATTGACTCAACAAGGGCATAAAGACCAAGCAATAAGAATGTATGAAAAATTGACTTTGAAATATCCTGAAAAAAGTAGTACCTTTGCACTCCTTATTAAAAATCTAAAATCTTAACCCATGCTAACGCTGGTTACCATACTGATAGCTATTGATTGTGTACTCCTTATTGGAGTTGTATTAATCCAAAATCCAAAAGGGGGTGGTGTAGATTCCACTTTTGGTGGACAAAGTGCGAATCAAATGTTTGGAGCTGCCCGTTCAGCTGATTTTATTGAAAAATTGACCTGGTATCTAGCTGCGGCATTATTTATATTATGTATTTTCGCTGCGATCATGGCTGGCACTGGAGTTGAAGCGGCTGCACCTATTATCCCTGATGCACCTCCTCCGGGTCAGTAAATTTTTATACTTATTTATTTGGTAGGAATTCATCTGTTCCTTTGAAGCTATCATTCTGTAAGTTAGTAATGCTTTAGCTTTGCATAGCTTTAAGTTCTATAATATGCGTATATTAATTACAGATGATGTACATCCTATTTTAATTACAAAGTTGAATAGTATTGGATATATCGTTGATTATCAACCTGATATTTCAATATATGATGTAAAATTATGTATTGAAAATTATGATGGATTGATTATTAATAGTAAGATACTTGTTGATCGTGAAATGATGGATTTGGGATCCAAATTAAAATGGATCGGGAGACTTGGATCAGGCCTCGATATTATTGATCTCAATTATGCAAAAAACAAACATATTCAAATTCTTAGTACACCAGAAGCTAATTGTAATGCAGTAGCAGAGCATGCTTTGGGCATGTTGATTGGATTGCTAAGAAATATTCCCAGGGCAAATAAGGAGGTTAAAAACATGCATTGGTTAAGGGAAAAAAATAGAGGTGAAGAATTAAGTGTGAAGAAAGTTGGGATTATTGGTTGTGGTCATACGGGAAGTCGATTAGCTCATATTCTTGGGGGATTTGGGTGTGAAGTGAAGGTTTATGATAAATACAAAACCGTACCAAGAGTTCACGAAAATATGTATCAAGTTCAGGACCTATCGGACCTTAGGGACTGTGATATTATTAGTTTTCATCTTCCATTAAGTCCGGAAACCAAATATTTCTGCAATAAGGACTTTATTAATCAAATCCAAAACCCATTTTACCTTATTAACACATCCCGTGGATCAGTTGTTAATACCATTGATCTAATCGATGCCTTACAGAATGGTAAAATCATAGGTGCCGCGCTTGATGTTTTTGAAAATGAAAAGCCAAATTCTTATTCAGAATCTGAAAAATCTATGTATAACGAACTTTATGCCATGGAAAATACCATTCTGACCCCACATATTGCAGGATGGACCTTTCAATCCAAAGAAAAAATTGCTGAGGTTTTATTTAATAAAATTGCTAAATTGTTAGCATAACTAATTGCAAATTAACATATTGCGGTAATTAGTTAAAATATCGAAGAAGCCAAAAAATGTTAAAGTTTTTAAATAACCAGACCTTGAAGCAGCATATGAGATACGCTACCGTTTTAATGATATCTCAGTTTTAGTGGCAAAAAGTCAACCATTGAAGAGAGATGTTAAGGAATAATTTTTTAAGTTTTAGAATAATTAATATTTTGATTTATTAATAAAAATTTATATTTATAATTAATTGAATAATAAATATTTAAATCTAAAAATTTGAATATAATATTTTATAAGTAATAACTATGGTAAAAGTATATTTTAAAGAATTTTTGATAAAACTTAAGAAATCCTTAACATTGCAGACTTTTTATATAAATCATCTAATAATAAAACCACATTATGTTTAGAAGAGTGATTTTCTTTTTCGCATGTTTCATAATTGCATCTGTCTTACAAGGCCAAACTTCAATAGCTGGTCAAATTAAAGAAGATTCAGGAGAACCTATTATTAATGCATCTATTAAGGTGCTTAAAGGTAAAAATTTGATCGTTGGGACGATTTCAGACTATGATGGAAACTACAGTATTCAGGTAGATCCTGGAACCTATTCTGTTGAGTTTAGTTATACTGGCTTTAATTCAAAAAGAATTGACGATGTAAGAGTATTGGGAGGTAAGGTAAACCCACTGAATGTTACCTTAGTGAAGGGTCTTGAATTAGATGCGATTGAAGTTACTGCTTTCAAAATTCCATTGATTGAAACGGATAAAACTACCAGTGATAAAACCATTACATCAGAAGCAATAGCAAAACTTGGATCAAGGAGCATCAACGCTATCGCAGCTACTTCTGCTGGTGTATCCAGTATTGATGGTGGAGATCTTAATATCCGGGGAGGACGTACCGATGGTACAGTTTATTATCTGGATGGAATACGATTTACAGGTAGACCTCCTTCGTCTTCAGATATTGAACAAATCCAGATCATTAAAGGTGGTATTGAACCACAATATGGTGACGTAACAGGTGGTGTCATATCATTGACTTCTAAAGGTCCTGCAAGTGAATTAGCTGGTGGTATAGAAGGTGAGACATCTCAATATTTGGATCCTTATGGATATAGTTTTATTAATGCGAATTTGAGCGGACCATTGTACAAAAAAGGAAATCGTTCCGTATTGGGATTTAGATTATCGGGTCAATATACTTACCAAAAAGATGATGATCCTCCAGCATTTGGTGAATATTTCGCAAAACAATCTACCATAGATCGTTTAGTAAAAGATCCTATTATTCTTTTCAAAGGTGACCCTGCTGTAAATGGTGCTTTCATTGAAAATAATGAAGTGGATTTTTCTAAATACAATAAAAATGATCAAAACAAAGCCTTAGACTTTACAGGGAAATTGGATATCCGTCCTTCTGAAAATGTCGATGTGACACTGTCTGGTACTTATGCAAATGTAACCGATCGGTTTATACCAACAGATAATATTATTGGAACCGGATCTTGGCGTTTATTCAATTGGGATCATAATCCAATGTCTGATGTAACCACATACAGAGGGAATTTAAGGTTTCGACATAGACTAGGTAAAATAGTTGATGTTAGTCAAAAAGAATCAGGAGAAGGTACTGAATCTAAAAAAGCTTCTCCTATACAAAATGCAACTTATACACTACAATTTGGTTATCAGAACACCAAAGGAACAACTGAAGATATAGTTCATAAAGATAACTTTTTTGATTACGGTTATGTAGGTAGTTTTGATAGAAGATGGGAACCTATATTTGATCAACAAGACGTCCATGTTGGATATGTAGATTTAGTTAGATCTTTTACGGCCGGAGATAAAAATCCAACTTTTGCACATTACAATGACCAACCCAATTTAACCCCACAAGTTTTAGATTCATATCGGGCATATAACAGTTTTGTTAGTTCTTCATTTCATAATGTTTGGAGTGGGGTGCATACCAACGCCGGAAGTGTATACAATCGATATAATAAAACCGATGATGACATTACGACACTTCAAGGAAGTTTTGGATTTGACTTTTTGCCGGGAGGTTCTAAAAACGGAAGACATAATATTCAATTAGGATTAGTTATAGAACAAAGAGTCAATCGCAACTGGACCATACTTCCTTATGAATTATGGAAATTTGGAAGGTTGTATCAAAATGATCATATAACTGGTATTGACAGTACTTGTATTGCGGGAGTAGATTCTTTGGGAAGACTTATTTATTGCACATTAACTATTCCAAAAGAAGGATCAAAATTTTATAAATCAATTCGTGGTGTATTATTTCCAAACGACTCATTAAGTACTTCAATTCATAAATATGCCAACATTGATCAATTAAGACCCGATCAATTATCTTTAGATATGTTCTCTGCTTCAGAACTAACTGATCAATCCGCACTCGGTTTTAGTGGTTATGACTATTTAGGCAACAAATTAGCTCGTGGGGTTAAGTTTGAAGATTTTTTCCAAAGAGATGCCAATGGTAATCAGAATTTTTCAGTTGCACCATTCTCTCCTATTTATGCTGCCGGATATTTACAAGACAAGTTTGTATTTAAAGATATTATATTTAGAATTGGAACACGTGTAGACTACTACGATGCCAACACTAAGGTTTTAAAGGATCCATATTCTCTTCATGGAATTCTTGGTGCTAAGGCATTTCATGAACAAAAAGGTTCAGTTAAACCAGGCTCAATAGGAGACGATTATAAAGTATACCTTACAGAAGCTGGATCTCCGGATGTAAAAGCATATCGAAATAACGATCAATGGTATTTTGCAAATGGAACTCCTGCTAACTCTTCTATTTTAATCTTTGGGGAAAACAATTTAGTAAGCCCTGCTTATATCCAACCAGTGGATTCATTACGTACCATTCGTGGTAAGTACTTCAAGGTTGATGAATCTTTTGAGGATTATAAACCTCAAGTAAATTGGATGCCAAGGATAGCGTTTTCATTTCCAATTTCAGATAATGCTAACTTTTTCTCACATTACGATGTATTGGTCCAAAGACCAACGTCTAATAGTTATGTGTCTCCACTTTCCTATTATTATTTTGATATTCAAGGTAGAACTCCAGAACAAAATGGAAATTTAAAACCTTCTCGAAAAGTGGATTATGAAGTAGGATTTCAGCAAAAATTGTCAGATAATTCAGCACTTAGTATTTCTGCATACTATAATGAATTAAGAAATATGATTGCATATTCTACTTTAAGTAAGATTGCAACTGTAGGTACCTATAACACTTATACTAATATTGACTTTGGAACGGTAAAAGGATTTAATTTTAGTTATGATTTGCGTAGAATAAATAATTTTGAATTCACTGCTGCCTATACATTACAATTTGCTGATGGAACAGGATCTGATCCGGATTCTCAAAAAGGGCTCACTGGAAAAGGTATTAACATTAGAAATATTTTCGCATTTACATATGACGAAAGACATCGATTATCATTTACAGGAGATTATAGATATGGTTCAGGAAAACAATACAATGGTCCACGAATAGGAGGTGTAAATATTTTTGCAAATACGGGTATAAATATGTTAGTAACAACCGCTTCTGGAAGACCATATACTCCTGGTTTAACCATAGTAAGATATGACGGAGCTGGATATCGTGGAGACATTAATGGTGGACGTTTACCTTGGAATTTTAATATTGATTTGAAGGCGGACAAGTCCTTCACAATTTCTAAACCTGAAGCAAAACATCCTATGAATGTGAACATTTACCTTAGAGTACAAAATTTATTGGATACGCGTAATGTAATAGGCTTGTACCGTGGTTCTGAAGATCCCGCAGATGATGGTTATTTAGCTTCTGGTAGAGGCCAAATTGAAAAAGGAAGTACAAGTACGACGTATGGTGAAGAGAATTTACATTACTTTATAGACTCTTATAATTATGCACTTCTAAATCCCGATAATTATACTTTACCTAGAAGGATATTTCTTGGAATTGTATTAGGTTTTTAATTTTTTAATTAATTCATTTGAAAATTATATCTATGAAAAATATATTATGGATACTCGTGTTACAAGTCTTTTGCCTCAATTTAATATGGGCAACAAGACCTAATTTTTCACCAACAAAGAAAGCCTCTAGTTCTAGCCTGAATACCAGACAAGGCCCTTGTGTTGCTGCGACAAAACAAATCGATCAAGAGATCAATAACGTTAGAGCACGCTTACTTAATGGGGGTGATGTATGGTGGGATCTAGATAAAGGTAGGTATATCATTCCTAAAGTTGAAGCAGGTTCAGGAAAAGCTGAAGTTTCATCTTTGTATGCTGGTGGTGTTTGGGTTGGAGGTTATGATCCGGCGGGAGCACTTAAGTTTATGGGTCAAACCTATAGAAGATCTACAGCAAATGATTGCTGGCCAGGACCATTGATGGAAACTGGTGAAACATGTACTGAAGATTGTTTGAACTGGGATCAATTCTTTAAAGTTGCTGGGGCTAACATTACTAAATTGAAAGCAGCATGGAGTGCTGCAAAAGCAGCAAATAAACCTCAATTAGATCGCTCTGAGATTCCATCTGACGTTTTATATTGGCCAGGTAAAGGAAATCCATATTTCGAATCTAGGTATGGATTCAAACTTCCTGATGCCAGACAAGGTTTAGCTTTGTTTTTTGAAGAGGAAGGAAGCCACAAAAATGGTATCTATGAACCTCAATATGGTGAATTTCCAGTTATTGATATTAGAGGATGTCCTAAGGATATTTATCCGGACGAAATGATTTTCTGGATATATAACGACGCAGGTGGTATTCATACCAATACTCAAGGTAGTCCTATTCGTATGGAAGTTCAAGTGCAAGCATTTGCCTTTAGAACAGCAGATGAATTAAACGACATGACCTTTCAAAGATATAAATTAATTAATAGAGCCCCACAAGAAATAAATCAATGTTATTTTGCCATGTGGACTGACCCGGATTTGGGTTGTTTTTCAGATGATTATATTGGTTGTGATACAACTGTGGTAAAGGGCAAATCCCGAGATTTAATGTATATCTACAATATTGATGCAACTGACGGAACCAATGGTTGTCAGTGTCCAAGTCCAAATTCCGGATCTGTAAATACCTATTGTCAAGATGTACCAATTCTGGGTATTGATTATTTCAGGGGACCAACGAAGAATGAATTTGTTAAAGATGTGAATGGAAATGACTCCTTGGTTAAAACTGAGTTAGGTATGTCTACATTTATGTATTACAATAATCCTTCAGGTGGGGGAAATCCAAATTCAAATACCACGGATCCCGGTAATTCAACTGAATTTTATTATTATATAACTGGACGCTGGAAGGATGGATCAGATTTAACAGTTGGGGGTACTGGTTATAATCCTGGAAGTACTAATGTAACCAAGTATGCATTTCCAGCAGCACCTAATGCTCCAGCAGGATGGAGTATGTGTACTGCTGCATCGGGTGAAGGAGATAGAAGGACCATTCAGGCTTCCGGGCCTCTTGTATTAGGCCCTGGAGATGTGAATGAATTGATCATTGGAGTACCATGGGTTCCAGATCAAGTTTATCCATGTCCAAGCCTAGATGAGCTACTTAAGGCTGATCAGCTATGTCAGGATTTGTTTGATAATTGTTTTAAAATCAAAGATGGTCCAACGGCACCTGATGTTGATATTGTGGAATTAGATCAAGAAATAGTGTTAATCCTAAGTAACGATCCTGCATCTAATAATGCAAATGAACAATATCAAGAAAAAGGACTTGGGTTTCCTCCAGTTATAGATTCAGTATATCGTTTTGAAGGATATAGAATATTCCAGTTGGCAAGTGCAGATGTTTCATTATCCGATAGAACCATAGAAGATCCTAGTTTAATTAGAGAGGTAGCAACTGTAGATTTAAAAAATAAAGTAACCACGGTCACAAATTGGGTAGGGATTAAAAATCCTAATGCAAGTGTAAATCGTCCAATCATTTACTATCCGGTTAAAAAAGTGGAAGGATTTGATCAAGGTATACGTCATACATTTAGTATTAAGGAGGATCAGTTTGCTACTGGATTAAATAAAAATTTAATCAATCATAAAAAGTATTACTTCTTAGTATTGGCTTATAGTTATAATAATTATGCAGATTTTGATGCAGATTTAAATGCTGGCCAAAGAATGCAATATTGCCCTGGGCGGTTAAACCTTGGACCAGAGGGTGATGGAAGACCATACACAGCCATTCCAAGACCACAGGTTTATGAAAAAGTCAAATCCAAATACGGTGATGGCATTGCTATTACTCGACATGAAGGAATTGGAGTTGGACATAATTTTGTTCGGTTGAATAATAACATGTATGAGAAGTTTTTCAATGGATTGTTCGATGGTAAAATTGACTATCAAGAAGGTTCAGGACCTCTTGAAGTTAAAATTGTAAATCCATTAATTATAAAAGACGGAGAATACGAATTTAGATTCGTTGACAAAGACATGACTAATGGTAAATTGGATACACCTGATGTCAACTGGACACTCATCAATAAAAATAATCCTTCAGAAGTTATTAAATCAAAATCTTCTATCGCTAAGTTCAATGAACAAATGATAGCTAAGTTCGGATTTTCGGTTAGTATCGGTCAGACTGGGGATGTGTCTGCAGATGTAAGAGGGACCGACGGAATCATTGGAGAAGGATTAGAATTTGAATATAAAGATGTGAATGGAATTAAATGGTTTATAGGTCAAAGAGATCGTAACTCAGTTCAAATTGACTTTATTAAAACAGAATTATCCAGTATTAATAATCAGTTTGATCCTAACGAACTATATAGTAATCTAGGTACTGGAATTAATGAAGGAACTTGGTATCCATATAAATTGGTAACAGGTGATACTTTACCACTAACTCCTGGATGGTTGAATTCATTCAACAATACCATTACAACTTCAATGCGCATGGATTCATTGAATAATGTGGATATTGTCTTTACTAATGATAAATCCAAATGGTCTCGTTGTGTTGTTATTGAAACATGGAATGAAAATAATTCGCCTACACCTGGTAATCCAAAAGAGCCAGTGACAGGTAATAGAAATTTTGATGTAAAGAAAAATCCAAGTGTAGGTAAGAATGATGCTGACGGAGACGGATATGCTGACCCTGATGGTGCTCTTGATGCTGCTGGTAAACCATTAACTGGAATGGGTTGGTTTCCTGGATATGCAATTGATGTAGAGTCTGGAAAAAGACTTAATATATTTTTTGGAGAAAATTCATTTTATTCTGACTTCCCATTAATTAAAGATTGCATGAAGGATACCATGGCTGTAGGTAATGACTTAATGTTTAATCCAACCGATCAGACATTTTTAAATACGGATTGTAGTGGGTTTAATTTCTTTGATCCACTGAATATAGTATTAGGAGGGCATCATTATATCTATGTTACCAAACAACCTTATGATTCATGTAAAGCTATTAGAACCAACTTATTAAATACTGGAGTTAACTTTAAACTAAGAGCCATCCGTGAAATAACATGGTGTTCTATGATGCAGTTATTCCCTTTAACTAGTTTCACTCCATTAACAAATGGGCCAACAGGGTTGATTCCAAATGACTTGACTGTAAGGTTAAGAGTTGATAATCCTTATAGTGCGCTTTATGGTACCGGAGAAAACATGGCCCATAATATGTATTCATTTAAGATAGCAGGAAAACAAACTGAAATTGTCACAACTAAAGATGACTATAAAGGAATTTTAGATGATATCAATGTAGTACCTAATCCTTATTATGGATTTTCAAGTTATGAGCAAACAGTATATAGTAATATTGTCAAAATAACTAACCTTCCTCCAAAATGTAAAGTAACTATCTTTTCAATTGACGGTAAATTTATTAAAGAGTATAACAGGGATGAATTACCTAAAAAGATTATTAGTGATGAACGTGGATTATTGGAGCGACAAATCGGACCTGATATAGAATGGGATTTGACGAATTACGCTGGAGTTCCAATTGCTAGTGGTGCCTATTTAATATATATTAAGCAACCGGATACAGGTGTAGAAAAAATCATTAAATGGTTTGGTGTAGCTCGTAAATTTGACCCATCTGGTTTATAAAAATAATAAAGACCCCAACATTAAATGAGTTTAATGTTGGGATCTAAAATTTAATCATGATAAAAAAAATGGCTAATGAATAAATATAATTTAAGTTTTATGGTAAGTATATTTATACTCACCATTGCCAATGTTCAAGCTGGAAATCCAGATCGCCAAGGTGAAGCTGGAGCTTATGAATTGCTTATTAATCCTTGGGCAAAAGGAGCTGGTATGAACAGTTTAAATGGATCCTACGCCATTGGGGTTGAAGCCATGGCTGTTAACATTGCTGGTTTGAGTCGAGCTTCTAAAACAGAAGTTGCATTGGGTCATACCAGATGGTTGGTGCCAAGTGGTGTAAGTATGAATGCTTTAGGAATAGCGAAACATGTTGGTAAAAACGGTACTTTGGGAATTGCTTTGATGGCAGTCAAGTTTGGCGATATCAAAGTAACGACTACTGAGGCTCCTGAAGGAACTGGAGCAACCTATAGTCCTAACTATTTTAATATTGGGCTTGGATATTCACATCGATTTGGGAAAAAGGTTTCGGTTGGTTTTTTAGTTAGAGGCGTTTCTGAATCAATACAAAGCTTAAGTGCTTTTGGTGTTGCCTTTGATGCTGGGGTTCAATATGTAGGTGGGACAAAAGATAATTTTAAACTTGGAATTTCCCTTCGAAATATTGGTGGTCCAATGGAATTTAGGGGACAAGGTTTGTCTACCCAATTGGCGAGTTCCTCTGGAAGTCAATTGACCTATAATGTTAGATTAACCAAATTTGAACTTCCATCGTTATTGCATATGGGAGTATCTTATGATTTTGAAGTTGGAGAAGATCTTAGTATGACTCCAGTTGTTAATTTTACTTCTAATTCATTTGGCCGAGATGAAATAGGTGCTGGTTTAGAATTAAAAATAACAAAGGCGTTTGGACTTAGAGCATCATACAAATACGATATCGGTAAGTCAACTACTGTTGGGAAGAGTGCTTATACCGGATTAGGTCTTGGCGCTAGTGTAAACATTCCATTAGATAAAAAAGGAAATACTATGTTGGGTGTAGACTACGCATATCGAACCACAAAACCTTTTGAAGGAACCCATAATGTTGGTTTAAGCTTACTTTTTTAATGTTTTAAATTTTTTTTGAACTTACAATAGATAATATTCGTTTACTATATTTAGCTTAATTAAGCTCGGAGAACGTTTTCTACAATTAGGAGACGTTCTTTCGTTTTATATCAGAATCACATTAAATTTTTTATTAAAATGAGTACCATAAACTACATGTCCCAGGAAGGATATGACAGAATTGCAGCCGAGATTGAACACTTAAAAACTGTTGGTCGCCAGGAAGCATCTAGAGCCATTGCTGAAGCAAGAGAAAAAGGTGATTTATCTGAAAATGCTGAATATCATGCAGCAAAAGATGCACAAGGTATGTTGGAAATGAAAATTAATGAGTTGGATAAAAAAATGATGAATGTTAGAATTATAGATGAAAATCTAATAGATACATCTATTGTTTCTATTTTAACCAATGTCAGAATAAAGAACCACAAAATAAACAAGGAGCTGATTTACAAAATAGTTTCAGAGGCTGAAGCTGATATAAAATCGAATAAAATATCGTTAAATTCTCCAATAGGAAGTGGTTTGTTGGGTAAAGTTGTTGGAGATAAAGTTTCGATAAAAACCCCTGCAGGCGAAATGATACTAGAAGTAATGGAAATAACGCATTAGATTATGGCAAGTATTTTTTCCAGAATAGTAAGTGGCGAAATTCCATGTTATAAAGTAGCAGAAAGCGAATTTTGTATTGCATTTTTAGATGTTAATCCTCTGGCAAAAGGACATGTTCTTGTTGTTCCTAAAAAGGAAATTGATTATATTTTTGATATTGATGATGAATTATATGAGGAACTTTTTGTTTTTTCAAAAAAAGTAGCAAAGGCGATCCAAAAAATTGTTCCATGTACTAAAATTGGAATGAGTGTTATTGGTTTAGAAGTACCCCATGCACATATTCATTTGGTTCCAATTAATAATATTGGTGATCTCAATTTTAGCGGTCCCAGAGTTTCATTAATGACATCTGAATATATCGAATTAGCAAATCAAATTCAAGCTGTTTTAGATTAAATGAATGTTTAGATTAGAAGATCAATTGCTTATTGCCATTGGATAATCAAACCAACTATTGACTTGTTTATCGACCCAATTATCTTCAAATTCTTTATTACATTGGATATCATTATTTCTTAAATCTAAATGATAGTCTTTTGCCCAGGATTTATGATTTTTAGCAAGTTGTTTTAAAGCCTCTAAAATATAGTCAATATCTTGATCACTCGTTGTTGGATGGATAGATAATCTAATCCAACCTGGTTTCTCGGAATAGTCTCCATGATTTATTAAATCAGTAATATGATTTGAATATTCCCGTTGAACGTTTAATATATAATGACCATAAGTTCCAGCACACGAGCAACCACCTCTTACTTGGATTCCAAATCTATCATTCAGCATTTTAACGCCAAGATTATAATGTAAGCCATCAATATAAAATGAAAAAATACACAATCTGTTTTTGTTATGTGATTCCAAAACATGAAAATTAGGGATTGCATTTAATGGTTCCCAAATATGGTTCATAATTTCTTTTTCACGATCCATAATTGCTTGAACTCCAATTTCTTCTTTAAGTTTTATGCATAATGCTGTTCTAATAGTCTGAATAAATGATGGTGTTCCACCATCTTCGCGAGTTTCGATATTATCAAAATATTTATGTTCACCCCAAGGATTGGTCCACTCCACTGTCCCACCTCCTGAAATATCCGGAATTTTATTATTATATAATTTCCTATTAAAAATTAATACTCCTGCAGAACCAGGACCTCCCAGAAATTTGTGAGGAGAAAAATAGATTGCATCTAATTGTTGATTTTTATTTTCTGGATGCATGTTTATTTCAATATATGGTGCGCTGCATGCAAAATCAACAAAACAGAAACCACCTACTTCATGAATCATTTCTGCCATTTTAAAGTAAGGCGTAAAAATTCCTGTTACATTGGAACAAGATGTTATTGCGGCAATTTTTAAAGGTCTGTTAGCATATAATTTTAATAACTGGGCAAAATGATTTAAATCGACTAAACCAGCCTCATCAGGTTGAATAATGACGACTTCAGCTATAGTCTCTAACCATGACGTCTGATTGGAATGATGTTCCATATGAGTAATAAATACTACTGGTCTGTTTTCTGGCGCAATGGTTATTTTGTCTGCATAATGTTCATGAATTTTTAAACCCAGAATCCTTTGTAACTTATTGACAACTCCTGTCATACCGGAATATGATGAAATGATAATATCATTAGCATTGGCATTCACATGTTTTTTTATAATTTGTAAAGCTTTGTGATAGGCTGAAGTCATTGCTTTTCCAGTGGTATTTGTTTCTGTGTGTGTATTTGCAACATAAGGATAAATATGTTGTATTAAGTGTTGTTCAAGGGGACCATACATTCTACCACTGGCAGTCCAATCAGCATAAATAATTTTGAGTCTTTCTTTAAAAGGACTTTCGAAATATTCGTCAGCTCCTATGATTTGGTCTCTAAATTTTTTAAATTGATCGCTCATTAATGTTATTTTATTTGTTTAATACATAGAACATAAAATTCGAATAAAATGTCCTCTTGAATTTTTTTTAAATGTATTATTATTAATTCTTTGATATCGAAAATCTATAATAAATAAGAATATGTTAAGAATTTTACCATTGAATTAAGCAATGGTTTCCAATTCATCAATATCTTCTAAGACGTCCTCAATTTCTGATGGTTTTAATTGGTCAATATCTACTCTTAATCTTTCAATTATAAATTCTTGTCTTTCTGGAGTGTTTTTTCCCATATAGTATTCTAGAATTTTTTCTATATGCGAGTCTTCATTCATTACAACTGGTTCCAAACGAATATTTGGTCCAATAAATGTACCAAATTCATCAGGAGATATTTCACCCAGTCCTTTGAATCTTGTTATTTCTGCCTTTCCTCGTAAATTTTCAATGGCTTGTTGTTTTTCTTTTTCAGAATAACAGTAGAAGGTTTGTTTCTTATCCCTAACCCTAAATAATGGAGTATCCAAAATATATAAATGACCAGCTCTTACTAAATCAGGAAAGAACTGTAAAAAGAAGGTTAATAGTAATAATCTAATATGCATTCCATCAACATCAGCATCGGTAGCAACAACCACTTTATTGAATCTTAAATTCTCAATTCCATCTTCAATATCTAAAGCGTGTTGGAGTAAATTGAGTTCTTCATTTTCATAAACTATTTTTTTGGTCATGCCATAACAGTTTAATGGTTTTCCACGAAGTGAAAAAACTGCTTGCAATTCGACATTTCTGGATTTGGTAATAGACCCACTAGCAGAATCACCTTCTGTAATAAAAAGAGTTGATTGTTCCTTTAATTCTGATTTGGCTTTAGTATCTGTCAAATGTATTTTGCAATCCCTTAATTTTTTATTATGGAGATTTGCTTTTTTGGCACGTTGGTTTGCTAGTTTTTTAATTCCTGCAATTTCTTTACGTTCGCGTTCTGATTGTAAAATTTTTCCCAATAGTTCCTTAGCTGTATCTGGATTTTTATGCAGGTAATTATCTAATTCTTTGGTGATAAAATCTGCAATGAAAGACCGAAGAGATGCACCTTCAGGCGCAATAGTTGTAGAACCAAGTTTAGTTTTGGTTTGTGATTCAAAAACGGGTTCTTCAATTCGAACTGAAATAGCGCCTATGATACTTGTATGAACATCTTTAACGTCAAAATCTTTTTTAAAAAAATCACGAACTGTTTTGACAATGGCTTCTCTAAAATAATTGAGATGGGTTCCGCCTTGAGAAGTGTATTGACCATTTACAAAGCTGTAATATTGTTCGCCATATTGTTCGCCATGGGTGATAACAGCTTCTATGTCTTCTCCTTTCAGATGTATCGTTGGATAATTAAGGCTTTCGCCATCTGTACGTCGATCTAACATATCCTTTAATCCATTTTTGGATATGAAGGTTTTGCCGTTATAATGTAGTTTTAATCCTGCATTCAAATAGGCATAATGCCATAATCTACTTTCTATAAATTCATGAATAAACCTAAACTTTGGAAATATTTTTTCATCAGGTTTAAAGACAATAATTGTACCATTGGCTTCGTCCGTATTTTTGAGATTATGTTCTTTAATTAAATTACCTACAGCAAATTCAGCTATTTTAGTTTTACCGTCACGAACAGACTGGACTTTAAAAAAAGAGGATAATGCATTAACTGCTTTTGTACCTACACCATTTAAGCCAACAGATTTTTTGAAAGCCTTTGAATCATATTTACCACCAGTATTAATTTGGGAAACGCAATCGATCACTTTTCCCAAGGGAATTCCACGACCATAATCCCTGACGCTTACAGTACCATCAATAATTTCAATCTCGATCTCACGTCCAAATCCCATGACATATTCATCAATACAATTATCTAACACTTCTTTAAGTAAAATATAGATACCATCATCTATGGTAGTACCGTCACCTAGCTTGCCAATATACATACCAGGTCTTAATCTAATATGTTCTTTCCAATCTAAAGAGCGTATGTTGTCTTCTGTGTAGTTACTTACCAATGCCATTAAACCTTGATTTTATCTGCAAATATATAAACATATTATAATATTATTTAATTTGTTTATTAGCGAGTGACTAATATTCATTATTAAAATTAGTATTTTAATACAAGTATTTTTATATTGAGATCTATAAATTCACTTAAGTTAAAAATTAAAGCGTTATTTTGTAGTCATTTAAAATAACATGGTCTCTCAGATGGGGAAAGATATTTTAGCAATTGAAGGTATGCGATTTGACGTTTGCCATGGAATATATGAGATTGAAAAATCAGTTTCGCAAGTGTTTATGGTAGATATTTATTTAGGAATGAATCAAAATCAAGAGGATGTTTATGAATTGAAGAATGTCATTAATTATGTTGAATTGTATCAATTGATTTCAAAGCTAATTCGTGTACCAGATTTACTTATAGAGACACTAACTAAACGAATCGTAATCAATGTATTGCAGGATTTTCCTCTAGTTCTTGATTGTAAAGTTCGAGTTAGCAAAATGCCACAATTGGGAGGTGTCATGTCAAGAGTTTATTTTGAACATATTGGTTATCGCAAAATTTAAGGTTAAGCTTATGCAAATATTCGCCGCTTGGGCATTCCAATATCTGGTATTTTAACTAAATTATTGTGCTAGTTCAAAGAATAAAAGAATTCTTTTATTCATAAATGTTATTCTTGATTAACTTTGACAAAAATCTCAACCAACATGAAAATTCAACTTTTTCTAGGGGCTTTATTAGGCTTTGTTTTATTTGGTACTATTTCTGGTCAACAGCTATCCGAAGATAGGTCATTTCATGACACAAGATGGTTGCAGATCCCTGAGGGTTCTAAAGTTAATCAAATTCAATTTTTTGACGAATATGCTCAAAGACTTGGACTCACACCAGATTCAGAAATGAAATGGCTAAGAACCACAAATGATCAACAAAATGGAATACATTATCATTATCAACAATACTATAAAAACGTCAAAGTATATGGAGCCAAGTATATACTTCATGAAGAGAACCAGTATGTAGAAGCCGCTAATGGAATCATCTCTCCAAACCTTAATTTGGATATTAGACCCCAAATAAGTGCTGAAGAAGCCCTTCAAATTGCTAAAGAGGATATGCAAGCTAGTGTTTATACCTGGGAGAATAAGAAGAATTCTGAGTCAATCCCAATTCCAGAATTAGTCATTATCAATACTGATTATCCGTTGTGGAGCGGACAGATGAAATTAGCTTATATTTTTGAGTTAAGGGCAACAAATCCACATAGCTTTAAGAAATATATTGTCGATGCAGTCGATGGCGGAATCATTTTAAGTTTCAATACACTAATGAGTTGTTTTGGAGAAAAAGGCACCGCACATACTTTGTATCATGGAGATCAAGAAATAGATACCGAACTAGAAAATGGAGAATTCTTACTTAAGGATTTATCAAGAGGTAATGGGATTCAAACCCGAAGTATAACTGGAAAAATTTATTCTGATTCTGATAATGACTGGGAAAAGGGTACAAATGATCAAAAAAATGGTGCGCTTGATATGTTCTGGGGCTGTCAAAAAACGTATGATTTTTATAAAAGTAAATTCAATAGGAACAGCATTGATGGAAAGGATATTAAAATAAGTGCCATTTTGTTGGATACTAGTCCATATAATAATGCTTATTGGGATGATAAATTGTTTACTATAAATTTTGGTATTGGAGACAATGTCACCTATAAACCCTTTACTGCAATTGACGTGGTGGGCCATGAACTAACTCATGGAGTAACACAATTTTCTGCCGGGCTTGAATATTTGTATGAATCCGGAGCTATGAATGAATCATTTAGCGATATTTTCGGTAAATCTGTAGAATATTATTACGATAATCCTCAATTTGATTGGTTGATTGGAGGTAAAGTTACAGTAGCGGCTAACTCAGCGTTGAGAAGTATGGAAGATCCAAATCGATTTGGAAATCCAAAATATTATAAAGGTGCTTCCTGGTTTAAAGGGACTGCAGATAATGGAGGCGTACATTATAATAGTGGCGTTTTGAATTATTGGTTTTATTTATTGTGTGAGGGTAAATCAGGGAAAAATGAAGCAAAAATTGACTTCAATGTTCAGCGATTGGGTTTTGATACCACTATTCTGTTAGCTTACCATATGCTAACGGATTACCTAACACCAACATCGACTTATGTTGACGCAAGAACTGCATCTTTACAAATAGCTGCAAATTGGTGGGGAAGTTGTTCAGATGCTTATAAACAGGTCGCCGAAGCCTGGAAGGCAGTAGGTTTAGGTGGAACAACAGAAAGTGCAGATGTGCAAATTTTAAACAATAAAACAAGCTTGACATCTTGTAAGGATGGTTTGTATCAATTTGAAGTAAGGCTTATTAATCTTAGTTGCAGTAATACCTATACTTCAAATACACCGATGGAACTTTCTTATCAAGTAGCTCCTAAAGGTGCTATCGTAAAGGAGACTTATATATTAACTGAAGATTTTAAGCCAGGACAAGATTTAAAATATACTTTTACGACCCCTGTACTTTTAACGAAACCATCAACTACGTTTTATGTAGCGGTTGAAATTGCAAATGATATTGATACTTCTAATAATCACTTTACAGTGGCCATTGCAAAGAGTAGTGCCAATTCAGCCATTGAACATGATATTTTATTAAGTAGAATTAATGTTTCCGGTTCACCATGTCCTAATAATAATAATGTATACAGAGGTAGTGGGCAAGCCGTATATAACGGGTGTAGTATAATCCCAATCCACACAGCGATGGAATTGAGACTCAATTATAAAGATACAACAGTTGTTATTCCATTTAAGACTACGAAATCAACATACCCTGGTGGGCAGGTTCCAATTCCAGGATTTGAAATTCCAAGAACATTTTTGGGACTTAAAAAGGCAAATGGCGTTTTGGTTTATGCCAATGATACCGTAACAAAAAATAATATAGCAAATTTCCAGGTTGTATTTTTAGAATATACCAAAAAAGATGAAGTCGAAACATTCAATAATTTCCGATTTGATAGTAGTAAAATTACATTGAATATAGATTCCTTTAATACTGTTCAGATATTAAATAAAACGTCCCTCAATGGTTATACCCTACATTGTACGGGAGGAAAAATATTAAATTCAAATAATTTTTTCATACCAGCATTAAATGATGATTTGTCTAATTTTATAAGAAACAATATAAAATTTTCGAGTACGATTTATTTATGTGCAGATATAAAAGGATTGGTTAATCCTAAGTTGGAATATAACTTGTTGCAACAGTTGAGTGAAACAGATTATGAATCTTTTGGAATGAAGGATCCAAGTTTTGCAGCATCGACCCGAATTATTTATAGGAATATTACGGGGGGCGCCATATTTACAGAAGTGATTAATAATGCTACGGTGGTTCCAGCAGAATGGAGACATAAAATCCATTCTATTCCTGCTGAAACTTATGCCATTGAGATCACCAATTTATGTTTAAAGGGATCTGTAGATTCTACTACAGGTGAGATTAATCCTGATGGTGACCTTATCATAATGGACGATTTAGTTATTACAGCAGATGCGGTAGGTGTGGTAGATTTTGATGCGGTAGGTTTTAGTATTTTGCCTAACCCAAATCATGGTCATTTTGTAGTTCATTTGAATGAACCCAATCAAAAATCTAGTGATTTGCAAGTGTACAATGCAGTGGGAAATAGGGTAGCTATAATTCCAATCAATAGAGATGCTCAGGAAGTAATACTTCCATCCCAACTACCTTCTGGCCAATATATTATTTTGTATAATGCTCAAAATGGAAAATCAATACGTAAGAAACTGATTATATTATAAAAGGTTCTATTAGATTTTGAAGTGGATGTTATTTCAATGATTGATGTAACATCCATTTTTTTTTGAGCATATTATCGCAATTTGATGAAATAAATACCCAGATTCAATGACATTTTAAATGGGGAAGGTCTTTAGTTTCTAGCGAGGTAAATATAAGTTGAATATTCTTTTAAATTAACCTTAAAAATCAAGAAATGTGTCTTTTATAAATATATTAAATTATTTTAGTATTTATAATATATTGATAATCAATTAATATACATATTATTACCCCTTTGTTATATTCAAAATTGGTATTATTTTTGTGTTAGATTAGACAAGCATTAAAATTTTTGTATCAACATGAAAAGTACTAATATTCTCCCAGTTCTAGTTTTGATTGGAATTTTGTCTACCAGTAGTAGGGTGATTACCGTACAAGAACGCTACATGGAGCAATACAAATATATGGCTATCAGTGAAATGAATAGAAGTGGAATTCCAGCTAGTATAAAATTAGCTCAGGGTATTCTTGAGTCTCAAGCAGGTAGAAGTGAATTAGCTGTAAATGCCAATAATCATTTTGGAATTAAATGTAAATCGAATTGGTCCGGTGAAACTTATCAGTATAAAGACGATGATTTAGATGAGAATGGCGAATTAATACATTCTTGTTTTAGAATGTATGGTTCTGGTGAACAGTCTTACATAGATCATACAGATTTTATATTAAATCGATCACGATACAAATCCTTATTTAGTTTACCTAAAAATGACTACAAAGCTTGGGCAATGGGCTTAAAAAAATGTGGGTATGCTACGGATCCAAATTATGGAATACGATTAATAGAAACTATTGAAAAATACAATCTAAATTTATTAGATGCACCCGTTATAGAAAAGCCTGTACCTGTCTTACCAGTTATTGAAAATACCATAAAGACGCAAGTTAATACGACCAATAAACAAGTTGTTAAAGGAAGTTTAAATTCCTCCAAATATTCAAAAAATAAATCATATAATGTAAAAAGCAAAAAGAGATTTCGTACTTTTACGGCGCCAAGGTTGTCGGAGTCGAAGTAAACCAATCTCAAATCAAACCTAGACGAATGTAATAAGTGTTTTTAACCTACTCGCTCATTTCTTCTGACAGCTTTGGCCTTTTCTTTAACACATTTTGACGCATTTCTACATATCCTTTTCGTTGTGCAACAATATCTTTTGCTAAATATATTGCATGTTGCATAGAAGTTGGGTCAGCCTCATTTTTACCCGCAATATCATATGCTGTTCCATGATCCGGTGATGTTCTTACAAAGGGTAAACCTGCAGTGTAATTGATACCTGTTTCAAAAGAAATAGTCTTAAATGGAATTAAGCCTTGATCATGATACATGGCAAGCACGCCATCAAATTTTGAAAATTGCCCTGAACCAAAAAATCCATCAGCGGAATATGGGCCTGCAACAAAAATTCCATTTTTCTTGGCTTCTATTATTGCAGGTCTAATCAATTCTTCCTCTTCAGATCCTAATAATCCTTCTTCCCCGGCATGTGGATTTAATCCTAAAACGGCAATGTGAGGTTTTTCAATGCCGAAATCTTTATTTAATGATTGATCTAATAATTGAATTTTTAAAGCAATTAAAGATTTTGTCAATTGAGATGAAACTTGAGATAATGGCATGTGGTCAGTCACCAATGCAACTTTTAATTTATCACTTACCATCATCATCAGTATATCTTTTGAATTTGATTTGGCCTTAAGAAAATCAGTGTGACCATTAAATTCAAAACCTCCCAGCTTCATAGCATGTTTGTTGATCGGTCCTGTTACAATAGCATCTAGCTCACCTTTCAATATATCTTGTAAAGCAAATTCCAAGGATAATTTGGCATATTTGCCTCCCTCAACACTTGCTTTACCTAAAGAAATAGTGACATTGTCATTCCAACAATTGATGATATTGATTTTTCCTGCTTTAGGTTTTTCCCCTTGATTTAATACGTATAAAGATAAATTATCTAGATTGACAATATTCTTATGATAGGAAGCAATTTTTACATTTCCATATATAATGGGAATCACGTGTTGAAAAATATAATCCTGATGCAAGGCCTTTAGTATAACTTCCAAGCTAATACCATTCATGTCCCCAGCAGTTATTCCAATTTTTATTTTTTCCATATATTAAATACCTATTATTCAAGTGCGAATATAATGCTTAAAACGGCCATAAACGCGAAATACTTATGAGATAAATCAAGGTGCAAATTAAATTATAAATCAAGATTTAATAAAAGTTAGATGTTTTTGGACCCGACCATTACCAACAATTAATATGTAACAACCTGCTTCAAGGTTTTCGATCTGAATACTTTCTTGAAATGTGTTGTTAACTGTATAACAACCATGATTTCTTCCAACAAGATCTGAAATATAAATTGTATATCGATCATCACCCGGTAATGTTATTATTAATTCATTATGAACAGGGTTCGATAATAAATTAAATTCAAAATTTGAAGTATTTAATTCTGTTGATGTTTGTAAAGTTGATTGACTAAAAAATCGCCAAATTTCTTTACTGGCACTAAAATCCTGACACGTAACACCTATATTAAAGATGGCACCAGGCCAAGTGTGTGCGCCATTTTCAACTTTGATTAATTCAACTTTATTGTTATTCAAGCATTTGTTGTATTTGTATTGCATAGCGGTAGAACCATCGTTAAGGTTAATGTTTGGTATTGAAATAATTTCGTTGGGTTTTGATTCACAAGAAAGTTGAGTTACCCAAAAATTAATTAGGGTATCAATAGGTAAAAAACTCACTGTTCCTAAATAGGGAACTGTTGAATCAGCTGTACCATGAATTTGAAGGACCGGAATAAGTTTGGTAGGTCGGCATTGGATATTCCTCAATTTAGTCATAGATCCTGCAACCGAAGCAATTGCTGCAAAACGTGTAGATTGACATGCTAATTCATGGCTCATAAATCCGCCATTAGACATACCCGTACTGTATATTCTATTTGGATCAACCGAATAAAGGAGCGATATGCTATCAATTAGGGCTTCTATAAATCCTACATCATTAATGCTCGAAGGAAAAAATCCAACATTCCAAAATTGATTTCCTAAAGGATCTTTTGTACCATTAGGATGTACTATGATAAAATTAGCTGTATCAGCAATAGGTCTAAAATCTCCATAGAATTCTTGTTGAACATTATTTGACCCATAGCCATGTAAATTAAATACTAGTGGTGTTAATTTATTAGGATTATAAATTTTTGGAATGTAAATTTTATAATCGCGAATAATACCATCGTGAATTATAGTTTTTGTAAGATTCGTTTGCCCTTGAACAATAAATCCATTTAAAATTAAAATAAGTGAAAAGATTATTTTTAACATACTAAAATTATTTTATAATGATGCTATCAGAATTTGGTCTTTTAGGTTTATTAAATTGAGGAAAAGTTATTTGAGGTTTTAAAGGACGATTGGTATCATGGGGTACGGTAATGCTATCAAATTTTAAATGCTTAGACCCAAAACTTAAGGTTGAATCAACTTCTAACTGAACGCGACTCATTAGGTTACGCATACAATCGTCATATTTATTTTGTAAAAATATCGTTTTTCTTTCTAATAATTTTTCTTGAATAAGATTCTGGAGTTTTTCGGGAGCATCATTATTGCAAGATATTACAATAACCATCATCAATATAATTGAAATGTGTTTCATTGTTGATTCTGGAGTTTAATGATTTGTTCTTTTCTAATTTGGATAATGGAATCTATCCAAAATTGTTTTTTGAGATTTGATAATTCTTGACATAATGAATCAGCTATTGATTCATAATTTGACTTATTAGCAATAAATAAACTATCTGCTGTCTGAAATGAAATTCGCTCCAATTCTTTGTTTTGATCAGCACATGAACTAATTATCAGATAAATAATAATAATAACAATTCTAATGTTCAATTTAATTTTTTTTGCGTAATTCAAAATTTTGACCTAGGTAAACACGGCGAACTTCTTCATCTGAAGCTAAATCTTCAGCGGTTCCTGCTTTGAGAATTTTTCCTTCGAATATTAAATAGGCACTATCAGTAATGGAAAGGGTTTCTTGTACATTATGATCCGTTATTAAAATCCCAATATTTTTGGTTTTTAATTTTTGAACAATGGATTGAATATCTTCAACAGCTATAGGATCTATACCTGCAAAAGGTTCGTCCAGTAAAATAAAATTTGGATTTGATGCAAGTGCTCTAGCTATTTCAGTCCGTCTTCGTTCACCACCAGAAAGAGAATCACCAAGATTATTTCTTACTTTATTCAAATGGAATTCATCCAATAAAGACTCTAATTTATCCTTCTGTTCAAGTTTAGATAAATTTGTCATCTCTAAAATGGCTTTAATATTATTTTCAACAGAAAGTTTTCTAAAAACGGATGGTTCTTGCGGAAGGTAACCTAAACCCCTTCTTGCACGAATATACATGGGTTCTCTGGTAATATCAACTTGATCTAAAAAGACTTTACCTGAATTGGGCGTAATAAAACCGACAATCATATAAAATGTGGTTGTCTTACCTGCGCCATTTGGCCCAAGTAAACCAACTATTTGCCCTTCCTTTACTTCAATTGAAACACCATTAACTACTGTTCTTGATCCGTATGCCTTAATTAAATGTTCTGTTCTTAAAATCATTATTGTAATTTTAATGTAACTTCAACTTCCCAATCTGCTCTTAATTCGCTGAGTTCCCAAATATAAACTTGTTCGGGCATTCTTTTTTGATCAAATTTTACCGGATCCCAACGATCATTTTCATTTTCATCAAGAATTAAAACAGCTTTATACTTGCCAGGTAATATATTTGAAATTGATATTTTTTCTTGTTTAGTCTTGGCAACAAAAGTTCTATGAATTAATATTTTGTCATTCTCTTTTATTTCAAAAATATAGTGATGATTAATAAGGACACTATCAAAAGTAATTTTAATATTTGACAAAGATTTTTGTTGTATCAATGAAACTCGAAACGTATCCTGAACATTTGTTTTGTTACTTATACCTTTGATCATCATCGAATCAATAACTAAAGTTAATGGTTCTTGATTTTTTACAATCGGAATTATAAATAATTTCCTTGTATTTAATGTATCGCAAATGATTTTGAATGGTTGGTATGGAATGAAGTGAATTTTTGTGGTGTCCCAATCTTTTATTAAATCCACCCAATTCAATTCAATATGTTGTTCGGGAGTTAAAACTGATTTTTGTAATGTTAAGTGTTCTTTGTTATTATTTTTGAAGTAATTACCAGCTATAAATTTAATCGTGTCAGATTGATTTTCATATGAAATATGATCTGAAAACGAACTATCGGCCTGATACCAAATGGTCAAGCTATCATGATCGAAATTTTGGAAATGTGGAATTGAAGATAATGGATTTAAACTTGCTTTAGATACTGCTTGATTCAAAATAACAACCATTTTGCCTGGGATGTTTCTTTTTTCTTTTATTGCAAGAGGAAGATTTTCTTGTGAAATTTTTAAAGCAATAGAATCTAGATTTGCTGTTGTAAGTACAATGGATTGATTTAAAAATCCAAAAAACTCATTAGGTTGATCAAAATAATAATTTTGATTTTTATCTATTAAAGTATAAATAGAATAAGTATTCGATTTAATATTTTGAAATTGGAATCGTCCACTGCTATCAGTCCAAGTGAAGTAATCAGGTTTTTGTCTTTTAACAGCAGTATCCATTAGGTTATTATAAAGTAAAACTAAAACTTTGGGAGCAGGGAGTAATGTTTTTGCATCTTTAACAATACCTCTGATCATTAATGAATCAATATAATCTCCAGTTGAAAAAACATATTTTATCGTTGATGCTTTATTATTTGCTGTGATATCTTGAATGGCATCGCCAAATTGAATGGAGTATGTAGTATTTTCTTTGAGTGTTTCTTTTTCATTCAATTTTACAATGAGAGTTTTGCCTTTTAAAGTATAATTTAAAGGGTATTCAGTGGTAGGTGATACAATAATATTAGCGGTTGGGTTATCTAGTTTAACCCATTCATCAAAATGAAGAATGATTTTTCTGGAAGTGAAGTTTTTTTGATAATTTGGAGTTGATTTTTCTAGAATGATTTTTGGAGGAATGTGGTCATCATCACCACCGGTAATAGATTTTATATTGGCACAGGATGATATCCAAATCAATAATGTGAATAAAGTCAGTAAATGTATAATAATATTAATTTTTCGAATAATCATTCAATTATTTTTATAAATGGCTGATTAAGTTTTGACCTGACATTTCAACGGGTTTAGGCAATTCCATTATTGCCAAAATGGTAGGAGCTACATCTCCTAAAATGCCATCTTTAATATTTATTTTTTTGTCATTTGTGATTGATATTATGGGTACAGGATTTTTAGAATGAGCTGTATTGGGTGAACCATCTTCATTGATCATGTAATCAGCATTTCCATGATCAGCTAAAATAATAATCGAATAATCATGTGACTGAGCTAAGGGTATTAGTTGAGACAAACACTGATCTACTGTTTCTACAGCTTTAACGACTGCAGAAAATACACCCGTATGTCCAACCATATCTGCATTAGCATAATTCAAACATATAAAATCTGGTTGGTGATTATTGATATCGTTAATGAGCGCTTCAGTAAGGGGTATGGCACTCATCTCGGCTTGTAAGTCATAGGTTGCAACTTTGGGAGAGGGTACCAGGATTCTTCTTTCATTGGCGAACATTTTTTCTCTTCCACCACTAAAGAAAAAACTCACATGAGGATATTTTTCTGTTTCTGCAATTCTCAATTGATGGCCACCATATTTTGAAATCATTTCACCTAAAGTATTCGAAAGATTTTGTTTTTCAAATAAAACTTGAATATGTTCAAAAGCTGAATCATATCGGGTCATAGTAACGAATTGTAAATTCATTTTGTGCATGCCAAATTCAGTAACATCTTTTTGTGTTAGCACTTCTGATAATTGTCTTAAACGATCTGTACGAAAATTAAAACACAATACACCATCATTAGGAGCTATAACTATTTTATGGTTAAGTTCATTTAAGATGGTTATGGGTTCAATGAATTCATCAGTAATGTTTTGATTGTAGCTATCAAGTATGGCGTCTTTTGGATTGTGGTAAGTATTCCCGCTGGCTTGAGTTAATAATTGATAAGCTTTGGCGGTACGCTCCCACCTATGATCGCGATCCATTGCATAGTATCTGCCAATAATCGAAATTATTTTGCTTTTTCTTCCTTCAATATATTTCTGAAGGTCAGTTACAAAACCTAATCCAGATTTTGGATCAGTATCGCGACCATCCGTAATTGCATGGATATATATTTGAGTTAAGTCACTGGATTCACAAATGTCAATGAGTGCTTTTAGGTGATCAATATGACTATGAACGCCACCATCAGATACTAAGCCAATAAGATGTAAGGGTTTAGCATTTAAACTACAATATTTAATCAATTCCTGCAAAACTTTATTGGATTTTAGTGATTGATCTTCAATGGATTTATTGATCATTACTAAATCCTGATAGACTACTCTACCTGCACCTAAATTGAGATGACCTACCTCTGAATTACCCATTTGTCCCTCTGGAAGACCAACTTTCAACCCAAAAGTAGTTAACCGGGCATTTGGAAAATCTTGCATTAGGCTATCAAAATAGGGCGTTTTTGCTTGTTGAATGGCATCTGATTTTGGTACTGAGCCTATTCCCCAACCATCTAATATAACAAGCATTGCTTTTTTCATCTATTTGTAAGGTGTTTAAAAACTTAAAGTTCAGCTAAATTATTGAAATTAATGTAATTTTACTTTGTGGATGGAACAGAATTGGTTCGTTGTTGGTTTAATGTAAAAAAAAGTAAATGAAATTAATTTTCGTGATATTGTTAAACATTCCAATGTTTCTTCTTTCGGCACAGGATAGATATTCGGCTTTTGATGCCATTGCCAAAGGAAATGTAAATGCATTGGCAAGTCAATTTGATGATCATATAGAACTTTGTTTTAATGGCAAAATTCAAATATTAGAAAAAGAAGCCGCTTCAAATGCTTTAAAGGGGTTTTTAGAGCAAAATCAACCGAAAACATGCACATCCATCCATAAGGGCTCATCAAAATCTAATGAATCCCAATATTTAATCGGTCAATTAACAACGACCTCAGGTAAATTTTTTAGAGTTTATATTTATTTCGAAGACATAGATGGAAAAAGTATTATACAGGAATTGCGAATAGATAAAGAATAAGCTGTATTTTAGTTTTATGCCAATAAATAGGGCTTAGTAACCCCATTTTTTAAGCTCTAACTCTGCTTCCAATGGTAGAATTTCGAAACTTCTTTCTTTAATAGTGAATTGATCTCCAATCGCCAGTACATGTGTTGTCAAATTAGATAATGACATAGGTGTTCCAGGTGATAAAATTGCTGATTTATTATGACTCAAATGACTTGGGTCAAATAAAATAACCATTCCAGAACCAATAACACGACAGGCATTACCATATTTGATGATAAGTCCAGTATCTTCTGCTAATCCTATTCCTAATAAAGATGGAAATTGAGCTACGGCCTCTGCTAAACGACCAAAGCGCCCTCTTTGAATAAAATGAGAATCTATAATAGCTTCAGGTAAAAAACCCATTCCCGTATTCATTTTGACATTTCCTTTGAAAAGAGCTTCGGATACTGAACCCCCGGCAATCATTTCTTTACTCATACACATAGCACCTGCACTAGTTCCAGCAATGACAAATTGAGTTTCAATAAGTTTTAATCTCAATAATTCATGCATTTTAGAGTTGGAAATAAATTTTATAATCTGACTTTGGTCCCCACCTGAAAATAACAAACAATTGGCTTCTTCAATTAGGGTCAAATTTTTTTTTGAATCAGCTTCAGATCGTTTGCGGATGTCTAGAATATGTAAATCATTACAACCTAAGGCACTAAAAGCCATGTTATAACTGTGGCCGACCTCTTTTGGAATTTTGGAAGCAGTAGTAATAACTACAATTTTTGAGTTGATTCCACCACTTTCCTTGACTATTGTAGAGAGAATTCCATGCTTGATAAAATCTAATGAATACATTTCATTAAGACCCATTCCTTTATCCTCATTTCCTCCTACTGGTATAAGTGTACCTTTATAATTCACAAATAATTGGTTTAAAACGAGTGCAAAACTAAATATACTATTCAGCTTTCAAACTAAATTCTTATTTTGACGGCTATAATTCAAAATGAAATGAGGATAAGAGAAATCAACGTCATGCGAGGACCAAATTATTGGTCCATTAAAAGGCATAAACTTATTGTAATGGTCCTTGATCTTGAAGAAATGGAAAGTCGGCCAACACATGTTATTTCGGGGTTTTTGGATCGGATGAAGGCATTATTACCAGGGATGTACAGCCATAGATGTTCTGTAGGAACGCCTGGTGGTTTTTATCAACGGGTCGAAGAAGGAACCTGGATGGGACATGTTATTGAACATGTAGCATTAGAGATTCAGTCACTGGCCGGTATGGAAGTTGGATTTGGAAGAACCAGAACCTATGGGGAGGAAGGTGTATATCATGTGGTTTTTGATTATTTGGAAGAAAAGGTTGGAATTTATGCAGCAAAAGCAGCGGTACGCATCGTACAGGCATTGATAGATAATGTAACTTATGATTTAAGTGAGGACATCCAGGAAATGCGGGAATTAAGAGAATCCAGTCGCTTAGGCCCAAGTACTGGATCAATTATTGAAGAAGCTGAAGCCAGAGGCATACCTTGGATAAGATTGAACAAATATAGTTTATGTCAATTGGGATATGGTCGTAATCAACGAAGAGTTCAGGCCACTGTAACCAGCCAAACCTCAAATATCGGAGTAGAAATCGCAGGGGATAAAGAAGATACCAAATATTTGCTCACACAGGCACAAATTCCGGTTCCTAAAGGTGAAATTATCCGAACGGAAGCTGGATTGATATCGGCCATTGAAGACCAACAATATCCAATAGTTATAAAACCAATTAACGGAAACCATGGCCGGGGAGTAACTACTAACATTCAAAATTGGGCTCAGGCCATTGAAGCATTTAACCTTGCGAAGAGGATTTCCCCTTCCGTAATCGTAGAGCAATTTATAACAGGTGAAGACTATAGAATACTTGTGATTAATCACAAAATGGTGGCTGCGGCAAAACGATTGCCGGCTCAAGTTATTGGAGATGGTAAACAAACCATACAGGAGCTGATTGATCAAGTTAATCAGGATCCAAGACGGGGTTTTGGACATGAGAAAGTTTTGACAAGTATTACCATTGACGATATCACTCGCAAGTTGCTCGAATTAAAACAATATACTTTGGAATCTATCATTGCCAAAGGCGAAATTTTAGTTCTTAAGGATACAGCCAATTTATCTACCGGTGGGACGTCTGTTGATGTTACTGATATCGTTCACCCTTCAATAGTTTTTATGTCTGAACGCATATCCAGAATTGTTGGATTAGATATTTGTGGTATTGATTTTCTTTCCAAAGATATTAGTAAGGCAATCTCAGAGGTTGGGGGTGCAGTAATTGAAGTGAATGCCGGCCCGGGATTTAGAATGCATTTAGCACCTGAGAAAGGACTTCCGAGGAATGTTGCTGCCCCTGTAATTGATATGCTTTATCCTCCTGGTACACCATCGCGTATACCTATAATTGCGGTTACAGGAACCAATGGAAAAACTACAACGACCAGATTGTTAGCACACATGGTTAAAATGATGGGCTTTAATGTGGGATACACAACAACAGATGGAGTTTATGTACAAAATCATTTATTGATGCATGGAGACTGTTCCGGACCTGGCAGTGCAGAATTTGTTTTAAAAGATCCCACTGTAAATTTTGGAGTATTTGAGACTGCACGTGGTGGGATATTAAGAGCAGGTCTGGGATTTAAGAATTGCGATATTGCAATTGTCACTAATGTTGCTCCGGATCATTTAGGATTAAAAGGAATTCATACTGTTGAACAATTAGCCAAAGTTAAAGCCGTAGTTGTAGAATCAGTAAGTCCTCAGGGATATGCTATTTTAAATGCAGATGATGATTTGGTTTATGGAATGAGAGAAAAAGCTACCTGCAAAATTGCACTTTTTTCAATGGATGAGTCCAATCCAAGAATCAAAAAGCATATGCGTGAGGGTGGATTATCTGCAATTTATGAAGACGGATTTATAACCATATGTAAAGGAGAATGGAAACTGAGATTGATCAAAGCGGTAAATGTCCCATTGACTTTTGGTGGGAAAGCCACTTTCATGATCCAAAACGTATTACCGGCTGCTTTAG
This sequence comes from Saprospiraceae bacterium, assembly GCA_044228225.1. Lineage (GTDB taxonomy): Bacteria > Bacteroidota > Bacteroidia > Chitinophagales > Saprospiraceae > Vicinibacter. The sequence goes on along the minus strand of JBGAVH010000003.1, from coordinate 133,549 downwards.
CGGGATATATCAATGGATTTGAATTAGATGATATTAGTTCAAGCTTGGAGACTTTTATTCCATCTCCAGCACAAACCCCAGGAAGGTTGAATTTTTTCAATTTCAAACATTTCGATGTTATACTGGATTATGCACATAATCAAGCAGGAATGTCCGCCTTGAAAAACTTTATAGATAAAATGGATGGCAAACCGAAGGTGGGTATTATTGCGGGAATAGGTGATCGTAGGGTGGAGGATAATGAAGGGATAGGCTATGTGGCCAGTACTATGTTTGATGAAATCATCATAAGGCAAGATAGAAATTTGAGAGGGCGAACCAATACAGAGCTCAACCAAATGATTATTAAAGGAATTCATGAGCACGATCCAAATAAGCCCATTCAAGTGATTTCAAATGAAACAGAGGCTATCCAACATGCTTTAGAAAATGCTAAGCCAGGTTCCCTGATAGTCATTTGCAGTGACGTAGTAACTGAAGCACTTACTTTGGTTCAGAAATATAAAGAAGAAGAAGCAAGTCGATTTTATGGATTCAAGAGGGAGGATATTCCCAATATGCAGTCCAATCATTAGTATAAAAATACTATAGAATGATGTAGTATTCAATGAGCAGATTAGATTGAGTTTACAAAAAATTAGTATTTTTTAATTATTAAGCATTGATAATTCATTAAGTTTTGAATATTATAAACATACATATGTATTTTATTTTGTATATAAATTTATTTTATTTAAAAATTTATTTTAATCCTCAATAATTATTAAATATTAGTTATACTTTTGTGCTCAATTCAACAAGTCTCTTAATCAATCAAGCTAAATATTTAAATAATGAAGGCGATTTTAAAACTTTTACTACCCGTTGGTATTTTAGGGATGTTAATTATTTCTTCATGTAAAGATCCTGTTATTCCAATTGAGTATCCACATGTAGCAAATTACACAAATGAGTCCATTTACAAATGGAATGAATTGTTCTTACAAATTGAGCGCTATGCTAAGGGTTACAGACCTGGACCGGCTCCCAGAGCTTTGGGTTATATGGGTTTAAGTGCGTATGAAGCTTGTGCTCCGGGTATGGTGGAATACAAATCTATAGCTAGTAGATATATAGGATTGGACTTACCCACTCTAAAACAAGACAAATCGATATATTGGCCGGAAGTTGTCAATGCATCATATGCTTATTTAATGCGTAGATTTTTTGAAAAAACATCATTTAGCGATGGAATTACCAATCAAAATATGATCGATCGGATCAATTCATTAGAAAATGAATTGGAAGCTAAATACCTACAATTATCCAATGAAGTTAATTTAAATAATTCAAAAGCTTGGGGTCAAGATGTAGCACGTTCTATTTGGGCATGGTCAGCTACTGATGTTTATGGACATGAAGCTTATTTAAATCCGCAGCCTCTAGATTACACACCACCAGTTGGTGATGGGTTATGGGTACAGACTCAACCAGGAGATGGTGGGAGAGCTATGTTCCCAAACTGGGGTAAGACAAGACTTTTAGGTGCTAAAACAATCCAGGATTTGAAAGTGAAACCTCCATTTTGGACAAGTAATTCAGATCCTAATTCGATTATTTATGCTCAAGCAAAAGAAGTTATAGCATTAAATCAGCAGACTAAGGATCATCCTACTGAAGATTTTGCTCATATAGCTCAATTTTGGAGTGATGATAGAGTAGGAATGACATTTAGCCCACCATCAAGATTACTTGCTATTGCAGATCAATTGTATATTCAAAAACAAGTGAATTTGGAGCAGGCAGTTGCTATTAATGCACAATTAGGAGTTGCTTTAAATGATGCAGGGGTGGCATGTTGGTATAATAAATATGTTTATAATGTTGAAAGACCTGTGACATATATTAATCGTAATATTGATCCAAATTGGAATGTGGGGTGGTTAGGCTTTACACCATCATTTCCTGCATATCCTTCCGGACATTCTACTTTCGGAGGCTCTGGATCAAGAATCTTAGCTAATGCTTTTGGTGATAATACCTTATTTACAGATAGATGTCATGAAGGTAGAACAGATTTCTTAGGAGCTCCAAGAACTTATGATTTAATTACTAGATCTGGATTTGAAAACGCATACAGCAGAATTCCTCTTGGTGTTCATTTCAAAATGGATTGTGAGGTTGGTTTAGATTTAGGTGAGAAGGTAGCACAAAGCGCTTTGGATTTGGACTGGACAAAATAATATTCAATTAAAAGATAAAATGAATGGGTAAGACGAAAGTTTTACCCATTTTTTTTTGTCAATAACTCAAATATTGCACATAAAGTTGATCCATTGGAAACTTTAATAATTGCTGTTAAATTAATTTAAAAAAAATAATCTTAAATAAATTTGCGCAACTCAAAAGTTGCAAATATATTTGCAACCTTAAAGTTGCGTAATTGATTTTTGTAAAATGAAACAAGACCTATTCCAAGCCATAGCAGACCCAACACGAAGGGCAATATTGGCACTCATTGCAATTCAAGCTTTAACACCAGGAGCGATGGCAGAACAATTTGATATGAGCCGACAAGCAGTATCAAAACATATTAAAGTATTGCAAGAATGTGATTTGATAAAACCAGAGCAATCTGGTAGAGAAATTTATTATCACTTTAATCCAAAAAAAATGCAGGAATTAGACATTTGGTTGAGCCAATTTAGAAAAAATTGGGAAACCCAGTTTAACCAACTTGACCTTTTATTATCAAACATTAAAAAATAAAATAAATGACTAACCAATTACTATTTGATTTTAAAGCTGATAAAACAGCAAAAAAAGTTATTATAACCAGAGAATTTGATGCTGAACTTTCATTGGTGTGGGATGCTTTTACTAAGCAAGAATTACTTGACCAATGGACAGCACCTGCACCATGGATAGCAAAAACCAAATATATGAATTTTGAAGTTGGTGGAAAAAGGTTCTATGCCATGGTAAGCCCAGATGGAATAGAGCGTTGGTCGATCCAGCGGTATACATCAATAACGCCAAAAACCAATTTTAAAATGTACAATGCCTTTGCTGACAAAGATGAAAATCCAGAATTACCGGGATCTGAATGGGATTACCAATTCAGTGAAAAAAATGCTCGCATGGATAATCATGTCAGCAGACCTATAACCAATGTGGTCATAACCATTTATAACGAATCCTTTGAACGTATGGAGAAATTGCTAGAAGGCTTCCAACAAGGATTTACAATTACATTGAATATACTTGATAAGTTATTGATAAATTTATCGAAATAAGATTAAAAATAAATTCGATTCCTTCATGTATTAAACATTCCAATGGAAATATGAATTATTTAACTTTTCAATTGTTATAAATATGAACGTAATAGAAAACATAAAAGCCTATATTAATAGCCAGGAGGAACCGAAACGAAGTGAAATGGAAGAGCTGCACAGTATCATCATGAAAGTCATGCCGGGATGTAAATTGTGGTTTTTAGATGGTAAAAACAGCGAAAATAAAACGGTCTCTAATCCCAATATAGGATATGGATCCTACACCATAAATTATGCTTCAGTCAGCCCGAATGATGGGGCAAAAACCAGAGAGTTTTATCAAATCGGTTTGAGTGCTAACACAGTCGGCATTTCTGTATACATTATGGGTATTGCAGATAAGACTTATTTAGCCAAAACATTTGGGCAAAACATTGGAAAAGCAAGCGTAACCGGTTATTGTATTAAGTTTAAAAGACTTAAGGAAATAAACATTGAAATACTTAAGGAGGCAATTCTATTTGGAGTTAATTCCCATCAAGAAAAAAACTAAACGCGCGAAAGAGTGAATTTGTAATAACTGTGTTCCCCAGTTAATAACCAATAATACGATTGCAGAAGGCCTAATAGTAAGACCTATTTTTATATTTCAAGCTTAAGTACTCAGAACTTTTTTAGTGTCTTAAGTATCCTATTAATGTATTTGTTAAGTCAAAACATATGGTCAAGGGTATGGATAAACTTATACTATATTTGAAGAAAATTCAAATGTATAAACTATGACGCTATTAGAATTATTTAAGGACAAAGCAACTCCAAAAGAGAAGATTATAACAATTGGTGAATGGTTGTTAGATGGTTCGTTGCCCATAGAGGAATTAGTGGTTTTTGCAGAAAAAGCAAAGGATTCGGATAAAGCAGGTTGTATAGAGAGTATTGAATTTGCAACAAAACAAAATGCTAAAATAGCGGATGAGAATGTTTTAAACTTTGTAACAAAATCATTGGGCGAACGTCCGCCAAGGATAAAATGGGAAAGTGCAAAAGTCATTGGTAATATTGCACATTTATTCCCAACAAATCTAAATAAAACCATTGAACATTTACTCATCAATGCCAGACATGATGGAACTGTTGTTAGATGGGCGACTGCATATGCATTAGGAGAAATTCTTAAATTAAAAACGAAGCAAAATACCCATTTAATTCCAACAATTGAATCTATGTGCGGTATTGAAGAAAACAATGGCGTTAAGAAGAAATACCTAGATGCACTAAAGAAACTGAAAAAATAATATTGAAACTTATGTCAATAGAAATTTAGGTTTTATACTGAATTAAAATTTGATTTATAATTGATAATTAGTTTTGTAAGGTTTGAAAAATAACAAATTTAAATTGATACGTATTTAATTTAAAAGAGCTAATATAGATTGGTTTATTATCTTTAGAATCATCGGAATTTTTATCCTTGATTCCATTCTATGAACAAATTTATTATAATCCGGGATTATCAAATTTTTGTTTTCAAGCTCTCATAAAAATAAGCAACTACAACTTGGTTTAGAAATGATGATTTATATTATATGGACTGGATGAAGTTGGGCTTTTTGTTAGTTGATGCAGAAATGAAAAAAAATTTTAGATATCAAAAGATAAATTCCAAGTTCCTTGTATGTTGCGATGATAATTCATTGACTCCGTAGCTCTGTTGGTAGAGCAGCTGACTCTTAATAAGCGAGCTGAGAGTTCGAGCCTCTCCGGAGTCACTTTTAATCTAATAATTCACAGACAAACAATATTATATTTTGATAAGATGAGGCTTGAAGAGCAAACATCCAGCAATTTAAAAGCTAAGCTATAGTTTGAGTTTGTTAAATGATTAGCGTTTTAGTAACTCATTGATGTAATTATATTTTTTCAACCACACATATATAATACAAAATAATATTTCAGGATATTATTACCTATTGCTCATTACATAAGATACTGACTCATAAACGCTTTGGGAATGTGACCCAACAAAGACAGAATATATTGCCCAAAGGAAATTTAAAGTACATTTGAATTTTTTATATTAAATAAACAAGCAAATAAATGTTAACAACTTTTATTATATTCATTTGCCCTTACTATGAACGGTACATAGTTTTCCTAATAATTTCAATGCACTCTCTACTTTTTCATTCCAAACTAATCCACAATTTAATTTCAAACAATTATTGTATTGATTTTGTAAAGTAAACATCCTACCTGGAGCAATGCTGATTTTGTTTGCCATAGCTGTATTGTATAATTCTATAGTATTTGTATTTTTATTTAGTTCTACCCATAAATGTAAACCACCTTGTGGATTGGTCACTTTTGTATCATCTGGAAAATATTGACTGATGCAGCGTAAAAACTGCAAAGAATTTCTGTGAAGTGTTTGCCTTAATTTTCGTAGATGATTTTCATATCTGTCATTTTCCAAAAAACAACCAACGGCTTCATGAGTGATGGAAGTTGTGTATAGTGAATGATAATATTTTGTTCGTGCAACTTTTTCTTTGAACTTACCTGGGACCATCCAGCCAACACGATAACCAGGGGCCAGTGTTTTAGAAAAAGAACTACATAATAATACAATACCACTTTCATCAAAGCTTTTGCAACATCTTGGGCGGTGTTTTCCAAAATACAAATCACCAAATAAATCATCTTCAATTAAAGGGACATTATACTTCTCCATTAGTTTAACCACTTCCTTTTTATTTTCATCCGGCATACAACAACCCATAGGGTTACTAAAATTGCTAACCAAAAGACACAATTTAATTTTTTTAGTTTGTAAGGCTTTTCTCAAGGCGTCAACATCAATACCAGTAATGGGATTGGTAGGTAGTTCTAAAACATTCAATCCCAGATTTTTTGCTAAATGTAAAATACCAAAATATACAGGGCTTTCTACTGCTATGGTATCGCCTTTTTCAGTTAATGTGAGCATGCAAAATGATATGGCATCAATACTTCCAGAAGTGGTAACTATGTCATTTTCTTTCAATGTCCCTCCCCACATGTATGACCGTTTTGCAATTTGTTTTTTTAATTTTTGATTTCCATCTTTGTCATAGTTTAAACCCCCACCTTGTATATTACGTGTTGCATGCACAATGGCCTTATTCATTTTTGCTACTGGCAATAATTCTAATGCAGGAACTCCTGTTGACAACTCAATTTTAGCTTTGCTAATATTTTTAGATACAGCAAAAATGATATCTTCTATATCATCTTCTGTCTTTGCAATAATGGGTCGACTTGTTTGCGGAATATTTTTAAAATACTTGTGAGCGTATGATACATAATACCCTGATTGTGGTCTAGATTCAATTAAGCCTCTGGCTTCTAATTCGAAATAAGCTTGTTGCACAGTAGTAATACTAACACCCTTTTCGAGTGCCACGGTTCTTAAGGAGGGTAATTTGTCGCCCACTATGAGCACTTCACTTTTAATCTGATATTCCACATGATTAGCAAGTTGTAAATAAAGTAGTTCTTTACTTTTCATAATGTAAAAGTAACTGTACTGGTTAAAATAAACAAATTTGTATCTGTACTAATTATAATATTTGGTTGAATTTTGCATCTAATAAATCCATTTTTTAATTAACAGAATGAGTAAGATGTATGAAATTTAATAAAGTAATAAGAGGAGCTAAAAGAGAAATGAATGATATTGAAAATATATATGCCATACTGGATGCAGGTTTTTTGTGTCATATAGCGTTTCAACATCAAGGGCAAACCATGATGATTCCTACAGCATATGGGAGATTTGGAGACTATTTGTATATGCATGGATCAACTAAAAATTTTATGCTCAATCAGATATTAGATGGGCAAACGATTTGTATTACGGTGACTCATTTAGATGGTATCGTTCTGGCAAAATCATTATTTTATTCATCGGTTACGTATCGTTCCGCTATATTATTTGGGAAGGCTGTTTTGATTGATGATGACCAAGAAAAAATTCATGGAATGAAAATCATTTCAGAAAATTTAGTCAAGGGAAGAACGGATGAAGTTGAAATCGGAACTGAATCTCAACTTGATGCAACTATGGTAATAAAATTCACCATCGAATCTGCATCAGCTAAAATGAGAAGCGAAGGGCCGATGGGAGATGATGACATTTTGGATAAGGTTTGGAGTGGTGTGATACCATTAACAATCAAAGCTTTAGAAACAATTCAAGATCAAAAATTTGGTACGACATTAGATATGAGTAAAAGTGTTAAACAATATTATGAAAAAAATAGGTAGCACAATAGGAAAAGATTTAAATCATTAGCTTAGAATGGAATTGCCAAAGAGCTACTTATTCTATTGTAAGGATAAAAATGCTATTCATTAAAAGTTCCAATTTAGGATGAAATAATTTTGAAATGAATACCATATAAAATAAGTTCAAAGTGAAAACATAAAATGGTTTTTGCAATTGCAATTAACTTTATAATCTATAATTAACAGAAATGACAATAGAAATACGAAAAGCAGAAATTGTTGAATTTGAAAAAGTATTCGATTTGATAAAGGAGTTTGCCTTATACATTAAAACACCTGAAAAGGTATTAACAACGGTGAATCAAATGATCGAAGATAAGGAACACTTCACTTGTTTAATTGCTCTTGATAAGGATCAAATAGTAGGCTTTTCAACTTATTTTATAGCATATTATTCCTGGTCTGGCAAAGCCATTTATTTGGATGATCTATATGTGATGCAGAACTATCGTGGACTTGGTATTGGCAGCAAGCTGTTTGAGCGCGTTTTAGAAATTGCAAAGAATGAGCATTGTAAAAAAGTTAAATGGCAGGTTTCAAATTGGAACAGCAAGGCTATTGAATTTTATTTAAAACGAGGGGTCAAAATTGATGAAGTAGAAATAAATTGCGAACTATCTCATTTTTAGAAATGAACAAAACAGAAATTTTGCAATTATTGCAAGACACCAAATCCTTTACCATTCCATGTTTTGATTTATCTAATATCGAACTCAATAAAAATTATGGTGAGGGCAAATGGACCATCCGTCAAATCCTACATCATTTAACCGATACCGAATATTTATTTCTTGGCAGGTTAAAAAAGATAATGGCTGAACCAAAACAAGTTATTTGGGCTTTCAACCAAGATGAATGGAATGAGACGTTTGATTATATAAATGAGGCATTGACAAGTAACAAAGAACTCTATTCAATTTGTCGGGAAATGAATATCGAACTCATTGAAAAGTATTATGACCAATTTAAAGATAAGGAGTTTGTACATAATATAACTGGTCTGAGAACCTTACAGATGGAATTTGAAAAGGTAGGCTTACATAATCATTCTCATAACGAACAAATAAAGATTGCTTTAGCATTATGAATAAAATAAATTTTAACAACAAAACATTTTCATTAATTACAAATTCTGAAAATGGGAAAGTAAATTCTGAAACCATTTTTGAGTATAAACAAAATGGAAACTTAGTAACTGCTGATTATTATGGTGGACCCATCCGGTATGGAAAAATAATAGCTATTTTAAATGAAACCCAATTAAATATGCTCTATCAATGTATTACAGAAAATAATGAATTGAAGGCAGGTAAAGCCTTAGCAGATATATCTTATACAGAAAATGAAAAGATAAAACTCAAATTAAATTGGGAATGGTTGGGTGATCAAAATGAAACCGGGGTGTCAGAATATTTAGAGCATTAAATATTATGAAGGCAGCAGCTACTTTCCGATATGGAACCTCAGACGACATAGAACAAATAATGAAAGTGACCCTGAACGCTTATATGCAATTTAGAAATGTTATTTCTGATGAAAATGCCAGGGTATGGGAAGAAAGCCATGGGAACGAAATTACATATAAAGAATTATTTCTTATAGCTAGATGTTTTGTTAGTGACTACAAAGGCAAAATTGTGGGCAGTGCATTTCTAATACCTCATGGCAACCCTGATAAATGGTTTCAATCTGATTGGGCCTATATTAGATTAGTTGCTGTTCATTCGGATTATAAAGGTAAGGGAATTGGAAAACAGTTGATACAATTATGTATTGATGCAGCAACATCAGCTGGAGAAAAAACAATAGCTTTGCATACTTCTGAATTCCAAAATGCTGCACGACACATTTATGAAAGTATGGGATTTATCAAATTAATGGACCTCGAATTGATGTTTGGCAAGCAATATTATTTATATACACTGAGATTACAATAAATGGTGAATAACATAACATACCACAGAGCTACGCAAGGTGATATTCATACCTTAGTTGATTACAGAATTTTATTTGCTTTGGAATTATCCGGGGATCAAGATGAGAACTTGGTTCAATATTTAAGGAAACAAATGACAAGTTATTTTACCAATGCAACTGGCGATAATAGTTGTATTTCTTTTATTGCTCAGTGTGATGGAAAAGTAGCTGGAATTGGTTCAGTTCATTTCCGACAAATGCCCGGAAATTTTAAAAACCCATCCGGCAAATGGGGCTATATTATGAATATGTATACTATTCCTGAATTTAGAAGAAAAGGAATTTGTAAACATATTTTAAATTTATTGGTAGCGGAAGGAATGAAATATGGTGTTACTGCTTTTGAGTTGCATGCTACCGAGGTTGGTGAAAAGGTTTATATTCAAGAAGGTTTTATCCAACACAAGGAACCGACATTAAGAAAGATTTTGACTTCATGAATAGCTGATTTAGAATATTTTAAAACTCGTAAGAAATTTCTTGTTGGTATATAGTGTCTAAATTTTTTATATTTTGATTTTAGTGGTAATAAATTTTTGGAATAATATATTTAAAATTTAGTACACTTTTATCAATAGGAATTTTATCGGATGTTCAATTATTGAATTTTAAAACAAGACCTTTGAACTAAGAGCTTAAAGTAAATGAATTACTATAGGCATCTTTTTGAAATATTTTTATATTCCAAAAGTTAAAAATAATACAAGTATAAAGTCATTGAAATAACAAAGAAATCTATAACAATCTAAATCCCTCTAAAAACAATTAAGCCAACTTCTGTTTTACTTCTGTAATTTCATAGGCCTCAATGATGTCTCCTACTTTGATGTCATTGAAGTTTTTAACAGCAACTCCGCATTCCATGTTTTCTTTAACTTCTTTAGCATCATCTTTAAATCGTTTTAAGGATTGCAATTCAGCTGTACCTCCTTCACGATTAGGATAAATGACTATACCATCACGAATGACCCGAACCATATTATTTCTAGCTACTTTACCTTCTATGACCATACCTCCGGCAACAGTTCCCACCTTGGTAATCTTGAACACTTCACGAACTTCAATTTGGCCCATGATTTTTTCAACTTTGGTAGGTTCAAGCATACCTTCCATAGCAGCCTTGATCTCTTCTATGGCTTCATAAATGATAGAATAAAGCTTGATTTCGACGCCTTCTTTTTCTGCTAATTGACGAGTAGAAAGCGATGGTCTCACTTGGAAACCTATGACTATAGCATCAGAAGCTGAGGCCAAGAGAATATCTGATTCAATGATTTGTCCTACCGCTTTGTGGAGTACACTTACTTTGATGGATTCTACCGATAGTTTAATTAATGCGTCAGATAAGGCTTCAACAGAACCATCCACATCACCCTTAACAATTAACCTCAATTCTTTGAAATTACCTAAAGCAAGTCGGCGACCTATTTCATCTAATGAAATACGTTTAGAAGCACGGTTCGCTTGTTCACGACTAATTTGGGAGCGTTTGGTAGCGATTTGTCTGGCTTCAGACTCTTCTTCCATTACTTTGAATTTCTCACCAGCTGTAGGGGCACCTGTGAGTCCTAAAACCATTACAGGTGTGGAAGGTGGAGCATGCTTTAATTTCTGACCGCGCTCATTAAACATGGCTTTGACCTTGCCTGCATTTTCGCCGGCTAAAACCACATCTCCAATATTTAAAGTTCCATTCTGTACTAATAATTTTGCTACATACCCTCTTCCTTTATCCAGGGATGCCTCGATGACAGTTCCTGTAGCTGGTCTTGAAGGGTTGGCTTTTAAATCCAAAACCTCAGATTCCAATAGAATTTTTTCTAATAATAAATCAACACCAAGTCCAGACTTAGCAGATATTTCTTGGGATGAAAATTTACCACCCCATGAATCCACTAAAAAGTTCATTTGGGATAGTTCATTTTTAATTCTTTCAGGATCGGCACCTGTTTTATCGACTTTATTTATTGCAAAGACTATAGGAACATTGGCAGCTTGTGCATGCGAAATGGCTTCTTTGGTTTGTGGCATGATCCGATCATCCGCAGCAATAATAATAACTGCTACGTCTGTAACTTTTGCTCCACGGGCTCTCATGGCAGTGAATGCTTCGTGACCAGGTGTATCCAAAAAAGTTATTTTTTTATGATCAGGACCTACGGTTACTTCATAAGCTCCTATATGCTGGGTAATACCACCGGCTTCGCCTGATACTACATTCGTATGGCGAATATAATCCAATAAGGATGTTTTTCCATGATCCACATGGCCCATTACTGTGACAATAGGGGCTCTTGGAATTAAGTTTTTAGGATCTTCTTCAATTTCTTCATCCACTTCAATGGTGGCTTCGGCACTGATAAATTCAATTTTCTTATTGAATTCTTCAGCTAAAAATTCAATGACTTCTGCATCCAATCGTTGATTTATAGAGACGATGATACCCATATTCATACATGTCATGATGACATCTGTAACGGGTACATCCATCAAGCTGGATAATTCTGATACGGTTACGAATTCTGTAAGTTGGATGGTTTCCCGATCTACACTTGCCTCGAGCATTTCGGCTTTTTCACGAATTTCATCACGCTTATCACGGCGCATTTTTTGTCGTTTATTTTTGCCACCCGGACTTAATCGCGCCATAGTAGCACGAATTTTTTCTTCCACCTCTTTTTGAGTAACCGTTTTTACTTCAGGTTCATTTCGATTTGGTGAAGGTCTTTGATTCGATTTATTATCACTGCTTGGTGTGTCAGAGGTAGGAACTTTTTTACGTTTGCGTTTGCGTTTGCGTTTTTCGGCTTCACTCTGTGAAATATTTGGATCTGTAGCAGGTGTAGCGACTTTTTTAGCTTCTTCTTTTTTCTTAACGGGATCCTTAAATTTATTGGTATCAATTTTACCCAATATTTTAAGACCCTTTAACGTAGGGGCTTCAATTCGAGTGAGTTCTTGTTCTTCAGGAACTTCCGGTTCTATTGGTTTTTCAACTTCAATTACAGGTGCCGGGGTCTCGATTTTAGTTTCTTTAGGTGGTGCATCCGTTTTGTCTAAATCTATTTTACCTACAATTTTTAATTTAGGCTTGTTTGATTCATCAATCTCTGGTTTGAAGATTACTTCTGGTTCAGGTGTTGATGGTTTAACAGCTGGAGTAGGTGGAGGTGCTGGTGCTACCGGAGTATCAAAAAGGTTAACTTCAATTTTTTGAATTGGTTTTTCTTTTACAACCGGTGGGGCCACTTTCTGTAACTGGTTCGCTTGTTCTTTTTCGTTGATGGAACTTTGGAATTCGATAAGAAGTGCGTTATACATTTCATCTGTAACCTTTGCTGTAGGTTTGTTATCAATTTCGAAACCTTTAGCAATAAGATGTTCAACAATGGATGTTAGTCCAACATTAAATTCTGTAGCTACCTTTATTAATAATTTAGTCATTCTTCGGATTTACCTTGATTAGAAGGTTTTCAATTTATTTTTTTTTACTTTTAATATCCCCTTTCTTCTATTCTTCAAATTCTTTAGTCAATATATCCATTACATCTTTGATCGTCTCTTCTTCTAGATCGGTTCTTCTGGCTAATTCTTCTGTACTTAAATTAAGAACGCTGCGGGCCGTATCACATCCAATGTTTTTGAGTGCATCAATGATCCACTCTTCGATTTCATCTTTGAATTCATCTAAATCAACATCATCCACTTCACCTTCTTCCTGATCCCTAAATACATCTATTTCATAACCTGTTAATTTAGATGCGAGTTTAATATTAGCACCACCTTTACCAATAGCTAATGACAACTGATCAGCTTTCAAATAGACACTTGCCTTTTTGTTTTTTTCATCAAATTCAATGCTATTAATTTTTGCAGGAGTTAATGAACGTTGAACATACAGGCTTAAATTATTGGTATAATTTACGATATCGATATTTTCATTTCTTAGTTCTCTCACAATACCATGTATTCTTGATCCTTTCATACCTACACAGGCTCCAACCGGATCTATGCGATCATCAAAAGATTCTACGGCAACCTTGGCGCGTTCACCCGGTAAGCGAACAATTTTTTTGATAACAATTAGGCCATCTTCAATTTCAGGAACCTCTTGTTCCATTAATCTTTGTAAGAATGCAGAATCTGTTCTACTTAAATGGATGACCGGAAGACTATTTTTAAGTTCTACTTTTTTAATAACGGCTCTGACGATATCTCCTTTTCGGAAATGATCACCTTTAATCATTTCAGTTCTAGGGAGTATCAATTCATTATTTGTTGCATCATCGATGATAAGTAATTCACGCTTTAATACTTGATTAACTTCACCTATAACCAATTCACCTTCACGTTCAGAATATCGTTTGAACACATCATCTTTTTCAAGTTCCATGATTCTTGATACCAGAGTTTGTCTGGCAGCCATTATCGCTCTTCGCCCAAAATCTTCAAGGCTTAACTGTTCGTAACATTCCAAACCAACTTCATAATCCTCATCAATAACCAGGGCCTCTGATATAGCAATTTCTTTTAAATCATCAGTAACCTCACCATCTGGAACAATAGCTCTAACACGCCACATTTCAAGGTCTCCCTTTTGTGTGTTTACAATGATATTAAAATTTTCATCGGAACCATATTTTTTGCGAATTAGTGAACGAAATACATCTTCGAGCACTCGCATCATGGTTGGCCTATCTATGTTCTTACCGGCTTTAAACTCCGCAAATGTTTCTACAAGTTTCATATCTTAACTATGATTTTAGCTTCTTTAATAGATGAATATGGGATCTTGGTTTCATGAATTTCTTTTATTTTTTTATTTTTTTCTTTTCTTATTTCTTCCCAGCTTAGGGTCAACTGTTCTTGATCTGCGGATATTAAGGTTCCCTTAAATTCTTGTGAATCATTTAATTGTACAGAGAGTCCACGACCGATGTTTTTAATAAATTGCCTTGGAAATGTAAGAGGTCTGTCAATCCCTGCGGAAGAAACTTCCAGGACATAATCGGTTCCAAACCAATTGTTTTGGTCAAACTCATTTTCTAAAAAACGACTTATTGCCTTGCATCGATCAAACGAAATAACGGTATCACTATCCAAAAATACGGATATGGTTTTACCATGTTGTTCAATTCCAATTAAAAAACAATCTTGAAAGCTTTCTTCCAAAAACTTGATCGTCAGCAGATTATGTATTTCTTCAGTGTACATTTGTTGACTTTATCAAACAAAAAAGGGAACTTTCTGTTCCCTCTTAACATCACAAGCGCAAATGTACATATTTTTGATGAATATTGTATGATAATAGACCAACTTTTACAGCGAGCACTGAACCAAGAATTTTTAACTGCCCAGGAAGGCTTGATGCTTTTTGAGCAATGTGCTACCCCAGAATTAATGTACGTAGCCCATGCATTAAGGATGAGGCAGGTGCCACAAGATAAGGTCACCTGGATCATTGACAGAAATTCAAATACCACCAATGTATGTGTTGCAAATTGTAAGTTTTGTAATTTTTACAGACCGCCAGGCAATAGTGAAGCGTATATTACTACAATTGATGAATACAAGCTTAAAATAGACGAAATGATTCGTTTTGGTGGAGAGCAGCTGTTATTACAAGGTGGTCATCATCCAGATTTAGGTTTAGAATTCTATTGCAATTTATTTAAAGAATTAAAGCAACTGTATCCTAATCTTAAATTGCATGCGCTTGGACCACCGGAAATAGCTCACATCACGAAATTAGAAAAATCAACACATACTGAGGTTTTAAAAGCACTCATGGAATCCGGATTAGATTCATTACCAGGGGCAGGAGCGGAGATCCTCAATGATAGGGTAAGAAGATTGGTTTCCAAGGGTAAATGTGGTGCTCAGGAATGGTTGGATATCATGCGAGCCGCACACCAATTGGATTTAACGACCTCAGCAACGATGATGTTTGGCCATGTGGAAACCAATTTAGAAAGAATGGAACATCTGGTCGCTATTCGTACGGTGCAATCTGAAAAACCAGTTCAGGCTAAAGGGTTTTTAGCTTTTATCCCTTGGCCATTTCAGGATGAAGGGACCATGTTGAAACGTTTAAAACGTGCCCGAAATACTTGCACTGGCGATGAATATATAAGAATGATAGCGCTAAGTAGAATCATGTTGCCTAATATCATTCACATCCAGGCATCATGGTTGACTGTAGGTAAACAAACAGCTCAAATATGTTTGCATTCAGGGGCTGATGATTTCGGAAGTATCATGATAGAAGAGAATGTTGTTTCAGCAGCAGGCGCACAACAACGCTTTACAGCAAATGGTATTCAAAATGCTATTAAGGAAGCAGGATTTAAACCCCAATTGAGAAATCAGCAGTATGATCATATTGAACTTCCGGAAGTTTTGGAACAACAATTACTGGATGAAGCTAAGATGATAATCAATTAATTTATGAATTCCATTTTGATTCAAGATATTCAGGAGAGCGCACAGTTTTTACGAGAAAGGCTTCCACAAATTCCTGAAATAGCCATAGTACTTGGTACTGGAATGGGCGATTTAATAGAAAGAGTAACCATCATTAAAGAAATTTCTTACAAAAATATACCTCACCTGGTGCCTACAACGGTAGAAAGTCACAGTGGTAAACTCATTTTAGCGCATTGGGTAGACCAGTATATTCTCATTTTGTCTGGAAGGTTGCATTATTATGAAGGATATACAGCTCAAGAGGTAACTTATCCCATTAGGATATTGAAAGCATTAGGGATAAAAACGGTTTGGTTTACAAATGCTAGTGGAACGGTTAATCCTAAATTCAATGCCGGTGATATAGTGTTTATAGATGATCATATCAATTTTCATCCTGAGAATCCTTTGCGAGGTATAGACGATGCAAGATTAGGCTTGAGATTTCCTGATATGTCAGAAGTGTATTCGACTGAACAATTAATGAAAGCTAAAACTTGTTGTGAATCATTAAATATTCCATTTCATAGGGGAATTTATTTTGGTCTTCAAGGTCCAAGTTTAGAAACACCCGCTGAGTATAGAATGATTCATTTATTGGGTGCAGATATTGTTGGAATGTCTACAGTTCCAGAAGTTATTGTAGCACATCAATGTGAGCTTAATATTTTAGCTGTCTCCATTGTGTCAAACTCTACTCCACAAGTCGGAGCTAATCAAAAAACAACCATTGAATTAGTTATAGCAACGATACATAACTCATCAAAAAAATTGTTTGATATTTTTGAACGGATGTTGAAAGCCAATTAAATCATAGCTCACCATCACATAAATCAAATTATTTTTGATTCAGGATTTTTAATTTATCCAATGCATCTTCATTTGTAGCATCTAGTTCTATAATTTTTTCATAAAATGATTTACCTTGAACTAAATCATTTTGTTGAATATAATAGTAGGCTAAATAATTATAGGATTCTATTAAATTCTTTTTATTTTTTTCTTTGTCGATAGATGCTATTTCAATGTATTTTTCATAGAATGGTTTCGATAAAAATTGAACATTATCCGGATCTAATGAATTGTTGCATCTGGCGCGCATTAACCATCCCTGGGCATAATTTGGTGTCAATTCAACAACTTTAGCAAAACTTGAATCTGCCCTGCTATAGTATCCTAAATAATATAAACAAAGTCCTAAATAATATTGATCTGTATTATTAAGTGCTTGTAAATTTTGTTTTTTGGTATACCACTCTAATGCTTTTTCATATTTATTGGAATCTTTTGAATCGTAGAAAGTTTTAGCAAGCATTCCATAAATTTCAGATGATCTTGATGGTTCTGTTTCTAATATTTTAGTGTAATTTTTTTCAGCTATATCCATCTTACCTAATTTAGCTGCAGCTTTAGCTAAATATTCATAATCTGATGAAAACGTTTTTCTAGTTGTGTCTTTTGCTATTTCTGAAAATAATAAATTACTTTGATCAAATGACTCCTGATATTTATTGAGTTCACCATAAGACCAGGCAAGCCATCTGTAAATAGTGTATTGATCGGGGTTTGAAGCAATAATTTGTTTTCCTTCTTCGATGGCGCGCTCATAATCTTTAGCTTGAAAGCAAAGAAATTTTACCAAACGAACTTTGGCACTAATATCAGAACCTGCAAGTGCAACGTATTTTTGTAATACCGGAATTACTTTAGTATAGTTTTTACTTTTAATATAAAGTTCGTAAAGGTCTTTATAGGCAAGAGCGTAATCAGGTGCAATGGCTATAGCTGACTCTAATTTTTCAGTAGCTAAGTCGTACTTTTTACTTGAAGACCAGATTTTAGCCATTTTAACGTACGTTTCTGGTTCATTTTTATTTTTTTCAACAGCTGTTTCATATGCGGTCATTGCTGATCCAAAGTCTCCTTTTAATACCTGAGCATCTCCTAAATGAGCCCAATATTTAGCTACTTTAGGATCTAAATCTCTGGCTTTGGTTAATAAAGCTAAGGCTTCATCCACATTTGGTTTTTTGGAATATAAATAAGCATCCCCCACTAATGCTATCAATGCGTGGTTTTTACTATTTCCCTTTAAGGCGCTGTCGAAGTTCTTTTTGGCCTCTAAAAACTTGCCATTATCTAAATCTAGTTTAGCTAATCCGACTCTACATTCATCACAATTAGAACTAACGTTTAAACCAATGGAATAAGAGGTTCTGGCAGCCTCATAATTCTCCAAAGCATAGTGTACTTCTCCAATGTAATAAGCGAATATTGGATTTTTTGGGTTCGTAGCATTTAAGGAAGTGAATGTATTTAAAGCAGCGGTGTAATTTTCATTTTCTAATTGTTTCAGACCTTCCTGAAGTGTCTGTCCTTGTAAAGTTTGGACAAGTACTAAAAGGAAAAAGATCAAATTATAATTTTTAAACATATGATTCTGGTTTTTATTCAAGTGTGCAAAAATAGTCCTTTTCATGATTAAACGAATTTTGAAATGTTAATTTTAGAAGAAATCTAGTTCTTTGACATATTTTTAGTCAAAACCATTTAAAATTTTAAGTTAATTTTATATTAAAGCTTTCTATTTTACTATTTTATAGCTTTCCTGTTTAAATTCGATGAGCCTTTCTGTTTGAAATTTTGGCAATAAACCAGCCTTTAGAATAATTTTCTGTCCGATATCACTCGTAATAAATGAAGCAAAACCTAGGCCAAGATCACTTTTACCGGTTCTACTGATGAACACCAGGTCTCTGGTAAAAGGATATTTATGATCTTGAAGATTGTATTGATATGGTGCAATGTAGCCATATTGTATCGAGTCTTTGGGTCTGGAAAGATGAAGCAATCGAATATCGTTTAAGTTTTTCTGAGCTATTGGATTATCAGAATCACTGATAGCACTCCAATCAATAATACCCATGGTATTGGGATGAGATTTAACGTATGATATGACCTCATTTTTAGAAGGCAGCGTAAAAAAATGTGATGGTAAGGAATTGATGCCAGATCGATTAAGTATTTCAAGAACTATACCTGAATTGGCATCCTCAATAATAATGGATTGAAATGGTGAATCAGATTGTGGTTTTGATGAAAACAATTTAACTGCTTCTTCAAAGTTTAAGGTGCTATCCACATTTTGAAGATTGGTTATGAAAGCAATGGCGCTTGTTGCAAAATGGTATTGCTTAGGGTGAATACCTTGTTGGTCTAAGTAACTTAACTCTTTTTCATTTAGAAATCTAGATGCAATGATAACTTCTATGGAATCTGTAATAAAAGATTTAAATATATTAAATTCATGGTTGAAATTCAGATCTACATGAGCATAAGGATACTGTCGTTCGAAAATATTTTCTTCCTGCTTGATGATGTCTTCAAGATTATTATCGCAGAGTATGGTAATTTGACCAAGTGTTGGAGAGCTTTCAGTAATTTTATTTTTTTTACATTGTGAAAACGCGTAAATTATAAAAATAAAACTAACGACCTGGAAACATTTTTTCATATTAATACTATTTGAGTACGTAGTGATTACACAGGAGTAAAATTAATTTAATTTTCACAATTTCAAGATTATTAAAAGCATCTATTCTGATTATTAATTAAACGTTTTGTTTTTGTATTTATTTATGCCAAATGTTAAAAATTTCATGAAAACAATATAAGTTGACTTTTTCTGACGCAATTTATCCTTCTTCAATTGGCTAGTCCCAACAAATCAATATTTTGAAAAGTTAATGATAATGGTGTATTTTCGCACTTACAATAGAAGTTTTTAGATTCGATTTCAGTGAACTATTGATCCAATAAAAGTAAAAAGTATCCATTAACTTCGAATTGATGTAAAAGTGTTGAGAATTTGTAACCATTTAGGATATAAATAGAACAAATTGTTTTTGTCTTCATTTATACAATCAAGGTAAAATGTAAACAAAAACACCATATATTTACTTTAGGTGTCGGATATTATCTGTCATAAAAAATAAATGACCTCTAAAGTTGCTTTGGGCTAGATCGTTAGCAATAAATAATCTTTTAATGTAATATGACTTATTATCATAATGAAAAAAATAGGAATTGACATTTATAAAATAAAAGACATATACTCTGGATTAGGCCAATTTTGTTTACATTTTAAGAATGAAATCAGTAAGTATGAAAATAAGGACTTTGAATTTCATTATTTTGCTCCAGAACAATATTGTAAGGAACATCCTGATGAACGACATTTAATTCCAGAACATTTTAAATATAGATATTTTTCAAATTGGTGTCCGGTTTTTGATCTTTGGCATAGTTTGCATCAATTCCCATCGCATCTTCCCAATCCAAAATCACCATTAATATTAACAATTCATGATTTGAATTTCTTAATAGAAAAGTCACCGACTAAGGCAAAGGCCTATTTAAAAAAACTTCAGAATAATGTGGATCGCGCAACCGTAATCACAACCATTTCCGATTATACTAAGACAATGGTTGAGGATCATATACAACTCAAAGGAAAAAAAGTATCAACCATACATAATGGGGTATATCATTTTATTCCAACTGATTCGGTTAAACCTGAATATGTAAGCGGAGATTTTTTTTTCGGATTGAGTGTATTTAAGGAAAAAAAGAATTTTCATACTTTAATTCCAATGATGAAGTATTTTGATAAGTTTCAACTCATTTTGGCTGGGAATCATGATACAGAATATGGTAGAAGTATTATGGATTTAATTAGAAAAGAACATCTGGAATCCAGAGTTATATTACCCGGAAAAATTTCTGATCAACAAAAAGGTTGGCTTTATAACAATTGCACTGCATTTATGTTTCCATCATTAGCAGAAGGATTTGGCAATCCACCCATTGAAGCTATGCAACATGGCAAACCAGTATTTTTAAGTAATGCTTGCAGTTTACCGGAAATTGGTGGATCACATGCCTATTATTTTGAACATTTTGATACCTCTTATATGGTTGAAAAAGTAAAATTATCATTGGAGCATTATTATAACCATTTAGAAATGAATATTGAAGCTATAAAAAAGCATGCAAGTCAATTTAGCTGGGATAACGCTATAAGCAAATATCTTCAAATATATCGAGATACAATGAACGTGTAAATATGATTATTTCAAAATAAAAAGATTATACATTGAACATATATTACGAAGCCAAAAGAATATATAATAACAGAACGGGTCTTGGCAATTATAGTCGATGGTTGGTTTCAAATTATCGTAATTGTTATCCTGAAGATAAGTTAATTTTGTTGCGCCCAAAGGGTAATGGGAAGAAGTCTGAAGTTCCTTTTTCTGATGCTGATTATCAGATCCAATCTTACTCAAATTTTCTAGGGTACCAACGGAGTTTCAATTTATATAAACTTGTTGCGGAACACAGTGTGTTTCATGGTTTAAGTAATGAATTGCCTATTTTGAATACTTCCAAATCAATTCTTAAAATTGTTAGCATTCACGATGTGATTTTTAAAGTAAGGCCTAACGATTATGCAATGGTAGATCGGATGATTTATGATTTCAAGATTAAAAAGGCGGTTAAAAATGCCCATCATATTGTGGCTATTAGTCAAAAGACAAAACAAGATTTAATGGTGTATTACGGATGTGATCCAGTCCATATCAGTGTTATATACCAAAATTGTGATCTCTTATTTTATGAAAGATGTACGATTGAATTCAGATCTGCTATTCAATTGAAATATGGTTTGCCGGATGATTATTGGATTAGTGTTGGTAGTTTTAATGCAAGGAAAAATCAACTTAATTTAGTTTTGGCAATGAATCAAATTCCTGAGCATCAGCGAACACCTATATTATTTGTTGGTGAAGGAAATACTAAGAATAAGATTATAAAGTATATTCAAGAGTATAAGTTGGAAAAATGGTTCCAATTTGCCAAAGTGGAATCAAACTTGGAATTAGCGGCATTATATCAGGGTGCTCTAGGTTTAATTTATCCCAGTTTGTATGAAGGATTTGGAATACCGGCTATAGAAGCATTGGCGTCTGGTATACCTGTAATTGGGCATAAGGGATCAGCAGTTGAAGAAGCTGGTGGGCTTGCTGGGCTATTTATCGATATGGTGGATGCTGAAGAATTAGCATATACCTTAATTCAATTACCTTCTGATTCTAACCGATTGGTACAATTAAAAACTAATGCAAAAATTCAATTGGCTAAATTTGAAAATAAGCATTTGATGGGTCTACAACATGATGTTTATAAAAAACTAAATTCATGATTGGTTACCATCCTTGGTTAAGCTTTTATTAAACTTTTTGAATTTTTAAAGAAAATATAGCAATATAAAAATTAAAAAACGAGGCCAATTTTCTCAAGAGATTTTCTAAACCTTTTATTTGTAATCGATTTGCTAACTTTTTTAACAAGGATGACATTTACTGAATCTTTTTTCTTTAAAATATTAGATAATTCTGTAATTTGTTCATCCTTGTCATAGATTTCTGCCAATGCACGTTGTAGAACTTCAGCATTGGTTTTAGTAGACCCTGACAGTTCACCAATGCGGGTTGTTAAATTGGTATTATTAGATTCTGCAAATTTAATATGGGCTTCTAAATCTTTAATTTTCGAAGTATTAAATTCATTCAAGGCATTACATTTATCCAGTTGTTCGCTCAAACTGGTATTTATATCGTTTTTTTCTTTTAGCGCTGCATTAATATCAGAATATTGAAGAATCAGGGCTTTGTGTTTTTTCATAGGAACACAAGCAGTAATCGTAAACATTAAGACTAAAATTGGGATTGAATTTTTCATGTGGTTTATAGATTCGAAAAAACAAAATG
This sequence comes from Saprospiraceae bacterium, assembly GCA_044228225.1. GTDB lineage: Bacteria > Bacteroidota > Bacteroidia > Chitinophagales > Saprospiraceae > Vicinibacter. The sequence continues at coordinate 110,691 of JBGAVH010000003.1, read as the reverse complement.
AAACATATTATAAGAAATGGACATAAAAGGATTAAAATCCGAAACAAATATAACTATTTTTATTAAAAATCAATTTTTTTGATAAAAGCTTCCAATTTATATTGAAATTTGTACCAAAAGGATACACATGTCATTAATCAAGACTTTTACCTGCCCCCATTGTGGATATGAGGACAGTGGTAAATATTGTAGTAAATGTGGTTACAAATTGGAAAAAAAGCGACTTACCGTTTCCAATTTATTTGCTGCTACAGTTGATTTTTTTTATAATTTGGAAATTAAAAAATTTATTTTTACTTGTAAAAGTTTAACCTTCCGACCTATTCCATTTATTAATAGTTTTATTAACGGAGAGCGGCGAAATTGTTATCCCCCAATAAAATTTATGTTATTGAATGCGGGAATCAATTTGTTTGTTTATAATATGTTTAAAATAGACAAAATTGACCTTGATCAAGAAGACAGTGCTCTAGAATTGATGGATAGCCTGCCTCAAAGTGATGTTATGTTCAATAATATTGTGGATAATTATGGTCAGTTTTTAACCATTTTTATGATTCCGCTATTTGTTCTTGCTAGTATGGTGGTACATAAAAAATCATCGTATAATGCACCGGAAAGAGCAACTGCCATTATGTATTTATTTGGTCAATTTGTGTTGGTTCAAATTTTCTTAAATCTGATTGGTGGAATATTTAATCCATTTTTAATATTCAGATCTTACATCAGTGCAGGTTTAGGAATATTCATTGTTGTTTTATTGAACCTGAAATTTTTCAAAGAGAATTTAGTGAATACTATTTGGAAGTCTATTGCGATTATTCTATTTGTCTTTGGGGGTATGGTTGGCTTATTATATGTGATCAATATAATACTGCAATATTATTTTGATTAGCTATATAATTCCGTAATCTAAGATCTAGATTATAAATCAAAGATTGTTTATTGAACAATTAATGGTCGATGAGATTAATGCATTTGTATAATCTTGTATATTGAGTTAGGATGGCTTTAATACAATATTTTAAAACAACCCTTTCAGTACTAGTATTAAGTCTAATAATATTATTTATTATTAATGCCCTATTTCATTTTCTTTATTCTGTTCTTGGTATTCATGAAGTAGTTTTTGTTGAATATCAGGAGAAACTGGGGAATATTCATTCATCCGCATTGAAAATTTAGCTTTACCCTGAGTTAATGATCTTAAGGTTGAAGAATAATTATGCATTTCTGAAAGTGGAACACGAGCTTTTATTTTTTGATAATGGCCATCGGAATCCATACCCATAATAATGGCCCTTCGTGTTTGCAAATCACTCATGATATCACCCATAACATCATCTAGACATAGAATCTCTAAATCATATACGGGCTCCATGATTTGAGCAGCAGCATGTTGAAAGGATTCTTTAAAAGCCATAGTTCCGGCTATTTGGAAAGCCATGTCATTGCTATCAACGGGATGCATTTTACCATCGAACACAGAAACCCTTATATTAGTACAATAAGATCCTGTTAGTGGTCCTTCAATCATTTTGTGCATGATCCCTTTCTTGATTGCTGTGGCGAATTTGGTATCTATAGAACCACCAACGATACACCAATAGAATGCAAACTTGCCACCCCAATCTAAATTTTCGATTTCTTTATTGCGGACATTTAAGCCTGCAGGATCGCTCATACCATCAAAATAGGGCTCCACGCGCATATGGACTTCGGCAAATTGACCAGAGCCTCCGGATTGTTTTTTATGTCGATAGGAAGTATCAGAAGATTTTGTAATGGTTTCGAGGTAAGGTATTTTGGGTTTAATATAATCCATGACCAAGCCATTGAGTTTTTCGATACGATATTTTAAGATGTCGAGATGCATCTGACCCTGACCATGAATAATATTTTGTTTTAATCGCATCGATTGTTCAAGAATAAGTGTAGGATCTTCTTCCTGAATATCATGGATGGCTTTTATTAATTTTTCAAGATCGTTTTTATTTTCTGCATGTATAGCTGCTCTGATTCTTGGTTCAGGAAATGGGATAGGTTCGATATCTACTTCATGACCTTTGGTGCATAAAGTATTATTGGTATGGCTATCCTTAAGTTTTACGACTGCACCGATATCTCCAGCGCACAATTCATTTACCGATTCTCTTATTTTTCCATTAGTAACAAAAAGTTGATTGATTCTTTCATGTGATCTATTGGCTGAATTGATTAATTCATCACCCGACTTAATTTTCCCGGAATAAACCTTAAAATAGGATACTTTACCGACCTTAGGTTCCGTGAAGGTTTTATAAATAAAAAGAGTCGTTGGTCCATTAGGATCTATGGCAAGTTCACCTTGTAAGGTTTTCGCAGAAGGTCTGTCTGCAGGAGATGGGCATACATCATTAATGAATCCCATGATACGACCAGTGCCCATGTTTTTTAAAGCGGAACAGCAGAACACTGGAAAGATTTGTTGTTTAGCGATTCCTTTTCTCAAGCCATCGGCTAATTCGGACTCTTCTAATGTTCCGGTTTCAAAAAAATGTTCCATTAAGGTATCATCATTTTCAGCAGCGGCTTCCACAATTCTATTGTGCATTTCTTTAGCCCGACTTAATTCTGATGCTGGTATTTCTTTTTTAATGGGTTTTCCACCATCTGGACCAAATTCATACATGACCATTCGTAAAGCATCAATGATGGCATTGAAATTTTTTCCCTGGTTGAGTGGGTATTGGAAGGGGATTAATTTGGTTCCAAATCGGGCAATAGCTTGTTCCAAGGTTGTGTCAAAATCCGCTTTTTCATGATCGCATTGATTGATGATGAACATTCCCGGCAATTGAAACTTTTCTTTGTATTCCCAGATTAATTCAGTTCCAACTTCTACACCATGTGCAGCATTTAACAACATAATACCCAGATCGGCTACTTTCATGGAAGAGAGAATTTCACCGACAAAATCATCAGACCCGGGTGTATCTATAATATTGATTTTTGAATCTTTCCAACTGACATGCATTAATTTACTAAAGAGACTTCCCTTGCGTTCTTGTTCTATATCACTAAAGTCTGAAACCGTATTGGCACCATCTATTGTCCCGCGCCTTGAAATGGCTTTTGCTTCATACAGCATGGATTCGATGATGGTTGTCTTGCCACTATGAGAATGACCGAGAAGGACAACATTTCTGATTTGTTTGGGATCTAGGCTCATTTTTGGATTCTATTTAATTGGTTAAAAATTGAATGCTTCAAGGTATGAAGAAACAATATATAAATAGAAAAATAAGTGGAACTATTTTTACAAAAAGCAAAATTTCAGTATTAAATATAATATATCAATATTTTTTCAAAATTATTATTAATATTTTTATTTAAAATTTATAAATAACCAAATATTATTTTGAAATATTCAACCTTAGAACAACACAGAATAAATTATAACTTATTGTTTTTTGGTTTTGTCCATTTCAATAACCATTGGAATTTGTTCCACTTTTAAATTTTTACCAATGATCTTGTGATCTCTATTGAGAACATATAATTCAGGAGTTATGTCAACGAAATATTTGGCATAGATGGATCTATTGGTGGGGTCAGAAACATTTATCCAATCATGGATTTGATAATCGTTTATAAATTTTTTCCATTCCTCATCTTTAGCATTTATGGCGATAGCATACACTTCTACACCTTTTGATTTCCATTTTTTATAAAATTCTCGCAGTAAGGGTGTTTCTGCCTGGCAATGTTCACATTTGGTGTCATACATGAATACAATAACGTAGTCAGACTGGATTTCATAAATCGATTTTTTATTGCCATTAGGATCTGTGGAGATTACGTCAGGACCTATTTTAAATAAAAGGCTTGCTTCCATTTCCCAGGCTTTTTTCCGAATATCCGCTAGATCTTTTTCGGTATACCAATAAGCTAGTTCTTTGGTAAAGTATGTATTGATTACATGCACAAAAACGGATTCTCCGCCCATGACGGCAGTCTTTGTGGGCTGATATTTTAACACGATCCAACTGCTAATGAATTGGAACATTTCTTTATTGACCAATGATTTATTGATAATGATATCTGCTTGTCTTATGATTGAATCCGGATGTTGAGGCGTTAATTCGGTAATAAATCGTTTTAATTTATTTACGATCACAGGGGTGTACAAAAGGCGTGCATCATTTAGGTCTACATTATCCCAAAACGCACTTCTAAATTGTTCCAGTTGTTGGCTTTTTTCTTCGTCATTTTTTGCTTTTTTGTAAGCACTTGCGTCAGGATTTTGTCCGGCTAATTTATATTTTGTAAAAAAAAGATCCGGATCATGTTTAGCTAAATCGCTTAAGTGTAATTTCCATGCGGTATTTAAGATATTATAGATACTATCAATAGATTTGGAAACAACTTCATTATTAGGATGTTGTTCCAACACTTTTTTACAAGAATCCTGAATTTCCTCATGTCTTAATTGTAAGGTCAACGATTGATAGAGTAACTCATTATCCCTGGATCCTTTAATGTGCATATTAAAAATCAAATCCTTGGTAGAAGTGGTCATTGAAAAGTGCTGATCTTTATCTATGATCATATGAAAATTCGTATAATCCGGAAGTATGACATAGAAATATCCGGGTTTCAAGGGATGAAGTCTTTTGATTTCAAATCGACCCTCATTCCCGGTGATCAAAGTAGAATCTGCAATATAATTTTGATCTGCAAATACCCCAATGATTTTAACTTTTCCTTCTTTAATGCCATCCACTTTAAATTGGATATGGCAGCTATCTGACTGAGCCATCATGGTCTGGCTAAACAAAAAAACCAATAATATAATATACTTTACATTCATGCTGTAAAAATAGTAAGAATACCTACATACTCTAGGTAATTACAACAATCGCCATGTTAATATTTTTATAATTTTACATAAGAGCAATGAAACTTGTTTTTTAGATTCCATAAATTGAATTAGAACAAAATAATCGACATCCAAAAGTAAACAGTATGAAAATTGAACTACAAAAGATATTTCTGCCTTATCATATAAAACAAACCTTATTAATTCGTTCAATCCATATTGTAGTCGAGTTTATTTTATTTAATGGGTTTTAAGATTAAAATTCAGCATTTTCAGATTTCAAATTTAATTCAGTTTTATTCAAAAAATGATTCATGACTTTTATCATGGTTTGACATTCAGTACACATTTAGCAGACGTATCTACACCTACTGGGTAGGTTTGGTACTCTTTACCTATGAGTTTAAATCAGTGAAGTTCTTAAGACGGAGCCAATTTTATTTTAGTACATTTTATTTACAATGAATAATGATGCGCATGCAAATTAGTGCTAGTAGTAATTAACTTAATTTAATTTGGTTTAATATTTAATGAAAATTGTGTCAATATTCATACCATTCAATTTCCTTGATTTTTTGTCTATTAACACACAACTTAACCAAATGAGCAAATCAAACTTATTATTGTGATAGAGGGATTTAAGAAATGTGCATTTTAAAGTAATTTAGTATTAAAACGATAAATAAGTTTATAAATTCTTTTTGTAATAATTGATTTAATCCTGTTCTAAACATTGGAACTTTTTTCTAAAGTTTAATTCGTTTACATTGATTCTCATGAGTTGAATCTTTCGTGGCATATCAATTCGATGTATCTTTTTTCAAAATTTACACTACAATAATGTAACCATAGCTTATATTTTTACGTTATGCTATTAATTTTAATGAATACAATGAAGAAGAATTATAAAATTGCATTAATTGGTTTAGGCTTATTGTTTATTGTTGGCGCAGGTTTTACTTACGATAAATATTTTGAAATAGCTAAGAATATCGAGATATTCGCTAATGTATATAAAGAAATTAATGCCAATTATGTGGATGAGACGGATCCATCCAAATTAATGAAAGCTGGAATTGATGCCATGTTAAATACCCTCGATCCATTTACTAATTATATTTCAGAAGTTCAAATTGAGAATTATCGATTGGCCATAGAAGGTAAATATAATGGTATTGGCGCCAGGGCCAAGAAAATTGGTGATTATGTTACAATAACTGAAGTTTATAAGGACTACCCGGCTTTTAAAGCAGGACTACAGATAGGGGATCAGGTTTTAGCAGTTAATGGGCTTGATGCTAAAGGCAAGGATAGTGAAGATCTGTACCAGATCATGCGGGGAATGCCCAAAAGTGAGGTACAAGTGACCATAATGAGACCTGGATCCAAAGAAAAGCTAAACTTGAAATTGGTAAGAGATGAAGTCAATATCCCCAATGTGCCCTATTCAGGAATGGTCAATGAAAATATTGGGTACATTATTTTAAATACATTCACTGAAAATGCCGGAAAAAATGTTCAGGATGCCTTCAAAAAATTAAAAGCCGAAAATCCTGGTTTAAAGGGAATTATCTTTGATTTAAGAGAGAATGGTGGAGGTTTGCTGCATGAGGCAGTAAATGTATGCAATACCTTCTTACCACAGGGTCAATTAATAGCCAGTACGAGGAGTAAGATTAGGGAAACGGATCAAAGTTATAAGACCAATTCCAATGCAGTAGATGAACAAATCCCATTGGTTATCCTAATTAACAAGAATTCAGCTTCTGCATCAGAGATCGTAAGCGGAACCATGCAAGATTTAGATAGAGGTGTACTCATAGGTCAGATATCGTATGGGAAGGGTTTGGTTCAAAACACCAAAGACGTAGGATATAACGCTAAGGTTAAATTAACCATTTCTAAGTATTACATCCCATCCGGCCGGTGCATTCAGAGTTCAAAATACGAAAATGGGGTTAAAGTTCATCTCCCGGATTCATTAAGGTCCGCTTTTAAGACTCGCAATGGAAGGGTAGTTTATGATGGAGGTGGTGTAGATCCAGATATAGAATTGAAGGAAGCCGATCATCCTGAGATCGTACAGAAGATACTAGACCAGAACATGCTATTTAACTATTGTACAGACTATAGTTTGAAAAATCCTCCTCCGGCAGATCCAAAGACTTATCGATTCAATGATGTAGAAGATTTTATTAACTACCTGAAGAAAAATCAATTTGATGATTTATCTCCCCTGGAAATGAAATTAAAAGAATTGGAAACAGAAGCCCAAAAATCTAAAACTAAGGAATTAGATCAAGAGATAGCAGCCATCAAAAAGGACCTTAATGAGAAACAATGGCTTGACATTGAAGAGCATAAGGAGTTACTAAGAAATTTAATAGAAGAAGAGTTAACAGGAAGGGTGTTTTATGAAGGAGGACGACTGTTATGTCGACTACAGCACGATCCACTAGTAAAGGAAGCCATTAGTGTGCTTAATAATACAAATCGATATCAATCCATACTAAAAGGATCTAAGAGTAAATAGTCTATGTCTTATTTATTGCATATAGAGACCTCAACCCACGTATGTTCTGTTGCAATATCGGATAATGAACAGGTTTTAGGGTGTAAGGAGACGTACGATGGTGACCATGTAAAACATTTGAATCCGTTGATTAGAGGTGTTTTAGATGATACTAAACTGAATATCAAGCAATTATCAGGGGTGTCTATCAGTAATGGTCCTGGATCATATACCTCATTAAGGGCTGGTATGGCTGCTGCTAAAGGAATTTGTTTTGCATTGGATATCCCTTTATTTCAGATTTCAACGCTAGAGGCTTTGTGCTATGGAGGTCGGGTAAGGATGGAAATACCTGAAATGAAGCATTTTATACCCATGTTGGATGCCAGAAGGGAAAATGTTTATTTGGGTCTGTACACTAAGCTGGGTGAGATGACGATACAGCCGCAGCTATTTAACATACAAGAAGATATCTTTTCGATGGTCCAAATATCAGGTACAGACACGCTGATTATTGGAAATGGCGCACAGAAATGGTTTGACAAGCATTCTGAAACCCAAGCCAGGGTATTAGATATTCAGTGTTCAGCTACTTTTTTAGCCATTCCTGCGTTTAACTTATACAGACAAGGGAGCAGCTCAGATTTAAATAGCTGTATACCGGATTATATGAAAGATCCAAATATTACCACTCCTAAAGCAAAACAAAGCTAAGTCATTGAACTAAAGTTCACTAGCTTGGAGTTATATATACAACATTTATACATGTGAGGATATATGACAAAAAAATATTTAGGATTTATGAGTTTGGCACATTATTCGCTATTTCTTAATCGTTATTGCACATTTTATTAAATTCTGCGACATGAGGAATAAAAAAAACGAAACGATTACGCTCAAGAAAGGGGGCAAAGACATTCAGCTCGATTATGCCGACTTAAGAAAGGCCGTATTGGTCCTTCGCGCCGTCAACCATAAGTTACGACAAAGGGTCATTGATTTATTAGAAGAAAATGATAAGATGACGGTTACAGACATCTACATTAAATTGAGATTAGAGCAATCTGTCGCATCACAACACCTTGCTATATTACGCAGAGCTGGCGTAGTGGCAACTGAACGACAAGGTAAGTTCATCTACTATTCACTAGATCGTGACCGTTTGAACCAAATTTCCAAGTTAGTTGAAGAACTAGCAGGTTAATTATTTCTTAAGCCAAACCACCTTATTTTATAGGAAAAACGCTTTACTTTGTATTACTTCGTATAGATGACCACATAACAAATATAAAAAATTTTTAATATTTGTTTGGAAATTCAAAATATCTTTAGATATTTGTGCTGTTAAGGTCAACTACGAAAATCAAAATAAGAAATTCCTGATGAAAAAAACTAAGGTATCGTTTAATGCGGTAAAGCTCGACTATTCGTGTGAGCTTATGAGGGCTTTGGCTCATCCTCTCCGCCTGCAAATTTTGGAATTTATTGACAAACAAGGTGTTGTCAATGTAAACAAGATTTACAATGCACTCAAAATTGAACAATCTGTGACGTCACAGCATTTGAGCATTTTAAAGCTTTCTGGAGTACTCCAGTCAGAAAAAGTAGGTAAATATGTACATTGTAAGATTAATTACGAGGTAGTACATCGTGCGGAGGTTGCAGTTAGAAACTTTTTGGGAAAGAATAAAAAATCAGCTTAAAGAGTATATTTTACTCCACGAGTTCATTTTTTATTGAATTGCTCCAGAATCATCAGATTCAGGAGTTTTTCCCGTTTCAGGAACAGCTTGTATTTCAACATTATTTTCTTGTTTCATTCCCAAATCATGAGAATGATGGCTTCTGTAATTAATAAAGAATAAGCAAATTCCAGAGAAAATAGATGAATCAGCAATATTAAATACAGGTCTAAAAAATTCAAACGATTCGCCTCCATAAACAGGAACCCATTGAGGGAACACTCCTTCGTACATGGGAAAATAGAGCATATCCACTACACTACCCATTAAAAAGGGTGCATAACCGCCTTCTGGTGGGAAGAGTACTGCTTGACCGCCATGAAATGGGGAAGCAGAAAATATCATTCCATAAAACGCACTATCTAAAATATTTCCAATCGCTCCAGCTAAAATGAGTGAAAATGAAATGATTAAAGCTAGACGATCTTTTGATTTAATCATTTTGTGGAGGAGATAAAATAAAAACCCGACGGCAAGAATTCTAAATATGCTTAAAACTAGTTTTCCGGTGGCTCCACCCAGACTTAGACCAAAGGCCATGCCTTCATTTTCGACAAAATGTATTCTTGCCCAATTGAGACCAAAAAGAAGAAATTCTTCTCCTTGATGCATATGTGTCTTGACCCAAATTTTGGAACTTTGATCAATAATTAAAATCGAAAGTATGATTCCCAGACTTACGAGTAGGTAGATTTTTTGCTTCATCAGGGTTCAAAGGTAGAAAAAAAGCTGATTTGCCGGAAACATGTCTTCATATATTTAGGTTTGCTGATTTGCTATACTTGAGATCTCCAACGTCAACTATGTCATATTTTCAACATTAAATTAAACCATTGGACCTGTCATTTAAGTGTAAATATTGAAAAGTCAAACAAGAAATTCTTAAGCATTTTATAAAACAAGGGTGCATGGACACTAAATTAGTCTTAATGAATATTCCTTAAATTGTAATGTATTTAAACTATTTTCAATCACTAAGTATTGAATAAAAGAAATAATTTAAATTTTTAAAAATTGTATTTTAATGCTCAACTATTGCAACGCTGTGTCACATTTTAAGTTAATGAAAAACATATTTAGTATTTATATTTTAATCATGATATTAGATTGATCTATCATTGTTTTAATGAGTTGAAATTTGTATAACTAATGATAAACTTTAACAAGCTTGATCATTTGTTAACATCAAGTAATAAAGAATTAATTAGAATGGGTTTAAATCAGAAGTTAGTCCTAATTTAGAATTATCTTTACCTTTTAAATTTACCAAACTCATGTCTACAGCACCTTTCTGTCATTTACATTGCCATACCCAATATTCATTGCTTGATGGCGCTACTGATATTTCTTCTATGATGGCAAAGGCGAAAGCAGATCATATGACCGCCGTAGCAATGACAGACCATGGCAATATGTTTGGTTGTTTTAGTTTTGTAAAAGAAGCAAAAAGTAAAGGCTTGAAGCCTATTTTGGGTTGTGAATTTTACATGGTTAAAGATCGCCATAAACAGTCATTTCTCAAATCAGGTGGCGAAAAAGATGAACGATTTCACCAACTGCTACTGGCTAAAAATCAAGAAGGTTATGAGAATTTGTCCAGGTTGTGTTCGTTGGGATTTATCGAAGGACTATATGGAAAATTTCCGCGAATTGATAAGGAGCTTTTATTAAAATATCATAAAGGTTTAATAGCAACCAGTTGTTGCATAGGTGCGGAAATTCCCCAAGCAATCATCAAAGGAAAATTAGATGAAGCCGAGAATTTATTGAAGTGGTGGTTGGATTTATTAGGTGAAGATTTCTACATAGAAATTCAAAGACAAGGAGGAAATAATGATTTAGATGACATGGGGATTAGTCAAGAGCAAGTTAACCAGCACTTACTTCGCTTGGCTAAGAAATATAATGTAAAAGTAATAGCAACCAATGATGTTCATTATCTTGAAGAAGAAGATTCAGTACCTCATGACATACTATTATGTGTGAATACGAATTCATTTGTTGAAGAAAAAAATAGATTTAAATTTTCGAGTTCAGAATATTTTTTTAAAACATCTGCACAAATGCAGGAACGATTTGCGGATGTTCCTGAAGCCATTGCACATACCCTGGAAATTGCAGATAAGTGTTTTGTTCCTAATTTGGAACGCGATATTTTATTACCTGCTTTTCCTGTTCCAAAAGAATTTGGCGATCAAACCACATACCTAAGACATTTGGTTTATGAAGGAGCAAAAGTTCGATATGGAATGATTGATGATAAACTTCGTTCCAGATTGGATTTTGAATTGGAGGTTATACTTAAAATGGGGTTTGCTGGTTATTTTTTGATTGTACAGGATTTTATTTTGGCAGCAAGAAAACTGGGAGTAAGTGTTGGTCCTGGACGTGGATCTGCTGCAGGATCTGCGGTAGCTTTTTGTTTAACCATAACGGATATCGATCCCATAAAATATAATTTGCTTTTTGAGCGGTTTTTGAATCCGGAACGTATCAGTATGCCCGATATAGATATAGATTTTGATGATAAGGGTAGGGATAAAGTACTAGATTATGTCGTAAAAAAATATGGGCATAATCAGGTAGCTCAGATTGTAACTTTCGGAACCATGGCAGCTAAATCTTCCATAAGGGATGTGGCCCGGGTTAAACAATTGGATCTTGCTTCAGCAGGTAGATTGGCCAAATTAGTACCGGCGAAACCCGGCATTTATTTAAAAAATTTATTGGATCTGGAACAAAATATATCTGATGATTTAAGTCCGGAAGAAAAGGGAAACGTTCAGGAATTGAGACGTGTATTGCAGACTCCGGGATTGGAATCAGAAGTATTAATTACTGCAAAAAAATTAGAAGGGTCTGTACGAAATACAGGGGTTCATGCAGCAGGTGTTATTATTGCTCCTGAAGACATTATGAAATACTTACCTGTGAGTACTGCAAAGGATACGGACCTTTGGGTAACACAAGTAGAGGGTAGCGTTATAGAGTACACCGGCATGTTAAAAATGGACTTTCTTGGACTGACCACATTAACAATCATTACAGATACGATTAATAATATAGTCAAGAGACATGGTGAAGCAGCGCGGATTCAACTTAAAGATATTCCTTTGGATGATGAAAAGACATTAGAGCTTTTTCAATTGGGAAATACGGTTGGTATATTCCAGTTTGAATCTGATGGAATGCGAGGACATTTAAAAAATTTGAGACCGACAGGAATAGAAGACATTATTGCAATGAATGCTTTGTTTCGTCCTGGGCCTATGGAATACATTGAAGATTTTATTGAGAAGCGACACAATAGAAGACCTGTTGTATATCCCCATGTCTGGATGGAAGATATATTAAAGCCCACTTATGGTATTATGGTCTATCAGGAACAGATCATGCAAGCTGCACAAATTATGGCGAATTATAGTTTAGGTGAAGCTGATATTTTAAGAAGAGCCATGGGTAAGAAGAAGAAAGAAGAGATGGATAAACAAAGATCTCTATTTACCGAGCGGGCTATGGATAAAGGCATAGAAGAGAATCAGGCTAAAGAAATCTTTGATGTAATGGCCAAATTTGCTTCTTATGGTTTTAACCGATCTCATGCGGCTGCTTATTCAGTATTAGCCTTTCAAACAGGATATCTGAAAGCACATTATCCGGCAGAATTTATGGCGGCTGTATTGACTGCAAATAAAAACAATTTAGAGGATTTAAGAAGTTATTTGAATGAATGTAAGATGATGCGGGTTACTGTATTGGGTCCAGATATAAACGAAAGTGAATTGGATTTTACAGTAAATGCAAAAGGGGAAATTCGTTTTGGATTATCAGCTTTAAAAGGAATTGGTGAAGGTCCGGTAGAAGATTTGTTAGAGAACAGAACGCAGAAGGGACCATTCGTAGATTTTCTGGATATGGTCAAGCGATTGAGTTCAAAAAGTTTTAATAAAAAAGTAATAGAAAGCTGTGTATACGGTGGTGCCTTTGATCGATTTGAAGGAATGCACAGGGCACAATATTTTGCGCCTTATGATAAATATGAGACATATATTGAGTTTATGTTGAAGTGGGGATTACAGTATCATCATTCGAATAATAATTCGATGGGTTCATTGTTTGGTGCACTTGAGGAGGAAGAAGTTAAAGCGCCTTTGGCACCTATTTGTGAGCCTTGGAACATGATACAGCTATTGAATTATGAAGTTGAAGTAGCGGGAATTTATTTAAGTGCTCACCCTTTAGATGATTATAGAAGAGAGATCAAATATGGAGCTAGTTGTAGTATTGATCAAATAGATAAATATAAAAAACCGGAACTACGCAATGTAAAAATAAGATTATGTGGCATTATAACTGAAGTTCAACATAGAACCAATCAAAAAGGTGAAGGATATGGATCTTTCACATTACAAGATTATCACGGTTCGATTACGATGTATTTATATAAAGAGCAATATAGAAATCATAAAAATCTATTAGAAATAGGAACGACATTGATGGTAGAAGGTACTTATGAATTAGATACCTGGAGGCAATCTGATGAATGGAAGTTTAGAGTACAGACCATTATGCTTTTGTCATCCACATTAGAATATATTACCAAGAAAATGTCTTTATACTTAAACATTACACATTTAACAGATGAGACTATTCGACGAATCGATCAAACCTGCAAGAAGAATAAGGGGCATCAGATTTTAAAATTTGTTGTGTTGGATACAGAGCAGGAAATTAGTCTAACGTTTGTAGGATTGAAGAAAAAAGTCAATGTGTGCAATGAATTATTAGCAGACCTGGAAGACATTGGATTGCATTATAAATTGAATTAAAAAACAAACTCCAAATACAGAAATTATAAACAGATTATTAAATCAAAAATGCCAATCTATTCTAAGTGATTAGTCATGAATCTAATTGAAAAGAAATTAACAGATTTTTTTACGCCACAGTAATCGTCTGATCTAAATACACATCTTGTATGGTATTGAGGATTTCGATACCTTGAGCAAATGGTTTTTGGAAAGCTTTGCGACCGGAAATTAATCCCATGCCGCCTGCTCTTTTATTAATTACTGCTGTGGTTACAGCTTCTTGAAGATCAGTAGCTCCTTTAGACTCTCCACCTGAATTAATCAAACCCGATCTTCCCATATAGCAGTTGATCACTTGATATCGACACAGGTCTATTGGATGATCAGAAGATAATTCTGAGTACATTTTAGGATTTAATTTTCCATACGAAGAGCCACCCATGTTTAAGGCTTCATAACCCCGATTAATAGTGGGGAGTTTTTGTTTGATGATATCGGCTTGAATGGTTACTCCAAGGTGATTGGCTTGACCGGTCAAGTCTGCTGAAGTATGATAATCTACACCATCTTTTTTAAATGCTGAATTGCGAATGTAACACCAAAGGACTGTGGTCATTCCTAATTCATGGGCGTAATCAAAAGCTTTGGCTATTTCTACAATTTGCCTACCGCTTTCTTCTGATCCGAAATAAATGGTGGCCCCAACTCCTACCGCACCCATATCCCATGCATTTTTAATAGTGCCAAAAAGTATCTGGTCTGCCTTATTTGGATAGGTTAATAATTCATTATGATTGACTTTGACTATAAAAGGAATATGGTGAGCGTATTTTCGTGCTACTGAGGCAAGAACACCATACGTAGAAGCAACGGCATTACATCCCCCTTCGATAGATAATTTTACTATATTTTCAGGATCAAAATACATAGGATTTGGCGCAAAAGAAGCTCCGGCGCTATGCTCAATTCCCTGATCAACTGGAAGTATAGAAACATATCCGGTACCAGCTAATCTACCATGATTGATAATGGATTGTATGCTTCCGAGTGTTCGAATACTTCTATTGGATGGAATCCAGATGTTATCAACAGAATCCTTTGTCGGTAAATGCAAGAGTGATTTATCGATTGTTTTACACTGGTGATCCAAAAGAAATGATGCCTGATCCCCTAATAAATTATGTATTTGATGATTTGCCATTTTTTTTACTTATAATAATTATAATTCAGAAAAACCTGAAGTATGTTAGATAGTTTCAAAGTATTAACGAAAATTTTATTTTTTTCTTTCAATAACGACAACACCATCTGCCATAAATTTCATTTCTTCTTCAGGTTGGGTTATAGCTTCTATATCAGCACTGGATTTACCTTCATCTTCTGCATAATGTTTTAATTCATCAACGGAAGTAACTTGTTTAAATGCTTTTCCCCGAACGACAACCCGACTTGATGATAAGTCTTTAGGAACAAAAAAGCCATAATCAGCAAATTTCACAAACAGACCTGTTGAATCAGATGGTGATTGACTAAGCATCATCCAGCATCCTTTGGCTTGACAAACTCCGGTAACATAACCGTTAACTGCACACATAATAGAGTCATTGGTTTTTAGAGAGGCTAATACATCATTAACACTTAATGCACCGGATACATCGATAGAATCTCCAAAAACTTCCGGAATATAGGCCGTATTAGAAATGTCATTAGATGAAGAAAGTTCTTTGTTATTTTGCTTGCAACTTATGGTCAATAATAGAAGCACGGCTAATAAATTGGTTTTCATGAATAATTGTTTTGTTTTAGCAAAGATATAGCTACTCAAACATATAATAAAATGATCTTTGGTGTTGTTTAATATATATCGCTTTTGAATCTAAACCCAATCCATCATTGAAGTATGACATGACTTATTTAGATGAATAGTTGGTGTCAATTTTTAAGCAAAAAATATCCGAGGATAAAGATACTTTTACCATCTTTTTACAATAAAAATTTAAATATGCACAAACTGCTTAGTTTAATATTTATAGTATTGATAATGAGTGAATTATCAGGTCAAAATTGTGTCCGGGGTAATTGCGTTAATGGATTCGGAACCATTACATTTAGCAATAATGCTCGTTATACTGGTGAATTTAGAGGTGGTAAAATGGAAGGTCGTGGCCTTTTTTATTATTCTAACGGAAACAAATATATTGGGCAATGGAAAGGCGGATTAAGACATGGTGAAGGAAAACTTGTTAAAAAAGATGGAAATATCTACACAGGTAACTTTATCAACGATAAAATTCAAGGACAAGGAACTATGAACTATAGCTCCGGTGACCGATATGTTGGGCAATGGAATAAGGAACAAGTGAATGGTAAAGGGAACTACTATTTTAAAAATGGAGATCGGTATGAAGGAAACTTTCTGAACGGTCAATTTGAGGGAGAGGGTAATTTTTTCTATTCTGATGGTTCAAACTATAAAGGTTCCTGGAAAGCTTCACAACGTTCGGGGTATGGAGAATATAATGATGGCAAGGGTAAGACTTATTCAGGTCAATGGCTAGCAGACAAGGCAGTTAAAGTTATCGTAGACGATTTAGCTGATTTGGAAGAGGAAGAAGAAAAGGATACGGTTGTAACCAAACCAGTTGTTAAAGAAGAAGGAAAGGTAAATGTTGTCCAGGTATGTGATGAAAAATTACCTAATTGCAATACCAGTTTTTGTAAATCAGGTCGCGGTATTCTAGATTATGCAGATGGCTCAAAATATGTTGGAGAATTTGTTAATGGCGATCCTAAAGGAAAAGGAATTTGTTATTATGCAAATGGCGATCGTTATGAAGGATATTGGGACAACCACGCTCCTCATGGAGAGGGAACCATGTTTTTTAAATCCGGATTGGTGTATGGTGCTATGTGGAATCATGGTCAATCCACAAAACAATTATTAAGTAAACAGGAATTTGTCTTTAATGATAAAATCCAGGTTGATAAAAATAAAGAAGTTAAGATATGGAGTGTCATCGTAGGTATTTCAAAATACGAGCATATGCCTTCCTTAAAATATGCGGATGATGATGCCTATAGAATCTATGCTTTTCTAAAAAGTCCTGAAGGTGGTGCATTACCGGACAATCAAATTAAAATATTGGTCGATGAGGATGCTACACGAAACAATATTCTAAAAGCGATGAATGATTTGTTTATGCGAGCTGATGAGAATGATGTGGTTATGTTATACTACAGCGGTCATGGATTGGAAGGTACTTTTATTCCAATAGATTATGACGGATTTGATCATGCTTTACAACATGACGAAGTGAAGGAAATGTTTAATAAAAGTAAGGCCAAACACAAGGTTTGTTATGCAGATGCATGTCATTCTGGTAGTTTGTTAGCTGCAAAAAGCCCATTTTCTTCCTCATTAATGTATTTCTATGAAGATCTGGACAAAGCTAGTGGGGGCACTGCATTTATGATGTCATCAAAAAGCAAGGAATACAGCTTGGAAGATGGTGGTTTGAGGCAAGGTATTTTTTCTCATTTTTTAATTAGAGGTTTAAAAGGTGAAGCTGATAAAGATCATAATTTGACCATTACCATATCGGAATTATTTAATTATGTATATTCAAACGTCAGAGATTATACAGGGCAGGCGCAAACGCCTTTAATTGCAGGTGATTATAATGAGCAAATGCCAGTTGGCTTTTGTAGAGTTGAAAAATGATATCAAAAAAAGGTAGTATAATCGGGTATTTTAGAATTTTTATACCTGAAAAGTAAATTTGGATCGGGATTTGAGAGGTTAAAATTAAGATGAAGGCAATCATTCCTGTTGCAGGTGCTGGGACAAAGCTTAGACCATTTACTTTTACCCAACCTAAACCATTGATTCCAGTGGCTGGCAAGCCTATTATTGCATTTATATTGGATCAAATGATTCAATCCGGGGTGACAGAATTTATTTTTGTAATAGGTTATCTTGGAGATAAAATCAAAATCTATTTAGACGAACACTATCCTCATATTCACAAGGAGTATGTTGTACAGGGAGAAAGAATGGGATTGGGACATGCCATATATACTTGTCAATCTTTAATTCATGACTCTGAGGAAGTATTAATTCAATTAGGAGATACGATTCTTGACCTTGATTTCAAAGTGTTTATGAATTCCAGGAAGAATACTTTGGCAGTCCGGAAAGTAAGTGATCCAAGAGCCTTCGGGGTTGTAGAATTGGATGATCAAGGATTGGTCAAACGATTGGTTGAAAAACCACAGATACCAAAATCTAATTTAGCTATAGTAGGCTTATATAAGATCTGTGATTTTAGTCAATTGATCAAAGCATTACAGTACAATATAGACCATAATTTTAAAACCAGAGGAGAATTTCACTTAACGGATGGGTTGATGAGAATGTTGGAATGGGGAAATCATTTTGAAGTGATGGAAGTGAAGAATTGGTTTGATTGTGGAAAGAAGGATATCCTTCTGGAGACGAATGCGACGATGTTAGAAAGACAAACTCAAAATCCAGTCCATCATAATGCGGAACATTCGATAATTATAGAACCTTGCCATATTGGAAAAAATTGTCAAATAAAGCATTCGATCATTGGTCCCTATGTTACTCTTGGAGATGACACACAAATTGATAATGCCATTATTAAGAATGCTATAATTGGAAATTTTACTATTCTTGATAATGTAGTCATTCAGAATTCGATTATTGGAAATGATGCCATTATAAAGGGCAGATATCAAAGTTTTAATATTGGAGACAATACTGAAATTGATATGGTATAAATAATTTCTATTTAAATAATTTCAAACGCAACTTGATAATAATTATTTACAGCTCCAATTAATTTGGTCTTCAAATAAAAACTATCGTGAATCATTTTAAAAGCAAAAAATTCATGATTCGGAACATTAAATTCATCAAACAAAAGTATATCACCTTTTCTTAAATAAGGATATAACATAGCCATAGAATAAAGTGTTGAGCTAAATAAATCTGCATCAAAATGAATGATTTTTTGTTTGCTTAATTCCGACTTATGTTGTTCTATAAATACTGGTAAGGTTTCTTGAAAAAGACCTTTAAAAAAAGCAACTCTGGAATCATTTAATTCAGGGATTACAGCATGCATTTCTCCTTTATCATAATACATTCCCCATTGTTCCGGTAAGCCTTCAAAAGTATCAAATCCAAATAGACGGGTATCTGTATTTTTTAAATGACTGGCCCACCATCTAAATGAATGACCTTCAAACACGCCCAATTCAATATAACACAGATTAACATCTGTTAAGGATTTTGAGCTAGCAATGTATTCAAATAATTGAAGGCGTTTGTTGTAATTTCTTGTTAAAGTAAAAAAGTCATTAAAGGGAATTTTTGAATGTTGAGTAGCTGCCCATTTAGAAAGAGCTAAGGTATTTGATAAAAATAATAATGGTTTTTGTAAAAATCCAAACAACACATGTGGTCGAAAAAGAATGGTCAATCCTTTGAGTATCGCATTTAATTTGAGAATAAAAAATTTCATGTTGAATCGGTATAATGTGGTTTTGGACTAGTTTATGAAAGGGAGTCACTAATAAGCGCGAACATCATTTTTTTCCATATAATTGATAAATGCTGTATTTACTATTTTATTTCCCCCTTGTGTAGGATAATGTCCAGAAAAATACCAGTCACCTTTGTGATTTGGACATGCTTTATGTAATCCTTCCAAAGTTTGAAAAATAATTTCAACATCTATATTCAAATCTTTTGGTTTTAGCATTTGACCAATTTTTAAATTAATTTCATCATAAGTAAATAGATCATATAATGCTATTAATTCATTTTTCATTAATTCTATGGGTGCATCTACTTGTGCCAAACACTTTTCATAAGTTTCTTCAAGTAAATGATCGTTATTGGTATCATGAAGTAATTCAACCATTGCTTTAAATGCAATGAATTTACCGAGTTGTGACATATCAATACCATAGCAATCAGGATATCTGATTTGAGGCGCTGAAGATAAGATGATAATTTTTTTAGGATTCAGTGTAGAAAGAATTCTAACAATACTATCTCTAAGTGTTGTACCGCGAACGACCGAATCATCCAGAACAACAAGGGTATCGATATGATCGTTGACGATGCCGTAAGTAACATCATAAACATGTGAGACCAAACCGCCTCTAATTTGATCATTGGCAATAAAAGTTCTCATTTTATCGTCTTTTACCACGAGTTTTTCAATTCGTGGTTTTACAGATAATATCCTTGTAATTTCTTCAAATGAAGCATTGGGATTGAGATTTTTAATTTTGTTGGCCTTTTGTTCATTAAGGTATTCATGCAATCTTTCAGTCAAGCCATAAAAAGCAGTTTCTGAAGTATTTGGAATAAAAGAGAATACGGTGTTTTCAAAATCACCGTTTATGGCTTTAATAACACTTGGAACCAATTGTCTTCCCAGATTTTTTCTTTCCTGATAAATATCAAAATCATTACCACGAGAAAAATAAATACGTTCAAAAGAGCAGGACAATTTTTCTTTTGGTTCGAGGCATAGTTCTTCAGAGACTTTGCCATGATGTTTAATAATTAAGGCATTGCCCGGCTTAATTTCTCTGATATCTTCAAGATCTAAATTAAAGGCGGTTTGAAGAGCAGGTCTTTCGGAAGCCATGGCTACGATCTCATCATCATAATAATAGAAAGCTGGTCTAATGCCATTGGGATCTCTTAAAATGAAGGCATCACCGTGACCTATCATTCCTGCCATTACATATCCACCATCAAATTTTTTAGCCGCTTTTTTAAGAACCCGACTGATATCTAAATGATCAAATATCATTGGATTGATTTCAAGCTGATTAAAACCTTCGGGTTTGTACCAATTAAAAAGATGTTGGACCTCTTCATCGAGAAAGTGACCAATTTTTTCAAGAACGGTTATGGTATCAGATTTAAGTTTAGGGTATTGTCCCAGACTTACTAATTTATCGAAAAGCTCTTCGATATTGGTTAAATTGAAATTACCGGCTAAAACTAAGTTACGGCTTATCCAATTGTTTTCACGAATGAAGGGGTGGACGGTTTCAATGCTGTTGTCTCCATGAGTCCCATACCGCAAGTGACCCAATAGTACCTCTCCTGTGAATGGTTTATTATTTTTAAGCCAGGTTGGATCATTGAGTTGGTCTGAATCCAGATCTTTAAAATGAGAGTAAACGCCATCAAAGAGCGCTTGTAGATAATTAGGAGCATTACTTCTTCGTCTGGATATATATTTTTCTCCTGGAGTTATGTTTAATTTTATGGTAGCCATACCAGCACCATCCTGACCCCTATTGCGTTGTTTTTGCATCAGGAGCTGGAGTTTTTGTAAGCCATAGAAAGCACTACCGTACTTTTCATGGTAATAATCAAGTGGTTTTAATAATCTGATAAATGCTAAACCGCACTCGTGCTGTATCTGGTCGCTCATGGTTTAAAAGCTAGTTACAAAGATAAATGAATCATTTCATCCTACAAAATCATATATAGAAGACTTTTTAATGTGGAATTGTTTAATAATTACAAGGTTAAAATTGTAATTAATAGGCATACTTGAACAATTTTTAAAAATAAGCGTATCTAATGAATCTGAACATGTCAATTGAAATTACCTTTGTTCGGGGAAGTTATATAGCGCTATAGTGTTATTAAATGAACTAAAATTGAAATTTGAGCATAGATTTAATGCTTTGAATAACCCAAATTTATTTTCTTTAAAAATATTGATTTAGTACAAAATGGCTGATTTAATCAAACTTTTGCCAGATGGAGTTGTGAACCAGATTGCTGCGGGTGAAGTTATTCAAAGACCAGCTTCTGTAGTCAAAGAGTTAATGGATAATGCCATTGACTCCGGAGCATCTGAAATTAAATTAGTGGTTAAGGATGCTGGCAAATCAATGATTCAAATTTCTGACAATGGTTGTGGAATGTCTGTTACTGATGTAAGAATGTCATTCGAACGACACGCCACTTCAAAGATTAGACAAGCCTCTAATCTTTTTGATATACAAACTATGGGTTTCAGGGGTGAAGCTTTGGCATCGATAGCTTCTGTGGCTCAAGTGGACATGCGTTCCAAACGACATAGTGATACTATAGGAACCAAAATAGTAGTCGCAGATTCAAAGGTCAAGTCCCAAGAACCTTGTGCTTGTCCATCCGGAACTCAAATTCAAGTTCAACATCTATTTTATAATGTACCGGCTAGGAGGAAATTTCTTAAATCGGATACGGTAGAATTAAGACATATCCATGATGAATTTATAAATCAGGCCATTGCCCATCCTGAAATAAAGTTTATTTTTATTCAGCAAGAGAATGAAATTTATCATTTAACACCAGGTAGTTTAAAAAATAGAATTGTTTCCATATTTGGAAAAAAATATCAGGAAGAATTAATACCATTAGAACAAGATACTGATGTTGTTCGAATATCTGGATTCATAGGTAAGCCTGGTATTGCCAAGAAAGTAAGAGGGGAACAATTATTATTTGTTAATAGACGATTTATTAAAAGTCCCTATTTAAATCATGCAGTTATATCATCTTACCAAGAAATTATCGACCCACATTATTTTCCTTTTTTTATACTTTTTTTAAATTTAGATCCCACAAAAATTGATATTAATGTTCATCCCACAAAACACGAAATAAAATTTGATGATGAACGAGTTGTTTATAATTTTTTAAGAATATCTGTTAAATATGCTTTAGGTTCCCACACCATTTCACCCCAACTTGATTTTGAAAATGCCAATCCAGGCATAGATAATATGTTTCAATCTAATCCCACCCATTCAAAACAAATACAGGGTTCAATTTATGAAAAGCCAATGAATATGGCACATTGGAAACAATTAACGATGCCTGAGGTGTCAAGAAATATAATTGAACAAAGGGAATCAACATTATTTAACCCAAGCAATAGGGAGGTAGAAAACCAGGAATTTTTGAATGATGCTGTTGAAACCGAAGATCATCATCCAATCCAGATCCATCAAAAATACATCCTCATCCAAACTCGTAAAGGGATCATGTTTATTGACCAGCAATCAGCTCATGAACGAGTCTTATATGAATATTATAAAAAAGCCATAGGAGACCTTCCCCAAATAACTCAAAGGTTGTTATTTCCTCAAACACTACACCTGAACACACAAGATGCTATGTTGCTCAAACCACTTTTATCATCTTTTCATCAATTGGGTTTTGAAATAGAAGAATTTGGATCAGATTCATTTATCATACATGGTATGCCTATGTTATTGGATGGAAAATTTAACGAAACTGAATTTATACATCAAGTTTTAGATCAGTACAAATTAAATTTAGAATTTCAATTGGGTGTGAATGAAAATATTTCGAGATCATTAGCCAAAAGCAGTTGCATAAAGGTTGGTAAAACGTTAACTGAATTAGAAATGAAGACCCTGATTGAGCAACTATTTGAATGTGAAAATCCATACAAAAGTGCCAATGGAAAGACATGTTTTTATATATTAACGATGGACGAATTAGCTAAAAAATTAAATTAAAAAATGAATGATACCAATTACTGAAGCTGTAAAACACTTATTGATCATCAACATACTTATGTTTCTCGGAACAAATACATTTATGGGCGATGAACAAAGATTAATATTAGCATTGTTTTCTCCTGAAAGTGTTTTTTTTAGGCCTTGGCAAATTGTAACACATATGTTTATGCATGGAAACTTTGAGCACTTAATGTTTAATATGTTAGCCTTGTTTTTTATTGGACCAATGATGGAAAACTATTTAGGGACCAAACGTTTTTTAAGTTACTTTTTTATATGTGGCCTTGGCGGAGCTTTTCTGCATCTGGCAATAAAATGGTATGTTATTCATATTACTGGAGATGACAGTATGGTAAATGTTCCTGCTTTAGGGGCATCGGGTGCTATCAACGGGTTGTTTATAGGACTGGCCTATTTATTTCCAAATTTAGAAATGTATTTAATGTTTATACCGATTCCAATTAAAGCCAAATACATAGCCTTTTTTGCAATAGCAATAGATTTAATTGGAGGGCTTAGTGGATATCAATCAGGTATTGCACATTTTGCCCATTTAGGTGGTGCGTTATTTGGATTTTTATTTTTAAAATCGTGGAAAAGAAATTGATAGTTAGATGTTTTCTGAAATTATAAAAGATGTAAAATATCAGATACGAATAGGAGGGCCATGGGTCAGGATTATTTTATTATGCGCTGCCGTTTTTTTTATAGTTAATATTATTAAATCCTATTTTATTTTTAGTCAACAAGGATTAAATACGAATGAATATCAAACCATTTTAAAGTACATCGTATTATCCTCTTCGATTTGGCATAATTTTATTTTTCCATGGGTATGGATCACTCATTTATTTGTACACGAAGGATTATTTCATTTTATTTGGAATATGGTAGCGTTGTATTGGTTTGGGCTAATTGTTGAGGATTTTATTGGAAGGAGGGCTGCATTAATTATTTTTTTCGAAGGAGGAATTGTAGGTGGAATCTTTTTTTTGTTGTCTTGTCAAGTGATTCCCTGGTACCAAAATCAGGGTTCCCATATTACTGCATATGGAGCATCTGCAGGTATTATGGCCTTACTTTTCGCAGCTGCCAAAATTTCTCCAAATTATAATATTCGCTTATTACTGATTGGCAATGTTCCTATTAAATATCTTGCCCTAGTATTATTGGTTTTAGATCTTTTGTTTATGAGTCAAGAGAATACAGGGGGACATATTGCTCATATTGGAGGAGCATTGTTTGGATATCTGTATATTTTTTTATTAAGAAAAGGTATTTCATTAGATCCTGGAAAATTATTTGTTCCTAGGTTTAATTCACCTAAGAAGTCGAAATATCAACAAAAAAAACAACAGACAAAGAAAGCTCCAATAGTTGCCAATGACAATAAAGAAGAAAGATTGAATCAAATATTAGAAAAAATAAAAAGAGAAGGCATTGAAGTACTTACAGCAGAGGAGAAATATTTTTTAGAAGAAATGAGTAAGCACTAATTATGGTATTTTTTTTAGCAATTAATATTGTGTGGGCCATATGTTGTGTGGTTTTATATTTAGTCGTAGGAGTTGATCCCAGGTCATTTTGGATATTTTCAATATCCAGTTTATTGGTTCCAGCCAGTTTTTTTATTAATTTAATGTTTGTCATATTTTGGATTTTTTTTAAATGGCGAAATGCATGGATTTCCTTTATTTTGTTATTATTTTCCTTTAATTATTTGAATAAATTTATTGCATTTAATGATTCAAACAATCAAGGTAAATGTAAAAGCAGTGCCATTACTGTAATGAGTTATAATGTTTATGGTTTGAAAAACTTAAAGGATACCATAGATCAAAGTCAACTCACCAATAAGCAACAATTTACGTCATTTTTAAGAAAAACAAATCCTGATGTATTGTGTGTACAAGAGGATAATTTGTTTGCTGATGGTGTGATTAATAAAACAGGACTATTTCCCTATTTTCATTATTTAATTAATCATGGTGCTGCTATTTATTCTAAACACCCGATATTAGATAATGGCCAGGTTGATTTTGGCACAAAAACCAACAGTTGTTTATGGGCGGATTTATTAATAGATGGAAAAAAACTTAGAATATATAGTGTGCATTTGCAGTCGAATCGAATTTCATCAGAAATTGAAAGACTTGCAGACAACGATGTAGAAATAAATGAACAAAATTTAAATGTGATCCGACGTATGATGGTTAAATACCGTAGAATGTCGATTCGTAGAGCGGAGCAAGCCATCCAGGTTAAACATCATGCAGCGAATTCACCTTTTCCTGTAATTATAGCAGGTGATTTCAACGACACCCCCTATTCATATGCATATGAACAATTGACTGAAAAGAGGAAGGATAGTTTTTTAGAATGTGGAAAGGGCATTGGCAGTACTTTTGTTGGCGCTTTGCCTGGATTAAGGATAGATTTTGTTTTGGCAGATGAGAAGAAGATTGAATTTTGTTTTCATCGCGTTATGCAAACTACCTTTTCAGATCATAATCCTGTATTTACAAGTTTGTATTTAAAATATTGAAAATTATAAGGATTAAAAACATTTAAAGCATCCAATATGGTAATTGAATGCTTTAAATATTGAAATTCGTTATTCAGGGAAAACTTATAGTGTTATTAAGCTGGTCTGGAGCCAGTGTAGGGTATCTCATTCATTCTTTAACTTGGTCAAAGTTAAGTGGGTGCCTTCAAAAGTGCTAATACTTTCGTACTAACGCAGGGAACTTTTAAACGAGCGTATGATTTTGGGTCAAAATCAAGCTTTTTAGACCTTTTAAAATGACCTAAATGTTATAATTTTTTGGAGTGATCCATGATGCAAACGTTAAATCTGAAGTCCGGGTAAGCCTGAAAGTCTAACTCAGGATCGAAGGAAAGCATACATAAGGGAGAATTTAACTTTAAACTGGTTTTTAACTATTTGGACAAGTTTAATAGAATAGGCAATGATTTAGTTTTTATAGATTTGTCCATACTTATACGTTATGATTAGAATTATTGTGGTTTCTTATATTTTGATATTATTCAACTTTAACATTGGAAGATGTCAATCCTTGTTAACCCCTTTTGAATTGGATTCCAATAAGACCGCAACTTATTATGAATGTATCGATTTTTATAGGGCTTTATCCAGAAAATCTAATATGATACATGTTATTTCCGGAGGTCCTTCAGATGTAAGTTTTCCCATTCATATTGTAGTGATAGATAAAGATGGCTTAACAGATCCAAAAGACATTAGAAATAAAAAACGATCTATAATTTTAATCAATAATGGGATCCATCCTGGTGAGCCAGAAGGAATAGACGCTAGTATGATTTTTGCCCGTAAAATGGTTTTGGACAAAGCAAGCCTTGATTACTTGAATAGGGTGACTATAATTATCATTCCGATTTATAATATAGGTGGAAGTTTATTAAGAAATAGCACCAGCCGAGTTAATCAAAATGGCCCCATAGCTTATGGATTCAGAGGAAATAGACAAAATCTGGATTTAAATAGAGATTTTATAAAATGTGACAGTAAAAATGCTAAGACCTTTTCTAATATATTCAACCTTTGGAATCCTGATATATTGATAGATAATCATACTTCTGATGGAGCTGATTATACCTATAATATTACTTTGCTCGCTAGTCAAAGAAATAAGCTGAATGTAATTTTGGGAGATTATATGTATAATAAATTCATTCCATCCATTTATGCTTCAATGAATTTATTGAATGAACCTTTAGTCCCCTATGTAAATGTTGAAGACATCCCGGATCATGGGATTTATGATTTTATGGATAGTCCAAGATTTTCTTCTGGATATGCTGCAATTCACAATAGTTTCGCATTTATGATTGAAACGCATATGCTTAAGACCTATCATTTAAGGGTCAAAGCAACAATAACCCTGATGCAACAATTTATGTATTATGCATCAACGCATGCTCAGGAAATCATAGATGCCAGAGCAGATGCATTTAAATATGATAAACATTTAAAGGTCTTTCCAATCTCATGGAAATTTGATGAGACCCAACATGATTCAATATGGTTTAGTGGATATGAGGCAGAGTATAAGCCGAGTCAAATTCATTCTTCGAATAGATTGATATATAATCGTTCAAGACCTTTTGTCAAGAAAATTCCTTTTTTCAATAAATATGTTCCCCAGATTAAAGTTGATAAACCAAAATTTTATATTGTACCACAATCTTATGATCGGGTGATTGAACTATTGAAACTAAATGGTGTCAAAATGACAAAATTGAATGTTGATACAATGATTTTCGGTTCATTTTATAAGATACTTCATTATAAAACAACTGATTTACCATACGAAAATCATTATTTGCATTCTAAGATCGAAGTAGAGAAAATAAACATGAAGTATCCTTATTTCAAAGGTGATTATTTAATCCATACGGATCAAAATAATATTCGTTTTATCATAGAAACTTTGGAGCCCCAAGCACCAGATTCTTATTTTGCCTGGAATTATTTTGATGGAATATTAATGCGTAAAGAATATTTTTCTGACTACCTTTTTGAAGACAAGGCTTATCAATTATTGGAAGAAAATGCTGAACTTCGAAACTTATTTAATCAATATATTAATTCCGATAGTTTGAGTACCAAAAATCTTTCAGACCGATTAGAATTTATATATAATCATTCTGTTTATTGTGAACCCTTTTTTAATATATATCCTGTAGGTAGGATAGAATTCTAAAGCTTTTAATGAATTAATATAATAGTTAAGAATTGGGCTTTTATTAAGTATTAATTTAAGAAAGCATTTATTAGAATGCATTATCTTTGCGGGTGAAATCAACTTGTCACTGTATTTAATACTAGATTAATGAATAATATATTGAATCAATTGTACAATAATTCAAAATGGCACCATATTATCTTGTTTATATTGCCATGTTTATTGTTTTTGAATACTATAAAGAATGATTTTGTTTTGAATGACCAAATGGTCATAGTAAAAAATCAATTTGTCAATAGTGGAATTTCAGGAATTCCGAAGATTCTAAAGAACGATACTTATAAAGGTTTTGTAAGCAATGACAATAGTCAGATTATTCCTACCGGAGGAAGATATAGGCCATTTACATTAGTAATATTTGCCTTTATTTATCAATTATTTGGAGCCAATCCTATGCCATTTCATGTTTTCAATATATTAAGTTTTGCATTATTGTGTTTGATTATTTATACCACAATGAAAAAATTGATACAACGAAATTGGCCTAGTGTTGCAGTTCCTGTTTCTTTTGTTGGAACATTGTTATTTGCCTTTCACCCAATACATACTGAAGTTGTGGCTAATATCAAGGGACTTGATGAAATTTTTTCATTATTGTTTTCGATGTTAGCATTAAATTTATTATTACTATGGGATGAAAGTAAAAAGAGCAAATGGGCATGGTTGGCATTGATATCATTTATAATGGCTGTTTTTTCTAAAGAAAGCGCCATTCATTTTGTTGTCCTTATTCCGGCAAGTTTTTTATTGTTATGTAATACTACGTGGGCAATATCTTTTAAGAGAACGATTCCTATATTCATTGGTGCTGGTATATATTTAGCTACTAGAGTTTCTATTTTAGGATCCCTGATTCAGAGCTCAATATCCAAAGACTTATTTACCAATCCTTTTCTAAAGATTCAGGGAAATTCAATCATAGAAGCATCGTTTTTGGAAAAATCAGGGATGATTTTTTATAGTTTTTTTAAGTACATACAATTGTTGATTTTTCCACATCCGTTAACCCATGATTATTATCCAAAGCAAATACCACTAGATTCTTTATTTACTTTAATACCCATGATTGCATTTATCGCTCTAGGTATACTTGTGTTTTTATATTTTAAATTTCGAAATCAGAATTCATTTATTTCATTTTTGATATTATTATTTGTAGTGCCATGGTTTATTATTTCTAATTATTTATTTAATATTGGAACACCCATGGGAGAACGATTTATGTTTACTTCTTCATTAGCATTTTGTATGGTCATTCCATTTATTTTGTTTCAGTATATTCCAAAATATATTCCTGTTGCTTCAATTTTTGTAGCTGCATTATTATTTGCTTACAGCATTAAAACAGTGAGTCGAAACTTAGATTGGGCAAACGATTATCAATTACTTTCTACTGATATCAAAGTATCAACGAACAGTGCAAAAATATTTAATTCAATGGCCAACAATCGAATTGAATTTTTTAAACAGTCTTATAATCCGGAAGTTAGTAAGCAAGCCATGGCAGATGCAATGGCTGATCTTGAGCGAACTATAGAAATATATCCCCGAAATTTAAATGGACTTTATCTTTTAGGTAATGTTAGTTATATGAATAAGGATTACAAAAAATCTGTAGAGAATTATGAAGCTTATTTAAAATTGGTTCCTAACAATAGTGATGTCATAAAAAATATTCAAGTTGCATACAGGGAATTAGGACGTCAGATGGCCATTAAACAAATTGAATTGCCAAAAGCGGCAGATTATTTATTCAAGTCTTTGAAAATAAAACCCAATGATCCAAGAGTGTTAGAGGCTATTGGAATAGTTTATGGTTCTAATGAACAGTTTGAGGAATCCATTGATTATTTTAATCAAGCGATAGCCTTGGATCCATCAAATGCAAATATTGTAGTCAATTTAGGAAATACTTATTATAAGAAAGGTGATCGAATAACTGCAACGGAATGTATGAAAAGAGCCTATAGTATTAATCCTAATTTAGCGGAAACACTTGCAAAAGTGTCCAAAGATTTCTTCTAGGTAATTGCTCTGTGAAAACAGTTCGTTTATCTGTATATTTTATTATTTTTGCCAAATTGTAAATAAATTAAATTATGGGTCGGATTTTTGAAGTTAGAAAACATACTATGTTTGCTCGTTTTGCAAAGATGAGTAAACAATTTGCCAGGATAAGTAAAAATGTTTTTATGGCTGTTAAGGCAGCTGGTCCTAATCCTGATAATAATCCGCGATTAAGAGCTGCTATGCAAAATGCAAAGGCTATAAATATGCCTAAGGAACGATTGGAGGCAGCAATAAAAAAAGCGAGTTCAAAAGATGAGAAAGATTTAGAAATCATAACCTATGAAGGTTACGCAGCACATGGTATTGCAGTATTGGTTGAAGCGGTTACTGACAACCCAACTAGGACGGTAGCGAATGTTAGGTCCTATTTTAATAAATATGGTGGAAGTTTGGGAACATCGGGATCTGTATCCTTTATGTTCGACCACAAATGTAATTTTCGGGTCAAACGTAAAATGGATGTAGATGTGGATATGTTGGAACTTGAACTCATTGATGTAGGATGTGAGGAGCTTTCAGTTGAGAATGATGAATTAATAATATATGGAGCATTTGATGCTTTTGGTAAATTGCATCATTATTTTGAAGAAAACCAATATGAAATTGTGGAATCTGGATTTGATAGAATTCCTACAATGACAAAGAAGTTGACACCTGAACAAGAAATCGATGTCAAAAAACTTTTGGATAAAATGGAAGATGACGATGATGTACAAGATGTATACAGCACCATGGAATAATTAAACATTATGGTAAATAAGTGGGAGCATTATTTTCAACAAGTTTTTAATAATGGGAAGTATCATAAACTAATCATTAGTTTTTTTGCATTTTTCATTTATGCTAATACCACGCTCAATCAATTTTGTGTTGATGATAGTATAGTCATCACCAAAAATGAGTATGTTACTAAGGGTTTTTCGGGCATACCAAACATATTAAATAAAGATACATTTAGAGGCTTTTTTAAAAAGGAAGGCAAGGACAAATTGGTTTCTGGTGGTAGGTATAGGCCTTTGACTTTGGTAGCTTTTGCTATACTTTATCAATGTGTAGGAGCCAATCCTTTTATGTTTCATTTGCTTTGTATACTTTGTTTTATCTTATTATGTAATTTTATATATTTAGTATTACTTCAATTATTTCGGAATCAAAATCTAGTTTCTCCTATCGCACTTGCATTTTTATCGACACTTTTTTTTGTAGGTCATCCGATACATACAGAATGTGTAGCTAATATTAAAGGATTGGACGAGGTGGCAGCATTGTTATTTTCTATTTTATCATTTCATTTTATTTTAAAGTGGTGTGATAATCATAAACCGTTCCACCTCACGTTAAGTATGGTATTTTTATTTTTTGGACTCATGTCAAAAGAAAATACCATTTCGTTTTTGGTGTTAATACCACTAGGAACAATCTTGTTTTATAAGACTTCTTTTGGAAAAACATTTAAAATTTTCTCAGCTTTACTTTTGCCTGTAGTCATTTTTTTATTAATCAGAGGTTCTATTTTAGGTTGGAATCCGGTAGAAGGAATTTCAGGTGAATTGATGAATAATCCATTTCTTAAATTTACGAATGGAAAATATGTATCCATGAACTTAGGTGAAAGAATAGGAACCATTTCATATACCTTAGTTCGATATATTGGTTTACTATTCATTCCTCACCCTCTTACATCGGATTATTATCCAAAGCATATCGTCATGCATACCATGAGTTCACCGATATCTATATTGGGCTTTTTGGGATATATTTCATTTATTATTGTAGGGATCATTCAATTGAAGAGAAATCAAATCATAAGTTTTTCGATCTTTTTGTATTTGATTCCGTTGTTCATTGTTTCCAATTTGGTATTCTCTGTTGGTACATTAATGGGTGAGCGATTTTTATTCATGTCATCACTTGGATTTTGTATCTTATTGGCGTATATTCTATTAAAATATTTAAGTAGAACTCAAGTATTATGGTTTTGTTCGATCATTTTATTTTTGTATTCCGTTAAGACCATTGCACGAAATATGGATTGGAAGGACGACCGCACCATTATATTTACCGATGTTAAAACGTCTTCAAATAGTGCAAAAATCAACAATGCGGCTGGAGCGGTTTTATTGGAAGATGTAATGAAGGATAGAGAATCGAAAGCCTCACAAGTATCCTTAGAGAGAGCCATTAAGTATCTGAAAAAAGCATTAGAAATACATCCAAAATACTTTGATGCCAATCGATTATTAGGAAATGCTTATTTCTTCAAAAAGGAATACAATCAAGCTATAGCCTATTATAGTGAAGTCTTAAAGTATCTGCCCGGAGATGAGGAGAGTTTAACGAATTTGAACATTACTTATAGAGAATATGCAAGGCAATTGGGTATGGAACAAAACAATCCTACACTAGCCATTGAATATTTAAATAAAGCATTGGTTTTGGAACCTAATGATCAATTGACCTTGAACTTATTAGGAGTTGCGTATGGGACATTGAGCAATTATCCAAAGGCGCTCGAGTATTTTAATCGTGTATTGCAATTAGCTCCAAACTCAGCTGATTCGTACTTTAATCTTTATTTGACTTATTCCAATTCGGGTGATAAACAAAAGGCAGTTGAATTTTTGATGAAGGCCCAAAATTTAGATCCTAATATTTTATCTAAATATCAAGGTGTCAAATAATATGAAACCAGTTCGATTATTATTTTTTTTAATGCTGCACCACATTAGTGGTTTTAGTCAAACGCCAGAATCGTTATGGATACAGAACACTTTGGATAGTATGACCCTAGATGAAAAAATTGGACAATTATTCATCGTTAGGGCATATGGAAATAATGATACCAATGCTATAGCAGCATTACGCGAAACCATTTCAAAATACAATGTAGGCGGCCTTTGTTTTTTTCAAGGTTCGGCGGATATTCAGGCAAAATTAACCAATGAATATCAACAGTTATCAAAATATCCTTTGCTAATAAGTATGGATGCAGAGTTTGGTTTAGGAATGCGATTGAAATCCGATGGGTTTAGTTTTCCAAAACAATTGACATTAGGAGCTATACAGAATAATCATTTAATCTATGACACAGGACTTAATATGGCATCTCATTTAAAGCGGATGGGTGTTCATCTCAATTTTGCTCCTGTTTTAGATATCAATAATAATCCATCAAATCCGGTAATTAATGAAAGATCATTTGGTGAAAATAAACTTAATGTAACATCAAAGTCCTATTTATTTATGCAAGGGCTTCAAGATGGTGGTGTAATGGCTTGCGCAAAACATTTTCCCGGGCATGGAAATACAGATGTGGATTCACATCTTGATTTGCCTATTATCAATAGTTCACGAAAGGAATTGGACTCTATAGAATTATATCCATTTCAAGTGATCACCAAATTAAATATTGCTTCTGTAATGGTAGCTCACTTGAGTATACCTTCACTCGATAGCTGTGTAAATATGCCTTGCTCATTATCACCTTACATTATCAACTCCATTTTGAGAAAAGAATATCATTATGATGGTCTAGTCATTACAGATGCTTTAGAAATGAAAGGTGTAACTAAAAATTTTACAGCCGGTGAATTGGAGTTAAATGCATTTAAAGCGGGAAATGATGTTTTGTTATTGAGTGAAAAACTACCTGAAGCCATTAATAGAATCAAAACAGCGATTTTATCAGGAGAAATCAGTGAGTTGGAATTGGATGAAAAAGTGAAGCGAATTCTGACTGCAAAGGCCAATTGTGGATTGATGAATTTTATTCCAATAAAGCTGGAAGAAATCGTTAAAGATATAAACAAACCCAAATCTTATGCTTTAAAAGATAAATTATATCGGAATGCCATTACTTTAATTAAAGATGATTTTAATGCAGTACCGATCCGAGAGATACCACAAAATATAGTAACCATTTCAGTAGGAGTAACAAGTAGAACCAATTTTCAAAAACGAATTTCCAGTTATTGTAAGACAACGGAATTTGTTTTGAATAAGGAGCAAGGATTAAGTGAAGAAATGAGAACGCAAATTGAAAAAGCGGATCTCGTTATTTTTTCATTGCATAAATTAAATTACAAAAAGTCAGACCGATATGGTTTGTCAAGTATTTCGAAACAAATATTTGATGAGTTTGGACAAAATAAGCGTGTCATCATTACGGTCTTTGGAAGTCCTTATGTAGTTTCTGATTTTGAATCATTATCTGCAATCATGTTGGCCTATGAAGATACTGAATTGGTTCAGGATATAGCAGCACAATTATTGTTTGGAACAGATCCAATTCGTGGTTATCTTCCAGTTACCATTTCTAAAACATTGCAACAAGGAAAATCCATCAAAAGACCATCCTTGATGCGTTTGGGTTATGCTATACCTGAATCTACACAATTGAATTCTGATACTTTGGCAAGCATTCGAAATATTGTCAACCAAATTATTTTAAGTAAGGCAGCTCCGGGATGTCAGGTTCTTGTAGCAAAGGATAATAAAATAGTGTTTAATGAGGCTTTTGGTACTTTGGATTACCAGGCTTCGGATAGTGTTCACTTAAATACCCTGTATGATATAGCCAGTCTGACTAAAATTATGGCAACCGTTCCTGCATTAATGGCATTAGAAGATGATGGTAAATTAGACTATCAAAAACCATTTTCAAATTACCTACCATCCTTTAAAAATACCAACAAGGAGAAATTAACCATCAAGGATTTTTTATTGCATCAGGGTCAATTGGTAAGTTGGATTCCTTTTTATAAATCGACATTGGTAGCTCCCGACACATTAAATATTCTTGATTACCAATATTATAAATTTTCTAAGTCTGATACATTCGGGATTCATGTTGCTGACCAATTATTTTTGAGATCAGATATAATAGATACGATTAAAAGTAAAATTTTGATGAGTAAGTTGCACGATCAAAAGAAGTATTTATATTCTGATTTGGGTTTTTATTTTATTCCTGAATTAATACAAAGTTTAACTGGTAGTTCTTTTGTAGATTATTTAAATACATCAATTTACAATCCATTGCATATCGAACGATTGACCTATCAACCACTTCAACATGGTTATCAACTTAATGAAATAGCGCCTACTGAAGAGGATTCCTACTTTAGGCATCAACGAATTCAAGGTTATGTACATGATATGGGTGCAGCAATGATGAATGGGATAAGTGGTCATGCGGGATTGTTCAGTAATAGCCAGAGTCTTGCAGTCATCATGCAGTGTTATTTGAATTTGGGTTATTATGGAGGACGTGAATATTTTAGTTCCAATCAAGTTCGAAAATTCACTGGAAGAGATGCAGAATTTTCTAGAAGAGGTTTGGGTTTTGATTTGAAAGAGCTGAACACTACAGATATACCCTACGTTTCTTCTTTATCATCTGATGCTACATATGGCCATCAGGGGTTTACTGGAACCTGTATATGGGCAGACCCGGTTAATAATATTCTTTTTATTTTTCTATCGAATAGAACATATCCTGATGGGAAAATAAATTTATTACATAAGTATAGATATAGAACACAAATTCAAGATATTATTTACAAAGCGCGAATGGTATTATGAATTTAAGCGCTTATTTTGCCAAAAAATATTTAGTTAGTAAATCTTCTTCACAGGCTATACATTGGATAACTGGGATTTCTATTTTAGGAATTTCTATTGGTACAGCAGCATTAATCATCGTCTTATCTGTTTTCAATGGATTTGAATTTTTACTATCCAGTTTATTTAGCAAACACAATCCTGATATAAAAATTGTACGAGAAGGAGGTCAATTATTTTTGGATGATGACCAAATGATGTCACGTATTAAACAACTTAAAGATATTAAGCTGGTATCAAAAAGTTTAGATCAAATCTGTATGTTTCAATACAATGAATCACAGGATTTTGGAACCATAAAAGGTATTGATTCGAATTTTAGACAGGTGATATTATTAGATTCTGCATTGGTCGATGGTTCTTTAACGCGACTGAATGAGAACCCATATTTTGCTATTGTAGGGGTGGGGGTTAAGAATAAGTTAGGTATTAGTCTTGAAAATATACTTGAGGATATTAGTGTTTATGTTCCCAAATTGGGTGAGGCTATTGACGAATTATCTAAAAGTAAATTTAAAGAATATCAAATTCATCCTGAAGCCATTTTTTCGCTTAATCAAGAATCTGATGGTGAATATATTTATACAGACTTAGGTGTTTTACAATCGTTTATTGGAGACCAGAAATGGATTAGTTCTATAGAGTTAAAGCTTAATGAGCAAGCTGACATTAAGTTATTAAAGAAGGAATTG
Organism: Saprospiraceae bacterium; assembly: GCA_044228225.1. GTDB lineage: Bacteria > Bacteroidota > Bacteroidia > Chitinophagales > Saprospiraceae > Vicinibacter. The sequence goes on along the minus strand of JBGAVH010000003.1, from coordinate 73,994 downwards.
GAATTGATTTGTGGCAAAGACTTTTTGATTAAGGACAGATATATGCAAGATGAGTCTTTTCTAAGAATCATGAATTTAGAGAAATGGCTCTTTTTTTTATTATTTAGTTTGACATTGATATTGGTTTCTTTTACTGTTGTTGGAAGTTTATGGATGATTGTATTAGAAAAGCGGATTGATATTTCTATATTGAAATCATTGGGTATGCTTAATCGGGATATTCGGCGAATTTTTATTTTTGTGGGCTTAGGAATTGGTATTTTGGGCTTGATTTTAGGTTTTGGAATGGCTATTGGATTTTATTTTTTACAAGATAGATATGCATTGATAGGTGTTCCAGATGAATTTATTATTGATTCCTATCCAATATCTTTAAAATTTATGGATTTCATCATTGTTTCTGTAACCGTACTGTCGATAGTTTTTCTGGCTTCATTATTACCTGCACAAAAAATAAAGGAAGTTAAGTCAATTTTTAGGGAAGAATAATTGGAATGTTATAATTTTGCAGTTGATGGAAAAGTGGCAAATTGATTTTGAATGGTTGCGTATTAAGCATTTTATTAAAGACCAAATAGGTCGAACTGAATTGCCTGATATGAATGCTATATTATTTCTGATTGGAATACAGGAATTGGGTAAGGGTTCTATCGGAAAATTTACTAAAGAGGAGAAACGTGATCTCATGCATATAGCTTCATGTCGCTTACTAAGTCAGGAAGGGTATTATGAATTTAAGGGCTTAGATCATGAGGGATGGCCACATTATGAGCAGCTTAAACCTTTTCCAATAAAGGGTGTTGATGAGCAGGAAGATTTTTTAAAAAGTCAGATCATCAAATATTTTACAAGTTCTTACCCAGCTATTTTTGAAAATTAATTTATGAAACCATATTTATTATTACTGTTTGTTGGACTTTATTTAGTGAATTGTAGTCAGGCATCAAAGCAAAAAGGTGATTTTGTAATCATCCATACAGATTTTGGTGATATGAAGGCTAAGTTGTATGATTCGACGCCAAAACATAAAGCAAATTTTCTGAAGCTTGTTAAAGAAGGGTATTATGATGATTTGTTATTTCATAGAGTGATTAAGCAATTTATGATTCAAGGAGGTGATCCAGAATCCAAAACATCACATGAGGGATTGCCATTGGGGCAAGGTGGTCCAGGCTATACCATAGAACCTGAGATTGGAAAGTTTCACTTTAAAGGCGCTTTATCGGCTGCTCGTTTAGGTGATCAAGTAAATCCAGGTAAGTTATCTTCAGGATCCCAATTTTTTATAGTAGATGGTCAAAAATGTGATTCGAGGCAAGTAGATATGATGGGAACTTCTAAAGGCATGAAATATTCACCTGAAGACTATAAAAAGTATGAAACTTTGGGAGGAACTCCTTTTCTCGATGGAGATTATACCGTATTTGGTGAAGTCGTAGAGGGACTAGATGTGATTGATAAAATTACAGCGCAACCATGTGATCAAGCCAATAGACCCAATAAAAATATTAGAATGACCATTAAGATTGTTAATTAATTTTATAATAAAGTGATGCAGATTATATTCCGTTTGAGTACCTTATTGATGTTTGTATTTTTTTCATGTTCTCCCAAGGTATCGATGTTTACTTTGGATAAATCAAGTGTAAAAATTCCAGAAAAAATACATTTTACATCCGGATCTTCTGACGCAGATAAGTATGAATGGGATTTTGGAGATGGAAGTCAATCTAATGATAAAAACCCGAGTCATCGATTTTTAAAATCCGGTGAGCATACGGTAGTTTTAAAAACGCATTACGGAAATAAGATAAAAGAATCAAAAATGAATGTAAATATTGCACCTCCAGATCGTTGTTTGGTCCAACTTGAAACAAAGTATGGAACCATGTTGATTCATCTTTATGATGAGACACCACAACATAGAGATAATTTTATTAAATTAGCTGAACAAGGATATTATAATGATTTAATATTTCACAGAGTCATATCTGGATTTATGATTCAGGGAGGTGATCCGGATTCCAGGAATGCCAGTGCAAATTCTCAATTGGGAAGTGGTGGCCCAGGATATACAGTTCCTGCGGAGTTTGTAAAATCCTTTATTCACAAGAAAGGCGCACTAGCAGCTGCCAGAACTGGTGATGCCGGCAATCCACAGAAAAGATCTTCTGGTTCGCAATTTTATATAGTTCAGGGTAGTGCCCAATCCGAAGGAGCTTTAACACGCATTGAAGATCAAAAAGGTTTGAAATATACCGACCAACAGAAGAAAATTTATTTGGAATCTGGTGGAACACCATTTTTGGATCAGGAATATACAGTTTTTGGTGAAGTTGTGGAAGGATTAGATGTTATTGATAAAATTGCAGCAGTACAAACGGCAAGAGGAGATAGACCTTTGGAGGATGTAAAAATGAAAGTTACTCCGTTGCATTAAGATGATTAAGCAAGATTTTTTTTGTTCAATTAACTGAGATTATTACTTATTAGGAATTGTATTTAAGCGTATTCAAGAGTATATAACTCTCTACGTTAATATATCGGTCGATTCATAAAATCTTCAACGAGTACGTAAAGCATTTTTTTGGCGAGATCTAGATTATCATTGGTTATTACGTAATCAAAATATTTAGAATATTCAAGTTCATCCTTTGCTTTGGATATTCTTTTATTGATGGTTTCATTGGTTTCTGTACCTCGTTTAATGAGTCTTTCGCGCAATACTTCCAATGAAGATGCTTTAATGTAAATGGATAATACATTAGCATATTCTTCTTGTTCCATTTTATAGGCACCCTTTACATCAATATCGAATAAAGCTACTTTATTTTCAATCCAAATTTTTCTTAATTCTGATTTAAGTGTGCCATAGAAACAACCTTCATAAACTTCTTGATATTCTATTAATTCATGATTTGAAATGAGTTGTTGAAAATCTTCATGACTTACAAAATGGTAGTTTTTTCCTTCTATTTCTCCAGGTCTGGGATTTCTGGTAGTAGCGGAAACAGAGAATTCCAAATTGGGAAAGGCATCTAGTAAATAATTAGCAAGGGTTGTTTTCCCACTTCCTGATGGTGCTGTTAGAATGATAATTTTCCCAGAAGGTTTGTTCATAAAATATTAGCCAATTGTTCTTTTATTTTTTCTAATTCATCTTTCATTCCTACTACTATTTTTTGAATAGAAGAGTGTTGAGCTTTTGCTCCGAGGGTATTTATTTCGCGTCCAATTTCTTGAGAGATAAAATTTAATTTTTTTGATTTACTGACCTGATCATTTGCGACTTCTTGTAAGAAATAGTCACAGTGTTGTTTTAATCTAACTTTCTCCTCTGTGATATCCAGGCGTTCAAGATAATAAAGTAATTCTTGTTCAAAGCGATTCTTATCTATATTTTCACTAGAAAAATTAGCATTAAGAGATTTCATCATTTTCTCTTTTAACAAAGAAATTCGATCTTGGTCAAATACTTCAATGGCTACCAGTGCTTTCAAAATCAAATCTATCCTCAAGTTCATGTCCGTTTCAATAGTTATGCCTTCGATCGACCGAAATTCATTGAGTTTAACAATAGCTTCCTGGAGTAATTTTGTTACATAAGCAAATTCTTCATCATTGATTAAAGATTCATTCGAGGTAATGACATTAGGGAATTTGAGTATGGCATTTAATATGTCCGTATTGGATAGATCAATTCCTAAATTGAGAATTTGTCTATGCAGAGATTGGATCATGTTTTTATCCAGAGTATATTCATCCTCTCCGGTGGGTGAAGCTACCGTAATGGTCACATCTAATTTTCCTCTAACTATGGTATCATTCAGGATTTTACGGATGTCAAGCTCCTTTTGTTTATACAAATTAGGAATTTTCATTCGAAAATCGTTGACTTTGGAATTCAAACACCTAATTTCTACGATGATTTCTTTATCTTCAAATTGTCCAACCACGTGACCATAACCGGTCATTGAATATACCATTGTTCCTATTTTATTGCGAAGGTAGTTATATAAATTAACTATCCATGAGGTCAAAATGCCCTATTTTTGGTTGGTTAGCCCCATATCTTATTGATATTTAAAAGCTTATAAAATTATTTTTGTAAAAAAAGCTTTAAAAATTTTTGTTAACCGTATATAATTGCGAAATTTGCGGTCGCTCTTTAAGAGCTTTATTCATAACTGTCTAAATATCAAGCAAATGAGAAAGGCTGATTTAGTCTCTATAATTTCAGATAAATCTGGAGTCCCGAAAGTGGATGTTCTGGTATCTCTTGAAATGTTTTTTAAAGAAGTAAAAAGTGCATTAGCTGAAGGCGAAAATGTATTTATTCGTGGATTTGGTTCATTTATTGTTAAAAAACGAGCTAGAAAAATTGGAAGACACATTAAAAAGAATGTGGCTATCGAAATACCGGAGCATTATATACCGTCTTTTAAGCCTGCAAAGATCTTTGTAGACCATGTAAAATCTGGTAAAGAGCCAATTGAAACGGCTTATGAAGAAGATATTGAGGAATAGGAAATGATCAGAAGAGATCATCCTGGATTATTAGCATTAGCTTTATTTGGACTTTTGATTATTAGTTATTTTGGATTAAAAATTGTTTCCAAAGAAATGTCCAATGCCAATGAATTCAAGACTAAAAAACTTGAAGTTACGGGTCTTGATAATTTGCTCAGTAAAGCCATTAAAGAATTAAGCCCGGAACAGAACGCTGAACTGGAAATTTTGAATCATCTTTTGGTAGATTCCAAAACCGAAACTTCAAAGGCAGAAATTCTCAAAAAGATATCTGGATTTTGGTACAAGATCGATAAAATGCATCTTGCAGGCGCATACGCGAATCAAGTAGCAGAGATCGAAAAGACGGAAGAAGCATGGAGTATTGCGGGAACCACTTTTTTATCGGGAATGGAAGCTAATTTTGAGGAGAAGGATAGACTGTATTGTAAGCAGCAAGCTCGTGTGGCTTTTGAAAATGCCATTTCGTTGGCACCGGAAAATCCACAGCATCGCTTGAATTTAGCCTTATGTGCTGTTAAAATGCCCGATGAGAATCCAATGCAAGGCATACTTGCTCTTTTGGATTTGGAAAAAACCTATCCGGACTATGTCCCATTGCAATTGGTGTTAAGCCAATTGGCCATTCAGACCGGACAATGGGAAAAAGCATATAAAAGGTTAACCGGATTGTTGGCAAAACAAGAAGAACTTCCGGAAGCCAATTGTTTGATGGAACAAGTAATACTTCAAGGTGGCATTCAAGACGATCCGGCGAAGTATTCAAAATATTGTAAAAAAAATTAGAATAGCCTTTTCTTATTTTTGATAAGAAAAACTACGAACTAATATTGATAAAAATATAAATTATAACAAATGCCTTGCGGTAAAAAAAGAAAAAGACATAAAATCGCTACTCACAAAAGGAAAAAGCGACTAAGAAAGAACAGGCACAAGAAGAAGAACAGATAGTTTGACTGGGCGGGGCTGAGGTATTATTGGAATATGTTAAAAAGCCCTATGAAAGTAATAGACTTAAGATTCTTGGACTACTGTATATCTTGATACATTTTAATGAATCATTCAACTGATTATTTATTCTTGTATTAGGAGATCCCATTAACCGATAAGATATTTTCCTTGGATCTTCTGAACATCATTTTGTGTGTTTATTCCTAACATGCCTCACTACCCGTATCTAAATATAGATACATGGAAAAAGAGTTGATCATCTCAGCCCATCTCGGGTCTGTAGAAATTGCATTGCTTGAAAACAAAAAGCTCGTTGAGCTTCACAAGCAAAAAGCTGATACCTTATATAATGTCGGAGATATCTTTCTTGGGCAAGTAAAGAAACTAATGCCCGGACTCAATGCTGCTTTTGTGGACATTGGTCATTCCAAAGAGGCATTTCTCCATTATACGGACATGGGTCCGGTATTGAATTCAGTAAAAAAATTTACACAAGAGGTCATTGATGGTAAATACCAAGGACCGCTTTTGGATCAGTTTGAAATCCAACCAGAAATTTTAAAGAATGGTAAGGTAGGTCAGGTCATTGATAAAAGGGATTTGATCTTAGTTCAAATCTTAAAAGAACCGATATCTACCAAGGGTCATCGATTGAGTTGTGAAATAACCATTCCCGGTAGATTTATAGTGTTAACACCATTTAATACCAGTATTGCCATTTCCAAAAAAATTGGATCCAATGAAGAACGCGAAAGATTGGTTCACCTCATGGGATCTATTCGACCAAAAAATTTTGGAATCGTTGTTAGAACAGCGGCTGAAGGAAAGAAAGTGGCAGAACTCCATGAAGAACTTAACTTATTATTGAATCGTTGGAAGGTCATGCAGCAACAGCTTTATAAGGCCAGACCACCCCTTAAATTATTGAGTGAAGTGGATAAAGCCTCAGGAATTATCAGAGACCTGCTCACTAAAAATTTTACTGCCATTCATGTTAATGACCAAGAGGTTTATGCAGGAATCAAGGAATACATCCAAACGAATCTTCCTGAAAAAAGTCATATACTCCAACTTCACAAAGGAAGTAAATCTATTTTTGAAACCTATGGTATCAAACGTCAAATAAAGGCTGCTTTCGGTAAAACAGCGACTTTGCCCAGTGGAGCGTATGTGATCTTAGATCACACGGAAGCTATGCATGTCATCGATGTGAATAGCGGACCAAAAGTTCAGAAATTAGATCAGGATATAGCAGCCATGCAAGTCAATGTCGAAGCAGCGGAAGAAATCGCACGTCAATTGAGACTGAGAGATATTGGTGGATTGATTGTGATCGATTTCATTGACATGAAAAGCAATGAAAACAAGGCCGAGCTTTTTAAAAAGATGAAGGAGTTCATGGAAAATGATCGTTCTCAACACACGATACTTCCTTTGTCTAAATTTGGCTTAATGCAGATCACCAGACAACGTGAAAGGCCTGAGGTCAGTATCAACACAGCTGAAGTGTGTCCTTGTTGTAGTGGCACAGGAAAGGTTAATCCTACGGTATTATTGGTGGATGCTATAGAACGTGATATGGAATTTATCATGCAGACGAGACCTATTAAAAAACCTATTTTAGCAGCGCACCCATTTGTTATTGCTTATTTGAAACAAGGACTGTGGGCCTACCAACGCAAATGGTATTTTAAATATCATAAGTGGTTTACCTTAAAAGAAGATATGGATATGCCATTGATTCAATTTACATTTTTTGATGGTCCGGAAGATGAAATTAGACTTAACGGGTAATAAGCTTATTTCCTAAAGATTTTTAATTAATTTCGCTTTGGCAATAGGAAATGGAATGAATGCAGGCTAAAGGGAATTAAACATTAATTTTGGATTCACAAAATAAAAAGACCGTATTAATCGCGCCTCAACATTGGGGTCTTGGACATATTACCAGAACGATTCCGGTCATTCGATATTTCTTAAATCAACAATGGCATGTACTTTTAGCTTCTTCGGGTGCAGGGAATGATTTATTGCGCAAAGAATTCCCAGAGCTACAAGTTTTTGAATTACCGGATTACGGAATCAGTTACCCAAGTAAAAACATGTATTGGAACATGTTGATTCAACTTTGGAAAATGCATCGCGCCATTATACTCGAACATTTCAAAATACGATCCATTGCAAAACAAAATAAAGTAGATCTTATCGTTTCTGATGCCCGATTAGGAGCTGCGCAAAAAGGTATTTATTCGATCATCATATCGCATCACTTACACTTTCCTTTAGGCTATCGCTTTTTTGAATGGATGTCTGATACCTGGATGCGAATATTCTATATACTCTATGATCAATTGTGGATTCCCGATTATCCAGGAGATATCAATCTATCAGGTGATCTAGCTCATAAATACCGATCTAAGAAACATTTTTTTGTGGGACCATTGAGTCGATTCAAACCTTTAGAAATTCCAACTCAATATGATATAGCTTTTGTGTTATCAGGACCTGAGCCACAGCGAAGTTATTTGGAACAAAAAATCCTAGAGCAGTGTCATCATTTACCTGATAAAAAAATGATTTTAGTACGCGGTACTAAACAAAGCATCCATGGCACTGTGCCTGCTTATTTAGAAATCATTGATTTAGCAGTATCTGAACCATTGAATGAAATCATGTGTGCGTCAGATCTCATCGTATGTCGGTCTGGATATTCTACTTTATTGGATTTATGTGTGATAAAAAAACCTGCATTACTCATTCCCACACCTGGCCAACCGGAACAAATCTATCTTGCAGAAGAATTGGAACGCAAGAAATTATTTTTTTATGTAGATCAGGATGCATTGGATTTAGAGAAAGACCTTGCTTGTGTGGCAGATTATAAAGCCTATGTAGATTTTCCAATGGCACGAAGTCTGAATGAAGTGTTGGATGAAAGATTGAAGGATGTTTTGGTGTGAAAAATGTGATTATTTATCTGTTTGCATAGAAGAATTTTTTATAAAATATTGTACTTTCAAAATATAGTGGAATTAAAGTTCGTTGTTTAAAATGTTGCTTGTCAGAATTAAAACAGAGAACTAATAGGATCTTATGAATTTTTTAAGAACACTTATAATTTTTACATTCCCTGTATTTACTCCAATTTCGGCTCAAACATATATTAGTCCAGTATTAGGTTATGACTTTCAAAAAGTTATTTCATCACAAGGAGGAATTATAATTAAATTTGAAAAAAAGGGATACTCACACATAAATCCTTTCATCGGAATCAAAGTCGAACATAAATTATACAAATCTGTATTGTTCAACTACATGAGTAAGTTTGCATACAATAAAAAGATTCATGGGAATTTTCTTGGTTCATGTTGTTTCCACGATTTGATTTTTAAATATCATTATTTTGAAAATTCTATTGGAATTGGCTATTTGTGGAGGAATAGAGTGTATGTTAATTTCGCCAGGTCATATAGCCTTATTTTGAATATGAAAATAATAAATATTAATGACAATTTTAATGAACAATCACCTCCTAATAAAATTAATGAAAAAGGTTTAAAAATTTCTACTGGGTTTAAATACCAAAATTTTGATCTTGGAATTTATTATTATAAACGAACATTTACGAACTCTTACAATTTTACTTATTACCAATTTTTGGATGGCATATCTTCTTTCGGATTAGAGTTGAGTTATAATTTCAAAATTCTAAATGGAATTAAATGGAAAAAAAGTGCGGAGTGTCCTGATTTTAAAACAAAAAAATAATATTATCTATTAAACAACCGCTTCATTGAAGGAACGATTTATATGAACTCCCATGAACTCCCACGAACTCCAATGAACCATCCCACAAGTAACCCACAAGTAACCCACAAGTAATTACCAAGCAATTAAAGAGTTTGGGTATGGATTTTCGGAGTACTTTTTTCGGCATGGTAAAATATGGTAAATTATAGAACCGTTGCGGCAAATGCGCCAAAAATAAACAAATGCATCTATTCTATATGTTTCTACATCTGATTTAGAAATTTGGAATTATGCAAAGCGAAATCCCCTCCTGGCCTCAAGATTGCAACTTTTTGGTTTATTGAATTGCAATTTTATTCACGCTATAAGTAATACATTTATCAAATTATATCCACTAAATTCTTTATTATCAACACCATTTACAAGTATTGAAATAGATGTTCTACACCCTCTAGCCCTACCTTTTATGCAGACCATATGTCCGACTTTGGTTTTGAAAAATTGAGGTCATCTAGTTTTCCCGTGATTTTAATTAGACTGCTTTGGCGTCCCATATTAATAAATTTAAAGTTTTATAAAAAAAAAAGCAAACATTTTTGGCTAGATTCAAATATATGTTGCCGTCATTACTAAAACGAATAATGATATCCAATTCTGTTAGTGCTTGTCGTTTCAGACGTTCTAAAACACACTAGACGTTCTTCTACAATTGAGTCGTTTTTGGATATACAGATTTATTCCCGTTCTACAAATACACACAAAAAATATTTTACAAATGTAATGAGTCTAAATAGTGGCTTGGTACCTCGACCGTACCTCGAGGGTAGAGCGACCGTAGATACTTGCTTGTGAGTTGTACTTAATTATTTCTAAAAATTGTCATTTTTAAGAAACTCACACTTACAATTTAAATTCAAAATATGTTAAAATCATTTTCTTGCACTTTTTTTTAATTGATGCATTAAATAATTTAGCTTTTTAAACGTTTATATAAATTGAGAACATATTTGTGGCTTTACAACCCTTGAACCCATACTAAAAATAACTTTTGATACTATGCTATTCATATAGAAATAAAATGGCACTAAACATGAATGCTAAATATTATGAAAAAAATTTCAAGGGTAGTAGTATACTCCAAGGATCTATCGGAACTCCCTATGCTGACTTAAGTTTGCAACTTGTGCCGGTTTTAGATCCTAGTAACAAATGAAGCTGGAATTCAGGTTTATATAGATAGTATTGGTTACGATGAATTCGAACAAAAAGTATTTTGTAAATATGGCAATAGTACAACCCAAACCTATGCCTATTCTCCAACTTTGCGAAGATTGTCTAATTTGGTATCCAAGGATTACTCTGGTAACAATATGTACAACTTGAGTTATACATTTGATAAGATTGGAAATGTAGATTCAATTCATAATTCAACAGGTATCATTAGTGAAATGGGTGGAAGTTATTATCATAAATACACTTATGATAACTTTAACCGTGTATCCACTGCACACGGAAGTTGGACCGGTGATCCAATGAACACATTGGGTAATAAAGCATCAAACTATACGCTTGAGATGGCCTATGAGAATATGCATAGAATTACAACTAAACAACAGGAACATATACGTGATGCATCTAATGTAGGCGAAAGCACCTACGATAATTTATTCAAATACGAAGATGTGAACCATCCTAACGCGGTAACATCCATCGAAAACCAAACAAACAGTGATGTAGAGGAATTTAATTATGATGCGAATGATGAACGTACGATTCCCGACGTTTTAGTCGGGATGAAGCGCGACAGTGCTTCAAGTGAGAGAACCGCGAAAGCGGCATGTACAAAACCATTAGAAAAAGATAAAACCAACTCAAAGCAATAAAAATATCAAATGCCGGGAGCTTCCAACACTATATTTATGATGCTAATGGTGAAAGAACATTGAATGGCTTAGGTCAATATGGTATAATGGATTTAAATGGCTTAAGCCAAACCGTTTCTACCATTGGAAATTATTCCCAATATGTAAGTGGATACATGGTTATGGGACCGCATTACATGGTCACAAATCATTATTATTCAGGCACAGAGAGAATAGCCTGTAAATTGGTTGGTTCAGTAGATAGTAGTGTTGATAATAGTCTAGAGTTATCGGGAACAGAAAAAGCAGGACTTCCTGATAGACAGGCAGAAGATCTGGAATTGGTCAGAACTGAATTTGGATTTGATACATTAATCATTGAAGATACTGATCCAGAAGAAGACGACTGTGAGGGAAATAACGATTGTCCTAGCGTACTATATTTCTTCCACCCAGATCACATTGGATCCAGTACATATTTAACAGATGAAGCTGGAAATCCATACCAATTTTTACTATATTTGCCTTTCGGTGAAAGTATGGCCGAACAGAAAGCTGGGGGCTATTCTACGAAGTATAGATTCACAGGTAAGGAAGTAGATAAGGAGACTGGACTCTATTATTTTGGGGCGAGGTATTATGATCCGAGAATATTGTTGTGGTATGGTGTCGATCCACTGGCAGCGAAATATCCAAATGCAAGCCCTTATATTTATTGCTTAAATAATCCAATTTTATTCGTTGATGACGATGGAAAAGAAATTATTATAAGAGTAACAGGAAGAGGAGATCTTGGTGATAAACAAAGGCAAATTATTCTAGCAAAACTTCAATTATTAACTAATGACAAATTAGCCGTTGGGACTGATGGAAAAGTTAGAACAGTTGGAAAAATAAATGCAAATGAAAATGTGAAACCCGAAGGCACAAGTTTAATAAATAATTTAGTAAATGGTGCAAAACAAGAAGATGGTACTGTTAAGAATAAAACAATTACTATAGTTGAGTCAACAGTAAATGGAACAAATCCAGTTGGAACCAAAGATGCTAAATCAAATGCTGAAAATGGAATTGGGACAAACTCAATTGTGGACTTTAATATTAAAAATGAAGGCGATCAAATAGTTAATGCCGATGGAACAACAGGAAGACCTTCTGAAATAGGATTGGCTCATGAATTAATTCATGCAGAATCAATGATGCTTGGTAATAATAAAACTTCTCAAAAACTCCCAAATGTAATTGATCCTGATAGTAAGAAGCCTGGGAAAGTGACTAGAGAAGAAATAAAAACAAGAATTCGTGAAAATATTATTAGAAAAGAACAAAATATTAAAGCTAGAGCAACAATTGTAGAATGAAAAGTATAATATTAATTATTGGTAACTTTTTTTTAATAGGTTGTAATTCGCATATTTGTAAATGGCAGACTATTAATTCTAACACTTTATATCTTAGTCGTTTTAAGATTAGCTTATTTGATGAATTTGTTAACAAGAAAAGCTATTGCTTAAAAAATTCTGCATACATGGGAAAAGAAGCAACTGACGATGATGCTTTATTTGTGACTATTTGTAACCTTCCTGAAGTAGATATTTTGAGATTATTTCAAATGTCTAAAAAATACAAATGGGAAAAATTTTTATTGATAGAACATGAATTAAGTGGAGAGGTAAATATTCCTATATGTTCAATAATTTTCTATAAAGAACATGCATATTATGGATTTTCAATTGACTATTATTCAAAGAAAGTATACAATGTAAATATTCTTGATAATTTTAATATATTTGATCTGAAACCGGAAGTCGAACACTTTAATAATGATCATGTAATAATTTCAGAATTTAATAATAAATATGAAGTAGTACAGACCAAAATTTTTATTGGAAGTCCTGATTTAAGTAAAAAGTTAATCCAAATTTATAAAGTACAATTATGAAAAATTAGATGAAAACGTTCATCTTGTATGATGTGAAATAAAGTCTATGGTATGGTGTAGATCCGATGACAGAAGATTATCCTGATTGGAATTCATATAACTACACAATGAACAATCCTATAAATTTAATCGATCCTGATGGAAATACTCCTATATCGTGGCCTCCGAAATGGTACACAAATTTGAGCAATCAATATAATAAATTGAGCCCCGCAGAAAAAAATTTACCAAAAGCTTATTGGGGCATTGGTTATCAAATGCGGTATAATAAAGGATCACATACGGTAGGTACAATTGCCACAAACTTTTCTTTAATGGGGAGCTCTAAAAGCGGAAATAGTATATTGTCTCCAGAAACAAAGACAAGTACAGGCTCAATTAATGGCATTAGGCATGCAACATTATCTGCAATGTCTTATGCTAAATTTCTGGATAGTGGTGTTAATGCAACTCTTTCAGCACATGAAAATAATGTTTCAGTAGATCCAAAGCAAACAATTTTTAAGACCTATAATGAAGTTGATATGGCAGCTGATTTTAAAAACAACCAAATGGGTAAACAAATTGCAGACGAACTGGGAATGTCAGGCCCATTTACTTCGAATAAAGATATTTTTAGTAAAGTACTTGATAAAGCTTTCAATGAAGGAGTTTGGCAAGGTGTTAAAACAAAGAATGGATATGAGCTTAAACAAATTAAGTTGACTGAAAAGGTATACTGCCAATTAAAAGATGCACTTTTAAATAAGGATAATAATGCAGAGTGGAAATAAACTAATAAAATTACTAATAATCATTTCCATGATCGGGTTAGTCTTTTTTGGATTAATTTATTATGTTGATAATTTTTTTGGAAGCGATATTAGTATGGAGGAAGTGTACAATAAAGAAGTACATATAAAGCAATTAGATTCTATTCAGCAAATAATCGAATCGAGATTACTAAATTTAGATTTTGTAAAATGGGATAGTTTGGAAGTTTCATTTGATGATTTATTAAAAGTAAAAGTTAATAAAGTGTATTTATTTGATGTTCAGGAGTGTGATTATTCAAAATTGTGCGTTGGAATTCCAAATACTACATTATTAAAAGGAAAAGAGTTTTGTCAATTTGCTATTATTAATATGGATGATAATATTCCACTCTTTTTGAGAGGATGGTGTAATGGTGATTTGATGAATATGAGTGAGACTTTTGAAAAAATCAGGTTCAGTCTAAATTTTCCAATTGAAGAAATTAAAGGATCAGATAAAATAATAATATCAAAAGAAAAACATTTGGATTCAAGTGTTTATTATTGGATTGAACCTAAAGTGCATGTAGAGTTTAAAGGCAAGTGTACTAAAGCAAAATAAAAACATTTTGTAAAAAAACAAATATTTAATGGCTCTTACTTGAATTGTTCAAATTAGCTCAGATTTACCAAAACTATAATTAAATGAATTTGAGACAATAGAGTTCAAGCACAGCAGTATTAATTAAGAAGTTTGAAAGGAAGATTGAAAAAGAGATGTTGATCAATCTGATGAATCAAAGTGATGCATTAATGTACTAATTGTCCACTTCATTTGTTGGAAATAATTCACCCCATCATAGTTGTATTGATTCTCATTTAAATAGAGATGTTATTATATTTTAGACTTTCAAAAGAAGATAAAAGGATTAGATGATCCATATCATTTTTATCTTCTCCAAATCATTCAGACGTATATGTTTGCTAAGTAAGCAATGGAAATATTTTATAATTGAGCTCTTCCCAGGGCCTATTGGAAAGAGAAAATGAAAGGCATAAAACAAAGAGAGTTTTGTTCCTATTTTATAACATACAATAAGGCATTTTTATTGACACACTACCCTAAGAATTTGTTTGGCGTAGATGAATTAATTGTTGAAATGGAAAGAGAAAATAAGAATATATCTAATGACGAAAAATATAAATATTTATCGCCAACTTTTTTGAAAAAGTATAATTCTTAATACGCTATTGGATATAGGTTCACAGAACTAAATTATATGGTCACGAATCACTATTATGCAGGCACAGAAAGAATAGCATGCAAATTAGTTGGTTCAGTAGATAGTAGTATTGATAATAGCCTAGAGTTATCGGGATCTGAAAAAGCTGGACTTCCGGATAGGCAAGCAGAAGATCTGGAATTAATCAAAACTGAATTTGGATTTGATACCTTAATTATTGACGATGTAGATCCTGATGAAGACGACTGCGAAGATGAGCGGCCGATTTCCGACGATTTAGTCGGAATGAAGCACGACAGTGCTTCAAGGGAGTGAACCACGAAAGTGGCATGTAGTAAACAACAATAATGTCTTGTATTTCTTCCATCCAGATCACATTGGATCCAGCACATTTTTAACAGATGAGGCTGGAAATCCTTATCAATTTATCTTATATTTGCCTTTCGGTGATGACCGACTGGTGGCGCTACTGCGCCAATCGAGTGATAAAGATCACTCGATAAGAAGGGAACCGATTGCCCCTGCAATCGGCTTGAAGAAAACCATGTTTGAAAGATAAAGATTACCTTACTATGAAGTCTAAAAGTGGAACTTGCTGGCTGAACAGAAAGCTGGGGGCTATTCTACGAAGTATAGATTCACGGGTAAGGAGGTTGATGAGGAAACTGGACTATATTACTTTGGAGCGAGGTATTATGATCCTAGGATATCGTTGTGGTATGGGGTCGATCCACTTGCAGAGAAAGCTCCAAGTTGGAATTCTTATAGGTATGGGTTTAATAATCCTATAAGAATGATAGATCCTACAGGGATGAAAGAAGAAGATGGAATATTGCCTGAAGTTGAAGTGACTGCAACTAGGATTCCAAAAAAAGGAGAAAATAAAAATACTCCTCAGGTAAATTGTGAAACTTGTAATAAACCATCAATTAATTCGAATTTAAAGCAAGCTGTTAATAATACAAGTGAAAATTTGAAATATTCAGATCAATTTGAGGCATTTGCAGGTTCTCTACAGTTGGGATTAGTATCTCAAAGAAAGTCAACTTCAATTGATTTAAAGATAGGCACATTTTCATCCTTTAAGTATAAGTATAGTGCATTAAAATTTGGACGGAATTTAATAGGTGTTATAGGTTATTTGGGAGATGCAGCAAGTGTCACTTCTGATGTTATGTCTTACAAAAACAAGGAAATTTCAGGATATAGACTTGGATTTAGAACAACAGGTACTGCTTTGTCTTTTGGTACTACTATTGGAATTGGATCAATGTATGGTGGCGCATGGGGCGCAATTGGTGGTGCTGCTGTTTCCACTACTTTTATGGGATCTGAAATGCTTTATGATGGAACGAAATATATTGGTAATGAAATTTCTAAATTGAATGCTAATTGGGAATCAGCTTTACGTTCAGGATGGATGCCAAGATGAGTTATAAAATTACAATCAAATCAATTCTTAAATCATTACAATTTGACATTGTAGTTATTTTATTAATGTTAGTCATTCTATATATATATAATTTTGAATCTACTTATTGTCAGGTATTTTTTTGGTTTTATATTATCACATCCTCATTTGGGTATTGGTTATTGTTTGAATATTTTTATTTAAATTATGGCAAAGAGTACTATTTTGAGTCTGATAAGTTGTTTATAAAAACCATTAGAAATGGCGTAATTGAAGAATACAATTTTGACCTAATTAGAAAAATTTACTTGTGTCGTTCAATGAGTATTGAATCTAATGGGATCAAATTTTCATCTATGGAGGGTTATTATTTTTATAAAATTGATTTCAAAGACAATCGAGTTGTTTATCTTACTAGTGTTCTTTCACCATCTATTTTTAACTTACATACAAAATTTAAAGGTAAAGAAATAATAAGAAAAAGAAGTCCGTTTTGCTCATTTTTGGTTTACTCTTAATTAATTAGGAGTTGACGAATAAAATACTGTCGGTGCAAAGTTTTAATATAAGAAAAGAATATCAATTATTTAATTAAGCAAATAAAATTTTATATCCATTAATTCCTTGCAACTTGGACAATGTGAAGGAAATAATGATTGTCCTAATGTACTATATTTCTTTCATCCAGACCATATCGGATCCAGCACATTTTTAACTGATGAAGCTGGAAATCCATACCAATTCTTATTATATTTGCCTATCGGAGACATGACCGACTGGTGGCACTACTGCGCCAATCAAGTGATAAAGATCACTCGATAGTAAGGGAACCGATTGCCCCTGCAATCGGCTTGAAGAAAACCAAGGTTGAAAGATAAAGATTACCTTACAATGAAGTCTAAAAGTGGAACTTGTATGGCCGAACAGAAAGCTGGAGGCTATTCTACGAAGTATAGGTTCACGGGTAAAGAGGTGGATGAAGAGACTGGGCTTTATTATTTTGGGGCGAGGTATTATGATCCTAGAATTTCTTTGTGGTATGGTGTTGACCCATTGGCTAATGAAATGCTTGACTGGAATCCTTACAGGTATGGGTTAAATAATCCGATAAGAATGATAGATCCTACAGGGATGAAAGAAGAAGATGGAATATTACCAGAAGTTGAAGTGACTGATACCAGGATTCCAAAAAAAGGAGAAGCAAAAAATACTCCTCAAATTAATTGTACTACTTGTAATACACCTTCATTACCAGATGCACCTAAAGTCAATTCAAGTAAAGGAACTGCATTAAATTTAGCAGCTGGATGGGCAATAGCTTTTGGTGAACCTACACCAATTGGAGAATTTGTTATGGGCGTTGCGAGTACAATAGCAATTATTTATTATGGACCTGCAATAATAGATAATACCTATACAGCATTGGAGGATATTATGGATCAATCGTTTGTCTATTCTATGAAGAATAATGAAAATATTTGGCCAGATGAATATGGTCCTAAACCAACTTCTAAGGATCTTGATTGGAATAAAGGTGATGATCAATTGGCAAAAGAGTATGCAAAAAAAATCGGAGATTCAAAAATTGGACCAGGTTCTTCTGTAAATAAGGCAAAAAAAGTAATTCAACAATTAAGACCTAAGAAATAACATTCAATACATTGTAACTAATGAGAATTCATAGCGATAAAACATCAGAAAAATTTAGAAAATATATTATTGGCTTCAAGATCAAAAATATAACTTATTATGCTATTTGGGGAACTGATATGACGAATGAAGATTTTGATTTTTTAGTGCTCAATAATAATAATAGTATAATTTGTTCTATGAATATAAAAACTCTTAAAGACTACTTAAAAAGTAATATTAATGGTCAAGTTGATAGTAAAAACCTTTACAATTGGTTAAAGTACCATAAAGCTAAAAAAGCTTATACAATTTATGATTTAGATAGATTAAAATCAATATTTTCAGAGCGAAAATATTTATTCGAAAAAATTGGAAAACGAAAAAGAGAGTTAATCTTTAATTTTGTAACTGTGTTTAGCGACTACATACAACAAATTAAAAATGAAGAATTCCAAAAAATTTTGAAACAAAAATTAATGCAAAATCTATTTTATGAAATAGGTGCAGATTATGTGAATATTGATTTGCAAGAAAAGAAAAATATTGCAAAAAATAATTTAAACAGTGAATATATTTTAATGAATATCAATTTAATGATTAATTTTTTGGCTAAAAGTCTCAAAAGAATTGATAATTAAAGTATGGATATATAGATTTTTTTAGAACAAGATTACATCTTATAGCGACGTAAATAGAAAGGTATAGGAATTGACAATTGCTAAAAGATTTAAATAGATTATCGAAGAATAGGGACTTAAAGAACTTCCTGGTAGACAAGCAGAAGATCTAGAATTGGTCAGAACTGAATTTGGATTCGATACCTTAATCATTGAAGATACTGATCCTGAGGAAGACGATTGTGAAGGATGAGCGACCGATTTCCGACGATTTAGTCGGAATGAAGCACGACAGTGCTTCAAGGGAGTGAACCACGAAAGTGGCATGTAATAAACACCAATAATGTAACATATTTCTTCCATCCAGATCACATAGGTTCAAGCACATTTTTAACGGATGAGGCTGGAAATCCATACCAATTTATCCTATATTTGCCTTTCGGTGATGACCGACTGGTGGCGCTACTGCGCCAATCGAGTGATAAAGATCACTCGATAAGAAGGGAACCGATTGCCCCTGCAATCGGCTTGAAGAAAACCAAGTTTGAAAGATAAAGATTACCTTACTATGAAGTCTAAAAGTGGAACTTGCTGGCTGAACAGAAAGCTGGGGGCTATTCTACGAAGTATAGGTTCACGGGTAAGGAAGTAGATGAGGAGACTGGACTCTATTATTTTGGGGCAAGATATTATGATCCTAGGATATCGTTGTGGTATGGTGTCGATCCATTGACAGAAGATGGATTAGAGTATTCTCCTTACATATATACATTCAATAATCCAATAATTTATACTGATCCTGATGGAAAGTGGCCAGACCCTCCTGCTTGGCTTAAAGAAGCCGCTGCAAATACAACTGCTTTTGTTGCAGG
This sequence comes from Saprospiraceae bacterium, assembly GCA_044228225.1. Taxonomy (GTDB): domain Bacteria; phylum Bacteroidota; class Bacteroidia; order Chitinophagales; family Saprospiraceae; genus Vicinibacter. Next base: position 54,449 of record JBGAVH010000003.1, on the reverse strand, counting down.
TGCTGTAAATGCAGTTTCTTCAAATATGTTAGCTGGTGCTGAAAGAGGTGACCCAAATCAATTTGGAAATTATGCACAAGCAGCTGGATATGGGCAAACAACGGGTGACGTAATTGCAGCAGCTGTTGGAATTGTTGAAACTGCTGTCGGGTTTGTTGGAGGTGCTGCAGCTGTTGCATTTGCATTACCATCTGGAGGAGCTACTGCTTTGGCAACGCCAGTAGCAACAGCCGCTGTAGTTCATGGCGCAGCAACAACTACAACTGCCTTAAGCAATTTAGCTAGCCCTTCTAAAGTTGAGGCCCGAAAAACACCTACTGAGAAGACTAATAAAAGAATTGAATCAATTAAACAGCGTCAACAAGAAGTTAAGCACACTACAAGTAAAAGTAAATCAAGTAACGACAAGCATACTAAAGTAAGACCAGGTGAAAGAACTGGTGACCAAAGAAATTCTAATAAAGGAGATAAAAATAAAAAATTTAAACAGGACCCTAATCCTAATAAAAGAGTAAAAAATGACAAATCATCAATTGATTAGTAAAATTTTAAATTACTCAAATAAGAAAGACCCAGTTTTGATTCGAAAATATCTGGATCGATTACATGAGATTATTATCAAATTAAATCATAATAAAAAATATGTAACAATAATCGAATTGCTATCAATTCTAAAAAACGAAAAGTATGTAGTTGATTTTGACTATTGGATTCTTGTCGAGTATGGGCTAGCATTTTATGAATTAAGAGAATATGAAAAGGCTTTAAAAGTTTCCAAAAAATACATGAAAATAGCACCTAATGATTCTTATTGTTTATATAATTATGCATTAATATTACGAGCAAATAAATTACATATCGAGGCAATTAACAGCCTTAATCAAATTGTTGGAAAGAATGAAAAAATAAAGAACAATACTAATAAATCAATAATTAATGATGCAAGATATCTATTGGCTCTTTCTTATTTTGAAAATAATAATTTAAAAATGTCATTATTTTTTTATGAACAACACTTAATCAATCGACAAAGAGGTATTCAATCCATAGTCACAAGACTTAATGCAATTAATGAAAAGAAAGATGTTGAATTAATGTTAAAGATGAATGGCGATATTTAAATAATCCCCATTTTGGCACAGGTTTTCAACTTGTGCTGATAATTATTAGAAGGAATGCATTGGCATTTGATCATAAGTTCTATCATCAAGTAATCTGCCAACAAGTTTTTTATTCTTGCCTCCCCATTGCTTGAAGAATAAATATCTTTTATCTTTGTATGACCTAAAAAGTTAGGATTATGATTATTAAGTACAGAAGTGGTATGTGGTCGATCCACTAGCAGAAAAAGCTCCCAACTGGAATCCTTATCGTTATGGGTTTAATAACCCAATAAGAATAATAGATCCAACTGGAATGGGAGAAGAAGAAGCTAAATTTCCACCTAAAAATTTTACTGGAAATTCATGGTGTGATTCTGATGGATGTTTTAATCGGACTGATAAAAATCAGGATTATAAATGGACAGATAACGAGGGCAAGGATAAAGGAGTTTATTCTAGCATGACTCCTGAAGTTAAAGAAAATAGATCATGGAATAACAAATTAGTGTCCGCAACAGAAAATTTCTATGGCGTTAAAGAGCAAGATTTGAAAGGCGAAGGTGGAACGGTTGCAGTTCTAAAGATAGCCAGCAAACAAGCTTCAGTTATTTTAAATGTTTTTTCATTAGGAGAAGGTTTTGCTGCTTTAAATTTTAAAAAAGGGGCTTCTATTCTTGGAAATGGAATAACAATGTATGGAATGGGTAATGATGCGAATGATTTAATAAATGATTTAACTGGATTTAATTTCACTGAATTTACTTTAGGGGAAAATGGAGCAAAATTAAATAAATTAGTTAATGCGACACTCGGTGGTTGGAAATCTCATTTTGAAGCAAAACCAGGAGTTGGAAATATTGGTGATATAAAAGATGCATATGAGTTATCTAATCAAATTAATAAAAAACCTAAATAGTTTATGTCAGCAAGGAAATTATATTATTTTAAACATAATATTATTGAAAATCTACCTTTGGGATTTATCCTTATTATGCTGTTTTGGTTTTGGAATTCAGCAAAATTATTTTCGACACTAGCAATTGTAGCAATAACTTACCTTTTTTATTGGTCAATGAAATCTAAAGCTGAAATTGTCGTAACAAATAAAGACCTTTTTTTAAAGTATTTTATGCTTTTTATTAAAAAGGAATATTTTTACAATTTAGATCTGATTGAGGAAATTAAAATCTACTTTTCTTATAAACGGGGACATTACACAACGGTTTACATAAAAGAAAGAAATAATGTAAAAATTGTAAAACATGTTATTGCAATGAGTTTAAAAAATTCTGAAAAATTATTTAGAACATTAATAGATTTGAAAGTAAATATTAATAGAATAGACTCGTATTTATCAAATGAAAACATAAAAAGTTTACCATAGAATTATTTCTTTTACTGAAGTATTCTACCTTCTATTGGCGGAAATCTGTGCTTTGTGCCTAATAATTTTGACAAGGATTGCATCGGCATCTGATTATAAATTCTGCCATTAAGAAGACTAACTGAAAGACTTTTATTTTTTTTCAGCCCCACTGACAGAAGAAGAATTGTTATATTTGTATACCCTAAAATGTTAGGTGTATGAACTAGCAGCATAAATTTGATATAGTGCCGATCCAATGGAAGAAAAAACACCTAGTTAGAATCGACATGGATTTAATAACCCAATTCGGTTGATTGATCCTACTGGCATGAGTGAGGAGGATCCTGACTTTCCTCCAGAAAATTTCAAAGGTACATCTTGGTGTGATGGTGATGGTTGTTTTAATCGGGATTCTAGTACTGGGGAATATAAGTGGACCGATAATAAAGGCAGTGATAAAGGTTATTATTCTGGTTCAACTCCAGAAGTTAATGAAAATAAAACATTGACAAGTAAAATACTGTCAGCTACCGAGAATTTCTTTGGAGTTAAAGAACAAGATATAAGAGGTGAAGGTGGGAAAGAAACCATTATGAAAATTGCTGGAAAAGAAGCTTCAATTATATTAAATATATTTTCATTTGGTGAAGGTATAGCTGCTTTAAATTTTAAAAAAGGGGCTTCTACTCTTGGAAATGGAATAGCATTGTTTGGGATGGCTAATGATGCAAATGATTTAACAAATGATTTAACTGGATTTAATTTCGCTGAATTTACATTAGGTGGTAAGGGAGCTGATCGGTTAAAAACTATTAATGCGTTTACTGGAATGTCGTCATCTTTTGACTTTACAAAAACTTTTCCTAAATTTAATATGGCTATAGGTAATATTGGAGATGCAAAGGATTTATATGAACTTGATACTAAATTCATTTATGGAAAATCGAAGTAATAGAATATATTTTAAAGCTGATGGAAGTTTCCTTCCAGTCATTACTTGGGTAAGCGTATTAGTAGTTTTAATAATTATTGATTATGATGATTTGAAAATATTAATGATCACAAGTATATTTTGGACTGTTTTTGGGTATGCTTTTCTAGTGTTAAAGTTTCCGAGAATTTTATTAACAAATGAAAACCTTACAATTATTTATCATCCTTATATTTTTCCAAGAAAATTTATTTATGATTTGAATAATATTAAAAGCATTGAATTGTATTATAATCATCGAAAATTAAGGTATCATACAACTGAAATATATATTAATGTAGATAACATTGTAACGGCGCATACTTTAGGTTTAGCAAATGAAAGTGCTTTAGAATTAGTTGATAAATTAAACAATATAGGAATTAATGTTAGAATATTAGATGTTTGTAAATAACAGTTAAGTCTCAGTAAACTTTCGCTATCTATCTTTGGTTGATACTTTGTACAGTTCTAGGAACAGCATATTTTCTGAGATTGAAGCACACATTACATTTGAAAAAAAAATGCAGATGTAAAAATAATCGGTTGAGAGCATATTTAGGAATTAAAAGTAAGTTGTTTAAAATAATAGGATTATTTGGTATACATTAATCTACTTAATTACAAATACACTTATGATAACTTTAACCGCTTAGCCACAGCACCCGGCAGTTGGACCGGTGATCAAAGCAATGCATTGGGTAATAAAGCATCAAACTATACGCTTGAAATGGCCTATAAGAATATGCATAGAATTACAACTAAACAACAGGAACATATACGTGATGCATCTAATGTAGGCGAAAACACCTACGATAATTTATTCAAATATGAGAATGTGAATCATCCGAACGCAGTAACATCTATAGAAAACCAAACAAACAGCGAAGTCGAAGAATTTAACTATGATGATAATGATGAACGAACGTTTCACGCTACTGCGTGATGAAGAACGACAGTGCTTCAAGTGAGAGAATCACGAAAGCGGCTTGTACAAAACCATTAGAAAAAGATAAAACCAACTCAAAGCAATAAAAATATCAAATGCCGGAAGCTTACAACACTACATTTATGATGATAATGGTGAAAGAACATATCTGTCCTAGCAAGTGCATATCAATTTTCTGGGGAATCTTTTATCCAATTGTGTGCAAGCAATTCATCACTTTGATTGATGGGATAAACATTAATTCTTTGGAATAAATTTGAACTAATACTAATTCAAAAAAGTAAAGACCATCACAATAAACTGGATGTGTTATTTTCTTTCACTGCCTCCTGCACCCGTCCTTAGCGTATCGCTCAATTCAATTTATCTAAAAATTGGGTTTTAACAAGTAAGTTAAATTTCTATCATTTTCATTACCTTTGGTTTGAGTGCTATACATTATTGTTGAATTTGTATCAAACGGTGAACACATTCTGGATGGCACATAAATTGTGGAAGTATATTTAGATTATAAAAACATAAAATAAGATAAAATTACCATCATCCATTAATAAGCTCACTATGAATAAAACTTTAGCAATTGCAGTAATATTATCATTTGTAGGATTAACACAAGTTTATAGCCAATACATTCCATTCATTGGAAAAGATAAATATTGGATATATAAAGATCATGATAATGGAGAACCGGCTCCAAGATACATGTCTGCATTCATCCATTGGTTAGGTAAGGATACTGTTATTGATAGCAAGCATTATGTTACTTTATTAAGTTCTAATTTACCTGGAAGCCATCCCTGTAGTATGCCGCCATGTTTTTCACCTTATTATCCATATCAAGTTAGCTTTAATAATTCCAGATCCAATTATTTTATTAGGGAGGATACTATTGAGCGTAAAGTATATTGTTTAACATTGGGAACGCCAAGTCCGTGCTGGAATCATGAAGAATCTGTTTTATTTGATTTTAATCTGAAGGTGGGCGATACTTTCTCTGAATGTAATATTATGATGAATGCAATAATGCCATTTTATGATCGAACAGGATTTATTGAATCTATTGATACAGAATTTGTGTATGGAAAATCACGGAAAGTATGGAATTTTGATGGAATTGTTTTTGCAGGGGGCTTATTTGGATTAAGAAAACTAAAATTAATTGAGGGTATTGGTTTTGTCAACAATTATACTTTTTTCCCAAGTGATAATACACAATTTATTACTTACTGTGAAGGGTCTTTGGACGATTGTCATTTAATTAATGATGTTAAAAATCCATTCAATGATCATTCTGTTATCCATGTTTATCCTAATCCATTGATGGATAAAATGAATATTTCCTCACAATATGAAATTGATGATATTGAAATTGTGGAACTCTTGGGAAAGAATTATAAGTGTGCAATAAAAGATAAGCAAATAGATTTATCCCAATTACCAAATGGCCTTTATCATATAAAGGTATATTTTTCAAATGGGAATATTGGATACTTGAAATTTATCAAGATTTAATTAGGTTTTGGCGGTTTATGCAAATGGAATTATTCTATTTAGAATTGGTGTTGTACTGACAATCCTTATCATCATGATAATATGGAAAAAGACAGTGAAAATTCAAAACAAGGATTTAAAAAACTTTTTGGATCCAAAAATACAAACTTTCAATATGCTAGGAATTTGGCGGAAAGAGCAACATCAAAAATATTAGAAAAGAAGTATGACAAAAAGGAAGAATAATTTATTAATTAAAATTACTTTAATAATTGGAATTGCATTAAGTTCTTGTTCAAAGACTTACTTGAACCTAAGCGATTTTGAATCGATCAATTCAGTTCAAGATTATTGGAAAAAGGGAGCTGTCATTAAAGGTGATACATTAATTTTTGGTACTTATGGAGAAAAAGTAAATGCTTTGATAATTTCATCTGGAGAATTATTGAAAATGGATGAACATAGAATTGACACATTATTTCTTACGAAGAATAAAGATGTTATTGTTGATTTAGAGTATGTTTACGGGTCATTTCATAAAACTGGAGTTTTATCTGAGGAGTTTGAATTTATATTACCCTCTAAATATTTTCTAGATAAATTAATTATTAGACATAGGTATAACAATTTAAATGTACACTCTGGTTATCAAATAATTTTAAAAATAAGAGGTAGAGGTAAAAAAGGAATAAAAAAGTTTCATATTAGAGAATTTGAAGAAATTAACTCAATTCACAATATTTATTTGGTAGGTGACAAATTTGCTATATTTTATTTTGATCCAATTTTAAATGAGAATTTATCTGGCGAGCGGTCAATAGGGTTCTTAGATTTTGAAAAGTTAATTAAAAAAAAGAAAAAGTAAATTAACTTTGTATGACCCCAAAAGTGGGTTTAATGAACTGTGTTAATATGGCTTGAGTTAATTTTGTTATGGGGTCGATCCGTTAAAAACTTATCAAAACATCGATGGCACATCGCAGTTGAAAACTGCGACGATCGTGTTAATGAAAACTGTGACAACGGTATTAAGGAAATGATTCAATACTTCTCGTCACCCCAACTCCATCCACCTTGCTTCTTTCAATTGTATGGTAGCATGAATTTCTTCAAGGCGTTTATTTTTAATGGCGATTTCTTCATATGATAAATTTCCTTGAAGAAAGAGATCCATTATTTTGTCACGTTCTTGAGATAATTTATCGAGTTCGCGTTCTATTTGTTGCATTTCTTTTTTCTCGACCTGAGCAAGTTTTTTTACTTGAATGATTTCGGTATCGGGATTGTTTTTTTCTTCTTTGGCATCTTTTTTATCTTGAATGGATTCAGCTTTTAATGCTTCACGATAGTCAGAATAATTGCCCGGAAAATCTCTGATTTGGCCATTGCCTTCTAATACAAATAAATGGTCTACCAAACGGTCCATAAAAAAACGATCATGCGAAACGATCAACAACACACCTGGAAAATCCATCAGAAAATCTTCCAATACATTCAAAGTAATAATGTCTAAATCATTGGTAGGCTCATCGAGTATGAGGAAGTTGGGATTCTTAATTAATATCGTTAATAAATACAATCTTCGTCGCTCGCCACCACTCAGTTGCGATGCATAAACTTGTTGTTGTGATCTAGGGAACAAGAATCTTTCCAGGAGAGATTCTGCAGATAATTTGTGACCTTTTTTAAGTGGAATGTAATCGGCGATGTCGCGAATGACATCAATCACCCTGCGATCTTCTTTGAGGATTAATCCATCTTGTTTGTAGTAACCCAATAATACGGTATCACCAAGAATAATTTTTCCCTGATCGGGTTTTATTTGTCCTGTAAATAAATGCAGTAAAGTTGTTTTTCCCGTTCCATTTGATCCGACTAAACCTACGCGATCACCCAGTTTAAATTTGTATGAAAAATTTTCTATAATTTTTAAATCGCCAAATGATTTATGGATATGGTGTAATTCTAGAATTTTGCTTCCCAATCGCGTATGATCAATTTCGAATTCTACTTCACCTGGTTCTTGCGGACCTTGTAATGATTCTTTGGCAGTGAAGTAGGCATCCATTCTGGATTTGGATTTTGTGGTTCTTGCTTTTGGCATACGTACCACCCATTCCAATTCTTTACGAAGCATTTTGGTTAATTTACTTTTTCCAATCGCTTCGTTTTGAATTCGGGCATCTTTTTTGATTAAGAAGTCTTCGTAATCACCTTGATATTTGAATAATTCGCCACGATCTAATTCCAGAATTTGGTTTGCAACATTATTTAGAAAATACCGATCATGTGTTACCATGATAAGTGTAATTTGGCTTTGTTCTAAATATTTTTCGAGCCATTCAATCATTTCAAGATCCAAATGATTCGTAGGCTCATCGAGGATAATAAAATCTGGTTTTACACAAAGTACTTTAACGATAGCTAACCTTTTTTTCTGACCGCCACTTAGATTACTTACTTTAAAATCAAAGTCAGGTAATTTAAATTTACCAATTAATTCACGAACATAAGCATCCATTTCCCAGGCTTTGTATTCATCCATGATGGCCAGTGCTTTTTGAATTTCGGCATCATCATGAGATTCATTCGCATGTTGCATCGCTTGTAATGGTTTAATCCATTCTTCATTGCCTTCGAGTATGGTCTCGAGAATATTGTGACCAGGTTCGAAATCAGGATCTTGGGCAAGGTAAGTGCATCGTATTTCTTTATTGATCCAATATTTAGCTTGTTCGCCTTCTACGGGTTCTTCACCGGAAAGTATCCGTAATAAGCTTGATTTACCACTTCCATTTCTGGCGATCAGGGCTATTTTGTCACCTTCATTTATCGTGAGATTTATTTTTTCAAATAAAACCTTATCGCCATAAGATCGGGTGACATTTTCGAGTGTTAAATAATTCATGTAGTTAATTCAAATTTTTTGATTGGCTTGAGAATAGAATCGTTGTAAAAAGATCCTTAATTATTTATGGTTCGATCTCATTTGTTCTATAAAAAGTCTTACATCAGTAAAGCTGATTTTTTGATTTTGAAAATGAGCGGTAGCTAGATTTATTTCTTTGGGAGATGCTTTGAGATGATTCAATATATTGCCGAGATGCATTTTCATATGCCCTTGTTGTATACCCGTTGTAATGAGTGATTTGATAGCGGCGAAATTTTGTGCCAAGCCCGTTGCTGCAGTAACTTGCATTAATTCTTCCGCAGATGGATTGCCCAATAATTCCAATGATCTTTTAGCTATAGGATGCAATTCTGTAAGTCCGCCAATAGTGCCAAGCGCTAATGGAATGTCAAGCCAAAAAGTAAATACATTATTGATAATAGAACAATCACTTAGACTGCGATATGCACCATCACGTGAAGCATACGCATGACCACATGCTTCAATTGCTCTAAAATCATTTCCTGTTGCTATGACTATGGAGTCAATTCCGTTGAAGATACCTTTGTTGTGTGTGACAGCTCGATAGGGATCTATTTTTGCAATTTGAATAGCACGATAGAATCTTTCTGCGAATTCAGCAGCGCTCATGCCATCCGATATTTCGCTAAAATCGTCAACCGGACAAGTGGCACTAACACGAACAATACACTCAGGTGTGTAATTGGATAAAATGGACATCAGGATATTAATATCACGTTCTTCGAGTGTCCATGAAGATTGAGACTCAATAAAATGTTCTAAGGTGTGACTAAAAGATTCTAAACAAGAATTAATAAAATTGGCCCCCATGGAATCACAAGTTTCGAATCCAATTCTGATTTGGAAATATTGTTCCAGTTCATTGATCTGGATGAGTTCAAAGTGTCTTACTCCGCCACCACGTTTCTCCATACTATGCAATAGAGATTTTGCATTTTCTTTCATTAAGAAAGTCAATTCGGGAAGTATGGATTCTAATTTTTCTTTGGATCCATTCCAATAGAAATGAATCTGACCCAGTTTTAAGGTACTTAATACCTGTGAAGTGAAACCTCCATGATCCATCCAGAACTTAGCAGCCGATGAAGCAGCAGCAACGACACTGCTTTCTTCTATTACCATTGGAATACAATAAGTCTTTCCATTGATTAAAAAATTCGGTGCTACACTAAATGGCATTGGGAAATTGCTAATGGTGTTTTCAGAGAAACCATCCAAAATTTTTTGTTGGTCTTCGTTCTTATGCCAATAGCTCATTAATTCGTGCATGACACTTTCAGGATCTTTAAAAAAATGCTCAACGATCCATTTTATTTTTCCGCGTTTGGATAGTTTTGAGAAACCTGAAATGGCTTTATTATTCGATGTTGGGCTCATAATTAAGATGCTTTTATCGATAGAAAAGCTTTAGATAACATAAGACCATCAATTTGATCGATCATAAATTGTTGTAATGATTCGTAAGAAATCAATGCGTGTTTGAGAAAAGCCGAAGCCATACCATACAATGCGGGAATATTACTTTTTGACATTAAATAATAGGCATCTAAAAAGTGACTAACGCCACCTGAAATGATCAATTTATGACATTGAATATTGGTTTGAGTGGCTACTATTTGGTTGGTATAATGTATCATTTCTTCAGCACTGTGTCCAATATTGGCTAATGGAGTAAAACGTTCTTTGCGAGCTTCATCGCCGCGCAACAATTCTAATAATGCAAAATTAGTACCTCCGAAAGCAGCTAATTCTATTGCAGTCAAGGGCAATGACATCAGAGATAATAAAGCTTTATAACCCATGCCCTGACCTACTTCTTTTACGATAATGGGTACTTCGAATCGGTCTAAAACATCCTTGATGGTATCGATAGGTGGTCTTTTAAATCGGTCCCCCTCAGCCTGCATCCATTCCTGCATAGGATTAATATGAATAATCAAACCGTCAGCTTCTACTATGGATAAGATATCCGTTATGTTTTGAGCTTTTCCTTGAGATAGCCACTGTTCTATTTGTGCGATACCTAAATTAGCATAAAGGGGTTGGCTACCTATTAAACTTCGAACTTGAAAATCAGATCGACATTCTGGTTCATCGATTAATTTTCTACAGGAACCAAGGCCCATTCCTAGTTTGAATTCAGCGCATAATTGGGCAAGATTTGCATTAATGGATTTTGCTTTACCAGTCCCGCCCGTCATACTGGAAATCCAAACAGGATAATTCATTTCCTGAAGTCCTAAACTTGCTTTCCAAAGTTCATTTTTATCAGGATGTACATTATTAACCGGGTCGTATTCGAACCTAGAATCTAAAGCCGATAAACCCAATCTGGATTGCAGAGAAAGGCTGATGTGATCTTCTTTTCGATCTAAATTTATTGATTTATGTAAATCCATGAATACCTTAAGATGTTGGTAGAACAATCAAGGGTTAAACTTGTTCGTCTAAAGTCACAAGATAAGAATAATTTTAAGCTTAATCACGTTACTAAATTAGTTCAAAGTAGTTGTTTTATATATTATAAATAAATATAATATATATTTGAATTAATTTTGATATGTGTTTAAATATTTTTTATAAAAAGTCAAGAAATAGATACTTTATAAATCAGATATAGATTGCAACAATGAGGTATTGTTTTGAATTTAAATATTATTTTCTTTTTGTCTTATTTCTGGGAATTTCTACAATTGGATATGCACAAAAAGATACCATTAAAGATCGGATACAAATCATCAATGCAGATTTTTTGAATGTAGATCGATTTAATGGAAAGGAAATTCAGTATCTCTATACAGATATTATTGTGCTACATAAAAAGACTTATTTATTTTGTGATTCTGCCATCATAGAGGGGAACAAAATGCGGGCGTGGAGTCATGTCAGAATTGTTGAAGGAGATAGTCTACAAATTTATTGTGATACATTAAATTACAATGGAGATTTGTTGCAAGCTGAATGTATAGGTAATGTGGTCTTACGACATCACGATAGACAATTATTTACACCGAAGTTGGATTATGATTTGAAGAAAAGAATAGCGAGTTATTATTCCGGAGGGCAGTTGGCTTCTAACACAACGCATCTAACCAGTAAGCGAGGATATTATTATGCTAAACAAGAACAAGCTTATTTCAAAGATAGTGTCAATGTGATCCTTGAGAATAATATGAATCTTCAATCGGATTCACTGGTATTTGATGCAAAAAATCAAAAAGTAATATTTACTGGTCCGACGAACATTCAAGAGAATGAAATGAGTATTTATACTGAAGATGGATATCATGATGTGGTGAATCAACACTCTTATTTTAATCGGGCACCGCATTATACTAAAGGTAGTCAAAAAGCGGATGCACAAACCATCCAATTTTTCAATCAGGAGAATGTAGTCACATTAAAAACTGATGCATGGGTTCGTGATAGTCTTCAGGAAGCCAAAGGTGATAGTATTTATATCAATAATGCAACGGATTGGATACATATTATAGGACATGGATTTTATAAAGACAAAGACCGTGAACTTAGAGGTGAGCATATTACTTATAACAAAAAATCTAAATCCCTACAGGTATCCGGAAGAACGACTGTAAATGAGGGGAAAAGTGTGATTACTGCAGATCAATTAATTTATTCCGGAGATAATGATTTGGGAACTGCTTTTGGTCATGTGGTTTATGAAGATACAAGTTCAGGATTTAGTATTATTTGTGACACGTTTTATTACAATAAAAAAGATGAACGATACATTCCTATTGGAAATAAAAAATATATAGCTTCGCCTTTTGATAATGATACATTGTATATGACTGCAGATAGTTTGATTGCAGAAACCAGATATGAAGTAGCGGATACATTTAAAGTGCTTCTAGCATTTAAACATGTGAAGATGTGGAGTAAAAAAATGCAAGGACTATGTGATTCACTTTTTTTTGATAGTCGGGATTCCGTATTTAGATTGTATTATGATCCTGTGATGTGGTCTGACACAAGTCAGTTTTCAGGAGATACGATATTTATGTATTTAAAAAATAAAGCTTTGGATCAGATTCATATCAATCAAAAAGCATTTATCATCAATGATTCTCAAGTTGGATTAACGAATCAAGTTAAAGGTAGAAACATCGTATCTTTTTTTGTTGATAAAAAAATAAGCCATGTGGATGTAGATGGAAATGCAGAATCTGTATATTTTATTCAAGATGAATCTAATGCATATATTGGAGCGAATATCATCCAGTGCAGTCAAATGAAAATTGTATTTAATGATGCTGAAAAAATAGATAAAATTCATTTTTATACCAAACCGGAAGGTAAAATGGTTCCTGTCAAAGATGGAAAATTAAAATTCCTTGATGGTTTCAAAAATCGTTCAAATATTAAACCAACATCACTTCAAGATATTTTAAAATGAAATATTTAGTCGTTATTATGATCTTAGGATATTTGCCATTATCGGCACAATCCTTTCAAGAAGCAATTAAACAATATCATGATGGGCAATATGAATTAAGTCTCAAGTCATGGAATGGATTGTTGGATCAAGGACAAAAAGGCGCAACGCTATATTATAATTTGGCTAATACTTATTTAAAATTAAATCGATATCCAGAGTCCATACTTTATTACAAAAAAGCTTTAAGGTGGGATCCGAATAATAAGGATGTTCAGTATAATTTGGACGTAGCTAGGAAATTAGCTGGCATAGAAAATATTGCTTTACCCAGATTTTTTTTATTTGTATGGTTTGAAGTGATTGCTTTGTCATTGGCTTCTTATTGGTGGGCATCAATACTAATTATAGGTTTATTCTTTTTTGTACTGAGTATGGGTCCATATAAAAAGCTTCAGTTAGCTGTATGGGTAAAATATTCCATTTTGGCTTTGAGTTTTATTGCCGGAGCTTGTTTTTATTTTCAGGAAAATTTTAAAGCTGACCCCAATGAATTTGTCTTAATGAATGACCAAGCAATACACATTTCTCCAGATTCAGAAAGTGAAGTAAAACTAAGTTTAAAAGCAGGAGAATGTATCCGTAAAATAGACCAAATTGGTGGATGGATTAAAATCACAACAATAGAATACGATGCTGGATGGATTCCAGAATCAAGTATTAAAAGAATTCAATTATAAAGCTGAATAATTATTCTTCTTCTGCAGCTTTTGGAGCAGGGGCCGCTTTTGGAGCAGCTTTTGCTTTAACTACGGGTGCTGGAGCAGCAGGCGCAATGACTTCAGCTGATGTAACAGGAATGACATGAATAACATTTCTGTCCTTAATGGTTTTAGAAAAACTCACGATACCATCAGTAAGAGCATATAAGGTCCAATCCTTACCTACACCAACATTTTTTCCAGGATGAAATTTGGTTCCACGTTGGCGAACTAAAATATTACCAGCAATTGCTAGTTGACCTCCAAATAGTTTTACTCCAAGACGTTTACTATTACTATCCCGTCCGTTACTCGTACTACCTTCACCTTTCTTATGAGCCATGATTTGTTGATTTTATTTATTAGGCAATGATGGATTCAATTTGAATTTGGGTAAAAGATTGGCGGTGACCATTCTTTTTTTCTAAACCCTTCCGTCTTTGTTTTTTATAAACGATTACTTTGTCACCTTTAACATGATCGATCACACTAGCTTCTACACGAGCACCTTTAATAGAAGGTGTTCCTATAGTTGTTGTATTATCATCACCACTAAGCATTAATACTTCATCGAAACTTACTTTAGCGCCTTTTTCAGCATCTAAATGATGGACATATACTTTCTGCCCAGAAGTTACTTTAAACTGTTGTCCAGCTATATTTACAATTGCAATCATTGTATGGTTTTTTAAAACGGACTGCAAAGATAGCTCTTTTGGATAAAATTTTGAATAATTTTCTAGTTTTTGAAAGAAATTCTTGGATTTTTATTCCATTAAAGGTCTGATTTTCAATTAACAAGGTCGTAATATGGGTCAATTATTCGAAAAAATTAATGTTATTGCTTTAACATCCAAACATTTATACATGCAAAATTATTATATAATTTTTTTAAGTATCAGTGTGGCATTCAGTTTTTGACCACCGCGAATAAGACCTAAATTGACTTTTTTTCCTTCATCTTTCTGAAGAAAACGTTGAATTTGGTTCATATTATACCATTTTGTTGGTTTTTTATTGATCCATTTGATTTGATCTCCTTCCATTACTCCAGCAAGTTCACCTGCGCTGCCAGGAACTACAAATCGAACATAGTAATTCCTTAAATCGGGTCCCCCTGCTATAATACTGAGTCCACTACAGTCAATATCCAACTCTTGTTTGAAATTCTTGTTTGGTTTGAAATACGCTTTTTGATGGATATAGTCAAAAACAACAGTGAATTGATCTAAAATTTGATTTCCTATAATACCTTGTTTTATGACCTGTTCTTTGTTGGTTAATAGTGGATTTAATTCTTGATAGTTGGAGATCACATTTTTAAATGTAAAATCACAAAAAGTAAATTCAGGCAATTTGCCAATATAACCATTAAGTAGTCCCCCAAGGCCGGTGCCTAATTTTCCAGAAATGGTTTTTTCCGGAATTTGGATATCGGAGGAAGTACCTGTATATAATAATAATGGCAAACCTGCGCCCGTGTCCAATAATAGCGTTGGAATATTAGTTGGGGTCGAATTTATGCCGGTATAATAAGCACTCAGATAAGGTTTGTTTTTAATGACTGTAATATCACAAGAACTGAATTTTTTTCCTGGTATATAATCAATTGGCAGCAAGGTTATGAAGTGATTCTTAAAATCAATTTGGATTAAATGATGACTGAACATGGAAGCACTTAATATACCATGAATATCTTCACCTATGATTTGATTTAAATGAAATAATTCTTGTTGCAATACGACTAATGGCAATTGGAGTGTACCGAAAACCGGTATGTTAAATTCCATGGGTTTGGTGATCCAAGCGTTGACTTCTTGTTGAAGATCAGCGCCCATAATTTTGACCTCCCTTAAATAAGTATTTGTAAACAGATCAGTATAGGTGTGATCAAATAATAGATGATGTTCTGCACCTGTGTCAAATATAAAATGCATAGGAATCAGGTTTTCTAATCTGACATCAATAATGATAAAGGATTGAACATAGCGAAAAGGAATTTTTATTTTTGATGCGCTATAGACTGGATTTATAAATGATAGAAATAGGATCAGGTAAACCATTATAGTGTAAGCATGAAGTCCTATGGATTTCTTTATCAAGAACAAAATACTATGGTTTGTTTATTGGATCGAAGTTAGTGATTATTTGGATAGGTTTCGGTATGAAATAGAAAAAGCCAGAATTCATTTAGCGGATTCTGGCTTTTTTAATATCTATACCACAAAAGTTAATCGCTATCCATTCATTTCTATAACCGGACTTGCTTCTTTATCAGAACACAACACAACCATTAAATTTCCTACAAGTCTGGCTTTTTCTTTATCATCAAAAGTAGCGATATGGCGGTCTTGTAATTGTTTTAATGCACCTTCCACCATACCTACTGCACCTTCCACGATTTTGAATCGTGCAGCCACTATGGCTTCCGCTTGTTGACGTTTAAGCATGGCAGCTGCAATTTCAGATGCATAAGCCAAATATCCAATTCGGGCTTCCATGACTTCTATTCCGGCTATTTCCAAGCGCTCCTGAAGCTCTTTTTCCAAGGAATCATTGACTTGTTGACTCGAAGTTCTGAGTGTGATCTCATCGCTATTGTCCACATGGTCGTAAGGATAATTTCCTGCTAATTTTCGAACGGCTGAATCGGTTTGTACTTTGACAAAATTGCTCAAATTCTCTACTTCAAAGGTAGCTTTAAATGTATCTTTTACTCTCCAAACCAGGATAACACTAATTTGAATGGGATTCCCCCGCATATCATTGACTTTGAGTCTTTCGCTATCAAAATTATGCGCACGCAAACTTATGTTGCGTTTAAAATAAAAGGGATTGGCCCAATAGAATCCATCCTGTTTGATGGTTCCTACGTATTTACCAAAAAGTGTCATCACTTTTGACCCATTGGGAATAATAATGATGAATCCAATGAGTATAAAAAATAATAATAGGGAGCCACCAATCCACCAAAAAATGTTTTGAATAAAAATTAAACTTGGAATAATAGCCAGACAGAGAATGAGTAATGGCCAGCCAGTAATGGGGTTAAATAATTTTTCTTTCATATGCTTCGTTTTGTAACATTAATTGAGCTTTTTAAGATTAAGTTCCACTATAGATTTTTTAACGTCCAATCAAAGAATTAATTCGACTAAAGATCTAAATGGAAGATCTTAAGAACTTCCATAAATGTAAAGGATAATTTATAATGAAAAGAACTTTTAATTAGAATTAAGGCAAATCTAAAAAACTTAAAAATTAAGTTAACTTCTTATGCAATAGATATTATGGTTTAAATACCTAATACGCTAATCTTAAGGGTTTGTAAAAGAAAAATCAGAAAAAACTAATTATTTTGTATTTCTTCTTTTTTCCTGAGTGTTTAGTTGAATCTCTTCAGCATCTTTAATAACTACACCTTTCATGTGTGCCATTTCTCCTTCAGCAGCAATATAAGGTAATAGGGTCCAATAACCGGTTGCTAAAATCTTTTTAAATACATCAATGGCCTTGGTTTGATCCTTATCTAAAAGTGCTTTAACCCCAACTGCATAAGCACCAATGATCCAGGCTTCGGCGTCAATACTATTTTTAGGTGGATGTTCCAGATCTATAAAATCTTTTTCAGCCAATGTTCCCTTATAATGGAGCATAGCATCCAAATATGGTTTTGAAGAAGGTAATATTTGCATTTTATCATTGACACTGGATAATATACTTTTGGCATCTGCCATTCTATTGGATCGGGTATAACAACTGTATTGCCAATAATAACTTCGAACCCATAAGTCTGAATTGGTTGAAAAATCGCCGCATACTTCAAACATTTTATCAGCATTTGAAAAGTCATTATTGCATTGAAAGGCAATACCCATTAACAAGTAGTTTTTATATTGAAGTGTCATGTCAGCAATTGAATCGATGAGACTCATTCCGATAATTCCTTTAGGATTAGGAGTGTTTTCCATTTTTTGACCTGCCTTCCACAAATCATCGATAGCAGCTGTTAATTGGCGACTTTTAAGTAAGCTTTCTCCTCTGGCTTGATATAGGTCAGGGGTGTTTTCAAATTTCAAGATGCCTTTTGAAAAAATGTCTGTAGCATTTTCAACCTGACCATTATCCATAAAAGCTCTTCCATAGAGTAAATATCCCTTTACATCATTTAAATGTCCTAAATAGACTGCACGGGTCATTTCAATATTGTAGGTTCTTCTGTTTTTAATGGAGTCTAGATCGGGCCATTCCACTAATTTATTTCCATCAAAACTAGCTGCTAAAGCAGCTCCTGAGCGGGGATCATCAAATTTTGCTTGTTCGGTAGGATTTGGGCTAGCAGGATTATTCTTACAAGCAAAAAAACCAATTATAATAATTGAAATGAGATATATTTGAGTTTGTTTAGAAGATAAAATGAATTGGATCATAAGATTTTTTGATTTTCCACAAAGTTCTTTAATTTTTAGAAATCGATCTGTTTATATGGAATATTAACAAAAGCTTAAATCCTGAGATTTCATGATTCAAGCACTTTTGTACTATTTATTTTTTTCTAATTTTCTGAATTAACTCAAAATGACCAAGACTTATGCTTTAGTGATTATAGTTGGAATAAACTTTTGTTTAATTGCCTGTAACAAGGATCATATAGATCAAGGAACAGGTGTATGTTCTGACCGAATTGAGTTAGAAGATATTAAGCCACAAGGGCAATCCTTATCATGGATCCATTATAATAAAGATGTAATACAAAAATTTATAGATAGTACAGGTCAAATATCAGATGCCGTTATTTTAAATGATTTAAATTACGGCTTGAAATCATATCAAGTGGTTCATGTTCCATGTGTTTCAAATCTTACAGAGTCGATCCAAGTAAGCTATAACATCATGCGACATTTTACGCGTATGGTCAATCTGGCTTCGAATCAGGCTGCATTTCATATTTTCGAATTTGAAATCAGCTGTTTATTTAACCCTGCCAAACCGTTGGAGAATCAGAGATTGGATGTATTGAGTATTTATCAAATTTCACCCGGGTTATTGAACAGTGAAATCCGATCTGAGATCCTTACCATTCCGTTAATGGAGAATCCTTATTCCATCTTCTCTTTTGAATATGATTATGTTCCAGAACTGATATTATTCAATAAAATATTTCAAAAAGTATATTCCAATCGAACTTGGGGATTAAATCAATGGAAAATTTATTTTTCAAAAGACCTGGGTGTGGTTGCCTTTAGAAATGAACAAGGATTTCTATGGGTATTGGATACTAAGTAAGAGGATTCATTCTAAGACACTAAATTTTGAAATAGATTGAAGTTTATTTGTAAATAAAATATGGGAATATCAATTAAAATTCTTAATCGTAATAGTGTCCTGTGGTCTATCTTTTTAATTTATCTGATTTCCATTTCATTTTTAAATATTTATTGGTGTAATGTTTTATCACCACCTGAATTTATTTTTATTCTATTGGGCTTTTGTTTTATTGCACAAATAAAAAATTTCAATAATCTTGATTACAAATTAAACTATTTGGATGCTACTGTTGGATTATTGATAATCATATATGGAATTGGAGCCATGATGAGTATGGATAAAAATGCGATAGTTGAATGGGTAGGATTAATTTATTTAGTTGCCTTATATATCATTGTAAAATGGATGATATTGAGGGATAGTGACAGAACCATTCGATATTTAATTTATGGACTCAGTATCACTGGTGGTATCACAACTATTTTAGGGATTATTGGTGTAATACAGGCATATGGTGAACATATTCCTAATCGTTTTGCATGGTACTATTTAGATTATCCTTATTTTGGAAATGTCCCACGGGCAAGAGGATTGATGGGTACACCAGAAATGATGGCTCATGTAATTTCCTTAAGTATTTTGTTAAAATTAGGATATTATAAAGCTAAACATTTTGGAAGTTGGTGGTGGAATATAATTATTCTTTTGGAAGTCATCGGCTTGTTATTGACAAGTTCAAAAACGATATTTATTTTAATCTTGATTTTAGCACTTTTCATTTTTATTAAGAAAAAAAACAAATGGGTTCGTGCGTTATTTGGAATGATCAGTGCACTATTATTTTTTATTTATATAATGGCAACTCATTTTGTAGTAAGACCCAAAGTAGGTTCTTCAGAGGGATCAAGATTAACAAAAAATTTTATGAATCAAACATTAATATCTAATGTATGGGAGTTAGAAAAAACAAACTATTTTGAATTGAAGAAATTGGCGATAAAGGTGGGATTGAGTCAACCTTTGTTCGGAATTAGTGGTACTTCATTTAATGAGTATCAGAAAATGAATGGATTAAATAATAGTAATCCATCGAGCATTAATTATGATCCGCATTGTACTTATCTTGGATCATTTGCAGGATATGGTTTTCCAGGATTAATTATGTGTTGTGGATTGTTTATTTTGTTAATTAAAATTGCGGCAAGAACCTATAGAAAGAATCCAACTACAAAACATCTTCTACAATTCCTTATTATTATTTTTTTAAGTATAGAGGCAATCAATACAGATATTCTTAATTTCAGATTACTGTGGCTGGTTATAGCTTTGATATCTGTTCATGCACCGACTATTAAATTTTCGTACTCTGCCTCGACAACAAGACCCAACGACCATGTCGTTTAATCCAAGTCTGGCATACATGCAGTGTTAAATCAATGGGTTTGTCTTTTAAGCTTACTGTAAATTGTGCATTGTATCTAGCTGTAATAATCTTTTTTGTTTTAATAATTTGCACACTATCACACTTGATGGATTTATATTGAATATAGTTGGATTGAATGTTTTGTAAAAACTCTTTTTTAGTTTCTATCCATGCGTTAGAGTGACCATAACTTAGATGTGGATGAGTAAGTTTGTTGATTTCTTTCAGATTTTTATTTATTAATGCTTCATTAAAATATGAAATAGTACTAAGGATGCCAGAGGTCTTCTGAGTATGTCCCGTAACATTAATAATGGTTATCAGTATAAGAATTAAGATTTGTTTTGATATGGTCATTTGCATAAAAGGTTGAATGGTTTAAGCATATAATAATGTAAAAATAGGGGTATCATTTCATTTATGCTAATAGAATTAAAATAACGAAATAAAACTTTTTATTTTGAACAAATAATCTGAATTCATTAAATATTTGAATTAAGGTCTAAATATAATAGGGGATTTGTATTTTTGTGTGTTTATGAAGCGAAAATGCTTAATTGGAATTATTGTTCTTATACCGATATTATTTAGTTCGGTTTGTTATGAACCCGTTGAAATCAGCACCAACTCAAATAAGAGTAAATTGGGCGAGTTAGGCCACTATTTTTTTTATGATGTAAGATTGTCTTATAATTTGAAAAAATCGTGTTCTTCCTGTCATGATCCAAGTTTAGCCTTCAGTGATGGCTACCGACTTTCATTGAACAGCGATGCCCAAATGTTAAAAAGAAATTCTTCCTCCATTCTCAATATTAATCATAGAACTTGCTTTGATTGGGCAAATCCTCAGATTATATCGCTGAAAGAACAAATGAAGAGACCTTTTTTTTCTGAACAACCCATAGAATTGGGTCTTAATTTAAAGGAATCTCAAATTTTGGAGCGATTTAAATCGGATCGTCTATATCAATCATTATACAAAAGTTGCTATGGAACAGATATATCAAATCTTAATCTTGATGAAATCATGGATTGTATTGTTGCTTATGAATTGAGTTTACAAAGTCGATTTTCTATTTACGATCAATTTTTAAAAACAAATGACACTTTAATTTTTACAGATCAAGAACTATCGGGATACAGATTGTTTTTTTCAGATTCCATTTCCTGTCACCGGTGTCATGGGGGATTAGATTTTGTAGAACCAACAATAGGTCCAGCATTTGCGAATATTGGATTATACAATTGTAATGGCAGTTATCCAAACCGAGATCGCGGACAATATGAACACAGTAAGAATGATTCTGATGATGGTGTTTTTCGAATACCAACATTGCGGAATGTTGCCATCACCTCCCCTTATTACCATGATGGATCAGGAAACAGTTTGGAAGAAGTTATTATAAATTATGAACACCGAGGAAGAAATATACTAAATGGAGATTGTATAGGTGATGGCTCATTTCATCCAAATGTTGATGCTAGGCTTAAACGATTTCAATTAGATGGAAATAAACGAAAAGCATTAATAGCTTTTTTGCATACCCTGACCGACACCAGTTATTTGTCAAATCCTTATTTTTTAGATCCGTTTAACGAATGATATGATGAAAAATATAATATTAATTTATGTTTTGTTTTGTTTTATGATTATTCTGAATTGTTCTTCACAGAAAAACAGAAGAACTGATGGTTATTCACTTCTAGATGAAAGAAAGAAGGAAATCGAAGCTGTATTGAAATTGAACAAACCCGTTTTATTGGTCAAACAAGCTGACATTAAATCCAGTAGTGAAATACAAGATATATTTATTTCAAATTCAAAATTGGATAAATTTTTTTTAGAATCATCGAGTCAGAAAAAAATGTTGAATGAAATTTTTTCAATATCAAAAGCCCGACCATCTGATATACCCAACGGAAGTGAAATGATGAACATGGAAAATCTGTATAGAGTTGAAATGTATAATTATGCATTGAATGCTTCCATAATTGGTTTCGTTGATTTAGTGCATAAGCAAGTTACTAACATTATTTTTTATAAAGAAACTCAACCCGATGTCCCGCCTCATCTTGTTGAATTGGCAATGGAAATGGCAATCAATGATACAGCAGTAATCAATGAATATGGAGAACATAAATTAGACCAAAAGCCTATTATGGCCGGGACAAAAACGGCACTGAATAGAACTAAATGTCAGCGTTCCAAGCATCTATGCGTAGCTCCAACCTTTGTGAAAGGAGATAAGGCACTTTGGGCTATAGTAGATCTTACTGATTTAAATATTGCTGGTGTCAAATGGACTCAGGTAGGTGAGACTGGAATGGCAGTAACACAACGTACCATGCAGAATGATAAAATCATGTCATGTTATTGTGATAAAAATAATGTAGTTGAAAAAAATGATTGGACATTTAGCTTTTCTATGAGTCGATCTGATGGGCTTGTTTTAACTCATGTTCAATATAAAAAAAAGGAGCTCTTTAGAAATGTAAAATTAGTAGACTGGCATGTCTCGTATTCTAAAATTGATGGATTTGGTTATAGCGATGCAGTAGGATGTCCTGAATTTTCTACCGCCGCAGTATTAGCTGTAGAGCCACCATATTTTGAAGCTATCGTTGAATCTGGGGATACAACGGGATTTTTATTGGGCCAACGATATTATAGTGAAGGATGGCCGACTCCATGTAATTATAATTATCATCAGTATTTTGAATTTTATAAAGATGGCAGATTTAGACCTGTTGTCGGTAGTATAGGAAGGGGATGTGGGAATAATGGAATGTATCGTCCGGTTACAAGAATTGCATTATCAGGCGAAAAAAATAATTTCTATGAATGGAATAAGAATATCTGGAAACATTGGAAAAAAGAACAATGGACTTTACAAACAGGTAAAACGTTGTATCAAGGTGATCATCAATGGTTGAAAATTGAAAACGACAATAAACAAGGTTTAATGATATTGGCTAATACTGGTCAAATGAGGGATGGAGGAAGAGGAGACAATGCATATGTTTATGTAACTAAATGGGATTCTCTTAGAAATGAGGGAGAAACTGATTTACCGACTATAGGACCATGTTGCAACAAAGATTATCAACAAGGTCCTGAAAAATTTATAGAACCTGATCCTGAAATAATAGAAACAAGTTCTATAGTTCTATGGTATGTTGCACAAATGACGAATGACGATACTAAAGGGAATGAATATTGTTGGGCCGAATCGGTATTGAAAAATGGGGTATATGTACCGGTGATTTATCCATGTTATTCAGGTCCAATGTTTAAGCCTTATTAATTAAGTTAAATATTTTATTAAATGAAACAGCCCATTTATTATTTGATATTATTCTGTTTATGTAGTTTTCAATTTGAGTTATTAGGTCAATTAGATCAATGTAAAGGCTTACCGCCCTATTTTTTGAAAAAAGGTATTAATCCGCAAAAAGCTTATTTGTCCACCTCTGAGAAATTTTTAGTTGGAATGGCGCTTATTGAATCGGAACAGCCGGGAAATCCGAATGCAAAGATTATTAAAGTTATACAAGACAGTTCCTGGACAGATAAAGGTTTTCTTGGTGCCATTTGCACTGACCAATCTGGAAATTCATATGTGCTCCCTTCTGCTAAAGTAAACTTACTTAAAAATCCTTTGGAAAAACAAAACACCATATATAAGGTGGATGCCAATACTGGATGGATGAGCCCTTATGTTCAAATTCCAATGGATATTCTGCCCGGTTCATTTAATCCATTTGGATTGCTTGGTAGCTTTTATGATTGTTCAACGAGTCAACTCATTGTAAGTACCGTAGCTGGATCATCTGAAAATCGAGAAATTGGAAAAGTTTGTAAAATTGACATTAAGACTAAAGAAATTACAACACTTATTGATCACAAAGATATTTATGGTTTAGCATTGCATAATCATCAAGGTAAAAGAATACTTTATTTGTCGTCTGCGCGGGCATCAAAATTATACTCTTTGGAATTGGATGATAGAAACAATCCGGTTGGAACTTTGAAAGAAGAATTTTCAATAAGTGGATTGGGTCCAAGGGGGGATGATAAAATTAGGAAAATAAGATTTACTTCTGATGGAAAGATGCAATTGAATACGATACTTTTTTACTTTAATCTTACGGCCCCAAGTGAAGATCAACAAAGTAAAATGATATTTACCTATGATTTAAAATCCAAATCTTGGAAACTGTTGTCTATAGAGTAGTATCAGAAAGTGACTAAAAAGTAAACAAGTTGTTAATTGTGCAGTCGATTAATAAAAACAGCGGTACCATATCTTTATTAAATGGATTTGAATATTTTTAATGTGCAACAATTAGTTTGAAAAAAATATGAATTTAGATGTTTATTAATACTATTTATAAACAAAAATTGTTTATAAATAGTATATTTTGTTATATGTAAATATTTTAAAAACAATTAATTATACATTTTTTAATAAAAATATTATATAAAATTATAATATTTAAAAATTATATTATTTCTTTGCACTACTAAATGAAAGGAATCACCATCGAACATTATTAATGGTATAGTGGTCAAGATTCTCGTAAAATTTTTTAGTAAACTTTTTCCATCCCAACCTCAGAAAAAAAATATTAGAAAGTTATTATTCATTCATAATTGGGTGAATTATAAGATGCAGGGATCTGCAACTTTTCCTTAATATTTTATTGATGTGTAGAAATTTTAATAAAAAGTTTTTATTTTTTTTAAAAGATCAAACACAAGTTTTATTTCAAAATTAAAAATGATTAAATGCATAAATTAAATTTTATGATTTATCATTTTTTGAATTGAAAGGAATTAGTAAGTAATAAGAAAATTAATATTAAAAAGAATGCATATGTATACTATTAGTCGAATTTTAAGTCAAACATTATTTTCAAAAGATAATGTCAATTCAAATGCTTTATTATTAAATATTAAAAATAAAGTTTGGCTTTTAACTTTGTTTTTAGTTCAAATAATATTTTCAGTAAATGCTCAAATTTCTGGTAAAGTATTTGTAGATCTAAATCAAAATGGTAGATTTGATCAAAATGAAATTATAGTTCAGAAGGCTCAAATAAATGTTTACCAATTTGATCCAATTACTACCATGCACCCCCTTTTATTAACTATACATAGTGATCCATTTGGTAATTTTAATTTTTATCCGTCAAGTTTTCCAATCAAAATGGAATTAATTCTGCAACCTCAACCATTTCCATTATTACCAGGGAAAGGTTTTATTAAACTTCCAGACCGTGAATTGTATCCATTTCCAGGGTTGATAATTATTCAGCCAGGAATACATAATATACCATTGCCTGTTAATGTAAGCTATTAATTAATTCCCACATCTATTTTTCTTAACTGAATTTCCTTTAACTAAATACATTAAATTAATAAATTCTTTGCAATGAAAACTTTAAATTTTGTTCGGATGATAAAATCTAATAATTTGAGACAGATTGGCTTAAATTTTAGATTATTGTCTTTGTTTTTCATTATTTCTGTTTCTTTACCTGAAAAGTTATTTGCAAGTTTCACAGGTTCTGTTACTACTACTGAGTCAACTTGTCAAGCTAATGGAACTGTAAAAGTTTCGGGCGCAGAGAATACCAGTGTTTATGCTTTAACAGGTGCTAATATTCCTCAATTGGGACCATTTAGCCCATCAGGTGGAATGGTAATTTTCACAGATCTTCCTCCTGGAACCTATACTGTTACAGAATATAAACTAAACAATGAGCAGCCCACATCAGAAACAGTGGTTACTGGTAATTATGAACAAAATTGGACATGGACGACAGAATTGATATATTCTCCTTGTTCAGGAGGTATACCTACTGTGAAATTACATAACTTTAATATAGTAGGGGCATCACCAGGTCAACAAAGACCGCCATATGTTTACCGAATTTCTTCTAAAGATGGTGTTCTTCCTGCTAACGGTACTGAGCCCCCAGTATACCAAAATGTATCTGAGTTCATAATCCCATATCCTGCTGGTGTTGGAGGATGGTATGAATTACAAGCTAAAGATTTGTGTGGTAATTTTAAAACTATTTCTATTTATGTCCCTGATGAAGCACCTGCACCAAGTGCAAACTATGCTTTTAACAATTTTATTAATTGCGATGGAGATGCTAAATATACTGTGGATGCAAGTGGTGGAACAGGACCTTATAAATTTGAAATTTTATCTGGTTCCACCGATCAAGTTGGTTTAACTTATACAAATGTGTATAGTCAGATTTATAATTTAAAAGCTGATGGTTATTATAAAATCAAAGTTACCGATCAGTGTGGGGGTTCTACAATAATTGAAGTATATGTTACGGATTATGGTTTACCTACACTATCTATTGGGGGAGGTTTAGGTAAATGTGGAATATCTGGACCAGGAGATCCTGGCACTGGAATGTTGGGTATTACCTCCTATCAATATGGGATAGGTCCGTACAATGTAGAAATTACTTCTGATTGTGGATATTCTCAATCATTTACTAATGTTAGTACTTATTTTGAAATTTATAATCTTCCAAGACCATGTAGTTACACCATAAAGGTGACTGATGGGTGTGGATTTATGAATACTTATTATCAAAATTTAATTGGACCAGGTATTGGTAATCTGTCATGTGGTAACTACCCAGAATGTCCAGAGTCCAATTCAGAATTAATACGTGAGGTCGTATATTTTAATTATGGTCCACCCTATAACCCTACTTATCCAGTCACTTTTGATATAAAAAAGAACGGTATACTAAGTATTCCTGGATACCCAAAGTCTAATTACTTTGATTATTACGTAAAAGAAGCATTAAGTCCTGGAATATATACATACTCAATAATGGATGCTTGTGGATCCAGTTGTTCTGGTACTTTTGAAGTTTTGGCATATAAAAATCCAACCTTGGCTGTGGATGTCAATACTCGATGTTTTAGTGCAGGTCAGGCAACTTTGAAAGCGCAAACATTCAACCCCTTCAATTTGTCAAACACACCAGGACAATATTCCATTATTAATCCATCTGCTAGCAGAGTAGGCGCGACAGGAGAAACAGATTCTCCACCAAATTCAGCTTTATTTTCGAACCTTATTTCAGAAGGATTTTATACATTTCAATTTTGGGATGGTTGTAAAGTTGCAACTGCAACTGCTACTATTCCTAAATATAGTCAACCTACTTGGGAAGTTGGTTATGGATTAATTTGTCCACCTAAGACAGTTTCAGATCTAAAAATTATAAATATTCAACCGCAAGGACAAATAGTCGGTCCATATTTTTGGCAAATTACTAGTGAAGATTCTGATATCTTCACCGATCCAACTCCTTATCCAAATGCTATTGGACAGACCGATTCACTCTTTGCTAACCTTCCTCCAAAAAATGCAGTATATGATGTTGCGACCTATAATATTCTTGGTTATGATGGTTGCAAAAATTCATATCAAAATCAAGGAAAAATTGGGCTATTCCCGGATGAATCACTGATACTAAATAAAACAAGTGTATGTGCAGATAAAAATTCTAAAATTATCGCAAGAGTTTCCATACCAATAGTAGGAGCGACATATAAATATTATCGCGATGGAATACTTGTAGCAACTAGTAATTTATTATTTACTACAATATCACCAGCTTATCCAGGAGTTTATACTGCCGAGATTATTGTTCAGGCAGGGTCAACTGAGTGTTCAAAAACCACTCCTGGTATTACAGTAACGGCAGATGGGGTACTTTATACTCAAAACCCTGAGCCTAAATGTACACAAGACATTGTGGATCTTACACAATATACTCAAGGTTCTTCTCCAGGAAATTTTAGTTTTTGGAAAGATTCTAATTTTACTATTCCTGTTGCAGATCCAACCATGGTCATTGATCCAGGAAAATATTATGTTCATTTAATTACAACTGGACCACCTATATGTGATTTATTTGGAATAATTGAAGTTATTTTGAAGCCTTGTAAATTTGACCTAGCATTGAGAAAAACTCTTGTTTCAACAGGACCTTTTAAGAATGGAGATGATGTTACTTTTAAAGTGGAAGTATTCAATCAAGGACAGACTCATGCCTATAATATTCAGATTTCAGATTACATTCCAATTGGAATGACTTTAAGTCCTACTGAAATCAACTGGAATGTAAGTTCAGGTAAAGCAACTTTGATCAATCCAATTCCCAGTTTGGCGATAAATGAAAGTGCCATTAGAAATATTACACTTCGGATTGATAACAACTTTATGGGATCAACTCTTCGAAATTGGGCTGAGATAAGTTCTGCTGATAATGATGAAAATAATTTTAATGATCCTCCTATTGATTATGATAGTGATCCTGACAATATAAATTTCAATCAGCCAGAAGAAACCAATGATTTGGAAGATGATAATATTATTGATGAGGATCGCAAGCATAACGGAGGTGACGAAGATGATCATGATCCTGAAGAAATATCTATTACACAAACGTTTGACTTAGCCTTAAAGAAAACTGTTTCCAGTTTTGGACCCTTTCAACCAGGATCAAATGTGAATTTTCAAATTGAAATTATTAACCAAGGATCGATTGATGCAAAAGATATTCAAATCACCGATTACATTCCAAATGGAATGTCATTGGATGACCCATTTTGGACTGGGAATCCTGCAACTTTGATTACTCCTATTACTTTCTTAGGCGTTGGTCAAAGTACTACAAGAAATATTAAATTGAAAATTGATCTTTCATTTAATCAGAATAGTTTAAGGAATTGGGCCGAGATTAGTAATGCAAAAAATGACTTAGGGTTAGATGATATTGATAGTAAACCTGACAATATAAACTTCAATCAACCGGGTGAAACCAATGATCTCACTGATGATAACGTTATTAATCAGGATGGAAAAAATGGTGGAGATGAAGACGACCATGATCCAGCAGAAATTGATGTGGTATTATTTGACTTAGCATTAAAGAAAGTGGTAGATGTAGCTGGACCATACTCATATGGACAAGCTATACCGTTTAGAATTAGAATATACAATCAGGGAGGAGTTCCTGCAAAAAATATAGAAATCGTTGATTACATACCGTCTGGATTTGATTATGCGGCAGTAAACAATCCATTATGGACTTTTAATGGTACAAATAAGGCATACACTACTATTACTTCTACTTTGGTGGCAGGTGATAGTATAGATGTTATTATTTACTTAACATTAAAAGCTAATCCAGGTAAGATTAATGCGTATTTAAATTATGCTGAAATTAAATCTGCCACAGATGTCAATGGAAATACCATTCCAGATGTGGACAGTACCCCTGATGAAGTTAATGGTAATGATAGTGGTGGCGTTCCAAATAGCCCTACTGATAATCAAGTAAATGGAGTACCGCCTACAGATGAGGATGATCACGATCCAGCTTTAATCAATGTATGGGATTTAGCATTGAAAAAAGTATTTACGAGCGGTATCATTAATTATGGAAATAATCTAACCTTCACGATCTGGGTGTACAACCAAGGTACCGAGACGGCTAAGGATATTGTTATTAAAGATTATATTCCTGAAGGTTATTCATTTCAAGCTGGATTAAACCCATTATGGTCCAATACCTATCCTAATGTAACCAGAACTATAGCTGGTCCAATAGTACCTGGTGATAGTACATCGGTAACCATTGTTTTAACTTTTGAAAACAATGTCGGAGGTTATAAAAAATGGATTAATTATTCAGAAATCACTAGCAGTAAAGATTTAAATAATGTAAATCGATCTGCTGATGACATTGATAGCAATGTTGGTAGTGATGGTCCTTCTGAAAGAGCAGTATTACCTGGTCGTGTCAATGATAATAATATTGCCAGTACAAATAAAGGTGGCGAGGAAGACGATCATGATCCTGCAGGAGCGGGTATAGATTTTGGAGATTTATTCGATTTAGCATTAAGAAAAACAGTTATTACAGCTGGGCCATATAGTTATGGTCAAGATGTTGATTTTAATATAAGAATATTTAATCAAGGAAGTATAACTGCTAAAAATATAAATGTAGTTGATTATGTTCCATCTGGATTTCAGTTTATCGCTGGGGGAGTAAATGCGGGTTGGAGTTATTCAGTGGGAACAGGAATAGCTAATCGAACTATCACTGGACCACTATTGCCAGGTGATAGCTTGAATGTTACTATTCGACTTAGAGTATTAGCAAATCCAGGTAAAGCCGATGCATATATCAACTTTAGTGAAATAAAATCAGCACAGGATACTCTAGGAGTTGTTATGACTGATGTGGATAGTCAGCCTGATGATGATCCTTTGAATGATATTGGTGGTGAACCAGGTGGACCAACTGATGATGAGATTAATGATGATGGTACTGTTGATGAAGATGACCATGATCCAGCTATGATTAATTTATATGATTTAGCTTTAAGAAAAGTCATACTCACAAATGGACCATACACTTTAGGTCAAGTTATAGATTTCAATATATCTGTATATAATCAAGGAACATTGCCAGTTAAAAATGTGGTTGTCAATGATTATATTCCTGTAGGATATACCTATATTGCAGGAGATAATGCAGGTGTTTGGACGGGTGCACATCCACTGGTTATGCATACCTATGCTCCAACTTTAAATCCGGGTGATAGTTTTGTAGTAACATTGAAACTAAGACTTGCTCCGACCCAGGGAGGTTACACGGATTGGTATAATTATAGTGAAATCAGAAGTATGCAAAATCCAGCTGGTACAGATGTTTCAGCATTGGATGTAGACAGTGATCCGAATCAAGATACACCAGGAGAGCGAGCTGTCGTGCCTGGAAGTACAAATGATAATAATATTACGGACATTACAAAAGTTGGAGATCAGGATGATCATGATCCAGCTGGTTTAAGCGTCTTCGATTTAGCGCTTAGAAAAACAATCACAACAGCCGGACCATATTCATATGGGCAGGATATTGATTTCAAAATTAAAGTATACAATCAAGGTAGTGTAGCTGCTCAAAATGTAAACTTAGTAGATTACGTTCCAACTGGATTTCAGTTTATAGCTGGAGGTGTAAATACAGGGTGGACCTATTCCGCAGGGAATCGTCAAGCTACCAGAACACTTGCAGGAAAATTAAAACCAGGAGATAGTGCAGAAGTTACTATTCGATTGAGACTATTAGCTAATGGAGGAACTGCGGATGCATATACCAATTTAGCAGAAATTAAATCGGCACAGGACACTACAGGTGTTCCTGGACAAGATATAGACAGTAATCCAGATGATGACCCAACTAATGATACGGGTGGTGAACCAGATGGGCCTACGGATGATGAAATTAATCAGGTTCCACCTGTTGATGAAGATGACCATGATCCAGCAATTATTAATATTTTCGATCTTGCTATTAGAAAAACATTAATTAATCCTGCCGCTGGTCCATATACTTATGGTCAAGTTCACACTTTCAGAGTTGTTGTGTTCAATCAGGGAAATATGGCAGCGACGAACATTTCAGTGAAAGACTATATACCTGAAGGTTATTCTTTTAGTAATAATAATGGATGGACCGGTGGACCAAGTGTGGCAATGAATCTAATTAACAATACATTGCAGCCTGGGGATAGTGTTGAATTATTCATTAATTTGACATTTAATATGGTTGCCGTTCCAAGTATGAAATCTTGGGCAAATTATTCTGAAATTGCTGGGGCAGATGATGATGAAGGAAACCCAGGTAAGGATGTAGACAGTAACCCTGGTTCTAATGGAACGAATGAAAATAATATTATTCCTGGTAAAGCAGGAGATGATGATATCGCAAGTACTTCTGATACAGGATTTGGAAGTCAGGATGATCATGATCCTGCAGGACCATGGATTTTTGACTTAGCAACAATTATTGAAAATAATGTGAATCAAGTGAGTTCTTATGGAGAACAAGTTACCTTCCCTATAAAAGTTAAGAACCAAGGAAACGTTGCAAGTGCCGGGTACACTTTAAGTGTTCTTGTTCCAAGTGGATTTGCATTTACACAAGGACCAAATACGAATTGGACTTATAACAATATAACTAAGATTGCAACATTTATAGTACCAGTAACGGACACTATTAAACCAGGTGAGATGGATATGTATAATCTTATACTAGTAGCTCAACCTTCAAATGGTGCCGACGCATGGACTGTAGAAGTTGAGATTAGTTCAGATCATCCAGTTGCAGACGAACCAGGAATCAATGATATAGATTCTAATCCGGATGCGGTATACAATAATGATCCAGGTGGATCTCCAATACCAGATAGTGAAGGCGGCAATTATCCAGGAAGTGATGATATATTATACGGAGCTGGAAATGGAAACGTAGGTGATACCAATGCAGCTGGTGATGAAGACGATAACGATCCGGAATATGTAAGGGTATTTGACCTTGCTTTGAGAAAGAGACTCATTACTCCAGCAACAGGACCTTACACTTATGGACAAACACATACATTTAATGTTGTAGTTTACAACCAAGGTAATGTTGCAGCTAAGGATATAGTAGTTAATGACTATATACCTGAAGGTTATGGTTTTAGCAACAATAATGGGTGGACAGGTGGACCTAATACGGCTTCAACTACCATATCAAACACAATATTACCTGGAGATAGTATAGTATTAACCCTCAATCTTACTTTCAAAATGGTTGCCGTTCCGACCATGAAATCTTGGGCAAATTATTCTGAAATTGCAAGTGCCAATGATGATAATGGTAACCCGGGAGATGATGTAGATAGTGATCCGGGTTCCAATGGACCAAATGAGCAAAATATTATTCCTGGTAAACCAGGTGATGATGATATAGCAAGTAATTCAGATACGGGATTTGGAAGTCAGGATGATCATGATCCTGCAGGACCATGGATCTTTGACTTAGCTGCAATTATTGAGAATAATGTAAATCAAGTAAGTTCTTATGGAGAACAAGTTACATTCCCAATAAAAGTTAAGAACCAGGGTAATATTGTTAGTGCAGGATATACATTAAGCGTTTTAGTGCCTAGTGGATTTGCCTTTACTCAAGGACCAAATGCAAATTGGAGTTATAACAATGTAACTAAGGTAGCAACATTTATAGTTCCGGTAACGGATACTATTAAACCCGGAGAGATGGATATGTATAATCTTATCCTTGTTGCACAACCATCCAATGGAGCAGATGCCTGGACAGTAGAAGTTGAAATTAGCGCAGACCATCCAGTCGCAGATGAAGCAGGTATTAATGATATAGATTCTAATCCTGATGCAGTGTTTAATAATGATCCAGGTGGCTCACCAATTCCAGATAGTGAGGGAGGAAATTTCCCTGGAAGTGATGATATATTAAATGGTGCAGGAAATGGTAATGTAGGAGATACCAATGCTGCAGGTGATGAGGATGATAATGATCCGGAATACGTAAGAGTATTTGATCTTGCTTTAAGAAAGAGATTGATTACTCCAGCAACTGGGCCATATACATATGGTCAAACTCATACATTTACAGTTGTAGTTTACAACCAAGGTAACGTCGCAGCGAAGGATATAGTAGTTAATGACTACATACCTGAAGGATATAGTTTTAGTAATAATAATGGATGGACAGGTGGACCAAATACGGCTTCGACAACTATTGCGAACACTATTTTGCCAGGTGATAGTGTAGTACTTACACTCAATCTTACGTTCAATATGGTGGCACATCCAACCATGAAATCTTGGGCAAATTATTCTGAAATTGCAAGTGCAAATGATGATGAAGGAAATCCAGGCGATGATGTAGATAGTGACCCAGGTTCCAATGGACCAAACGAACAAAATATAATTCCTGGTAAACCAGGTGATGATGATATAGCAAGTAACTCAGATACAGGATTTGGAAGTCAGGATGATCATGATCCTGCAGGGCCATGGATCTTTGACTTAGCTACTAAAGTTGAGAATTCAACAGCTGAAATTCATTTCTATGGAGAATTAATCAATTTCCCGATAGAAGTACATAACCAAGGAAACATTCCTACGAATGGTTATACAGTTTCTGTAAATATTCCTTCTGGGTTTGCATTCAATCCAGCATTCAATCCAAATTGGGTATTTGATAATGGAATCGGATTGTTCACTTATGTATCAACTAATGTATTAAATCCAGGTGAAACTGATCAATTTAATATAGTACTAACTGCTCAACCTTCCAATGGTCCAAATGCATGGACGGTAGAAGTTGAAATTAGTAAAGATCATCCAATAGCTGATGAAGTTGGTATAAAAGATATTGATTCCAAACCAGATAATAATTTCTCAAATGATGCAGGAGGAAGTCCATTGCCAGATAGTGAAGATGGAAACTACCCAGGAAGTGATGATATCTTAAATGGTGCAGGAAATGGAGTTATTGGAGGTACTAGTGCAGCAGGCGATGAGGATGATAATGACCCAGAATTTGTACAAGTTTTTGATCTTGCATTGAGAAAAACTTTGGTTTCACCAGCTGCGGCGCCATATACTTACGGTCAAAATCATACATTTAAAGTTACCGTATTTAATCAAGGAAATATTTCTGCAACGAATATCTTAGTTAGTGATTTTATACCTGATGGTTATAGCTTCACAAACAATAATGGATGGACTGGAGGGCCAAATACGATAACGAATTTGATTACTTCTGTTATTAAACCTGGAGATAGTGTGGTGTTAACTTTAGTTTTAAAATTCCAAATGGCTTCACAGCTTACCACGAATAAGACATGGATTAATTATGCTGAAATAACTTCTGCTCAAGATACGCTTAATGTCACTAGAACAGACGTTGATAGTGAAGCAGGAAGTAATGGGCCAAACGAAAATAATGTATTACCTGGTAAATTAGGTGATGATGACATTAGCAGCAATAGTGATACTGGAGTAGGAAGTCAAGATGATCACGATCCAGCAGGACCATGGATTTTTGACTTAGCTACAGTTATCGAAAATAGTGTTGATAGAATAAGTTCTTATGGTGAGTTAATTACATTCCCTATAAAGGTAAAAAACCAAGGAAATATAGCAAGTGCTGGTTACACACTAAGTGTTTTAGTACCGGATGGATTTGCTTTCACACAAGGTCCAAACACGGGTTGGGTGTATAATAATGTAACCAAAATCGCAAGCTTTACCGTGCCGGTAACAGATACCATTAAACCTGGTGAGATGGATATGTATAATATCATATTAACATCTCAACCAGCAAGTGGAAAACACGCATGGACAGTTGAAATAGAAATTAGTTCGGATAATCCGGTTGCGGACGAGCCAGGAATTAATGATATTGACTCTAATCCAGATTCAGTATATAATAATGATCCGGGTGGTGCACCAATTCCAGATAGTGAAGGCGGAAATTTCCCTGGAAGTGATGATATCTTGAATGGAGATGGAACAGGAACTATAGGCGACACAATTGCTGCAAGTGATGAGGATGATAATGATCCGGAGTATGTAAAAATATATGACTTGGCATTGAAGAAATTATTGGATACGCCAGCGCCATATGTATATGACCAGAATTTAACTTATCGGGTTAGAATTTTCAACCAAGGAAATGAACCTGTAAGAAATGTTAAAATTCAAGATTATATTCCAGTAGGATTTAGTTTAGTTCCAGCATTAAGTCCTTCATGGGTTGCAAATGCAAATGGTGCTGAATATCTTTATACAGGTACATTAAATCCAACTGACTCTATTGATTTTGTGATTACCTTAAAATTAAAGAATACCAAAGGTGGTTACAGAGATTGGATAAATTATGCGGAGATAACCGACATGCAGGATACTTTAGGCAACAATGTCAATTCATTTGATGTAGACAGCCGACCAGCGTCAAATGGGCCTGGGGAGCTTGCAGTAACTCCTGGTGATGTAGCAGATAATAATATTACAAGTATCAATAAGGGAGGAGAAGAAGATGATCATGACCCTGCTGGAATACAAGTTTTTGATGTAGCACTTAGAAAAAATTATACCGGTACATTACCAATTACGTACAATCAAGTGGTACCATTTGAAGTAACAGTATTTAACCAAGGTAATAGAAGTGCACAAAATTTTGTAATCGCGGATTATTTGGCTCCGGGGTATGAGTTTGATGTGCCATCAAATCCTAATTGGACCTATAATAATATTACAAGAATTGCAAAAACGACAATAGCAGCTAAAGTTATACCTGGTGATAGTGCAAAAGTAACACTGTATTTAACAGTCAAGCCTACACTATATAATAAAGCAGCTTGGAAAAATTTTGCAGAAATAGTTACAGTAACGGATACAACAAATACACCTGGTGATGACATAGATAGCGATCCAGATGATAATCCAAATAACGATGGTCCTCCAAAAGATGGAGAAATTGATGAAAAACCACCAGTTGATGAAGATGATCATGATCCAGCAGAACCACCGGTTGTAGACTTTGCATTGAGAAAATGGATACCAGGTAAAAAACCATACTATATACCTGGTGACACAGTAGATTTTGTAATCAGTCTACACAATCAAGGAAATGTTGTTTCATCTGCAGTTGGAGTTAACGACTATATACCACAAGGTTTCCAATTCCTTCCAGCAATTAATGCAGGATGGGCATTTAATGGTCCAAGATTGGAGTATACGTATGGAA
Source organism: Saprospiraceae bacterium (assembly GCA_044228225.1). GTDB lineage: Bacteria > Bacteroidota > Bacteroidia > Chitinophagales > Saprospiraceae > Vicinibacter. The sequence continues at coordinate 17,101 of JBGAVH010000003.1, read as the reverse complement.
CAAGATTGTATCCTGAAGATAGTGTACAATTGCATTTAAAACTTAAAGTCATCGTAGCTGCTAATCCTTCTATACCAGATTGGGAAAATTATGCAGAGATACGCAGTGTAAGAGATACTTTCAATGTGAATCGGGATAATGATGATGCTGATAGTAAACCGAATACGGACAATGCCTGGGAACGTGCAGTACATGACGAAGATCCATGGGATGACGTAATCGATGGAAACAATCAGATCGAAAACGAAGATTCAGATGATCATGATCCGGAGAAAGTCGTTGTGACTGCTTGGATTGGAGATTATGTTTGGAAAGATCTCGATGGTGATGGAGTTCAAGATAATAATGAACCTGGTGTTCCCGGTGTACATGTATATCTATATAAGTGTTCTAATGGAAGTTTAGTTAAGAAGGACACTACAGATGCAAGCGGTAAATATGAATTTGACTTTTTATTATCAGATGATTATTTCTTAAGATTTGACGCACTTCCTATCAACATGCCTAATTGTGCTTTCACCTTCAGAGATAAAGGTGGTAATGATGCTAAAGATAGCGATGTTGATGCTGCAGGTGTTACTGCATGTACATTCCTTCAATGGGGTGAACGCGATAGCACATGGGATGCAGGTTTGGTTGAATTAGCATCATACGGAGATTATGTATGGCATGATAGAAATGCGAATGGAATCCAGGAACCTGGAGAAGAAGGAGTAGGTGGTGTGCAGGTAACATTGTATGATGCCGTTACTAATCTACCAGTCAAAACGACAACGACGGATAATAATGGCTTATATCTATTTGAGAAATTAATGCCGATGCAATATTATGCTAAGTATGATCCGCCAGCTGGATGGAATATTACTACAGCAAATGTAGGAAATGATACCAAGGATAGTGATGTGGATAATAGTAATGGACCTCGAACCAATGCTACCACTTATTTAAGCCCTGGAGAGAATGATAGGACCTGGGATTTAGGAATATGGCAATGTGTAATGATAGGAGGTCGGGTATTCTTTGATGTGGATAAAGATGGTGTATTTGATGCAAGTGAAAATGGTCTGAATGGATTAAGAATCAATTTAATTGATTACAATAGTGGAAGTGTTGTTGCAACCTTATTAACTGCTGTAAACCCAGCTACGCCGTCAGACGATGGTTATTATAAGTTTGCATGTGTTAAACCAGGAAGTTATTATGTACAGTTCGAACGTCCGGGTCATTTAGCAGCATCAGAACCATTACGTGGAGGAAATGCAGATAAAGATTCCGACATAGGACACGAAAATGGAGTAAACAGCACTAGAAAAATCGTTGTATTAAGTGGTGATATGGTATTGAATATTGGAGCTGGATTCCAGAATAAAGCAACTGTTGGTGACTATGTGTGGTTGGATCGCAACTTAAATGGTCTACAGGATTCAGGTGAACAACCAATACCTGGAGTTAAAGTCAATGCATATAACAATACTACTGGTGCAATGGTGAGTGAAGCAACAACAGGATCTGACGGACATTATATGTTGGATGGAATTGCTCAGGGAGATTATTATGTTAAATTTATTCCTCCAGTGAATTACGGATTTACTGCAGCACATAGTGGAACTGATCCGGTAGATAATGATGTGGATGGAACTAATGGATATGGAACGACTAGAGTGTATCGAATTCAAACTGGAGATGCATTACCAACAATTGATGCAGGTTTAGTAGGAGCGGTATTAGCGATCGAATGGTTGAATTTCACGGGCCATCATAATGGAAGCTTTACAGAATTAAACTGGCAGACGGGTGTTGAATTGAACAATGATCATTTTGAAATTGAAAGACGTCATGAAAGTGAGACTGGATTCACGGTCATAGGACAAGAATTGGCTAGTGAAGATGGATTAGCAGCCAAACATAATTATGGCTATGATGACTTTGATGCCAATAAATCTGGAGTGTACTACTATAGATTGAAGCAAGTAGATAAAGATGGACATTTCACATACAGTAAGATCATTTCGATTCAAATCAATCGAAGCACGGAATTCAACGTATCGATTTATCCGAATCCAGTAGACAATTTGTTAAAAGTGGATATTAAATTAGGGGAAGAAAGTGAATTAGAAGTACGGGTATTTGATAAATCTGGAAAGAATGTGTTGACAAATCCTTTTGGAGGATTTAGAAAGGCAGGAACATTTAATGAATTATTAGATACTTCAATATTACCAGCAGGTCAGTATAATTTACAAATATTGACGAGCCATGGCATAGTGAACAAACAATTTACCGTATTAAGGTAAGATCGTTTAAGCTATAAAGATCAAAGCCTATCTCATTCATTTGAGATAGGCTTTATTATTTTATGACGTTAAATTCATATTATGAATTTATAACATGAATAATATTATCGTTAGTAATAATTTAGTTAGTTTTCATTTTACCAATATCAAATTATTACTTAATCAAAGAAGTGATTTATTTATTTTATTCTTAATGTTTTATATACTTAAATTGATTTAATTATAATATAGATATTTTATATATATGTATTTTTTTGTGATTAATTATTGATTTTTCAAATCCAAAGAAAATCAAATTTTAATTTTTATTATAAAATACAATTAAAAGTCATAGGGGTATTCCTTCCTTATAGTTGTCATAAGTGAAGTAAAATATTTGATGTCTTTCATATTGTATCAATTTATGATGGCTTGATTGTTTTATTCTTTCTCCATTTGATAGCCCATTTTTCAAATGTAGGAAGTCAGTATTAATATTAAATCAATCCAAATCATGAACAAGCGAATTTTTTTAAAAAGTTCAATACTTTTATTAAGTTTATTTTTTATAAATTTTAATTTTATTTCTGCTCAAAGCTGTAATTGTCCTGGCAATTTTATTCTAAACCCAAGTTTTGAAAACGGAATAACAAATTGGACTTATGCAAATGGTAATTTTTCTTCAAACACATATGCAGCTCAATGCGGTACGTACGCCGGACATTTTCAACACATTACCGGATTAGGAACTTTTCATCAAGACATTACTAATATTAATATTGGTACAAGTTTGACATTAACTTTTTATGGTGGTGTTCATGACAATTCATTCAATCAAAAATTCGGGATTCAATATTTGAATAATCTTGGAAATCTTATAAGTGAAACTATGGTTGATGTAGATGGTTCATTGCCAAATATGAGCTATTACGTCATTAATTCATTAGTTCCTGCAGGAACAGTAACCGTAAGAATACAAGGTAGAACGAATGGAAATTGGTTGAAAGTAGATCAACTTTGTCTTACTGGCACATCACCTTGTGCCGATTTTACTGCATTGGCGCAAACTGATTTGAATTTAGTTAAAACACGAACTATAAGTAATGAAATAAGTTGTGTTGGAGCTGTCGATCGGGTTTTTTATGCGGACTGTTTATTGGACAATATTAATGGTGGAACTTCTGGAAATAGAAAATATTGGAAAATAATTTCTGGTGGTTCTTTCAAAGAATATTGTGATGGAACGGCATATGCAGAAATGCAAATTCAAAATGTAGATTTACCTACTTATAAATTTGATGTTACTTTAATTCTATCGGGTAGAACTTATTCTGCTCCTCCTGGAAACCCACATTTAGAAGGGTGTACCGGATCAGCAACATCAAATTGGTACTATTATACTAGTCTTAAAGGAAGTTTTGTAGGTAAAGAAGCCATGTTAGGAGGTGTAATTGCCGTTGAAGAAAAAATGGCTGCACTCCAATTAGGAACCAATGGAAGTTTATATGGAGTTGCTAATAATTTTGGAGCAAGTTCTTGGTTGGATTACAATATTATCTGCCAACCAAATACATTCAATTTTGGATTATCTTGTCAATTCGATTTTAATTTCTTTCTTTCAGGTGGAGATTTAACAGAAGCAAATGCATCTGCCTGTGGTAAGATTTGTGTTGGACAAAGTACTACTTTAAATGGCTTTGCTGTTGGTGGTAAGCCAAACTATACATTTGCATGGAGTAATGGATTGGGAACCGGACAATCTAAAACAATAAGTCCAGCAACTACAACTAGCTATACGGTTACAGCTACAGATGCCAATGGATGTACAGCAACAGATGTAGTTACTGTATTAGTGTATCCCAAACCTACTGTTGATGTTGGAGTTAATCAGACAGTATGCGCAGGAAAATGTGCTGATTTAAAAGCTGTTGCTAGTGGTGGAACTCCAGCATATACTTATGAATGGAATAATGGCTTGGGAAGTGGACCAAATAAGAATGTCTGCCCAACTCAAACCACAACATATATGGTAACGGTTACAGATTCTAAAGGATGTACAGCAACTAGTTCGGTAATCGTTTTTGTAAATCCTACAATCGATATTTCAATTTCTAAAACAGATCCAAAATGTGGAATTAATAATGGGTCTGCTACGGCCAATGTAACTGGTGGTACATCGCCTTATAGTTATTTATGGTCTAATGGTGCGACAACTCAAACCATCAATAATTTGAGTTCTGGAAATTACGCAGTTACTGTAACGGATTCAAAAAATTGTACAGCAACAAAATCTGTTCAATTGACAATAACAAGTGGTCCGATTGTAAATGCTGGAGTAGATCAATCAGGTTGTATTGGATCTTCATTTAATTTAAGTTCTCTTGCATCAGGAGGAACTCCTGCTTATACTTATGTTTGGGACAATGGTCTTGGTAATGGTCAAAATAAAACAGTTACTCCTAATACAACGACAACCTACACAGTTACTGCTACTGATGTAAATGGCTGCTCTGCAACAGATCAAGTTAAGGTGATCCTTTATCCTAATCCGAGTGTTACGATCAATAAATCTGATGCGAAATGCGGATTGGCAAATGGTTCTGCAACAGCTAATGCTTCAGGAGGTACAACGCCATATACTTATATTTGGTCTAATGGTGGCACAAGCCAAACGATTAGTAACCTAACAACAGGAAATTACATAGTAACTGTAACAGATGCAAAAGGATGTAAGGGAACAGCAACAATTACAATTAACAATACTAATGGTCCTTCTGTAAATGCAGGAGCTGACCAATCAGGATGTATTGGAAATACATTTAATATAAATTCAGTTGGATCAGGTGGTACTCAACCTTATACTTACGCTTGGGATAATGGACTTGGTGCTGGTCAGAATAAATCAGTGACACCTAATATTACAACAACATATACAGTGACAGTAACAGATGCTAATGGATGTACTTCAACTGATCAAGTAAAAGTAATTATCTATCCTAATCCAAGTGTATCCATCACTAAAACAGATGCCAAATGTGGGTTAGCAAATGGGTTTACAATTGCCAATGTAACTGGGGGCGCATCACCTTATACTTTTATTTGGTCTAATGGTGCATCAACTCAGACCCTTAATAACCTTACAGCAGGGAATTATACGGTAACAGTAACTGATTCAAAAGGGTGTATGGGAACTGCAACCACAAGCATTAATAATACCAATGGTCCATCGATAAATGCAGGTGCTGATCAATCAGGATGTATTGGCAGTACATTTAATTTAAATTCAGTTGCAACAGGTGGAACTCCTACCTATGCATTTACTTGGGATAATGGACTTGGAAATGGACAAAATAAATCTGTAACACCTAATTCAACTACAACATATACAGTCACAGTTACCGATGCTAATGGATGCACAGCAACTGATCAGGTCAAAGTAATTATTTATCCTAATCCAAGTATTAGTATTAATAAGGTAGATGCCAAATGTGGATTAGCTAATGGTTCTGCTACAGCTAATCCTGCAAACGGTACATCACCATATACTTATCTTTGGTCTAACGCTGCTACAAGCCAAACAATCAATAATTTATCATCAGGTAATTATTTTGTTACAGTTACGGATTCAAAAGGATGTACTGCGACTGCAACTACTTCAATCAGTAACATTAATGGTCCATCTGTAAATGCTGGAATCGATCAAACAGGATGTCTTGGATCAACCTTTGATTTAAATTCAATTGCAACTGGAGGAACTCCAGCTTATTCATATGCTTGGAATAATGGATTAGGTAGTGGGCCAAACAAAACAGTAACACCTATCGCTTCTACAACCTATACGGTTACCGTTACCGATGCAAATGGTTGTACGGCCACAGATCAAGTTAAAATTATTCTCAACCAAACTCCAAGTGTATCCATTAATAAAATGGATTCAAAATGTAATCTTGCAAATGGGTCAGCTACAGCTTCTACGACTGGAGGAACAGCACCGTATACTTATGCTTGGACAAATGGGGCAAGTACTCAAACCATTAATAATTTAACTGCTGGTAATTATGTAGTTACAGTAACAGATTCAAAAGGATGCACAGGTACAGCAACCACTACCATTGGAAATACAAATGGTCCATCAGTTAATGCAGGAGTAGATCAATCAGGATGTTTGGGTTCCTCATTCAATTTAAACGCTATAGCTACAGGAGGAACACCAACTTATACCTATGAATGGAATAATGGACTTGGCAATGGCCCAAATAAATCAGTAACACCAATTGCATCTACTACTTATACTGTTACTGTTACGGATATCAATGGTTGTACGGCTACAGATCAAATCAAAATTATTATCTATCCCAATCCAAGTGTAACAATAAATAAAACAGATGCAAAATGCGGACTTGCAAATGGCTCTGCAATAGCCAATGCAACTGGAGGAACAGCTTCTTATACGTATATATGGTCCAATGGTTCAACAACTCAAATGATTAGTAATTTATCTTCAGGAACTTATAATGTTACGGTTACAGATTCTAAGGGTTGTACTGCTACAGCAATGAGTACTATTAATAAAATAAATGGTCCATCTGTAGATGCTGGAATCGATCAGGAAATTTGTAGTGGCAACAATGCAACAATAAGTGCCATTGCAACTGGAGGAACCGCGAATTACAGTTATATGTGGGATAATGGTTTGGGATCTGGTCAATCGAAATTAGTTAGCCCAACTTCTACAACAACATATACAGTCACAGTAACAGATGCTAATTCTTGTACTGCAACAGATAAAGTTAAAATTAGTGTTATAGATTGTAGTCCAAAAATTACCCACGAAAAAAATCTAGTTTCTGTAACAAATATTGGATTAAACACCTACACTGTTGTGTATAGTATTTTGGTTAAAAATACAGGATATCAAGGTGCATATGACCTTAAAGATAATGCTTTGTTTGATGATGATATTGCAACGTTGAGTGCTTCATTTACAACAAACGCACCAGGTAATTTTGGAGGATCTTTAAATGGAAATGGACCATGGACATTAGCGGATGATCAAGTCATTACTGCCAATGCAAGTCATTTATATACATTGACTTTTAATGTGAAAATTGATTTAAGTTTAGGTTCATCTGGAAACAATATTTATTATCAATGCGGAAAGGCATTAAATAATAAACCATCAGCTAATGAAGCATTGTTTAATGAATCTCAATTAGATTATAATAATGATGGAAGAATTGATGAACGGGATACAGCATGCGCAGATCTACCTTATATTGTTCATGAAAAAATTCTGGTTAGTCAAGTACAGACAGGTAGTCGAAGCTTTGAAGTAACTTACAATATCATAGTAAAGAATTTGGGAGGAGTTAGTGATAAATATACACTAACTGATCGTCCGGAATTTGATAATGATATTATTATTACTAGTGCCAATTATTCTAGCAATGCAATGGGCAATGGCGCTAATCCTGGTCCAATAAATTTGGTTGGTGTAGGTCCATGGACATTGGCAAATAATCAGGTAATTTCTGGAGGAGGAGTGCAGACATATACTTTACGAATTAATGTTTCGATTAATCTTGAAGATGGTGTTGGCGACAACAAATACAGCCGTTGTGGAAAACAAAATACAACATATCCTATAACAGGTGAAGGCTTATTTAATGAATCAAGATTGGATATTAAGAGTGATGGCAGTATTGACCAGCGAGATACAGCATGTGGTGATGTTCCTTATGTAGTTCATCAAAAATCATTATTTGGTGGAGTTACCGATCTTGGAAATGGAAATTATCGTGTGGAATATAAAATTGATGTACGCAATATTGGTGGTAGAAGAGGGACTTATGATTTAGATGATGCACCAGCTTTTGATGATGATATCATTATATTAAATGCAAGTTATTCTTTTGCATCAACAGTATTTGGAGTTTTTAACAACACATTAAACGGAAGTGGACCATGGGCTTTAGCACGCAACCAAAATATAGATGTTGGTGATAATCAGTTTTATGTTATTTCTATAAATGTGAAATTGGATTTATCTAATCAAGGTCCTGGAAATCATATTTTAAGTGATTGTGGATACAAATTGGGAATACCATCCGCAGGCGAAGCGTTATTTAATAAATCTTTGTTATCATACAACAACGTATTGGTAGAATGTGATACTGCTTGTACATCAATTCCAGTCTGCAGTATGATCTCTGGAAGGGTATTCTTCGACGTTAATGCAAATGGTATATTTGATTATAATGAAAATGGAATTAATGGCTTAGAAGTGTATCTTATAGATGCAACTACTGGAAAAATAATCAGCAAAGTATTGACTGCCGTAAATCCGGCTACTCCTTCAGATGATGGTTTTTATATGTTCTCATGTATAAAACCTGGAACTTATTATATCCAATTTGAAAGACCTGGATTTTTAGCTTCTTCTGTTGTATTTCAAGGTGGAAATGCAGATAAAGATTCTGATATTGGGCATGAAAATGGAATCAATACTACAAGAATATTTGTGTTACAAGGTGGAGAAAAGTATTTAAATGTTGGGGCGGGATTTCAAAATAAAGCGACTGTTGGAGATTATGTTTGGTTAGATAGAAATTACAATGGCCTACAAGAAGCTGGCGAAGAACCTGTAGCTGGAGTTCAAATTAAAGCCTATTGTAAAACCACTGGAAACATGGTTAGTGAAGCTATTTCGGCAAATGATGGACATTATATGTTGGATGGAATTGGTCAAGGGGATTATTACGTAAAATTCATACCTCCAGCTAATTTAAGCTTTACCTATGCACATAGTGGAGTAGATCCTGTTGATAATGATGTAGATGGATCAAATGGTTATGGGACAACAAGAGTCTATAGAATCAAAACTGGAGATGCTATGCCAACCATTGATGCTGGTTTGGTTTATCAAGTGTTGCCTTTAGAATGGTTAGGTTTCGATGGTCAATGGAATGGAAAATACACAGAATTAAATTGGCAAACTGGAGTTGAAATTAATAATGACCATTTTGAAATTGAAAGACGTCACGAAACTGAATCCGGGTTCAAAATGATTGGGCAATTAAAATCCAATCCGAATACTGCAGTTTCACAACAAAATTATAATTTTAACGATGTAAACGTAAATCAATCAGGAATCTACTACTATAGGTTGAAGCAGATAGATAAAGATGGAAAATACACATACAGTAAAATAATTTCTATCCGAATCCATCAAAAATCAGAAATGGATATAACTATTTATCCAAATCCAGCGGATGACTTTTTGAAAGTTAATATAACTTTAGGTGATGAAACAGACTTAGAAGTGCGAGTATTTGATCAATCTGGAAAAAATGTATTAACCAATCCATTTGGTGGTTATAGAAAAGCTGGAAATTATAATGAAATAATAAATACTAGTTATTTACCTTCCGGCCAATATAATATGCAAATCATTTCTAAAAATTCAATCTTAAATAAAACATTTACTGTTAATCGAAATTAATCCAATGAATATATTCAAAAGGCTTGTCTTGTAATTCAGGGCAAGCCTTTTTTTATTGAAAGAAAAGCCTGATTAATATCCATTAATCGTATAAAATGTAGTTTTGATTTTATTCGAACTGGTAAATAAAGTTTAATGTTTCAAGGTAATTTTTAAATCTCTAATTCAATATATATGTTTTAAAATTAAGATTATTGATTTATAATTAGGAAAATGTAAGACTAATAACTTAACCTCTTATATCTAAAGAGAATATAGTATCCTTGAAAATTGATATTATGAAAGTTTAAATATTTTAATTTATATTTGTAAAATCAATTGACTTAAATGAAACAGTTTCTTTTGCTTTTTTTATTGGTATGTAATGATGCAAATAGCCAATTACAATTTAATTCAACAAGACCAAATCCTATAGATAGCCCAATTGAAAACGGTCTGTCAATGGGCGTAGCAGATATTAATGGTGATTTGTTTGATGATATTATTGCTTTCGATCAGGGTAAAGATTTATGGATTGGTTATCAGACAGGCTCCAAAAAATGGATTTGGAAAAGTTTAGGTAGAGTACTTACCCAACCGAGTTGGTCTTTGTGTGTTGGTGACATGGATCGAAATGGTCTAAATGATATTATCATTGGTGGAGACTATGAGGGCATCATCATCTTTTATCAAGAAAATTCGGGTTTTGCAAAAAGCATCATTCCTGAATCTAAATTTTTTACTCAGGGCAGTACACTTTCTGATATAAATAATGATGGATACCTTGATATTGTTATTTGTGATGATAATGCAAAACCCAGGATATTTAAAAATCAAACGAACCGGGTGTTTATAAGGGATACCGGTTTAATTGATTTTTCAATCAATCCTGTATTAGGTGAAGCTGGTAACTATAGTGTTGCCATTATCGATATAGACGGTGATAATGATCAGGATGTTTATTTATCGAAATGCAGAGGAATAGCAACTGATCCAAAGGATCTAAGGCGTGTTAACAGGTTGTATATAAATCAAGATGGAAATTTTATTGAGAGTGCCAAGGAATTTAATTTGGATGATGGAAGTCAAAGTTGGACAACAGATTTTGGGGATATAGATAATGATGGTGATCTGGATGCAATAATATTAAATCATGGATCTTCAAGTTTTTTGATGGAAAATATTGATAACAAAAAATTTGTAAATATCAATGGTTCATCAGGTTTTGAACTCGGTGGAACACCTATACAAGCACTATTTAGAGATTTTGATAATGATGGTGATCTGGATATTTTGATATCAGGATCTGAAGCGATTATTTTCGAAAATTTAGGGAATAATAAATTTATAAAAAAGAATCAATTATTTGGTGAAATTGGTTTTACATCATTTGCAGTTGGAGATCTTAATAGTGATGGATTTCTTGATATTTATTCAGCTTATCCTGAATTGTTAAATGACCCAAGAGTTACTTCAAATACATTGTGGTTAAATAATCAAAATCAAAATCATTATATTGATTTAGTGCTCAAAGGAGAACAATCTAATCCAAATGCCATTGGGGCAAAAGCATGGATATTTGTTAAAGATAAATTACAAATGCGACAATTATCTGCAGGAGAAAGTTATGGTATTCAGAATTCACACAGCTTACACTTTGGTTTGTCTAATGACACTTTGATTGATAGTTTGATCATCCAGTGGCCTAATGGAAAAAGAAGTTTGTTTCAGAGTCTTTATGCTGATCATAGATATCTGGTTACTGAAAACAATTGTGTAAAACTTCAAAATAAAATTTCAATAATTGGAACAACGCAATTTTGTAATGGTGATTCTGTGATACTCACAATTGAGCCTAATTTAAAAAATGTAGTTTGGAATGACAACAATACTGATTCGATAAGAACCTTTAAAAGTGATCAGTTTTTATTTTATAAAGCTAATAATGTTGATGGTTGCCCTGTGGTCAGTGAAAGTGTTTTAATTGAAGTAAATCCCATAGAACACCCAAAATTGAATATTAGTGGAGAAAAAGCATTGTGTGGAAATCAGCAAATTGAGTTAAACATTGATGGATTTAAAAAACTAATATGGTCTACATTAGATACAAGTCCAAATTTAATTTTAATTAACAGTGGTTTATATTTTGCTAAAGTTTCTGGATTATGTCAATCTTTTTATACGGATACACTTGATTTTAAGCAATTATCAAATCCTATTAAACCTCAATTTTCAGAAATCAAATTGAGTAAACCGGATAAAGTGAATTTAACTGCAAAGGGAGATAATCTAAGATGGTATATTAACAAAGATGACATTAGTCCGTTTTATAGAGGTAATGCATTCGTAACAGATTCGATACACCATGATACCACTTTTTGGGTAGAATCCAATTCCATCCATGTTTTCAAATCGATCCATGGAGGTGAATTATATCCTAAATTTCAAGATATCGAAAAATATCATCCTGAAGATATTAATGCAAAAATTTCATTTGATGTTTTTGAACCGTGTATTTTAAATTCCATAACTGTTTTTTCAGATATTAAAGGATTAAGGGAATTTCAATTAATAAATGACCAAGGAAAAGTAATAGATTCTGTTCAAATTAATATTACCAGTTATGAAAGTCAAATTCCATTATTTTTTAATTTGATCAAGGGTAGTTATTCTATTTCTACAAATCCAATGATCAATCATATTAATCTTGGAACCGAAAGTCCAAAACTAGTTAGCAGTAATAAAGAAGTGTTTTTTCCATATAATATTTCAAAATATCTAAGAATTAGTGGATCTTCAAGAGGTATTAATGCTTATGATTATTTTTTTAATTGGGAAATAAGAGAACCGGATTTAATCTGTTCTAGCGAGCGAATAGAAGCTAAAATTTCATTTGTTACACAGGCCTCAGAATTAAATAAAAATGATCTGATTTATATTTATCCAAACCCTTCAAAATCGGATGTGTTATCTATTCATTCTTCATTGGATACACCCGGAAAAATGACAATTTATAATTTAGATGGTAAATTAATCATCACAACAAAAATTGATCATAACAATAACAATATCGATGTATCCAAAATCCAAGCTGGAATCTATAATATCAAAATCGCTCAAGGTAGAAAGTCTTGGTTCGTAAAATGGATCAAATTTTAAAACAAATTGAAATCGATTTTAAGTGATTCATGATATGATAGTGGATCGATAATTTGGAAGTATTATTGGATGCAATCTTAAAATTATTGATAAGAATTTATTTTAATATTGAATAGGTCTTAAGCTTTAAATTTATCAAATTTAATCCGCTGGTACTTAACTTTAAATACCTATAAGAACATGTAAATAGGATTACCGAAATAAAGACCCAACGAGTAATCAACTGAAATTATAAATTTATAGAGTATGACCCAAATTCAGGGTTTAATCTTCCACAGTTGTAAAAGTATCTTTTGATCCCTTTTTTATAGGGGTTTAGCCCTAAAGTATTGTCTTAGTTGTGTAAATAGCTGCCATTGGAATTGGGTAGATTGCTTTGCTATTTGTGAAAATGGAAGCTATTGTACTGATTATGAATTAATTAACGAATGATTTATGGATTACAAAATAGATCATTCGTTGGCTTTTATAAAACTTAAGTTCAATATGCATATGTCCCATCTAAATGTCTCCAAATGTTTTAGAATGTTTAAGAATCGAAAAAGCATTCTTGTATTTATTTTTCTAAACATGTGGTTATTTGGTTTTTCACAAAATTTGGATAAAGTACCTACAAGTTCAGGTGAGAAAAAATTAAGTTCAGAAATCTCCTTAGAAAGAATTGTTTTTAAGCCTGAAGGTATAGTGGATATTAACCCAAGTGAAGCAAAATTGGCATTATTAGGTACATGCCCTTGTGCAAATAATATTATTATCAATGGAGATTTTGAAGTTAATGTAAGTGGTTGGAATTTTTTTAATGGTAACTTTTACCGTAATACAGCATTTCCTCAATGCGCTACTCTTGGTCATGGTGAATTTGCCTATAATGGTATCCCTCCAGCCTATGGAGGTTTCAATCAAACCATTACAACAATTTCTGGGGGATCATCTTTCACTTTTAAGACCTACAGCGGTGTGCATGTTAATACTTTTGATGCCACAGTGGGTTTATTATTTTATGATGTTAATAATGTTTTTATTAGTCAATTAACTCAGCAGGTTGACGCTATTTTACCAAATATGGCATTGTATACAATAAACGGCATAGTCCCAACAAATGCCACAAAAGTTGTTATTCAAGGTCTAACCAACGGAAACTTTCTAAAAGTAGACGAAATGTGCCTACAAGTAACCGCATGTAATCCCGATAATGCTAATGCTCCTCCTTTTTGTACGCCAACTCCCGCAGCTTGTACGGGTAATACCTTTAAATGGTCACAAATCATAGATGCAATAAATGGTAACCCTTCAGCAGTAAGATTATTTTGTGGGGGAACGCTATCCTATTTAATTCCGGGTCCCTATCCACCGGAATTCAGTGGACCTGTTTCTGTTGCAATTCCGGATGCTGTTGGCTGGGATGGATATATAGGAAGGGATGTTGTTACTCAACCCAACGAAAGATGGAGATTGGTTTTTAAGAAAAGTGGTTCAGTGGTATATTCTTCAAATTACACTAATGATGTTCCTGATTTTAAAAGTCAAGCCTATTGGAGAGGTTCATTAGGAACCGGATTTTTACCAAATGGTGCAGATCAAATATTTATCGAACACTGGTCTGTTGGTAATGATGCTTCTTGTACTAATGGTCCTAATTCCGTGGTCCCATCAAGTGTTTGTATTTCTTATTCTTTATGTAGTATGACCTCTGTATTGTTGAATGCTTCCAACGGTACATCAACAACCCTATGCAATGGTACTTCTGTTACATTAACGGCTTCTTCTGTAAATGGGGCCTTACCTATAAGTTATTTATGGAGTAATGGGTTGGGTACGGGCTCAACTAAAACAGTTTCACCTTCAGTAACAACAACTTATACGATTACGGCAACGGATGCAAATAACTGCACAGCAACTGCCTCTCATACGGTAACTGTAAATCCAAAACCTGTCGTAACCATCACAGGAAACCAAATTATATGTAATGGGTCTAATACAACTTTTACAGCAAATCCATCTGGAGGAACGACTCCATATAGTTATTTATGGAGTAATGGTTCCACTTCGGCTGCAATTGCAATCAGTACAGCTGGTACCTATTCTGTAACTGTCACAGACTCTAAAGGATGTACAGCTACTGCTAGTAGGATTTTAACGGTTAATGCTAAACCAGTGGTCAAGATTGATGGAAATAATATTATTTGTGCGGGTGGGTCAACTGTTTTTACCGCGAGTCCCAGTAATGGAACCGCACCCTACACTTATTTATGGAGCAATTCAGCTACTACTCAAAGTATTACAATAAGTACAGCAGGAAATTATATTGTTACTGTTACTGATGCAAATGGTTGTACTGGTACATCATCACGAACATTAACTGTTAATTCAAAACCAACTGTTACTATATCCGGAAATAATAATCCTTGCGCGGGCCAACCCACAACTTTTACGGCAAACCCTTCAGGGGGCACAGCACCTTATACTTATTTATGGAGTACGGGAGCAACTACTCAAATGATAACGGTAAGCACACTAGGTACTTATACCGTAACAGTTACGGATTTTAACGGGTGTACTGGTAGTGCTTCTGTCACATTAACTCAAAAACCAAAACCCCTAGCTAAAATTGATGGACTCACAAATGTTTGTCAGGGTAGCACGGTTACATTTACTGCATATGCTTCTTCAGGAACACCACCATACACTTATTTGTGGAGTACTGGTGCCACAACAGATTTTATTATAATTGGTACAGCTGGAACTTATACAGTTACGGTAACAGATATAAATGGATGTACGGGTACAGCTTCTCGTACCCTAACCGTGAACCCAATACCGACTACTACAATTACTGGTACCAATATTATTTGTAGTGGAAGCAGTACTATGTTTACTGCAAATCCAAGTGGTGGAACTCCTGGGTATACCTATTTATGGAGTAATTCGGCAACAACTCAAAGTATAACAGTTTCAACAACGGGAACCTATTTTGTAACAGTAACCGATACCAAAGGATGTACAGCAACAGCAAGCAGAGCATTGACTGTAAACCCTTCTCCATCCGTTGTAATCAATGGAACTACCACATTTTGTGAAGGCAATACGAGTCAACTTACCACCACAGTGAGTGGTGGTACACCTGGATATACTTATTTGTGGAGTACGGGTGCAACTTCAACATTTATAACTGTTATTACATCGGGAACCTATTCGGTAACAGTAACAGATACCAAAGGGTGTACAGGTTCCGCTTCTAAAACTGTAACGGTAAACCCTAAACCAATTGTGAAAATTGATGGAAATCAGGTCATTTGCTTAGGCAATTCAACAGTTTTTACAGCTTCTCCTAGTAATGGAACACCACCATATACTTATTTATGGAGTAATTCCGCAACAACACAAAGTATTACTATCAATACAGCCGGAACATATGTTGTTACAGTTACTGATTCTAAAGGATGTACAGCTACAGCTTCAAGAGTTTTAACTGTAAATCCTAAACCTACGGTAACTATTTCAGGAACTAATGTTATTTGTACAGGAACCACTACAGTTTTTACTGCTAATCCAAGCGGTGGGACGAGCCCTTATAGTTATTTATGGTCCAATTCAGCAACAACTCAAAGTGTTACTGTAAGCTCAGCAGGTAATTATTCAGTAACAGTTACTGATTTAAATGGCTGTACTGGAACAGCTAATGTCGCACTTACAGTTAATGCAATAACCCCTGGAAGTATAGCTGCTGATCAAACGATATGCAGTGGCGGAGATCCAGCAGGATTTACCAGTGTAGCGGCGACTGGAAGTGGAACGATAAGCTACCAATGGCAGTCCAGCACTACAGGATGTAATGGAACATTCAGTAATATCGCAGGAGCTACATTAGCGACTTATGATGTACCATCCGGATTGACGGTAACAACAAGTTACAGACGAGTAGCAACAAGTACATTAAACGGAGTAGCATGTAGTGCCAATTCCAATTGTATTACAGTTACTGTAAATAATTTAACTCCTGGAAGTATAGCTGCTGATCAAACGATATGCAGTGGCGGAGATCCAGCAGCATTTACCAGTGTAGCAGCGACAGGAAGTGGAACGATAAGCTACCAATGGCAGTCCAGTACTACAGGATGTAATGGAACATTCAGTAATATCGCAGGAGCTACATTAGCAACTTATGATGTACCATCAGGCTTGACGGTAA
>JBGAVH010000039.1:0-22794 GCA_044228225.1 Saprospiraceae bacterium | reverse complement strand
ATTAAAATCGTATTTCTGGGCACTCAACATGAAGTGCCCAGAAATATATATGAATACTATTAATCTTAAATTCATATTATTAATTTGAAATTAATTTTTTAATTATACGTATACCATTGGTATTGTCTAACATTAGATAATAAATTCCTGGAATCTTAGAATCAAGTTTTATACTAATTTGATGATTATTCAATACTTCCTTGACGAATGGTATTTCAGATCCCATATTATTATACAATTTGATCTTATGGCATTGATCCAAATCATTCAATTCGACCATCCATTGAGAATGCGCTGGATTTGGTGAGACCACAATACTTCCTTGTTCAATGATTTCGTTTTGATCACTAATAATTGGAGGTGGCTGATTACAATTGCCTTCATCCAAGATCTCTTCATCAGAATAAATGTGAAACAATCCTCTTGCGGTTAATACAGCGTATCGCTGTTCATGAATACAAGTATGAGCCATCACATCAATTTCTTGCCATTCACTTAAGGTGATATAAGACTTGCCGTAAATGAATTCTTTTAGTAACAATTGATTGATTCTCTTCTCCATGATCTCTGAATTGCTTACAGCTGCTATATTATTCAATACATTCATTAGATTCATAGCTGAAGCCATTTTCTCTGATTCAAACTGGTTCATTATATTGTTATAAGCCATACTAAGGGAATCTATTTCAGATTGTATTTCATCCATAATCAGATAAATTGCTTCTTCGTCTGCACCAGGTAGATTCAAGTTATACAGTTGCTGATCCAACAAGTCAAATTGATCCTTTATATCCTCATATAAACTATCAATCAATAATATATTGATATCTGATAACATGAATAGATTCTTAATATTTTGGCGCATATCATAATATGTGCCAACAGATTGGAGGGCAGAGTTGTAGTAGAAGCTGTCAATATTAGAATTTGTACCCAATAGAGCTGGAAAGGTGTGGAGCTTATACAATAACTCCATTTTTAAATTCCATTGTCGCCCCTCATCAAAATATCCAAACACACTAGAATCTTCTATTATCTCAAGATCCACATCCGAAATCACTGGATTGCCAGGATCATTCGGAATGCGCTTGTGAGGTATGCTTCCACAGGTTTGACAACTCCATGTTTCATTTCCTGATTTTACTTCAAACCAATTGTTAGCATTGGGTGTATAGATTGGATCAGGCAAATATAAATTATCATCATCTCGAACAAAGAATTTGGATCGATTAACATCTTTTTGATCTCCCCTGTGAACAGCTTCATCTTTAGGGCTTGTCAATGATGGCCAAAAGTTAGCTAAAAAAGATTGAGGTCCACCAATAAAACTTTCTTCATCAATAATCAATGAAGCTTCATGATTAGCACTAAAAGTGTTGGACCCAAAAATAGTCTCGTTACAATCCGCCATAAATGAAATACCATAGTATGTACCATTGGTAACATTGCAACAATACTTACAATTGTTAGCTCCTAGTAATCGAATTCCTTCATATTTTTTAGATCCCAAATTAGCATCTTGTGCATTTATAAAGTTACTCCCGAAATAGTGCCCATAGCCACCTTCTACACTAATTCCATATCTCCAGTTGTCATTAGAATATGCATTACTACCAACATTTATTATATTAGAAGTGATATTACACAAACTAAAATTACGAATTAGAATACCATTGCCATTTTTATCAATATTAATCGTATTGTGATCTATAAGTATATTGGAGCCTACAGATGCTGACAATCCATTAATATCAATTCCCGTGTTTTGCGAATTGACCATGTTGGTATGTGAACCTGTCATTGGCTTATTATTTAATAAATGTAACTTTTTGATTCCATCACTTTCATCAACATTTATTCCTGTACCCGAAAAGTTTATATTATTACCCTCTATATACACATCTCTGCCTCTACCTCTATATACATCTATGCCATGCCAAGAATCTATAATATTTGGTCCGATATTTCCACTGCTATTCAGCATAAGAATTCCTACATTATTAGGTGTATAAATTTCATTGGAGATAAAACTGGAATAGGCACTATGAGAGCAAATTATTCCATATCCACGAAATTGTCTTATATCCTGATATCCAGGATACCTTACAGAACCCTTAGTATCAAAAATGTATTGATTTCTAATTGTAACATTGGCCCCTTCCAGAATAATTGCATTATGTAAGCCAACATAGCTATTTGAACCAGTCATAGTCATCACTCCACCTTGCATCCAAATTCCAGCCCAGGTCTTAGTAATTCCAATGGGTAATAGGTAACCAGGTAATAAATCATCTATACATATAAAATTGTTATCAAGATTAATACCAATAGTATGGCCACTGCCATTTGGCATAGCCACACCTATATAATTCCTATTGAAAGTGCATTTTCGCATTTGTCTAAATAATCCACCTGGCAATACTTCTACACCTTGATAGGCATTAGAAATAGTCGTTTGATTCAAACGTAATTGTCCCCCACTTTGAATAATAATCCCTTGCCACATAGCAAGATTTCCTTGTCCAGGTGAATTGCAAATGTCTAATGTTGCAAAAGAATTTATATTCAATAATCCGGTGTTGGCTATTGAAATAGAAGCATTTGGTCCAAATAATAAATGTGTTCCTTTGAATTCCTGAAGTCGATTAATAATTAATGAACCTTCTACGTAAATATATCCACCATTGAGTGTAATTGGTATATTAGTTGAACTAATCTGAACATTTCCTTGGCCAATACAATACACATTATTACCAGGAATGCAATTGCAACCTGTTAGATTTAGCAGCTTTTTTGATCCTGCTGCAATTTGGGTATTATTCTGAACATTAAAATGCGACTTAAAATACTGCTTAAAAAAGTGATTCTCAGTTGCATTGATTGTACTTTGATTCAAATAGGTAATCAAAGAAATCAAAATCAGAAACTTTTTAAAGTAATGTTCCTTCCAAGAGATTTTGGATTTAGAATTGAAGGCTTGTAAAGTACAGTACAGTACAGTACAGTACAGCGTTGGGTCAAAATAGAAAATTGCATACTCATATTAAATAATTTATTTGTGAAATAATAAAACAATCAAATAAATACTTTAATTCGAATATTAACATGGTTTTTTCAATTATAACTTTTCAAAGATATTACAATCATTTAAAAAACACAAATAAAATACAACATTTAACTAAAAATTCAGTGTAAACCCCTAGGAATTAGATACAAAATTCAGGGTATTCACTGATTGAAGGGATTTAACTATTTGTTTAATTGTTTAGGGTAATTTAGTGTGCAAATGGAGCGTAATTTTACTTCCGAATTCTAGATTATTGAAAATAAATATCTATTATGATTATATCATCTCAAAGAAATGTATTTCAACTCGTTTGAAATTAATATCTCCATTGATGAATTCTGGTAAAATGCCAAATTATAAGTATCAATATTCTCTCCCATGAACTCCATATGAACTCCATATGAACCATCTATCAAGTAACAATCAAGTAACAATCTAGCAAAAACCTATATGATACTTTATCATATAGGTTTTATAACATTTTAGCTATCAATCATAGGCGTGAGGCATAATATATCCTTTTTTAATATAGGTATTTCCTGTCAAGTTTTATACTTTTGCGTGAAATTTCGAAAGCTCGTTATTTTTTATTCATTTACATTCATTTTCTTAAAAACATTTATACATCATGAACCAGACTATTACTTGTAAAGACGGAATATTAACCGTACCTGACCAGCCTATAATACCATTTATTGAAGGAGATGGTACTGGTGGAGACATTTGGAGAGCTTCAGTCCGGGTATTTGATGCTGCAGTTGAAAAAGCATATAAAGGGGCTAGAAAAATCCATTGGAAGGAAGTGCTAGCTGGTGAAAAAGCTTTTAAACTAACCCAAAATTGGTTACCACAAGCAACTATAGATGATATAAATCAATATTTAGTGGCCATAAAGGGTCCATTGACAACACCTGTAGGTGGAGGTATTCGATCCTTAAATGTGGCTTTGCGCCAACAATTAGATCTATATGCCTGCATTCGACCTGTAAGATGGTTTGAAGGCGTACCAAGTCCGGTCAAAGAACCTGGCAAAGTTAACATGGTCATTTACAGAGAGAATACAGAAGATATATATGCTGGTATTGAATTCGAAGCAGGAACTGCAGATGCCGAAACTTTTAAAAATCTGTTAAAAACACATTTTCCAGATCGATATAAAAAAGTTAGATTCCCGGATTCAGCTGGATATGGAATCAAGCCAGTATCAAAAGAAGGTACAGAACGATTAGTTAGAGCTGCTATTAAATACGCCATTGACAATAATCAAAAATCAGTCACTATTGTTCACAAGGGCAATATTATGAAGTTCACTGAAGGTGGATTTATGGAATGGGCTTATGAATTAGCCGCAAAAGAATTTGGTGGTCAAGTGATAGATGGTGGTCCATGGCAAAAGCTGCCAAATGGAATTATCATCAAGGATGTTATCGCTGATGCCTTCCTACAACAGATACTCCTCAGACCTGAAGAATATGATGTCATTGCAACCTTAAACCTAAATGGGGATTATGTTTCAGACGCTCTTGCTGCTCAAGTAGGAGGAATTGGGATAGCTCCGGGAGCGAATATCAATTATGTAAGTGGGCATGCTATTTTTGAAGCTACTCATGGTACTGCTCCTAAATATGCGGACCTTGATAAAGTAAATCCAAGTTCAGTTATCCTTTCTGGTGTAATGATGTTCGAATATTTGGGCTGGAATGAGGTAGCAAAAATGATTATCCAGGGTTTGGAAAAAGCCATAGCAACGAAGAGAGTAACTTATGATTTTCATAGATTGATGGAAGGGGCTACTTTATTGAAGTGTAGTGAATTTGGTGATGAGATTATAAGAAATATGTAGTTTCTGCATATATTTTATTTATAAATACTGGACTGATTAGAAAATATACTTGTCTAGTAGCGTTTAGTTTAGTTGATCCTGTTTATTTGGTTTGTAGTAAGATTAATCATAAAAGGTGAGTCATACTATCTTCAACAGTTGGATATTTCTTTGGATTTGGAAGAGATTTAATCCTTTAACTTAAGCTTAAACTAATATTTCTACTTAATCGTGAACCACCTTTCTAAAGTTGTGTTAAGCTTAGGACAAAAGGTATATGGCAAAAATTATATTCAAATTCGAAGATAAATCAATACCTCAACAAGAATTTGATATACAGGGGAAAGATAAATCTGTTCTTGAGATAACTGAAGAACTGGATATACATTTAAATCACAACTGTGGTGGTGTATGTGCGTGTTCTACCTGTCACATCTATGTAAATTTCGGGGATCGTTTTCTGGAAGATATTTCAGATAAGGAAGAAGACTTTATTGATCGGGCCCATAATCCTAGGCTTGAATCCAGACTAGCTTGCCAGTGTATCATATTAGATGAAAATGCAATAATCGAAGTAGAAATTCCTGATCAGAAAAGAATCATTGGTCATGAACATTAATTGATAACCATTAATTATTAGAACATGTCATTTAAAGATATTGATAATCTTCCTATGCAATGGTCAGACCACGAGGATATTGCAATGGCTTTATATGAGAACTTTGGTTCTTCTTTCAACGAAAGTAAAATATATAGAGTTCGTTTCACAGAATTAATGGAGTGGATATTGGCATTACCTCATTTTGAAGGAAAAAAAGAAGATTGCTCTGAAGGCCATTTGGAGCAAATTCAAGCCAAATGGGTGTATGAATGGCGCGATAATAATCGTTAGCTTTACACCTATGAATTATTATCAAACTTTACCTCATATAAAAGCCTTGGTATTAGATATAGATGGGGTACTCACCAATAATCAGATATTAGTCACTGATGATGGTCAATTTCTAAGATCTATGAATGTCCGAGATGGATATGCAATAAAAAAAGCCATTCAAGCTGGTATACAAATTGCAATTATTTCTGGGGGGCGGTCTGAAGGAACAAAAAAACGATTAGAGATATTAGGTATTAAAGAAATTCATTTAGGCATTGAAGATAAATACACTACCCTCCTAACCATTTTAAGCGGATGGAACCTCAGCGCTTCAGAATTAGCCTATATGGGTGATGATATTATGGATATTCCCTGCATGATTAATGTGGGAATTGCAGCTTGCCCAAAGGACGCTGTACCCGAAGTAGTCACCATTTCAAGTTACATTTCAAATTTTAACGGTGGAGAAGGTTGTGTTAGAGAGTTGATTGAACAAATACTCAAAGCCCAATCAAAATGGCCATAGTATGATCAAGTGGATTAACTTAATTCGTTGGCCTAATTTACTCATTATAGCCATTACTCAAGTAGCTATATTCTATAAATATTTCAAACCACTGGCCTTAATTCCATCCAATGAGATTCTTCAAAAGAATTTAAATATCGTATTACTAATAGCTTGCACTATTTTGGTAGCGATTTCAGGTTATATTATCAATGATTTATTCGATCAATCAAATGACAAGATAAATAAAAAAAAATCGAAACAAATTATTGGCAAATCTATTAGTCAGGAAGATGCTATATTTTTTTATTTATTTGTAGTTATACTAGGAAATATACTTGCTATTTATCTCACCATCCAATTTAATCTATTTTATTCTTACATTATATATCCGATATCGGTATTTATATTTTGGTATTATTCATATCAAATAAAATGCTTGCCTTTGATTGGAAATATTTTGGTTTCTGCATTTATTGGTGGGGTAATTTTACTTTTACCATATAGTTTTCATGAGTCTCTATTTTTGTTAAAAGAACAAGATTTTGCTAATTATAAACTGATCATGAGTGATCTCATCGCAATGAGTATTTTTGCGTTCCTTATCAATTTATTTCGTGAAATAATAAAAGATATCGAAGACATCAAAGGCGATCAGGCTTGTAGATGCAAATCAACGGCTGTTTATTTTGGTGTTCAAAAAACCTGGATCATAGCTCAGCTAGTTTTAATAGTTTTATTCCTATTTAGTTTATTATTTATGTTTTATATTTTAGAAAAGTCACTTGATGGAACATTTATTCTTATGGTTATAACTCCCATTTTAATTCTGGTTTATTTAACATTAATAAAAAAAGAAACTCATATAACACAGATCAGTTTAATTAGTAAATTTTACATGATTATCGGCTTACTTTATTTCTTAATTCAATAAATGGATACTAAGATTAATTTACGTAAAATAATATTGGCTTCTGCTTCTCCTAGGCGTAAACAACTTATGCAAGATGCCGGCTTTTGGATTGAAGTCAAGGCTTTTGAATTTGTCGAAACTTATCCAGAGCATTTAGATGTAAGTGCTATTGCAGAATTTATTGCTAATCAAAAAGCTGAAGAAGTTATTTCAACATTGCAGTCAGATGATATTTTAATAACTGCTGACTCCATTGTTGTACTGAGCAATAAAGTATTTGGAAAACCAAAAGATGCTTCGGATGCTTACCGAATGTTAGCCTTTTTATCCGGAAAAACTCATTATGTCTATACCGGTGTATGCATTATGGATCATTTAAAAAAAATAAGTTTCACAGGAAAATCAAAGGTAACTATGCGTGATCTTAATGATGGTGAAATTCGCTGGTATATAGAACAATTTAAGCCTTACGATAAAGCAGGAGCCTATGCAGTTCAGGAATGGATCGGTCTTTGTAAAATAGCTGAAATTGAGGGAACTTATTCAAACATCATGGGACTTCCCACTGATCTAGTTTATGAAAGCCTAAAACATTTCGAAGGCGCTATTTTACATCCGCTAATATAGCGATCCAGTCTTCTTTTTGGAATGTAGATTTTACGCTAAATTGATTTTTTTCCAAGCAACTAATCATAAACAATTCATCTTGTTTCAAAAAACCAGAGATGATGAGTTTACCATTTTCGGCGCAATGCGATCTAAGTTTTGGTAATAATTCTTCTAAAACATTTCTTGTAATATTGGCAAATATGATATCGAATAATTGTGCTGGTATCACTTCTGCTGAACCTTCCAAAATAGCATCAGCATGAACATGATTTAATTCACAATGCTCGAATGCATTTTCTACTGCCTGGGGTTCTATATCAATCATTACCAAATTTCGACATCCTTTTTTCTTTGCATAGATTCCCAAAATACCTGTACCACAACCAAAATCTAATACAGACAACCCATTAAACGTTTCTCCCGTCATCCACTCTAAAATCAATGCAGTAGTAGCATGATGCCCTGTACCAAAGGCCATTTTGGGAGCAATAATTAATTCATCGGAATAGCTTGGATCAGCAGAATGAAACGGTGCCCTTATTCGAAGTATATTGGCTAAGACTATAGGTTGAAAATTAGCTTCCCATATTGCGTTCCAATCTTTAGGGTTGTGAACTATAATTTGATATGACAATCCGTGATTCGAACAAAACCATTTAAACGCTTCTTGATCTATTTGATTCCAATCTGATTGAGAAATAAATGCCTGAAGTTTTTCATCCTCCTCAACAAAAGATTCAAACCCTAAATCGTAAAGACCAGCAATAATTACATCTTGGAATTCAGCTGCAACTTGAAAATGAAAAGCCAGATAATCTTGCATATGCTATTGTATCGGTAATTATTCTTAGATTGACTTTTGAAAAGCTTTCCAAGTGTTTTCTAATAATGCAGTTATGGTCATAGGGCCTACTCCTCCTGGCACCGGAGTTATGGCTTTTGCTAATGGGGCAACTGCATCATAATCAACATCACCCACCAAACGATATCCTTTAGAAGCATTTTGATCATCAATTTTATTGATTCCTACATCAATAATGACAACACCTTCTTTTACCATATGAGCTTTTAGAAACCTCGGAATTCCAAGAGCTACGATAATAATATCTGCTGTTTTTGTAATGGCTTCCAATCCCTGCGATCTACTATGTGCTATCGTAACTGTGGCATTGCCCGGTTTAGACTTTTTCGACATTAATAGAGAAATAGGTGTACCAACAATATTACTTCTTCCCAGTACAACACAATGCTTACCTTCAGTATCAATTTGGTAGCGTTCAAGCATCATCATAATCCCCATGGGAGTAGCAGGATGAAATGCAGGCATTCCAAGTGCCATGCGTCCAAAATTATTTGGATGAAATCCATCTACATCTTTCTTAGGATCTATGGCAAGATTAATTTCTTCTTCATTAATGTGTCTTGGAAGTGGAAGTTGTACAATAAATCCATCAATTTCATCATTTTGATTAAGCTTATGAATCACCTCCAATAACTCTTCTTGAGTTATACTGCTGGGCTTCTTAATCAAAGTAGAAGCATAACCCACTTCCTCACAAGCTTTGATTTTATTTCTAACATATGCTTGACTAGCAGGATTATCACCTACTATAACTGCTGCTAAATGTGGAGGTCTCGTTTCAATACCACAAAACTGTCTTACTTTGTCTGAAATTTCCTTTCGGATAATATGAGATAATTTATTGCCGTCTAATACCAACATATTTATTTAATATTCCTAATGTTTAAAATTGAATTTACTTTGATTGAACAAATTATATTTTCACAAATCGTATGGATTTTTGAAAACCATTTTCATTGAATTGAATAATATAAATTCCTGGAATTAAAGTTTCTACTGAGATTTTTTGATTGGAATTTATTTTATTTTGCTCAACTATATTACCTGACATAGTTAAGATTTTATAATTCGTTTGATTTTCAATACCTGAAACTAATAGATGGTGTTCAACTGGATTCGGATAAACTTTAATGGTACTTAACTTAGGATTTGTTGTTGCGCTTACTGTACCACAAAGAATTGGATTGGCATTGGTCAACATATAATTAACTACCGCAGCTTCATCGTGTGTAGCATGTTGATTACCCGGATAAATCCATGTTTCAAATAAATCCGGTGACATGCCAATATTTCGAAGGCGACTATCAATCATACATGATCCATAGGCAATGGGATAATTTGCAGAAATAAAAGGAATGGGGTAATATGGCATATTCGCACCGCAAGGCACAACCGGATCCATATCTTGATGATACGACATCACCGCAATTTTATTATCAGGACGGATCAAATTCGTATCTAATAATCCTCCGAAAATATTAAATACGCCTTGGACTTTGGCATCATATCCATTCACATACCGATTCCCTACTACAGGTCCTAAATCGTCTCTATTTCTTCCATTAGCTGGATTTATTTTACCTACCTGTGCTGGTTTTTGATCTTCAGTGGTTAAGAAAACAGTACCCATAGCCACAAAACTTCCTGCACTTGCTCCTGCGACCCAGACTCTTTCCAAATCTATAGAGTCTCTTTCATGATTCGATTTCAAAAATCGCAAAGCAGCTTTTCCATCTTGCATGCCACGGTACCCTGCACGTACAATTTCAGCTGCATCGAAGGCAAATGGAGGATTTAATCCTGGTCCTGCTCCTTCAAAACCAATACGATAATCAATAGTTGCAGCCACAAAACCTCTCTTCGCAAACTCTTGACATAGTTGGTCAAAATCTTGTCTTTTTCCTTGAAAAAAACCACCTCCAAAAACCCACATCACCAAAGGTCTTTTAACTTCAGGCGATCCAACCGGATAATATATATCGACAAATAATGAATCGTCAAGTAATCGATAATCTTTATCAGAACCTAAATAAATATTTTTAGTGGCTTTGAAACCATATTTTGGAATGGTGTAATCACAATTTTGACCTTGCAATACTGTCAAAGTCAATAATAAAATATAGGTAAATAAGACTTTCATATTATTTTTTGCCAAAAGTACAACAATTAATACAGGGGATGAATAGGTTTGTTGCCTAAAATAGATTCAATTTTTTCATTGACTTCTGCAGTCAATAATGGGAATATTTCTAAAGCTTTAAAATTTTCTTCCAATTGTTCGATTTTGGATGCTCCTAAAATAGCCGTACTTACATTAGGATTTTGAATGCACCAAGCCAAAGCCAGATTGGCTAAGCTAACTCCCAGTTCTTTTGAAAATTTTGATAAATTTCTAACTACCTTTAGATTCTCTTCAGTAACCGTACGATCCTTTAACCATTCCAAACCTTCAATATTCATTCTTGTGTCGGTTGGAATGGAATTCGCGTATTTGTCAGTAAGTAGTCCCGATGCCAAGGGTGACCAAATCGTAGTGCCTAAGCCAACTGTTTTATAAATTTGTTTGAACTCAACTTCCACTTTAGTTCTGTGTAACATATTATATTGTGGTTGTTCCATCGTTGGACCAATCAGTCTAAGATCTTTGGCAACCATATGTGCCTCCATAATTTCCTGAGCCGACCATTCTGATGTTCCCCAATATAAAATTTTGCCTTGTTGAATCAATTGGTTCATAGCCCAAACCGTTTCTTCAATCGGAGTATGCTTGTCAGGTCTGTGACAAAAAAATAAATCGAGGTAATCCATTTGAAATCTCTTCAAAGCATCATGGCATGCTTCATAAATATGCTTCCTGCTTAATCCTGTTTGATTGGGCTTGTTTCTCCCATCTCCAAAGAACACTTTACTAGAAACCAAATAACTGGTGCGATCCCAGGCTAATTTTTTAAGTATGGATCCCATTACTATTTCAGATTGACCCTTAGAATAAATTTCCGCATTGTCAAAAAAATTCACCCCATGTTCATATGCATAAATCATTAAATCTTCAGCAATATGATCATTGATTTGTTTTGCAAAAGTTAACCATGAACCAAAAGATAAAAGACTTACTTGAACACCTGATTTTCCTAAGTATTTATATATCATAAACTATTTTATTATAAAAATTATATTCGCATGAAAAGACATAGCATTGGAACAAAAATTATCGGAGTACGTTCAAAACCTATAAACATTTAAATCAAGTAGATTAATTCAGGTATTGGATTCTAAAGAAAACAAACCAAGATTAAATAAAAGAGGCCATCTAATTAGATGACCTCTTATACTTATAATTTATATTCAAGTTTAATCTCTAAGTATTAATGATTCAGAAACAAATTTGTTGTTCAATACAATTTGAGCTCTGTAATAACCACCATGTAATTGATTACGTGGCATGGTAAATTGTGAACTATTGATATCTGTATGTGCCTTAACCAATCGTCCTTGTAAATCATAAATATAAATGGACTGGATAGGTGAATCAGCATTGGTTGTAAAATTAACATAACTAGAAGCTGGATTAGGCATCATTTTAAGTCCAACATCCGTTTTATTTACCTCTTTAGTATTTGTAAATGTACATCCCAAATTTAAAGCAGCACATGCACGAGGGAGTGCTAATGCATAGACTGTATCTAAGTAAGCTCTACCTTTAGCAGCTGACATATCAGGATTCGTTTTTAGACCACTTAAGTGTAAACTATCTGCATTGAAATTAGTACCCCTAGCTTGATTCACAAATGCAACAACTGCGGTAAGGGTATTTAAATCCCACCATTCCCATGGAGAACCTTGAGGTGTTACCTTACCATTATAAACCAACGGAATATCAAACCCATAAAAATTGTTAGTGCCTTGAGTAATGGTTTGTTGTGTTAATGGTAATGTAACAATTTTACTCTTTTGAGCATTAATCAAAACTTGAATTGGATCATGCAAAGGGTCCACATTTTCTAAAATTTTATTACTACCCTTTTCATTGGCAAGTTCTATTGCTTTTCGAGTACCTGTCGCATAAATAACAAACTGATTGGTCGTAGGAACAATAACTGCACCATGGTAATACGGAGCGAAAAAATCATTTTGGCAATGAACACCTACATAAGCTGGTTCAATGGCTTCACCATCCATCCAAGTAGAATCACCAAGTGCTCCGCCTAAGTTCACACTCAATTGAAAATTGGAAGAATATGTTGGATAATTAGGTACACTAATGGCAGCTTGAGATGTTCCCCAAATATTTCCCAATAAGGTACTATCAATATAAGGAAGTAAAGTGGTTGTATTGTAAAATTGTGGCAAGGTAACTTCTGAAAAATCATTTAAGCTACCGGCACCCATTGCTAAATAACCACCACTTCCGATTCCCCAAACACAAATTTTAGATGGATCTACACCATACGGATTATTATCCTCTGCAACTGTTTTTTTGAAAAACCTGATGCAAGTTCTGGTATCCTGGATTGCTCTGTAGGCTGCTTGCAAAAGTGAACTGGTTCTAACATTTTGATCAGGAGAAGTTGGCAACCATCCTTGTCTGTAAGTAAATGCACCAACAACAAAGCCTCTTGATGTCAAATAAGCTGCAGTTGCTGTAACTGTTGAATCATTGCGTGATCCTGTAATTTGTCCATTATACAATGGGGGTAAAAAACTACCAGTATGAGCAATTAATACTAAAGGCCGATCTGTTTTTGTATCTCCTGCAGGAGTATAAATATCAACCTTGAGGTCTTCTAATGCAGGTGCACCAGTAATAATTCCAATATTTTTTCCATAGACGATATCTGGAGTACGAACGACACCAAACATGGCATCAAAATATCGATTTTGTCCCATCAAAAAAGAGACCGTAAAACACAAAAAGAAAGGTAAAATGTAACGTTTTTTCATATTTATAATTTTATTAAAATGACTAAATAAATTTAACTACTTTTTTTGAGTTCATACAACAAACTAAAATAAGCTAAGCGACCAATTTTTGGTCCACCATAAGTTTGATATGATTTTTGATTAAGTACATTGGATGCACCAAGTTTGAATGTAGTATTTAATTTTTTACTAAACCAATTGACTTGTGCGTCGGTCATATTGTAACTGGGAATAATTCCTGTAAACTGAGGAGAACCTTCAAACACAAATGAATCAATCCATTTATAATTAATGTTAAATCCCAAATTTTTTATTCCAAAAAATTCAAAATCTCGACCACTAATTCCAATATTGAATTTATGCTCAGGCGTGTTGAAAGCAGGAATAATAGGATCACTGGTATTTGTATTTAAAACATTCCAGGAATAATTTCCCTTGAGTACATATTTCGTTTTGAAAAAATAATTCAACCCGATCGAAAATCCCTGAGTTGTTACTTGATCCTGTGCATTTGAACTAACACGATAAGCCTGAACGGAAGTAGGTAATGCTGAACCCTGAGGTATAAACGCATTGATACCAATCTGATATCCTATAAAATCTTTGTAGCGACTAAAATAATAACCCAGATCTGCAAATAAAACATTAAACAAAGTAGTCCTGTAACCTATCTCAATGGTTTTTACTTGTTCCGGGCGGATAGGTGCTATATTAAAATATTCTAAAGTATCTTTTAATCCTGTGTTTAGAAAATCAACGAAAGAATTCAAAGTAATTAAATTATCATAACCGCTAATATTACCAAGTAAAATGGCTCGTCCGACATTGTAATGCAAATACTGATCTGTTAAAGTTGGGTTGCGTATTGCAGATGAAAAAGAAACCCTTAAATAATCCTTTTTATTGGGTTGATAAACAATAGAAGCAGCTGGCGAAACTAAATAATTAAAATTTTCATGTTTATCTAAACGGGCAGTAACATTTAAGCGCATTTTGTTTTGCCATACGCCTAAACTAGGCCCAACATAAACTCCCCATTCATAAGTATTAATACTGGTATTCCCAGTGTCTAACAGAATGGATCCTTTGGAATTTGGAATATAATTTCTTCCACTTGCACCAACTGTTATATCAAAGTCTGTTATTCTATCACCAGAATAGAGATCGCTAAAAATATATTCACCTTGTGCATGAATTAATGCAGATCTATCATAAAATCGGGTACCATCTTCTGAATAAGCTATTCTAGATGTAATGTCATTAAATTGTGTTTTAAAAGCATCGCTACCTGGTTCTAAGAAATCATTAGTACCTAATCTATTATTTCCAATATTTGCCTGATTTTGAGCTAAAATATGCCAGACTGTCAACGAATCATGTAAATTGGTAAGAAATGAATTTAATGCAAGCTTAAAATCATTGGGCCTCCCTATAAAATCAAAAATTTTGGGATAACCTTCTTTAACAACAATTTTAGGTACTATATTTAGTGTCCAATAATTACTATAAGCGGTAACCCAATTAAAATTATTACTTGCACTTTGTTGTAGTTTAATTGCTGTAAAATATGGATCGAATGAATCTCCAGAATTTTCATGGGTCCCATAAAGTCTAAAAAAATATTTATCTTTTTTAATGACTTCTATTCGATGTTGATAAAACTTAATATTCTTTAGGCTATATCTATTATCTCCTTGATAAACAGTAGATCCTCCACCAAAACCAGATGAAACAATAAGCTCAGGAGAATCATATATTTTGCGTGGATTTAATCTCCAATGCAAGGCTAAACAAGCTTTTATGTTATAAGAATTATAATCCACTAAATCTTTCTCCTGATATCCTTTTCTATGGAACACGCCCAAACCAGGATAGGTCGTTAATGCATTTCTATAATCAAAATCTGTCTGGTATTCGTCTCCATATACATTAACCGCATCGTATCCTCCTGGATTAGTAATTGGCGAAAAAGAATTATATACAGCTTCATGATTATCCGCTTGCCAATCATCAGCTCGCATAAAACTCATGTTTAATTTGTATGCAAAAAAATCCTGATTCTTTTTATTTTTAAAAACATCTGCATGCCTGAATGCATAATCTATTAACCGCCGTTCACCCACTTTTAATGAAACGCTTTGACCTACATGAATGAATGGATTTTTAGTCTCCATACTAATGACCCCATTAAATGCATTGGGACCATAAAAAGCTGAACTTGCACCAACAATAAGGTCCACTTTTTTAACATCTAATTCAGAACAACCTAAAAAATTTCCTAATGAAAAATTTAATCCCGGAGATTGGTTATCCACCCCATCAATGATTTGAAGAGAACGAACCGGACTTGTACTATTAAACCCGCGGGTATTAATTACTGTAAATCCTAAACTTGCCGTTGTAAGGTCAACATCTTTTAATGATCCAAGTCCATCATAAAAATTAGCTGAAGGCGTTTCTTTGATAGCAATGAGATCCATAGATTCAACCGTCAAAGGGGATGATTTTTGCTTATCAGAAATTCGTTGGCCCGTAACTTCAACAACTTCTATTTGTATGGATTCCTCTTCCAATACATAATCCACCGATTTATTAGGTGTAGAATAACTCACTATTTTTGTTCCATATCCACTATATCGAAATTCCAGATCCAGCGGCAAAACCTGGGTTGTTTTAAAGATAAATGCACCTTCATAATCTGTTATAGTACCCACATTGGTCCCTTTAATAATTACTGTTGCGCCAATTAATGGATCCCCTGTTTTAGCATCTTTAAGCACTCCTTTAACATTAACTTGAGCACTAATGATTTCCAACCCATTGATTAACACCAAAATAAATATAATAGACTTACACAATGTATTGTAATTCATCTTCGTTTTGTTTGACTCTTATTGAAAAAATCTTTGGATTTTAATGCAATATAAAGGTTCTCTAAGAATTCATAATAAAAATTATTTGAATTCTTAATGATTTGGTAATCGTTCTTATTTGGTTTTAAAAACAAAACATACACATAAAATTTGGGGATGACTTTATCTTCGACTGTTTCTTAATTGAATGTAAAGTCCTAATTTATACAATTGAAATAAAAATAATCTTGGATGACTCGAGCACAATTGTTTTGATATTTGAATTTGCATATTGTTTAAAATAGAACCAACAAATTTATGGCATCCCCATTTTTTCAGAATACCATATAGTTTTTCAATTCCGGTATTTAATACAATTCCTTTGACATTTAATTCAACCAGATTCTCAATAGCACATTTAGTTTTCGATAAAAATACTGAATTACTTTCAAGTCCTTGATGTATAATTGGATTATCTATATGTAACATTTTTATATTATGCTTCGACAATTGATTTGCCCATAATATATCTTCAAATCCATATGTGACTATAGATTCATCAAATGGGAATTGCAGCATAATATTTCTTGGAACCACAAAATTATTGGAATGAAAATTCAAATAAGGAACTTTATTTCTATCTAATGCAGATTTTGATTCTTTATACGTTCCATAGGTCCAGTGTAATTCGCAATCAGCGACTTTCAATTGAGGATAAATTCTTCCCCCTGATGCCACTGTATCTCTTAATAAATACGGTAAATAATTCAATATAAAATCTTCATTTAATAACTTGCCATCACAATCTAAAAAAAGAAGAAAATCGAATTTTGATGTTCTCGCTAATAAGTTGCGAATTGCTGATCGACCAATATTTTTTGGCAGTACAATATATTGAATACCTTCCATTTGGTTCAATGCATCATTTTGTGTTAAATATTGAGCATTTGAACCATCATCTGCAAAAATAATTTCAAAGCTAACATTGGCTTTATGACATGACTCCAATAGATCCCTTGCTAACGCTATTACTTCATAATTATAGATGGGAATTAGTATCGAAATCATGATCAAATGTATTTTATTTTTTTCGAAACCAGACATAATAATAATTCCAAGCTTAAGTTTTTGTATAAATCCAAATCAACAAACAAAACGAACTAGCTTTATGCATCATTCAACATAAACCTTTAATAATTTTCATGTTTAATAAAAGACTTAGTCATAGAACCTTTGCATTCCCGTTGAATTGTTATAAATGGCAACCTTCGGTCCAAAATTGTGTTATATCTTCGTCTATTCAATCCAAAAAATGACTGCAAATACTCACTTGTCGGAAATCATAAATCAAGAAAAAGATCCCATGCTGGTTCAAATTGCTGAAAAAGTGAATCAACAAAAACGAATTTCAAATGCAGAAGGTCTCTATTTGTTCCAACATGCTTCATTATCCTTTCTCGGTATTTTAGCCAACTATATAAAAGAGCAAAAACACGGTAAAAAGGTCTATTTTAATCGTAATTTTCACATTGAGCCAACTAATATCTGTATATATAGTTGTAGCTTTTGTTCCTATTCCAGACTTATAAAAAATAAAGCTGATGGATGGGAATATACCCATGATGAAATCATGAATATCATAAAATCATATGATGATAAGCCTGTTACTGAAGTTCATATAGTGGGAGGTGTGATGCCTCAATATGACTTAAACTTTTACATCTCGCTTTTCAAAGCTATAAAACAGCATAGACCAGAGCTTCATTTGAAGGCCTTAACCCCGGTAGAGTTTCATTATATCTTTAAAAAAGCTAAGGTCAGCTATGAAGAGGGAATGAAACTGATATTAGAATCCGGAGTTGATTCTCTACCAGGTGGTGGCGCTGAAATATTTGACAAAGACATCAGAGATCAAATAGCGGGTGGAAAATGCAGCACGGAGGAATGGTTAAGCATTCATGAAATCTGGCATTCTTTGGAAAAACGTTCAAATGCGACTATGTTATATGGCCACATAGAGTCCTTTGAGCACCGGATCCAACATTTGGATTTATTGCGTCAATTACAAGATAAAACTCAAGGATTTCAAACCTTTATTCCTTTGAAATTTAGAAATAAGGACAATGAAATGTCCCATTTAGCAGAAGTTAGTGTCATTGAAGATTTAAGAAACTACGCTATTTCCCGAATATATTTAGATAATTTTGATCACATCAAAGCTTATTGGCCCATGCTTGGCCGTAATCAAGCACAGTTGGCGCTCAATTTCGGGGTAGATGATATGGATGGCACCATAGACGATACTACAAAAATCTATTCAATGGCAGGGTCTGAAGAGCAATCACCCAGTTTAAATACGCTTCAAATAGTTAATCTCATTCGTGAGGTTAATAAAACCCCTATAGAGCGCGATTCTTTATATAATACTTTGAACGATTATACAAACTACACTGAAGAAAACGAAATC
This sequence comes from Saprospiraceae bacterium, assembly GCA_044228225.1. Lineage (GTDB taxonomy): Bacteria > Bacteroidota > Bacteroidia > Chitinophagales > Saprospiraceae > Vicinibacter. The sequence continues at coordinate 3,903 of JBGAVH010000039.1, read as the reverse complement.
AAATATTCTTATTATCAATTACCAATGGCCTAATGACGAAATTTAAGGAACTTTTTATCCTTCGCCATGGGGAAACAAATCAAAATCTAAATGGCATCGTGCAAGGCAGTGGAATTGACTCCGATTTAAATCATTCAGGTTACGCTCAAGGTGCTGCTTTCTATGAAAAATATAAACACCATGAATTTGATTTAATCATTGCATCGCAATTAAAAAGATCTTATCAAACCATTAGAAAATTTGAATCAGAGGAAAAAAAAATTATTTTTGATCATCGTATCAATGAAATATGTTGGGGAGAACATGAAGGCAAACAAAGCGAACCTGAACTATTAGAAAAATATTATCGAATTATCAATTCCTGGAAATCCGAAGATTATCACGCTAAAGCTGTAGAAGGTGAAAGCGCGGCAGAATTAATGAGTCGCCTCTTATTGTTCAAATCAGACCTTGAAGAAAGAACATTTAGTAAAGCTTTAGTTTGTACACATGGCAGAACTTTAAGAGCTTTTATTTGTCTATTGAAAAACTGGCCCTTAGCTAAAATGGAGGATGTTTTACACAATAATACAGGATTATATCATTGCGTATACAGCGATCAACAATGGCATATTCATCAGGAAAACGATTTATCACATCTTGCATTATAAGTTATAAATGGTGAAGATTATTGCAGTAGAATATCTAAATACCTTACCGTTTATTCATGGATTAAGGGAAAGCGCTCTATGGAAACAGATTCAATTAATTACCGGAACTCCACAGGAATGCGCGCAAGCTTTAATGAATGAAACGGTTGATATTGCACTACTTCCCATTGGTGCTATTAGTCAATTCAAGAATCTGTCTTTAATTTCAGATTACTGCATCGGTTGTGATGGACCCGTGCGTACTGTGGCTATATATTCTAATAAGGAATTCCATGAAATAAAATCCATAAAAGAAGATCCATCATCACGAACTTCTAACTTACTGTTATCAACGCTTAATCGTATTTTTTGGAAAGAGCAAGCTATAGAAATCATTCCTGCATCAGAATCCACTATTGAGGCAGATGCCCATTTGATTATTGGCGATCAATCTTTTGTTGCAGAGACTCAATTTAAGCATCAATATGATTTAGGTGAGATTTGGAAAAACTTAACAGGACGTCCATTTACCTTTGCTGTGTGGGCCAGTAGAAATAAAATAAGCAGTGAATTGGAGGAGCGATTGAATCATATCTTCAAATTAAGTATTGAAAACATAGAATCATTTATTAAAACTTTGGATTTAACACAATTTCCACCGAAGTTGGATACTTATTTTTCCAAACATATCTCCTACCATTTTGATCAGGCAAAAAAAGATTCGTTACATTATTTTTGTGAATTGAATCAAGTGGATCTTTCTTCCATTATAGGGAAGAGTGAGTTGTAATCGAAGCAGGACTAAATTCAGGACTAACATTACAAATACATTTTTCATAATATATAGTAATCATAAATTCAAACAAATACAATTTATAAATTTAATTTATTTGTATATTATTGATATACAAAATAATAGATAAAATGCAGTGTCCAATAAATTTTTTAAACAGAAGCACACTGAAATTGAAAAAAAATTAGACTTTTGCAGTCCTTAAAAATAGACTTTATTAGTCTATCTTTAGATTTCCAAAATTTAACAGATTAACCTGATGATGAACCAAGACCATGTATCCATATGGAATCGTATACTAGAATTGGTTCAACAATCCGTAGAACAAAAGCATTACAACACTTGGTTCATTCCGATCAGGCCCATACAATTAGATGGCTTGGTGCTAACCCTTGAGGTTCCTAATGAATTTTTCCTAGCACATTTAGAATCCAATTATTTAGACATACTCAAAGATTCATTGCGATCTGTCCTGGGACAAAGGGCTAAAATAGAATATCGAATTTTAGTCGACAATTACAAAAAACCAGGAAGGATAAAAAAAGAACCTCTTAAACAAGAGTCCATTACTTTAGAGACGAACCCGAGTCTCATATCCAATCCATTTGTAATTCCAGGAATTAAAAAAGTCGCATACGACAACCATTTAATGCCTCAATTTACCTTTGATAAGTACATTGAAGGTCATTGTAATCGAGTTGCCCGACAAGCAGGAATACAAATTTCCCAAAGACCAGGCGAATTATTCAACCCGCTTGTTGTATACGGTGATGTTGGCTTAGGAAAAACGCATTTAATTCAGGCCATCGGCAATGGTATTTTGGAAAAATTCCCTAAATCCCGAATCATTTATCTCAGTTCAGATAAATTTACCAATTTATTCATCCAAGCCATAAGAAATAATTCTATATCTGATTTTTCTAATTTCTTTAATGCCTTGGATGTTCTGATCATTGATGATATTCAGTATTTAGCTGGCAAATCGGGCACCCAAGAGACCTTTTTCCACCTTTTCAATCAACTTCATCAAAATAAAAAGCAACTCATCATGAGCTCAGACAGGGCTCCAAAAGATTTGAAGGAAATTGATGAACGCCTAATAAGCCGATTTAAATGGGGAGCCTCCTTGGAACTACTAAGTCCGGACTATGAAACCCTCATGGCCATACTTGATTCAAAACTTGAAGAAAAGGAGTTAGACTTGGCTACCAATGTAAAAGAAGTCATTTGTCATAACCTCAAAAGTAGCATTAGAGAGCTAGAGGGCGTCATCGTTAATTTAAAACTTCAAGCTACCCTTTCTGGTCGACCTATCACCATTGATTTGGTTAAAGAGGTCTTGGCTGGATTTTCGAATAAGGTTAATCAAGAAGTATCCATCGAATCCATCACCAAAATAGTCTCAGACCACTTAAAAGTACCCGTTAGCAGTATTTTAGGCAAAGCCAGACAGCGAAATATTGTTCAAGCCCGACAATTATCTATGTATTTTTCAAAAAAAATGGCCATGAAACCCTTGACCGTAATTGGTCAGGCATTTGGCGGAAAAGACCACAGTACGGTCATTTATTCATGTGATACGGTCGAAAATTTAATGGAAACAGACAAGCTATTTCAAGACTTAGTAAATAAATTAGAAAAGATCATCTCAAAAAGTCTTGGAGTTAAGTAGTTTTTTTATAGTTTTGCGTCTCTTTTTGAAACATGGAGAGGTGGGTGAGTGGCTGAAACCAACGGTTTGCTAAACCGTCGTACTTCGAAAGAGGTACCGAGGGTTCGAATCCCTCCCCCTCCGCTGCACAAGAATAGAATCGGGGCGTAGCGCAGTCCGGTTAGCGCACCTGCTTTGGGAGCAGGGGGTCGAGAGTTCGAATCCCTCCGCCCCGACTGATTGTCAAGGAGTTATAATGAAAATTATAACTCCTTTTTTTTGGCCTTAAAATTACTTTACAAAATTTAAACTATACCGATTTCATTGGTATCGACAAGAGTTCGAATGCCGACGCTGCGGTCGGGATGCAGACCACCTTTTTTGGTGCGTCTGCATCCCTCCGCCCCGACTGATTGTTAAGGAGTTATGATGAAAATTATAACTCCTTTTTTTTGGCCTTAAAATTACTTTACAAAATTTAACCTATACCGATTTCATTGGTATCGACAAGAGTTCGAATGCCGACGCTGCGGTCGGCATGCAGACCACCTTTTTTGGTGCGTCTGCATCCCTCCGCCCCGAATTGAAAATCAAAGGGTTATGAAGTAATTTGCAACCCTTTTTTTATTATCCACAATTTCTTTAATTTAATTTATAATATTCAGACTGTCCCAATTTCTTCGGGACAGGTAAGAGATCGAATGCCGACGCTGCGGTCGGCATGCAGATCACCTTTTTTGGTGCGTTGTCATACCAACGCCTCGCTCAAAATGAAGCCTCCTGAGTTTTAAAGCAAAGTTGATAGGAAGTGTAAATAAAAATTATCTTAT
>JBGAVH010000038.1:0-31184 GCA_044228225.1 Saprospiraceae bacterium | reverse complement strand
TCTAATAAGCTTTTAATATGTGAATATAATATTATTTCTAACTTATCTTTATGTCCACTTTTTTGAGGAGGTCTAATGTGTTTAATAGTTGCTATTATATGTCTTTTTGTTTGGCTTGGAAGAAAATTATTTCTTAAATAATAAACAGGAATATTTTTAACTTGATTTATTTATTGTAAATCATAGCTTATCTCTGATTCGCTTTCATACATAAAAAATAACCTCCACCACCAGCACCACAAAGTTTAATATAATAATCATTATTATCCAATCCCTGTTGCCAATATTTTTTTACATGTGCTGGAATAAATGCATCGTAAATCTTTAGACTATTTATACTCAATTGTTTCCAATTTTGAATAACTAAATCTTCATGCTGATTTAATAAGGCATCAATTAAATGATGATTCACTTGAATAATTTCTTGTTGGTAAAGTTCACGGAATAAAGTTGAATTTATTTTTTCCTTAAACAAATTTACCAATTGTTCAGTGTGACGGCTTTGGCCGGAATCATATAATGAAATGGAATATTTCTTAGCATTCAATTGAATATGATTAGGGATCATATCAACGTGGCCAGTGTGCTTGACCCATAAGGTTTTATCCATATAAGAAACTAAAGGATCTAAACCGGAACTCTGTCCATGAAAAAAAGATTCCATCATTCCAAGAATCGATTTGATTTCATTTAATGCTTTAAAATGAGCTTTTGAAAATTGATCTAAAACAGCAGCACACAATGCCCCGCTACTTCCTAATCCATAGCCTTCCGGAATATTACTTTTGAAAAACAATCCTTTAGACAATTCATTTTCAAATTGAGAATGCAATATAATCTTACTTAATGTTTCATGATTCCTTATATAATGTAATAAAGGATGCAAACTGGGATATTCATGGACTCCATATTGCCACACACCATAAAAAGTATCATAACAAATACTTAAGGCATCTCCACCCACTAAAAGTGCATATTCACCAACCAAAAGTAATTTAGAATGATATTTCTTATTTGTATTCAATGTCTCCACGAATTGCAAATCTAAAACATTTCACTAAAAAATAAACAGTAATGGACTATTCCCCAATAATTAAGATTTTGGTAATTAGAATAGTTGGAATTAAGTTCGATATCCATTGACATAGTGATATCTTTGTGAAGTAATATATAACTATGGCAATAATTGATATAAAGGTTCCGTCCATTGGGGAATCTGTAACTGAAGTAAGTCTTTCTAAGTGGCTTAAGGAAAATGGTTCGATGGTGAAACTGGATGAGTTATTATGCGAATTTGAATCCGATAAAGCAACTTTCGAACTTCCCGCAGAAGTAGCTGGCAAGCTTATTCAACTGGCTAAGGAAGGGGATGATTTGTCTGTAGGAGCCATAGTAGCCCAAATCGATACATTAGATACAGGTAAGTCAAATGTAGCCTCTGAGCCCAAAGAAACCCAACCGCAAAATACTCAAATCGTACAAAACTCGCCTGCACCAGAAATTCAAAAAGATATAGAAATTCCATCAGAAGCAAGTCCTTCCAACCCAACTATTCCACCGCATTTTACCATTGAACAACAACGCGAAATCATCGCATCAAATCCATCCGTTAGGCGTGAAAAAATGTCCAGAATGAGAAGGACGATTGCCAAGCATTTGGTAGATGCAAAAAATCAGACTGCAATGCTCACCACATTTAATGAGGTGGATATGTCTGCTCTTATTGCCTTACGAACGAAACACAATGAATGGTTTTTGGAAAAATACGGAATTAAATTAGGATTCATGTCCCTTTTTGCCAAGGCATGCGCCCAGGTATTATTAGAAATGCCTTCTGTTAATGCCTATATTGATGGAGACGATTTGGTATACCATGATTATGTTGATATTTCTGTTGCTATCTCAACGCCCTCAGGTCTTGTAGTTCCACCTATTAGAAATATTGAAAGCATAAAGCTCCATGAATTTGAGTTAGCTCTCAAGGAATTAGCTGAAAAAGCAAAGAATGGAAAATTATCTATTCAGGAAATGAGCGGAGGCACATTTACCATTACAAATGGGGGCGTCTTTGGGTCATTGTTGAGTACTCCTATTATTAATATTCCGCAATCCGCAATTCTTGGAATGCATGCCATTAAAGATCGTCCTATTGCTCTAAATGGTGAAGTAGTGATTAGGCCCATGATGTACCTAGCTTTATCTTATGACCATCGCATCATTGATGGTAGTACTTCTGTAACTTTTTTAGTAAAACTCAAAGAACTTCTGGAAGATCCTATTCGAATTTTGTTAAAACAATAATATATAGTCATGACGCTCCAACAATTTTTTGATTATGTAGTAAGCAATCCATCGGCTACGCTTTGGTATTTTTTGGGAGTTCCATTGATTGCCTTTGTTGCAGGAATTTTTTCGAAAAACGAAGGACATTTAAGTCCATGGAATTATTTCTACGCAGTATTAATCTATATGGTTTGTCTGCCAGGAATTTTTGCCGTTACACTGAATATCTATTTTTTCTTTTGGGAGCGAAGAAGTATTCTGGATACAGAATTATTTATCCAAGTCATACCTATACTTTCCATGATCGTATCATTGTCCATCATAAAGCAAAATGTTGATTTAGATCTCGTTCCTGGGTTTGATAAATTAAGTGGATTGATGATCATTATTGGAACCCTCTTAACGTTGATGTGGATACTAGAACGGACCCATATTTATGCCATTAGCTTTATGCCTTTTCCAATGGTTATCGGTATTATTGTAGGTGGGGTATTACTGGTCAGGTACTTTTCAAAAAAACTGATTGCTTAAAATTATTCGTATCTAAGTGCTTCTATCGGATCTAAAGATGCTGCTTTTAGAGCGGGATATAGACCTGAAAGAATTCCGACAATCGTACAAACAATTAATCCAAGTGTAATCCAAGCCCATGGAATAAGGAAGCTTCCACCCATGATAATAGTTACAATATTCCCCAGTGGTATTCCTACTAAAATACCCAGTATGCCACCACATTGACAAATGATAATGGCCTCCATAAGGAACTGAGTTAAAATCATTTTTTTAGTCGCTCCCAAAGCTTTAGAAATGCCAATCTCCTTGGTTCGTTCAGTAACTGAAACAAGCATAATATTCATCAACCCAATGGCGGCACCTAGTAATGTCATGAGTCCAATGGCTATGGTTGCCGTTCTAAGTTTAACCGTATTATCTTTTAAAAAAGTAATAATACCATCACTTTTATTCACTTCAAAATCATTTTCTTCAAATGATTTTAAAGACCTAACTATACGCATTTCTCCAATAGCTTGAGATATGATTAAATCCAACTGTGAAGCCACACCAATACCTACTGTAATATCAAAATCAGATTCACTGGTAGCATATTCTAATTTAGATTTTACTAATGGGATTAATACTCTTTGATCGGCTCCCTCATTCATACTGGAACCTTTAGATTTTAGAACACCAATGATTTGATATTTCTGATCGTTAACTGTTATGGTTTGATTTAAGGCCTTTAAGGGTTGATCATCAAATAAGGTTTTGACAATATCGTTCCCTACAATTATTTTATTAATGCCGTATTGTTGTTCATGATTAGAAAAATTCCGTCCATATGCTATTTCATTTCCGGTCACTTGAAAATAAATATCATCAACACCCCGGACCCTGATGGTTGGATTGGTTTTATTATTCAAATACTTAATCACTGCGTTTCCTGATGCACCAAAAGATATCGAAACCAGGGCTTTTGATGAAAATCGATCCTTGAATTCAGTAGCTTGAGCAAAAGTAACGGGCAAAGCAGTTTTAGCTTGTTTCCCATGATCATGGCGTCTAAAATTCTCATTTTTACGGTCAATACTGAAAGAATTGGCTCCCAGATAACTGAAATTACTACTCATGGAGTAAATAATGCCATCAATAGAGGTAAGTATTCCCACCAAAGCCATAATGCCTATAGCAATAATGAGCAATGTCAACACCGATCTAAGCATATTATGCCTAACGGTCTGAAATGCAAGCTTAAATATCTCCAATAATGACATCTAGATCCAAAGGTACAAGTTTTGAATTTAATATATCATCAAAGAACGTACCTTTGCGGTTTTAACCCATTTTGGTAAATCGGGTAGTTGATTAATTGGTATGAATATTATACAGAAGTTAGAGGCCGTACACGAACGTTATCAATATCTTGAGGAACGCATGTCAGATCCTGCTATCATGTCAGATATTGGCGAATACAAGAAAATAAGTAAGGAATACAAGGATCTTGAACAAATCATCAAGTATTACCTGGAATATAAACGCACCCTTAACACGATCGAAGGAGCTAAAGAAATGCTCTCTTCCAATGATCCGGAAATGATAGAACTGGCTCAAGTTGAACTGGATGAATCAGAAGCACGGTTGGTCACTTTGAATGATGAATTGCGCTTATTACTCGTACCTAAAGATCCGGATGACAGCAAAGATGTAATTTTTGAAATTCGTTCTGGTACCGGAGGTAATGAGGCAAGTTTATTTGCAGGAGATTTATTTAGAATGTATACCCGATATTTTGACACTCAGGGTTGGACCCATGAAGTGGTGACAGAAAACGAAGGGTCTGTTGGGGGATTCAATAAAGTGGTTATTGACGTAACAGGAGTCGATGTGTATGGTAAATTAAAATTCGAATCTGGAGCACACAGAGTCCAACGAGTTCCGGATACAGAAGCTTCGGGCAGGATACACACTTCTGCTGCAACAGTGGTCGTCATGCCCAAATTAGAATTAGAAGATGTTAATATCAACAAAGCAGAACTCAGGGTTGATACCTTCAGATCTAGTGGCGCGGGTGGTCAACATGTCAATAAAACAGAATCAGGAGTGCGGTTCACACACTTACCTACTGGAACCGTAGCTGAAAGTACTGATAGCAGAAGTCAACATAAAAACCGCGAAATTGCAATGGGACGCTTAATTCAAAAAATCAGGGACAGCCAAATTGAAAAATACGAAACCACTGTTGCTGCAGAACGCAGATCCTTGGTTGGTTCCGGAGATCGATCAGATAAAATTAGGACTTACAATTTTCCTCAGAATCGGATGACAGACCACCGTATTAATCTGACCATGTATAATTTAACAGATATCATGAATGGCAACATAGATGATATCATTGAAGCCTTGCGTGTAGCCGAGAATATGGAAAAGATGAAGGCTGGAGATAATGCAGAATAAAAAATGAACTAAATAAAAAAAACCGACTGAATAAATCCAATCGGTTTTTTTATTTTATATATAAATTCTAATTATCTCTTAATTGATAATTCAAAATAATCTAAATTATCTCCACCCATACCAAGAGGTGGTGTTACCACAACTTTAGTAATTTTTACTGCCCAATAAAAAATGCCGCTTTTAATTAAATAAACATCATCTTTATTGCCTACAATATTTGGATTAGAAATATTGGTTCCTGCATCATAAGCTGATTTAATAGCATCTGCATTAAATACAGCACTGTAATCAAACCCAGCTAAAGGCTTACGAATAATGGTTTCTACAGTTGCTGCTTTGAATTGTTGTTTCCAAGTACCATCAGAAACTGGATTAATTACACCTAGGTCTACTAACTCTGCAGTAGGATCTGAAGAACCTACTTCGTTTCCAGTATGTAAATCAATTCCACCCATTCCAGCAGGACCAGATGCATTAGAAAGTTTCTTTCCGGTTAATTCAAAAGCTTTAGTACCAGTTGTAATAATCGTAAAAGATACGAAATCAGTGTATCCCTTAGAATCTTCTAATGAAAAAGTATAAGTGATGGTATCTGCCTTATCCGCAGTTGGAAATTCAATACTGTATCTTAAATTTTCGCCATCTGCACTTGGAATAGAAATTGGATTTCCATTAGCCGGTGCTCCATTAACAAGTATTACTGAAGATGGAACATGTATTGCTGTATCAGAACCATTTTTTGATTCAATATGTAAAGAAGTAAGATCCTTATCAGTATCGGTTCCATCTAATTTTAATTTGATTGTTGATCCGGCTTCTACCGTTTTGTCTCCATCAATAAATCCAGTTCCTGGATTCAACGTGAAAATTAATACCGGTGGATTGTCTCCCACAACAGGATCTACAGGATCATCCGTACAAGAATTAGTAAATAATGATAGAGAAATAAAAGATAAAAAATAAAGTAATTTTTTCATGATGTATATTTTTTTTAATTATTAAATATAATTATTTAATGAGCTGTTTGATTTTTTTTATGATAGCTAATTCATCACGCATAAGATTGCTACTTGCAGGATATGCTTTGAATTTAGCTTTGTTCATTTTCATTTCTAGGTTAGCTTCATCAGCAGGTTTTAAGGTAACTGATTTCTGAACTGCACTTAACACTTTTGAATTGCCAAAATAATGTTTGGTTGAAGTGAACACGATTTTTCCTTTTTCTTTTGCCGTGTTTCTTTCGAAATGGCTGCTGTGTATCAAATTGGATCCATCATAAAAGAATTCAGATAATTTCTCACTGGTACTGGTAGTCACTTTTTTAGAAACTTTTACAATTTCACCTTTCTCATTTGTAAAAATAGACACTTGACCTTTTTCAGCCCCTTTAAGATCGGCTGATTTTTCAGTTATAGAACTATTAGCAACAATAGCTGCTACTTTAGTATCGATATCACTGATCTCGGTAGAAGCAGGTGCGCTGGCAGCTTTCTTAGAACCTCCACAAGAAGCTAAAAACAATGATGCCGAAATAAAAAGTAAACTTGAGAATAAATTGGTCTTCATATGATTTATTTTGTTTTAATTAGATTGCAAATTTCTACATAAACACGCAATTAGTACTAATTGTTTCCTTAATTTTTGCGTAAATATTTGTTAATTTACTGATTTACTATCCCTAGGTTTGGATTTTAGAGTTTATAGTGCTTTCCTTTTTTTTATTCAAACAGCTCAAAATTGCTATTTTTAAGCCCTTATGGAATTAATTCATAGCAATGTTTTGGGTTTAATGTCCGGCACTTCATTAGATGGGCTTGATATGGCTTTATGCAAATTCACACCAAATTATATAAATAAAAATTATAATTTTGATATTTTGCATACAAAATCAGTTGCTTATGATACAGAATGGGTAAAAAAATTAAGCGAGGGTTTTTATCTAAATTCAGAGAATTTGACGGCATTAAACCTAGAATTTGGACATTTTTTAGCTGATCAAATATTGACATTTCAAGCTCAATGTCCTCATCCAATTCATCTCATTGGATCGCATGGTCACACTATATTCCATAAACCAAAAGAAGGATTCACTTTACAAATTGGAGATGGAAAAACCATTCGTGATGTAACTGGAATCCCAACCGTTTGTAATTTTAGGGCTCAGGATGTTAAATTAGGAGGTCAGGGTGCACCATTGGTTCCCATAGGAGATGAACTCATCTATTCGGAATTTGACTTTTGTCTGAATTTAGGTGGCTTTGCCAATCTGAGTTGGAAGCAAGGAAACAAAAGACTGGCTTGTGATATTGGCCCGTGCAATATGTTGCTCAATACCCTATCAGGATTACTGGATAAACCATATGATACAGATGGAAATTTGGCCAAGTCGGGGAATGTCATTCCAACGTTACTTGAAAAATGGAATTCCATACCCTTTTATTCAGCTCCAAATCCAAAAAGTCTAGGCAGAGAATGGTATCACAAACATTTTGATGATGATTTAAAAACCACGACCAATGTACGGGATGCTTTACGAACCGCTGTAGAACATATCTCTGACCAAATAGCCGCCATAATCAAAAATCTTAGCAATGATAGACCACAAAAATTATTCATTACAGGAGGTGGCGCATATAATCGATTTTTAATAGAAACGCTTCAAAAAAAATTACCACCTCAAGTCCAAATTGTAATTCCTGATGCTACCCAAATAAATTTTAAAGAAGCCATCATATTTGCATTTCTTGCTTACTTAAGAATTCAAAATAAAATTAATGTTTTAGCCTCAGTAACTGGAGCTCAAATGGATCATTGTAGTGGGGATGTTTTTTTGTAAAATAATAATAAATGGTTAATGGTTAATGGTTAATGATAAATGGTTAATGATAAATGGTTAATGATAAATAATTAAAAAATGAAAATCATTCAAATCTTCTTTCTTCTCCTATTTTTATTGATTAGAGTTAATGGACAAGGAACAAGTATTAAAAATATCTCCTATGGGCCAGATAATTCTCAAAAATTTGATTATTGGCAGGCGGATGCATTGAATTCAAAACCTGTAGTCATTTATTTTCATGGAGGAGCTTTCAGATCGGGAGATAAAGAATTAAGCGAAAGGCATGAATGGGTTAAAAATTTCTTTTTATCAAAACAGGTTTCATATATCTCATCCAATTATAGATTCTCTAAGACAACTCGAATAGATAGTATTTTTCAAGATGCAGAACGATTAATTCAATATCTAAAACACCATCAACAAGAATTAAAAATCGATACCGCTAACATTGGCGTTTATGGTTCTTCAGCAGGTGGATGTTTAGCCATATGGTTGGCCTTCAATCCTAAACTTGGAGATCGTTCATTAATGGACAGTTTACTACATTATAATACGCACATTAAAGTGGTAGGACACATGACCTCGCCCGCCACTTTGGATTTAACACAATGGTATTCCATTACAAAATCTGACAGCAACTGGATGGATCTGTATAACTTTAAAGATGATTACGCTTTATATAAAATATCCAATAGATCTGAATATTTCAGTCCTGAAATTATTGCTTTGAGAGATTTTGTAGATATTCCCAAATATATTGATGCACAAGATCCACCAACTTTTTATCACAACAACAATGAATTAGATCCAACTCCCCCAAATGGTGATATTGCACATCATGGAAGACACGCTGTTTATTTAGATTCCATTTCTAATTCTCGAAACCATACTCACGAGTTAAATCAAGATCTCAATGCGGAGGTTGTTTATCAAAAAATGGTGGACTATTTCTGCCAGTATATTCCTTGTCATATAACAAAGACTTTGGATAAAGAAAAAACTCAAATTGAAATTCAACAATATGCTAATAAAATAACAATAAGTAGTTCTGAATCCAATTTGAGTTCCGCAACTATTCAAATCATTGACAGGGTTGGTACCATTTTATTTAATAAGACTTATAATCCTATTCCTAAAACTGTTACTATTGAATTGAAAGATATACTTTATAATGGGTATGGAATATATTTAGTTAAAATAAATTCTAAATCCAATTCATATGTTAAGAAATTTATATATTGAGGATACTTGAATTATCTACTGGTGCTTTAAAGTATAAAGTTTGCTAAGTGATGGAAAATAAATATTAGTCCTATTGCAAAATAGATATTTGAGTTCAATTATTGCATAAAGGTTGTCTGAATCAGAATTTACAGGATTAGAGAATGAACAGAATTGAAAACAAAAAATATTTACAATGGAAAAAGATGAATTGACTTACAAAATAATTGGTTGTGCAATGAAGGTACATAATACACTTGGGCCAGGATTTCAAGAGGTGATTTATCAGCGTTGTCTTGCTATTGAATTGGAAAGAGCAGGATTAGGTTTTACAAGAGAACAGGAGCATACTATTTTTTATGAAGGAATTGATGTTGGAACACGAAGAGCCGACTTTGTAGTTGAAAATACAATTGTAGTAGAGTTAAAAGCATTAGTGAACTTAGAAGATGTTCATATTACTCAAGCAAAAAATTATACAGTTGCTTATGATTTCCCGAAAGGATTGCTTATCAACTTCGGTAGTCAGAGTTTACAATACAAATTAATGTTCAATCCAAAATATCATCCTAAACCAAATTCAGAAAATTCTAACATTCAGTAAATCCTGATTCAGACAAATTGGAAAAATTAGATATACTGCTTTACCTGTATGGGCGTGGTACAACAATTGGTACGTATAAGGAAAATAAGAATTATTTTGTTATTTGACTTGATTTTAATTTATTTACAAATAATTAATAAAACCCAATACCATTCTCAGCTATACCATGACAAGTTTACATTTTAACAAATTTATGAAATTCCATATGATCGACAAACTGAAATTGCAAATAATAAATGCCAGGACTAAACATGTATATATCAATTTGTTGGCTACTTTCCCATTTTTTTGAAATTTTATTTCTATAAATCTCCACGCCATCATTGGTGAAGCAGCCTATAATATGTCTTAATGAAGTACGAATCCATTTACCCGCTCTACTTATTTCACCAAACTCTTTATTGATTTCTCTGGTTCTAGCAAATGCTGGGTTTGTTTTAATCTGAGTCTTACTTGCCCCTACTTTTTTTCGAAAAAAGTCCCCATGTTTGGTATGTAAAAAACTCAGCCCATTTAACTTGCCGATCATTTTAAGTAAATTGATTTGGTGATCCATGTTTAATAATTTAAAAAGTGTTATAATCATTGCAAAACTTTTTGACCTAAATCAAAATATTTTGCTGTCCATATTAGAACGTAGAATAAAATTCTAATATGATTGTGTTTGTCGTTTTAGACGTTTTAATACACGTTAGTCGTTTTAATACGATTTAGACGTATTTAACACAAAGTAATGGTTAATTGTTAATGAAAAATGGTTAAAACGATTTTTCAGAACTAGCTATACTATTCAAGAATATAAGATCAATCGTAGAGTTTAAGGAAATTCCTCCCTATTTATAAACCTTTATTACAATAAATAATTTGATTTTAAAGATTTATTACAAATAATTGAACAAATATTTGGAAATTGGTGCAAATAATATTATTATTGCAACAGACTATGTAAAAATATTATCTATTATAGGCAATTATTTGTGTAAATATAATTGTTAAGGAATTAACAAGATTAATCTTAGAATAATAAGACGTTTAGATTAATATTTGGTTTATTTTGTTGAATGTCCTATGAATTATTTTTTCAAAAATATTTAATTAGGATTAAATTAATAATAATTGCATTAATAGATTAAAATGAAATTTTTAAATGTTAATTTATAATCATGAAAACACAATCTACTTCAACGAATTTTTGGCTTATTAGTTAAAGTTCTTCTAATTTTTATTGTATACTCTTTACTTGATGTAAATGGAGTTTATGCACAAAATAAACGAAATCCAAATAAAACTTGTTTGAAAGGAAGTACAAATATTCAACGTGTTAAAATGAAAGTAAATATTCATTTTATACTAACCAAAGATGGGCATGCTAATTACCGACCATTTGATAATGATCTTGGTAACACTTCAATTACTGGATTGACAATGGCACAAAATATTATTAATGACATGAATAATGGAATCCATAATTTACAACAAATGTCAAGTAAAAAGAATGACGGTTCAGAGCATCACAATATTCCCGATTTAGGTTTAGATTATGAACTTTATTTTGATCCAAATGATCCAGCAGATATCTATCATGGTGTGTGGTTTCATAATTATGAAAAGCTTGTAGATACTTCTTTGGCTATTGATGATGAAGATCCTAATTATAGACTTTTTACATTAAAACCACTATTTGGACATTATGGTGAGGAAGTATTTGATATGTTTTTTATTGGAACTAGATTTTATATGAAAAACAATGAAAAAACATATACACTTGGAGGACTGGCTGAAGGTTTAGGAACAGGTTCTAGCTTCAGAGCGCATAACCTTTGGTTACAACGCGAAAAGGAAGGTAATACTTCTGCTAATCTTACAGGAACTATAAATCATGAAATAATGCATAGTATAAGTGGCCTAACACATGCCTCACATACCTATGTTGATCCTGCAACGAATATTTCATATACTCGTATTATTGCAAGTATATTTGATATTAATAAAGATGATGAAGTCATAAATTCAAATAATATTTTAAGTTACAATGGATGCTCATGTGCTATGACCGAAGCTCAATTTATTATTTACCGTGATTCATTAATGAATGCTAAAAATAAACTATTTTTGACTAGACCTAATGCATGCATTACTAGGACCAACCCTATTACAATATATTCTGGCACAACAGTAATATGGGATTTTTATCAAGAAATCGATCAAAATGTAATTATTGAACCAACTGCAACTTTAATAATTACTTGTGATCAAAGGACAAATGCAAAATTCATTGTCCAACGTGGTGGCAAATTGATAATTGAAGGATGTAGCATTTCAAATTTGTGCGAGACAGATTACTGGAGAGGAATAGATGTTTGGGGCAATCCTTCAAAAGCACATCCTACAGGCAATTTAGAATTTCTTCATTTAGCTTCAGATGATCCAGGAGTTGTATTATTAAAGGCCGCTACGCTAATAAAACCAGTGAATGGAGTTTATACAGGCAATAATGATTTATCGTGGGATAGTGAATATTGGGGCGGAATTGTTCAGGCAATAAGTAGTGATTTTTTAGGGCATAGACGTGGGGTTTCTTTTATGCCTTATCGTGGAAATAATTCTAGCTACTTTTATGATTGTAGTTTTAATTCCTATACAGGTTATGCTGGTATTACTATGTGGGATGTAAGAAAAGTATTGATCGAAGATTGTAATTTTGAGGCACAAAATGTATTAGTAACTACTAAAGTAAATGGTATAGTTGGTTATGATGCTACACCACAAATTAAAAATTGTAATTTTTTTGGCTTAGGACGTGCAGTTGAGGCGCATAGTACATTAGTAAATATTATGTCCCCATTCCTTATTACTGATGAATGTAACTTTCATGGCAATAAATATCATCACATTTATTCTAATGGAATTCTGGGTTTAGAAGTTGATAAAAATAGATTTGATACTGTAACAGAAGGTAGTAGTATTAGTATATTAGGAAATGCTCAGTTTAATATTAAAAATAATATCTTTGTGGACTATGCATTAAAGGGCATTGAATTAAAAAATACTGGCTTTAGAGAGAAAGAGATATTTTATAATTATTTTAAATCAATTCGTAACACTTCGGTTAATAGCTTATACATGTCAAATATTAACTATCGACTACAATTTAAATCTAATTGTTTTAACAATCCATACAATGATATAAACAATCAAGCATCAAATTTGATTGACCACCAAGGATCCAGAACTTTTGCTAACAATAATTATTTTAATACATCAAATATTGGGAAAGCTGAATATAGAGAAGGAGCAGTTAGATTGCCACGAATACTATACTTTTTATTAGAGCCCGTATATAATCCACACCCAAGATCAATTCCACATTGCGATTTACCAAATCCATGCATGACTAGTTATTCAAATCACATAAATGATCATACTTCAATTAGTGCCTCTGTTGAACCTCCATTATGTATTGGGGGAGGCATAATAGGAGATTTTATTGATCCTGCTGCTCTAGATCCATATCCAAGTGATCAAAATTCATTGCTTTTTAATTATTCACATTACAAAGATTCAATTACTATTCAAGAAATCCAACTTTCAAATATGAATCCATTGAGTCAAGAATGGTCACATCTTAATTCAGATTTACAACTCAATAAATACTATAAAGCTGTGACTCAAGGTAGAATTATGCAAAATTATAGTTCTACTTTTAATTATAATGAATTAAGAAATTTTATTAATCTAGAAAATATTGAAGATAAAGAACTTGTAAAAGCAGGAGTAGAAATTACATCTGGAAATTATTCATTAGCAAAAACAATGCTAAATGCCATTTCAAATCTTAATGATCAATATTCAAAATATAATGACATGGCTCAAATGCATTTGGATTGTTTAATTGACCCAATAAACAATCATCCCACCTCTTTAGATAGCATGATGTTGGAATATATTGCAGCTGATACAGGATGGGTGTCAGGATATGCTCGTACATTAATGAGATTATATTTCGATAGAATTATAGAAGTTGTTGATTCGCTCGAAGATAGAAGTGGAATTTTTTTTACAAATAGCAAACTTATTGGTAATTTAACCTTAATAAACAACCCTGTTGGAAATTCTTTACAAATAAATGCAAACGGCTTTGAGCAAAATATTAACAATTCATACAAGATATTTAATAACGAAGGCAAAGAAGTTTGTGAAGGCAAGTTAAATTTAATTGAAAAAATAATTACAATTAATGTATCAAAACTTGAACCAGGATTCTATTTAATTGTGATTTCTAATTCAAATGAAATAGTATCAAGAGGTAAATTCATTAAAGCATGAGACATCATATATTATTAGTATTCCTTTTTTTTAATTTGCATGGATTTACACAATCTACTTTTTTTAAACTAATTGATACTAATAAAAATAATACATCAAGTCAATTATTCACAACAGTAGATGGCTTTGTGTATGGTGTTACATATAATGGCGCCTTTGATAATGTATTTTACAAATTTGATAATGAAGGCAATCAAATTTTCAAAAAAGAAATCTATGGCTTTGGACCTAAAATATATACTTCTGTTTTTAAAAAAAATGGCATTTTACTTTTTGGCAATGCTGGAAAATATTATTCTAAATTAGTTATACTAGATTCTTTGGGGGAAGTGATTAGTGACCAAAAAATAGCAGATGATGGACTCTTTCGAAATGCTAGGAATATTGTCGATATGGGCGATGGATATATTATTCAAAGCGAAATTTTATCCTTTGATCAATCTGGTGATACAATAAACATTACTAGGATAGATTATAATGGTAAAATAATATGGGATAAAAGATTTAGAATAGAAGATCATCCTTATGTTGGAACGCAAATAGCTAGTTTGGTAAGATTAGGTAAAGATGAATTTATTGTAACAGGAATATTTTTGTATTTTGACAAGAACGTACCTAATCCTCAAGGAGCTCCCTATGTATTTAAATTTAATTCCAATGGAGAAATTATATACAACAAACGTTATTCAATAAAAGGTAAATTTCTTCCAACTAAGTATTTTTCTACAGGCATAAATGATTCCGATTATGTAGTTATTGAGCGCAAAGACACATTTGTTAACTTTCCTGGAAATGACTGGGCAACAGCACATCCATTATTTGTGGCATACAACAATCATGATGAATTAATTTGGCAAACAGTTGTTCCTATTTATCTTGATGAAGATAGTCGAGTTGGTGATTATAGAACCGGTATATCTGGAGATATTTTTCATTTAAGTTACACAAGAGATCATGTTTTATATAAAGAAAGAGGAGATGGATTTAGATTAATTAGACTGGGTCCAGATGGTAAGCTTAAATGGCAAAGAGCATATCTTCCCCCAGCCCCATTTTTAAAAGACAATATTACTTTTTTAAGTTTTTCTTTTGATTACATGACTGAACTTACAGATGGAGGAATTATAATTGTAGGTGTCTATCGTTATACAGATAATAATACTAAAATGGATAAAGAACACGCATATATATTAAAATTGGATAGTATGGGATGTATGAATATTGGATGTGATCGATTTTCTTATCCACTAGATGTTACTTTTACCAAAATTGATGATCTTAATGAAGTCAATCCTGAGGTTATATTATTTCCTAATCCTGCTATGGATCGATTAAATGTTCATTGGAGCTCTACTTTAAATTTATTAAGCTATGAAATATATAATACTTCAGGAGTAATACTAGATAAAAATACTGTTCCAAAAAATGGAATTATTAATGTAAGTGACTACCATATTGGGATATATTTGATCAAACTATTTAACAAAAATGGACAGATATATTGGGTAAAATTCATTAAAAGTTAAAGCACAATTGTTAAATACATAGACGAATTAAACCAGTTAATAAAACATTATTCAACCAAATCAGCTATAGGAAAAACTTTAACAATTTAAATACTTTTTTACTCTTGTTAGACATTTCAAAGAACACAATTCAGAGTCTTCAACAATTTATAGTTTTGAAATATCAAAAAACCCCGAACGCCTTTCGACATTCAGGGTCGGGTGAACTCAATGAATTACATTCTTATGAAAGAAAATAATTCGTGTTACTAATAATCCAAAAATAGTTGTGGGATAAACGATACGACACTCAATGGAATCAATTGGAATTAAGCATAATTTGTTTGCTATAGGATATTATTGATCCTTCTTTTTTGTCATTCGCTTAATCCAAGTGGTTGCCAGATAAGATGCGATCGCACTCAAAGTAGACATGATGATGGTCTTGAGCATATCATCTAAGTCGAAACTGGTATATATACCTACTATCGATCCACAACTCATTGCCAGAAGACTTTGATCGAATCTCATAAACCGATCAGGCTTCAGATTCTACTGTCACCTGGCTCACTGCACTGAGGACTCCGGAAGCTACCATGATGTACCCAGCTGCGGTGATGACTACTGAAGGTAAGCTTATCGGTGCAGTTAATATTCCACCAGCTATTGCGGCTAAGATGAGACCTGCATTACGAAGCTTTTTGAAAAAGCTCGGTGTCGGAGCTTGAAGTCTGTCCAATAGGTTTAGTGGACGAACTTCCTGATTCTGATTTGTTTCCATAATGATCATGTTTAGTGTTAATGAATAAAAATAATTTCCCTTGACGTTCTAAACTCAGATTGGCCATGCGAAGCATTTGTTGTAGTGCAGTATTCGAGGAGAGTCCCCTACCGATTCCGGTGTGAACCATAACTGGTGCGATGCATCCGCGCAATTCTTTTGATGCATCATTAGCAGGATGAATCAGGATGGCATCCCGATCCTGCACATTCAATACTTGAATTACCGATCCGAATTTTATGCTGTAAAATTTACTGAGTTCATACTTTCCTTCAGGAATGCAAGAGACATTTTTTGCATTATTGAACCAAGGAAGTTCTATGGTATGACAGATCAATTGACTGCCACACCACAGAGTTCCGTTGGTGCCATTCGGAAAATAAGTACGAACCAATTGCCAGTTCATTATCCGATTCATGGCAATTCCACTTTAGCTTACGGATACTAATTCAATAGCATTCAGTGAACCGTTATTCAATGGATACAACTGACCATTGATCTTCTGAAGGAAGCTCACTTTTAACGCGATGAACAAGATACCTGTACCTGTCGGTGGTTGTGCTGGAGATAACACAACATTACTTGTGGTAAGATCCAAGAGAAATGATACTGTAGGACTGATGGATGAATTAATCGCTCCAGTTGCAAAATCAATTTCCGACCAACCACTTTCAATACTGCAATGAGTAGCAGCTGTAGGAAATTCCAAATCTTGTTGTGGAATAAAATCAGAAATACTCACATTGCCAGTGGCAGTATCAACCTGATAGTTGGATTTAAGCACTTGACTTAAGACGGATTCATTATTAAAATTAAATCCATTCAAAATTGCCTTGCCCTCAACGGTTGATAAACCAACACCTACTTTTCTAAATCCGCGAAGATTAGTGGTATCTGTCTTCAATACTTGAGCCAGTTGCTTCACCAATCGGCTCACTGCTCTACCATCAGAACCATTGCTTGAAATGCTTCTTAATGAAGTACGAATCCATTTACCAGCTTGATTCATTTCTGCAAACTCTTGCATGTTTTCGCGAGTTCTAGCGAATGCAGGATCATTTTTAATTCGAGTCCCACTGACTCCCCCTTTCATTCGGACCATATGTCCGTCTTTGGTTTTGTAAAAACTTAGATCATCTAGTGTTCCAGTGATCTTAATCAGACTGCTTTGGCGTCCCATAATAAAAAAATTAAAGTGTTAAAAAAAATATCACAAACATTTTTGGCTAGCATCAAAAATATTTTGCTGTCAGTACTAAAACGAATGAAAGTATCCAAATATGTTAGGGTCTGTCACTTCAGACGTTCTAATACAAACTATTCGTACTAATACTATTGAGTCGTTTTTGGACACATAGAATTATTCACTTACTCCAAATCCAAACTATAATTATTTTTCAAAAAGATTGGAAATTAATTGAGGCTTAGTACCTCGGCCGTACCTAGAGGGTAGAGCGACCGTAGATACTTGCTTGTGAGTTGTACTTAATTATTTCAACTATTTAACTTCAAAATAATTTCCAAAATCATAAAAATAAACAGTCAAAAACATGAACTCGTAACTTTGATCAATTATATACAGCCATTTATTTAAAATGTTTTCTAAATTAAAGTAATACTTGAATATATAAATAGTCAGAGAAATTTGAACGGCCTTAATGGCTAAGCCGTTAAAAAATGATGGAATAAAACCGTTAAAAATTCAAAACTGTATGAGCCCAACAAAATGCTATAAAAAAAAACAATAATGCGAGCTGGGCAAGTGTAAAGCCAAGCAAAAGAAACTGGGCCAATGGCGAGTTTTTTGAATTTAGGTTTTATGGAATCATTTTAGGCTTAGACATTACAGCCCTGCCTGCGTGGCTAGTCAGGCAGGCTAGAATTTTTGGTTCTTTTTTTTCATGAAAAAAGAACAAAAAGGTGATAATTATAACGAAAAATAATAATTTAGAAGAATGTCAATCAAGTTAATTAATCTTTATCCGTATTCTAAATTTGGGTAAAATAAGAAGTAGCAATTATGTTAAAATCCTATTCTTCTACTTTTTTTCTAACAATTTCATTAAATAATTTAGCTGTTTTTTCGTTTTATATAGATTGAGAATATTTTTTATAAATTATTTATAGTTTTAGTCAAATAAAAACAACATTTGACACATTGATATTCATATATCATTAAAATAACACTAAACATGAATGCCAAATATTATGAAAAAAATTTCAAGGATAGTAGTATACCCGAAAGATCTATCGGAACTCACCGGCAGAGGCCTGCGCTATTGCCAACGAATCATTTCCAATGCCCGCTGCCAATACAACAAGTCCAAATACGAACCCATCACCAAGCGAGAAATCGCTGAATTTCTTAAACTACCCATGGAGGATTTAGAACATTGGAATTTGGATTGAATTGGAATTTAGTGGGTTGAATTCTGAATAATACTCACATTATGACCAATTAAAAGATCAATCGTCGAGTTAAATTCCACCGTATATTTTTAATAGTTTACCTTTTTAAAATAGGCTGTATAATATGATACATGTCCAACATCGTTCTGCAAAACTAAATTTTTTTTTAAGACAAGGAATAAACATCTCTTGGCTGTGTAAAACTTTTCGTGGACTTATTATGTCCATTTCAAAAGAGTTCTTATCTTTGGACAAATATTGTCCTAAATGACAACTATAAAAAAATATATAACTTTTGGAGAACAACTCAGGCAACTGAGAGAAACAGCTGGTATGACTTTGAGAGAAGTTGCTTCAAATATTGAAATTGACCCTTCACTTTTAGCTAAAATTGAACGTAACCAAAGGCAACCAACAAAACATTTAATCAAAAATATTGCTGACTTTTTTAATGTTAACGAGAAAGAACTATTAGAGGAATTTTTGAGTGACCAAATTGCTTATAAAATACTGGATGAAGAAGCCGATTTGAATATTCTGAAAGTCGCAGAAGAAAAAGTGGCATATATAAAAACATTGCGAAGTGAGTAAAATCATAAATATCGAACCATATTACCAAGAACTGCCAAGTGACTTTGCAGACAGGTTAGGTATTTATTATACCCAGCAGGTGACAACAAAACACAAGAAAGTCAATGGACAGTTTTTTACTCCAACCTCAATTGCTCGACTTTTGGCTTCCTTCTGTAACCTAACAAAAACAAGAATCCGAATCTTAGATCCAGGTTGTGGAACAGCAATTTTATCATGTGCTTTGATTGAGCATATTGTTGGTAAACCGAACGAAGTTAAATTAATTGACTTAGTTGCTTACGAGACTGACACTGAGTTAATTCCATATTCACAAAAAGCAATTAATTATCTTAAAGAATGGCTTTTAAATAAAGGAATTCAACTCATTTTTGCGCTTCACACATCAGATTTTATTCTAGACAATGCGTCTGTTCTTAGAGATAATAAGCTTCCAAGCTTGTTTGAAGAAACAAAGAGAGTGGATGAAGATTTCGATATCATAATTTCAAACCCGCCCTATTTCAAACTTTCTAAAGATGATAAAAGAGCAATTGCATCACAAGAATTAGTCAGTGGGCAACCTAATATCTATTCAATATTTATGGGAATTTCTGCTAAACTTCTTTCAGAAAAAGGTGAACTCATTTTTATCACACCAAGAAGTTTTGCATCCGGAAATTACTTCAAAGCATTTAGAGAACAGTTCTTTAATACAGTTCAGATTGGAATGATACATTTATTCAATTCACGCAAAGATACTTTTAACCGTGACAGTGTATTACAAGAAACAGTTGTAATAAAGGCTATCAGAGAAAAGTTAAATCCGAATAAAAAAGTCCTTGTTTCTTCAAGTACAGGTATTAAAGACATTTTTGAACCAACAATTAAATACTTCCATTCTTCGGAACTCATTGATTTAAATTCAAAGGATAAAATTTTGCATTTGCCGACAAGCGATAAAGAAGAAAGTATTTTGAATTTGATTTCTACATGGCCAAATATTTTGACAGATTTCAATATAAAAATTTCAACAGGTCCTGTAGTTGCATTCCGTGCGTTAAATTTTATTCAAAATAATTTCGAAAACGGGACAGTGTTTTTAGCACCTTTATTTTGGCTCCACAACGTGAACAAAATGCTTTTGGAATGGCCAAAACAACTCAAAGAAAAAGGGCAATTCATTAGAATAGAAACCGGTTCAAAATCATTGTTGATTCCCAACAAAAACTATATTCTTTTAAGACGATTTAGCACCAAAGACGACAAGAGCAGATTAATTGCAGCCCCTTATTTCTGCAACTATACTAGAGCAAATTACATCGGAGTTGAAAATAAGGTAAACTACATTTATAGAAAAGGTGGGCATCTGGATAGAGACGAAATTGTTGGACTTTGTGCCCTACTCAACAGCGAATTGTTTGACAATTACTTTCAAATCTTTAATGGGAATGTAAATGTAAGTGCATCAGAATTAAGGGAAATGAGATTTCCACCACTAAACCTTATAAAAGAAATAGGAAATAAAATCATATTAACCAATGACTATTCAATGAACAATGTAAACGGCATTGTGAACGAACTTTTTGAGTTTGAAGTAATAATAAACTGAAATGAGTAAAATAGAGGAAGCACAAGAGATATTAAAAGCGTTAGGACTGCCGTCAGCACAATACAACGAAATGGCGGCATTGACATTTTTAGCAGTTTGCAACATTAAGGAAAACGATAAATGGAAAAAAGCAACACGCCAAAGTTTAGGCGTTACTAAGGGTATAATGAATTTTGTAAATGAAAACTACGGTAAATCCTACGCTCCAAATACTAGAGAAACATTTAGAAGACAAGTGCTTCACCAATTCGTTCAAGCAAGAGTTGTTGACTATAATCCGGACAATCCAAGTCTTCCCGTCAATAGTCCAAGAGCTCATTATGCTTTGACATACGAAGTTTTAGATGTTGTAAAAACATACAAAACAAGAAATTGGAAGAAGGCTTTGAAAAATTTTATAGATAAAGTTGGTAAACTTTCAGAAGTTTATTTGAAGGATCGAGAATTAATTCAAATTCCAGTAGTACTTCAAAACGGTGAAATACTAAAACTTTCTGCTGGAAAACACAATGAAGTTCAAGCTGCTATTGTTGAACAATTTGCGACACGGTTTGCAAATGGCGGAACACTACTTTATTTGGGCGACACAGCCAAAAAGGACTTGTTCATTGATACGAAGGGACTTAAAGATCTGGGCATACCCATTGACCAACACAGTAAACTGCCTGACGTTGTAATCTTTGACCAACAAAGGAATTGGTTGTTTTTAATTGAAGCCGTTACTTCTCATGGACCTGTTTCTCCTAAACGACTTTTAGAACTTGAAGAATTTTTGAAGAATTGTAAAGTTGGAAAGGTTTATGTAACTGCATTTCCAGATATGTCAGAATTTAAAAAACATTCAAATAGCATTGCTTGGGAAACTGAGGTTTGGCTAATGGAAGTACCTGACCATATGATACATTTTAATGGAGACCGCTTTATTGGGCCTAGATAATTTTTGAAATATGAAAAGAAACTTTACTACAAATTCTAGACTTGTAAATGTGCATAATCCGGAGCATATTGACCCACCAAATCCGGAGTAAAGTGACCCACCTTAATTTGGAAAAAAAGGGATTTTTAAAAGGTCAATGATTACAATATCCAAGGCAAACTGACCTACCAAATAACCTAGAGATTTAGTGAGCCTTAGCCAATTTCATGCAAATAAGATGAGCAATCAGTCAGCATATAAACAATAATAAAAACTTAGAATTTATTATTGGATTATTAAATTATAACGATATTTACAAGACTAAATATCGATTGTTCGAAGGTAGAGATATGATGATTGCCCAACGAACAGCACAACAAATATTTGGAATAGTTTGCGGGCTTTCAAAAGTGAATCCAAAAGACATTGTTCGTATAGACAGGCATGGTGTAGTTTATATTGTATAAAACGAGATGACTCAAAAACTTGAAAGATTAATAGATTTAAGCATTTGTACAATTTAACAAACAAAACAATTAAAAATAAACCTTTAAAAAAATCTATTTATTAAGTATTATTCATGAATTAGTGAGCCAAAAGATACCACCAATATCTTAGATAGTTAAGCCCTATAATGTTAAAATAAAATCAAAATTAACCAACAAAAATATATGACAAATAAAGTTCACAATAAATGTTTTGTTATAATGCCATTTCAGGGCAATATGAAAAGAATTTATTCAGAAATTTATAAGCCAATAATTGAAGAATGCAAATTGGAATGTGTTAGAGCTGATAAACTTCTAGGAACAAGACCTATAATAGAAGATATATTTAAGAGTATAACAAACTCTCTTCTAATTATTGCTGATATGACAGGAAATAATCCAAATGTGTGTTACGAATTAGGTATAGCTATGTCACTTCATAAACCAATAATACTGGTAACAGGGGACTCTGAAGAAATTATACCTTTTGACATTAAACATTTGAGATTCATCATTTACAATAAAAAATCGCTTAAATGGAAGGAAATCCTGAAATCTAAAATTAGGGAATATATTATTGAAATTGTAGGAGATAAGAAGAAGAAAAGTATAGAGTTAACAGGTAAAATTTTTAATAATATTCATGAGATACAGACTCGAGTTGATACCATAACTAAACGAGATTGTATTTATGAATTAAATTTTGTTAATTGGAGACTTTCTTCTGAATTAAAAAAGCTAAAAGGTATATTGAATGATAAACTTGAAATACCTGCCAAAGATAAATACAGTTATCTGCGTTATGTCTTTGGTAGCATTTTAAATGAACTTTCTAATAAAGATATTTATAGGACTTTGACTACTGTTCATTTTTGGAATGATGAAAATATTGGTACAGAAGATTTTCTGACTTCTAACTTAAATGCATTAAAAGCTGGGGCAATAATTAAAAGGGTTTTACTTATTAACAAAACTGTTTTAAAAACCGGAGACAATAATAGTCTGGATTTAAAAAAGCAATTAAACAAAATTATTAAAAATTTTGAGCTATTTAAAATTGAGGTATTAAAAGAAAAAAAAATTAAGAAAAAGGAAAATTATGTACTTCGATTTTTGCTATTTGAAAATAGCAAAGGACATGGTGATGCTATGAATTTGGCACCTTTTGCAATAATTACCAATGAAAATTACAATAGAAGTATGTCTATAGGAACCAAAAACATTGACACCCCTAATAAGGACCCTTCAATAATGCTTAATTTATTTAATGAATCAGATAATAATTTGAAACATTACATTGATAATTTTGAAAAAATGAATGGTAATGCAATCACTCTTGAAGAATTAAAACGATTCCTCAGGAACGCTTCAACTAAAAAAACGAAATAGATTCAAAACCAATGTAGAAATAATGATTTTTAGGATACACCTAGGTGAAGTAAGTAAAAACTGTTTTAAAAGCAGTTATCATCTACTTCTTATATTTTTGAAATGGTCCTCATAATTATAAATTATTTCTTTCATTACAAAATATCAACAAACACGTCTTTAATTAAAAATTGTGAATATATAATTCTTAACAAACAAAAACATTTTTTTAATAATACATTTTATACCTTTATACTAAACTTCATAAAATTCAAATTATAAATATTATGTTAAACAATTTTTTCAGAATAAACCTACCATACGGATTTGCAAAAAATGCAAATGGTGAATGGATGGCATTTAATAGAGAGTATAGACCTATTGGCTATAATGAAAGCAGCGACAAAGGTGTGCCAGGGCAAAGTTATCTAGACTTGCCTGTTTATACAAAATATCAAGGCATAACAGAAAAGCTTTTATTAGAATTAGTCAATGAGGACGATGCTGGTTCAATTCAACGAAATGACAATGGAGAAATAGATAAAATATTTTTGTATAATGACGGAACTAATCCTGTTAATCAATCTTCAGATAAACCTATATTGTGGGAAAATTATTTTAAGAAACTCCAAAAACTTTCTAAATTAAAAATAGAAAGGGAGTAAAGTTTAACAAAGACTGACAATTTCTTGAATCTAACAGAAAATTAAAACACAAAGTCTTTTTGTCATGTGTGGTGAAATTAAATTTGTTTTTCTATTTCTTTAAGTTTATTTATCACAGGTCCTGCTGATATTTTAAATTCTGCCTTTGCAATATTCTCGTTATCCTGAATCCATTGTTTTATTTCTACTAGAAGTGCTTTTTTTGCTTCCCTCTGTGCTTGTTTATTAGTTTCTGCCAAAACAGTATTTACTTTATTTTCAAATCGTTGTGGATAATACTTCTCAAAATCATGTTCCGAAAACTGGGAAAAATTATCTTCATTCCAGCCATTTGTTGAATAAGCGGTTTTTAGTGTATCGATAATTTTACTTTCTTCTAATCCACCATCTATAATAACCCAAACCTTGTTTTTATAAGCTGGCTCCAAATGCAAAAACACAAATAATCTATTAAAGTCATCAAATTTTGGAATTATTTGAGATAACGAATTCGATGAGAATGTCCTTAATTTATTCAATAATTTAGGTGTATACCATTTTATAAACCATTCTCGAATCAATACCTCAGCAGAAGATTCTTCCAAGAATAACCAAGCTGTCCAAAATCCAAAGTCATTGAATTCGTAACCTAAACTCTCTAAAACTACCCTTCTATCTTCAACATTGTTTGGCACCTCCGTTAAATTGGAAATAAATAAATTGGGCCTATGGGGGTCCGTTAGTTCTGAATTAATACTGAATATTTTTGAATCTAAACTACCACCTAAGTATTTCATTACTATGTTTGAATGTGTTGATACAAAAAATTGATTGGAATCTGATTTTTCAATGATAAAATTCAAAAGTGCTTTTAGAGCTGTTGGATGTATATCGTTTTCTGGTTCTTCAATTATAAATACTTTGTTTTCAGCAACACATAAATCGGTTATCAGACCGATAATATTTGTTACGTCTTCTCCCATTGATATTAAAGGAATGTGTTCTTGGTTGTGCACAAAATACACACCTTGTTTGCCATTGCCACTTGCTAACGTTGAAATTTCAAATCCTAAAATGCTCCTACAAGCATTAATATATTGAGAGTTTCCAGATTTATATTGTGGTGTTATTAATCGGTCAATTTTGGAATATAGATTTTCAAAATTGCCAGAAACTGCATTGGTATTCTTCTCATTGATAGTATCATTAAAATTTACAGCTTTACGTTTAGATAAATAGGGGTAAATTAAATTGTTCGGTTCTGTATTTGAAATAGGTGGAATTGTATGTATAGTACCTCCGAATTCATTTAAAATTTTTCGGTCTTGACTTGTTAGATTATAAACATAACTATAAAATGGCTGACCTGCATTAAAATCAATGTAGTCTCCTTCGAAGTATAATTTAACTTCACCAAAATCTTCCCCAATTGTTATATCAGATACGACAAATGCAGGTTGTTTTTGAAGTGAAAAAATCGAATTCAAGATTGTTGATTTGCCAGAATTATTTGCGCCTATGAATACATTAATACGTTTCGAAAATTCTGTTTTAGGTAGGTACTTAAAGCCTCTAATGTTCTTTAGTTCAATAGCTGTTATTTTCATTAGGTAGATTTATTTTTGGATTTGTTTGAATTGCTACTAACACCAAGCTTTACTACTTTTAATCTATGGCTGTTTCTATCTTTTATTGAATCCAAAGATAATAGGTTTTACTAATTTTTGATATAGAATTGGGGATTTAATTAACGGGAGTGATGTCTTGTAGAATTTGATTTAATTTATTGCATACAAAAATTTTAGCCTTAATCAACACCCATAATTGTTGGTATATCAATACTCTAATGATTTAATTAGTCAAATTGCTCTAGATTACACAATTGTTGAATTAATATCAGCACACCTTTCAATTTTCTTATCACAAGGAAGATGCAATGATCATATAAGATCATGAATGAACGATCCCCGAAGGAGTGGTGTACGACAGTACTCCAAGTGAATTTTGTCCGACAATTATTCGATTGGCGGAGAACGCGTTAGCGCATGTACTACTTTTTTGATTTCTAACATGGTGCTAACGCACTTCACTTCGTCATCGCATTGACATGCGAAGGGCTTCGCCTGCACTACGTTCATAGTGATCATTAAAGATCATGAATGAACGATCTCCGAAGGAGTGGAGTACGACAGTACTCCAAGTGAAGCTTGTCTGACAATTATTCTATTGGCGGAGAACGCGTTAGCGCATGTACTGAATAAATCTTCAATCTTATAAACTTTTAACATGGTGCTAACGCACTTCACTTCGTCATCGCATTGTCATGCGATGGGCTTCGCCTTCACTTCGTTCATAGTGATCATATAAGATCGAATGCACTTGTATGAAAGTTCGATTTCCAGATTCTTCTGCCTTTGGTTTCAGTGATCATATAAGATCGAATGCACTTGTATCTTTGCACATTAATTAGACTAAACTTATAAGAATTAATATAGACTCCCATGAGCTCCCTATTAACTACCTATCAAGTAGGTATCAAGTTTACCAAGATAACTTACTTAACTATAAGTGAGGAAATGAATGCAATTGCTTTATTCCCAAAACATTATTTTTTATCGCAAAATTCCCGAAACGAGCGAACAACATCCTTTTGAAAGTTATCAGCATCTTGGATAGTGGTAATTTCGTTTCTTAATGGGCTCAGATTGACTTGATCCCCTGCAATATAATTAAATCCAGATTTTTTTAAATTTTCCCTCCTCATATATTTATCCAAATTTTGACCCACTTTTAATATGCTCAATTGAAATTCATCCATTTGGTTTATGCTCTTATCAGTTAGTGGAATTTGCTTTTTGCATATTTCCATATTTCTATTTACTTTTGGAAGATCTTCTTTAGATCTTGGTTCAGTTAATGAAAGAGCATTAATGAACTTATTAGCGTGCATTTCTCTATTACTAAATGGTTTAGTGTCAGGAGCAAAAAGTGCTCTGCATGTTGCTACTATTGATGAGTGATCATAAATCACTTGATCAAGCGTATTTTTAGGAATAAACGGTGAAATAAGGACAGTAGGAACTCTTGCGCCAAGCACACTGAAGTCAAATTTATAATTTCTTGTGTTATAATAATCCTTTGGATCCACTTTGTATTTATCATCAACTGGCGGAGGAACATGGTCATATAGTCCTCCATGCTCATCATAGGTAATAACAAAAAGTGTTTTTTTGAATACTTTGTAGTTAGAATACAACGAAGAGTATATTTCTTGAATCAGGTTTTCGCCAGAAATAAAATTGCAATTACCTTCTTCATTTTCACTTGGATGTTGACTATTTGAATCATTTCCAAAATAGTTTGGTTCTATAAATGAGAAATTTGGTAATTGATCATTTATTACATCATTGTGGAACTCTTGCATAGATTTAAAATTCTTTCTTCTTTTTAATGTAAGTAATTTTGGAAAATCAAATGTTAAAGCTATATCATCATGGTAAATGGACCACGATTTTGCATTTTCTTCAAGGTCTTCAAAAATGGTTCGTCTTAAATTTAATCCTATTCTAATGTTTACTTGGCCTTTTGATTGACCTGTTAAAGCAAAAAAACGATTTGGCCAAGTTTGACCTGGAACAGATGAAAACCAATGGTCACAAACAGCAAATTCAAGCGCTAATTTTGAAAGTACAGGAACATTTTCCATTTTATGACATTTCATAACTTTTGCCCCATTTCCTGGTGGAAATTTTTTCGCTGATTTCAATTCATGATTTGCTGCAAATCCAGAATTATTAATAATATATGGTTTTTTAGGTAAACCTACAATCCCTGTAATTTGTTGCATGACTGATTCATGATCATGGGCCGGATCAGGATTTATAGTATGATCAGAATCATCGGATACAAAAATAGGTGGTTCTCCTAGTTTGATTATATTTGATTCTTTACCAGAAAGGCCTTCGAATTTTTTATTTGGATGTTTAAGAAATCCAAGCATATTATCGAAAGATCTATTTTCAAGCATAAGTACTATTAAATGTTCTATTTTTTCTGACATAGAATTTAAATTTTATTGTTATAAAAATGTTTTCTTATCAATTTAAACAGATTGATCAGTATCAATCGAGTTTTTTAGATTAAGGTAATTTAAAGCATTGTTAAAAAAGAAATCATCACTATATTTTAGTAATCTATCGTCATTGAATAAATCAATATATGTTTGGAGATAGACTGCATTTTTCCCTTCCTGGAATAACATATGCCAATCGCTGCCGTACATTATTCTCTTTGCAAATTTTGGTTGCTCTTTGAATAACTTTGACAAACG
Source organism: Saprospiraceae bacterium (assembly GCA_044228225.1). Taxonomy (GTDB): domain Bacteria; phylum Bacteroidota; class Bacteroidia; order Chitinophagales; family Saprospiraceae; genus Vicinibacter. The sequence continues at coordinate 2,336 of JBGAVH010000038.1, read as the reverse complement.
GGTAATAAAAATTTCTTTTTTCGTTTCATCAATTCCTCCATTTGTATCAATCATTTCATCTAAATATGAAGCATCACAGTAAACATTCTCACAGATGACACAAAGCTTAAATACTAGTGCCGCATAGGAATGATTCCAATCCTTGGATTGGTTTTCAGAATTATCTAATATATATTTAGCGAAGATTTTGTTTGGATCGGTTTCGTCACCACTTTTATTTTCAGAAAACCATCCTTGAGTGCCACCAGCATGTCCTAAGCATAAAATTAAATTTGGGTGCTTAATTAATGTCTGTTCCCAGAATTTAGGATTAGATTTATATCCAGAATAGATAGGTTTAGGCCATGCTTCGAAACCCTTATTATTGCAATGAGTAAAAACGGGAATTTTATTAGCAGCGCAATAAGTAAAAAGAGATTCAATTTCAGTTGAATAAACTTCATCAACATCAGGTTTGTAGCCTAAGGGAGGGTAAAATTTTACTCCAATGAATTTATACTCACTCATTGCTTTCTTAATTATGTCCATTGTATCAGTTCTAGCTGGATTAAAGGCAACAAAACCAATAAGATTATCATGTTTTTTCATAAGTTGATGCATATTATCAACTTGCCTATTTGCAAAATTAAAATATGATTCATAAACGAGCGTATGTGCATTTTCATTAAAGAAGTGATCTACATCCATCATTAAGTGTACAAACTTTAGAACAATTTTTTCGTCTTTATTGTTAATATAATTGTAGATAACTTCTTCGCTATTCGTCATAAAAACAAACCATCTTAAATAATTTTCTAATGAATTTACCTTATCAATAATCCAATGTAACATTTTGTTTAAAAGTCCCAATCTATAGGATAGCATATCCTTTTCTGTAGCAAAATTATTTTTATAATAATTTCCTAATTCTTTTTCGTTTAGTTTTTCAAATTCATCCAAAGCCACTTTTAGGTCACCATTCAAAAGATCATCGACTTGAGTCATTTGCGTTATGGATTGAACTATTTTTTGAGAATCAAAGTCTGGAATATCTTGAATAGTAAAATGCATTTTTTCTTTTCCAAGAAAATGATAAGTCGATTCTTTTTGTTGCCCGGATTGATTATAAATATCTAATGAATCTGCATCTAAAGGAAAGGATTGTTTGGTGTTTTTAAGTAATAACCATTCAATTCCCATAGCCATTTTATGAGTGATTAATCCATTACCATATCTTACTAAAATTCCAGCAACTGGCAAATACTTTAGGTTAAACATGTGACAATGAATGTCAATTATTTTCATTTCCATATTTATTTATTTTAATTTTAAAATTTATTATTAAAATGTTCATTTTTTATTTGTATTAAGTATATTTCTTGTTTAAGATTAATTCTTAACTAATTTTGATCATTGTATTTAAATACTGCTAAAGCATAACAAAGATAATCGAATCACATATATTTCATTTAATAATAGTTGTAAAATTATTCAAATATTAATTACTATCAGTATAACTTTTGTTATATGTGTCTTAAGTTCAATAATGGCGTAATCCATAAATAGCATTTTAGAACTTTGTTTGATTTACGGTCATTACATTATCTAATCCTCATAAATATGTACAATAATAGTTACTTTTCTAAAAGATTTGTCCAGCAATTTTTCCAAAGGTGTAATTGTCAAACAATTATAATGAAGGTTTGGAATGAATTGTCAATTGAATTATATTATTTTTACATTTGTAATTAACTTACTTTTTTGGAATTACTACAATTCTTTTATCTAATATATTTCATAGTATGGAATTAACTAAATAATTCAGTCGAGTTTAATTATTGAACAGCAATACATGACTTATAAATGTAATTTTAGAATTGCTCGAGTCGTTCGTATATGTCATTCGTAAGCAATAAAATAAAGGGAAAAATAAAGTTTTTCATCATGATCACTTTGATTCAATGCGCCTGTCTCGTTTAGGTATTTCCGAAACGAGATCATTCTAACGCTATCAAAAAAATTCTGTTCCCATTACACCTTACTACATGGTACTAACGCACTTCTCAGCCAAAAAAAGTCGGACAAGTCTCACTTATCATGCTGTCGCATGATATCTCTCTCCTCAAATGCAGGAGAGAGAATCGTTCGTTCTTGTCATTTCTACGCTATCAAATAATCAAGACAGCTTTCCGAATTAGCATTTTTGTCTTTTGTTTCAGTGCGTCATTTCTACGCTATCAAATAATCAAGTGGGTGCTGTGATCAAATCAATCACACAAGAGTTTCAGTGCGTCATTTCTACGCTATCAAATAATCGTAAAGGTGACTCTCTATTTAGACTTTTATCACAAAGTTTC
>JBGAVH010000037.1:0-35960 GCA_044228225.1 Saprospiraceae bacterium | reverse complement strand
GTTTTTGTTTTTGTGCAACCCTAAGTTAGGGATAAAACGACAATGTCCATTTTTTTTTATTTTGGACAGATGTGAAAGGCAGTAATGTTTTAGAATTTCAGGAATATTGCAAACACAAAATGATGGAGGGCGGGCATTCAAGATTTTTTTCTTGGTTATTTACAAGAGGTATGAAGCGATTAGACAGGTGGAAATCTCAAAATTAAATATGAAACCATTAAGATAATGTGCCTGAAACAGGGCGGCACCTAATTGCCGCTAAAAGCATGCAGGGCTTTCTAGCTTTTCAATCATCTTTTCTATCTTCAGCTATTGGATTCTAAACCCAAGCGAAGTACCTTTATTCCTTGGCAGATTTTAGCGGCGGGCCGTTGGCGGCAAGCCAAAATTATTTTTCATTCATACAATATCATTTGATTAGATTTGTTTAAGCACAATAGAAAACCTTAAATTTTAAAACTAACTCTATAAATAAAATGTGTAAATTATTGGGCATACTATTAATTTTATTTCTTGTAATATCCTGCCAAAAAAATGATGATTGTAATATATGTAATCAATTAAATGGAACATGGAATTGGGTTGAGTCAATCGGCGGGATTGGAGGAAGGACACTTACTCCAGAAACAGAAAAGAAAACAAAAAAATTAATAATTGATAATTTAAATTATAGAGAGTATGAAAACGATTCCTTAATTTTCGAATCAAGATATAGCTTTGTGATTAGGCCGGATACTTTTCGTAACACAAATTATTATATCATGTTCGAGCAAGCTTGTGAACTGGCTGTTGCAATAATAGGAAATAAACTAGAATTAAATGAAAATTGTTGGGATGATGGCTACTTGCATACATATATCAGAAAATAATTCTTACTATGATTTAACAAAGGGAAACCTGCTGCCATCACTGCATAGCCTCTACACCGCCAAGCAACTAAAATCGTTCATTTATAATTTTTTCCAGAAATGACAAATTAATTTTTTAGTTTTGGCTGCCAATGATTGGCGGTGCAGCGTCTATGCCTAAACGTTAGTGTCCATTAATTACAAACTAAATGAAATTCTTTTTAATTCTATTAATATTTGTTTCAATAACTTTTGCTTGTCATAAACAAGACACTTACAAATACAATGCTTACTACGAAATAATTGATGATTTTGTAAGAATTAAATATTATGATTCTGACGTCGCGATTCTATGTGAATTAGAAGAAGTAAAAAAATATCCTAATGACGAATCAGATTTATCTCAAGATACCCAACAATTGTTAGAGCCTCCACCATTACCGCCTGCACCTCCACCCCCTGGTAGAGTTTATATTTCAAAACTATGTCTTAAATTATTAAATAAAATGAATCTTATTGATACAATTGACATACATTATTTTTATGATCAAATTGAACACTTAGATAATTTCACTTTAAATCCATCAAGAATTAATAAAACAACCATTAAACAAGCATCCATCGATTCAATATTTAGAATATATTCTAGTGATGAAGGATTTAAAATATTAAAACAACACTACAATATTGATTCATATTTAAAGTTCTCAAATCCTCTCATCTCTAGAAATAGTAAAATGATGATTTTCGACATTGATTTTTATTGCGGAAGTTTATGTGGTCATGGTGATAGATATGTCATGCGAAAACAAAATGACAGATGGAGAATTATATACAAACGTCAAACCTGGATTAGCTAGTCAAGAAAATGGCCACTAACATGGCTTAGACTCTACACCGGCAGGTATCAAAAATCATTCTCTTTTAATTTTTTCAGATAATGAAAAATTAATTTCCTACTTTTGGCTGTTAAGGTTTGGAGGTGCGTCGTCTATGCCAAATCCGCTAACGCTCATGCAATGGCGACACTGCAAACTTGAAACAGGCTACATGAATCAAACAGGTAACTCAACAACAATAAAATGAAACGAGGAACATTTATATTATCCGCACTTGCACTATTTCCATTGAGCATATTAACCAAAATTAAAACTACCTTTCTTATGAGAACTGAAAAGGGCTTTAAAGTAAAGGCAGGTGAAGCTAGATTTGGCGAACACTATAAAATGAAAGGTGTAACATTAAACACTTTAGACATCAAAATTTCCGGGACTGATACTGAAAATGATTTAGCTGTATTTGAGCAAACCGGACTTACTCCAAACGGAGGACCTCCATTACATATTCATCCTTTCCAAGACGAATGGTTTTATGTCGTTGAAGGAGAATACCTGTTTAAGGTTGGTGACGACAAATATCAAATGAAATCAGGCGACACAATTTTCCTTCCAAGAAATGTGCAACATGCGTTCTTACAATTGACAGAAAAAGGAAAGATGATAGTTTCTTATTTACCAGCAGGAAAGATGGAAGCATTTTTTAAGGTTACAGATAAATGGACATCTCCGCCAACAAAAGAAGAAATTGCAAAGGTTTTTGCAGACCATGACATGAAAGTTGTTGGAGCCCCTTTGCAACCTGACAAATGACAATTAAGAAAGAACTTCTAATAAACATGACTTCAAACATAGACCGACTGACCTTCATGGCGAGAGAAGCACGAACCGCTAACAAAACCAACAAGGTATTGACGTTTCAATGGTTTTATGAAGCATTGTGCTACGTTTCAAGTTTAGTGGTGGCAGACAGTTTTCGTCTCTGTAATCGCCAACTTCATGTAGCTGCAAACCGTTGTGCGTAATAATAATAGATGATGATACATAATACACCGAAATTATCAGAAGAAGTTTTACAAAGTTTGCATTCAGGAAAACATAGAGATTTGCCAATCTTAATAAATTATCCTGGCTTTAATGAATGTTTCGTTGCTTTGCATCCATTTTTAAAAATTAAGACAGAAAATAATGCGCATTTAAATTTTGAGTCAAATAAAAGACCAGACAAATTTGAAATCGTTGCCAATTAAAATCCCCTTACATGGCAAGACGTAATAACATTAACAGGAATAAAAGATATTAGTAGTTTAGATAGGGCATTGGCATTTCTCCATAGAGCTTATTCGTATGTGGAAAGAACTGAATATTATAAGCTAATGAGACTTTTGTTAAAAGAGAGATTAGATATTCTTCCTGCTGAAGTTGATGAAATTCCTAAAATAATTGAAAATAAGCTGTTGTTTTTTATAAGGTCACTTGGTTATAATGAAGTGCTAGTTTATCCTGACATGTTTAGTTATAAAGAAATGGTTAATATTGATAAACTAATATCAAATCAAATTGTACTACCATTTCAACCAAGAGTCGAAACACCAGATTCAAAAGTATTAATTGCGACAGATTTTGACCAAAGGTTTACATATATTTTAAGTGAAAAAGATATTTTACAAAACTTTATAGAGTCAGTAAACTTAGAAGGTTTTTTTTGCAATAAAAAAACTCCTGAATCTTGGAGTTACAAAATTATTCAAGGTGAAGAAAAGTTAGATTGGTCCGAAGATATGGAAAATTATTATAAAAATAAAATATGATTTTACAATACTATGCACAACATTGTACTTTCGATCATGCCGCCAAAAGTCATAAATTTTCACTTTAAGCTTTTAATGAAAATATTTCTTACTTTTGGCTTTAGTGCAAGTGGCGGCACGTCGCACGTACCTCTCCGTTAATGGTTATTGTAACGACACAGACGCGAACAATTAAAACAGATAATATGGAAAAACAATTTTATGCAGTTTACTTGAACCCTTCAAGACCTGACTTTGCAATGACAATGACTGACGGTGAAAGGGCAATAATGATGCAACATGTAGCTTATTGGACAGAAAAACTTAAGCAAGGTAAAGTGTACGCTTTCGGACCCGTTATTGACCCAAAAGAAATTTATGGACTTGGGGTTGTAGCTGTAGAAAATGAACAAGAATTAAAAGACATCATCGCAAATGACCCAGCAGGTAAAATAAATAAATACGAATATTTTCCTATGAAAGCTGTCGTTCCTAATATTTCGATTGGTTGACAAGTTAGAATAGCATGATGGCTCTCTTAGACCAAAAAATTTAAATTAATATGACACCGAAGCAAGTTTTAGAAAAGTGGTTAGAAGCATTTAATAGGGCTGACACAGAAACAATTTCAAATCTTTACGCCGACAACGCAATAAACCATCAAGTTGCAAATGAACCTATAAGAGGGAAAGAGTCAATAAAACAAATGTTCTCAACGGAATTTGCAAATGTTGAAATGGTTTGTATTCCAGAAAATATATTTGAGGACGGGGACTGGGCTATTTTGGAATGGAAAGATCCTAAAGGACTTCGTGGTTGTGGTTTCTTCAACATTAAGAACGATAAAATCATTTTTCAACGGGGTTACTGGGACAAGCTTTCTTTTCACAAACTTCATAATATTCCATTGTAAATATAAAACGAAAAACAGACAATTGACACATTAAAGATGAACAGAAAAGTAATTGTATATATCGCAACAAGTTTGGACGGTTACGTTGCTCAACCGAATGACGACCTAAGCTTTCTTTCAATTGTAGAACAGGAAGGACAAGACTATGGCTACGCGGATTTCGTAAAAACAGTGGATGCTGTTATTGTTGGACGCAAAACTTATGACAAAGTAATTTCGATGGGTTTTGACTTTCCACACGCTGACAAAGACGTCTACATTATCACAAGGACACCACGACCAAATATTGGTTCTGTAAATTTTTATACAGGAGACCTTAAATCACTTGTTGACAGACTTAAATCTGAGAATGGAAAAAATATATTCTGTGATGGTGGAGCAGAAATTGTAAACGAACTTCTAAAATCTGACCTCATTGATGAGTTTATTATATCTGTTATACCAATCCTAGTTGGTAATGGGACAAAACTTTTCAAAGACGGCAGACCAGAACAAAAATTAGAACTTGTTTCAGTAAAATCATTTGACAAAGGACTAACCCAACTTCATTACAAACGTGCTGACAATTAGACTAAAAATGAACAAAGGACAAGAAGCCCGAACCGCTAACAGCACCTACCCAAAAGGCGGAGTTTCGAGCACCAAAGATAGTTTTGTGATTAATCAAACATTAGTTTTTCAAATCAAGTTTTATGGTAAAAGTCCCGCCCTTCGGATAGCTGCAAACCGTTAGCGGTCAAGTTAACGTAGAATCGAGAATCAAATAAAATTAAAAAAATGAAATTAAATAATTTAATAATCCTATTTTTCTTTTCGTTAATACTTTCAGCACAAGAAAACGCTTCATTAGTACTTAATAAATATTTTCAAGCTATTGGAGGAATAAGTTCAATTAACCGAGTACAAAGTATCTATTCATTTGCTCATTGTATTGGACCAAACGGGAAATATGAAACTGAAATACAATCCGCAAAAAATAATAAAACAATTTTTAGACAAATAAAAGAAAACAAACCTGACTTTATTGGTATTGTAAACGGTGATAATTATTGGACAAAAGGTATTGAAATAGACATATCTAACAAGAATTCAGCTTTTGTATGGCGTTCGCATGAACTTCAATGGATTGCTACTCATTTAACTGAAAGATTTCGTGATGCAAAATTTATTAGCAATGAGGATTTCGAAGGAAAACAAGCTGTAAAGATTTCTGTTATTGATGAATTGGACAAAACTGCATATTTGTATTTTGAAAAAAATACTAATCTATTACTTGGGTTAACTATTTTTAATCCATTTGAAGAAAATCAAGATACAATTCAATTATCAATAAACGATTGGAAAAAAGTGGGTAATTTATTACTTCCCTCAAAAGTAACATTTAGTGATAAACAAGGGGATTTTATTTTGAACTTTCATACTATAAAAATAAATCAGATTGACCAAGCGAATTTTAACATCCCAAAGAAAATTATTGCTATAAAAAAATTATTAGAATTACACGAGCTGCAAAGAAACGCACATTTCAACCGTGATGCCAAATTATTGACATCCATTATGGCAGATAATTTTATCGAAGTGCGTAACGGCAAAATAAATACACCAAAGAAAGAAGATCTTTTCAAGCGATTTCAAGGTTACTTTGATTCGGTAACATTCATTGAATGGGATGATATACAACCACCTATTATCAAAATTTCAGATGATGCAACATTAGCCCAAATATTTGTTCAAAAAAGAGTAAAATTAAAGACCAATGAAAATCAAGTTGAATCAACCATATATGCATGGACGGCTACTTTCAAAAAAAATCAAAATAATTGGGTTATGACAAGTATAACATCTACCGAAAATAAATAGAAATAATTCAAGTATAAAAGAAAGAATATTAATTAAATTATCTTAATAAAAAACCCGAACCATTAACAGTAGTTTCATGAAATGGCGCTTAATGTTTAGACAGGAAACCGATTTTTCGCTGGAAAATCATATATTTGTAGATACAAAATTAATCACGGAGTCCGCCACATCATGAAGCCACGGGAAGTTACTGACTATAAAAGTAAAATATGAAAAATATCTTAACATTTATCATTGTATTTTTGGCACTTCAATTGAATGCTCAGACTGAAAATTCAATCTCTGAGGTCAGAAAGAATAAATATCAAATTGAATTGGGATTTCGCAACATCCAATCGATATATGCCAATACATTTTCAGCTACAATTCTATTCAAAAAGAAATTTCAAACTGGAGATTTAATTGAAGTGAATTCAGTAAGATTCCTAAGAAGTTACTTTTCAATAAATACTCAAATCAACTTTACGGATGACCCTACAAGGAAGAACCAAGACTCTACAAAAATCGAGTATCATCCGGCAGATATTGTTGATTTGACATTTGGGATTGGAATCGAAAAGCAATTCCAAAATAAAAGATTTGTTCATTATATAGGATCTGATATTTACGGTCAGTTCTTCAAAAGTGATGATGATTATCCTGAAAATGCATCTATAGGAGGTGTTATTTTAAATAATACACAAACAACGGATAGAACTGTTAGGACAATGAATACTGGAATTAATCCCTTTTTTGGAATTAAATATTATGTAACCAATCAATTTAGCGTCGGAATTGAATCAGGTTTTAGTCTAACGTATTTCAATACAAGAATTCAAGAAAACCGCACAATAAATCAATTCAATCCAAACACAGGACAACAAATAACCGTATTTGAAGAACTGGAACCAGTAATATCAAATGGAATAAAATTTAGTTTCTTAGGCGTGAGATTTATAACAATTGGATATAGCTTCTAAATTGAATATTGTCAGTAACAATGTACTTGACGATCATGCCTACTTTAGTCAGCACGCAGCATGTACTAGCCGTTCAATGCAATGAAAAAAAGCCCCGTTCCTTAATTAAAGAATAAAGCAATGGACAATGGCTAAAGAGATGAAAAAATAAAATATTAACTTTCAAGGTTATCGCGCTTTAAAATATAAAATTTCACCCTTTTATATTTCACTTAATTCTTTTTTATATTTACACGTTTTTTCGATTATAAAAGGTTTTCCTTTAAAACGTAACTATGTCTAATTTAAACGAGAATTATACTTCCATAAAGACTCTTGTTAAAACATTTTTCATTTTTTAAGTAAAATAATGGCATATATTTCTTACGCATTAACGCTTCTGTTTTTTTTGGGGATAAGCCTTATCAATGGTTATTTTTCAAAGCCACACAGGGGGGAGGATGGGATAGCCCTTGGAATGATGCTTCAAGTCGTAGTCATTGGTTTCACAATCTGCAGCTTGATTTTAACTCTTTCTATCTGGTGGAAAGGTGGTTTTGATTGGGTATCTCCCCAGGGCAGAACACGTAATATTTTGGTAGGTATCGGTTGGTTATGTATGGTGGTTGCGATTTTTGATTCTTCATTCTTCGAATCAGGATGGTATCATGATTTACCGGATTTTTTCCGTATGGTGATAAAGCGTATCGGACAGATATGGATGCCCTTATTGGTGTTTGTATCCTGTTTTTTTCTTTTAAATACAGAGTTAAAAACACGTGTTTCACCTTATTTCTATAAAACTCCTATGGCGATTGCCTTTGGATTAGCAGCTTTAATGGTATTAGGGATATTGTTTGGTTGGGTGCGAAGACAAATTGAGCACAAGATAGCTGTGGGAGAAGCCAGGCAGGAGGAAATTCGCAAGTATGGAGGTGACCGATCCTGGTATTTTAAAACCTCGATGGATTTTATTAATGCACATAACGACACAACAATAACACGACTACTATCCTACACAGTTATGGATAAGGAAAGGGATAAAGATGAAAATGACGAAATTCGCAAAGCAGCAATTGCTAAAATAAAATCAAATGAACATTGGGAAACCAATTTGATTCGGATTTTGGAAAGTAAAGATATAGGTGATATTTTCAATGCGTATGGATTTTTAGAAGCTAATACATTAGAACATCCTAAAGAATTCATTATACCTATCAAAAACAGCATTACTTATGTAACTGCTGTCGCTCATGAATCTATTAAAAACCCTGATAATTTTTTCTTGGGTTCAACAAATATTGGCGCATTATGTCATATACTGGAGGCGCAATTTAAAGGCGATGCTGCAGATTTTAGACCAAACATGGTAAACCTTCAACAAGTTTTAGATATACCTCCTGCAAAACGTAGTGATAAAAAATATGCACAAGGGTTTGATGAAATTCTTCAAAAATCTCGCCTTGTTGTTAAAAATTGGTTAGAAGCCAATTAATAGATATCGTATTATTAATTTAAATTTCATAAATCATTGAAAAAAATACTTCATCGAACAACGTAATGGCGTCCATACTGCCCAAACACCTATCTCATCAAGGCAGCACAGGTTTAAATCCAAACATTAGTGGTAACTCTATGCTAACATTTCAAACACTAATCAGATGATAATGAAATTGAATATACATTTATTTTTATTTATTTTAACTCTATTGACATCGTGCAATGGACAGAACTCTATTCAGAAAAAAAACACCAAAAAGTTTGATGAACAACATACAATGGGAGACACAGTAAAAGACCTTGGAAGCAGCATAATGGTTGTTTATCAAGATAAGAAGAATATTTTTTGGTTTGGAAGCTGGGAGACTGGAGTGTATAGATATGATGGAAAGACATTAATTAATTATAACACAAAACAAGGCTTGCCAAACAATAGAGTAGATGAAATTAAAGAAGATAACTCTGGTAACATTTATTTCAATGGTTGTTATCCTAATTCGACAATAACTAGGTTTGACGGATATACATTTACTACATTAACCCCAATCCCGAGCAATGATTGGAAACTCCAATCCAATGATATGTGGTTTAAGCATTCATATCAAAGTGAAAAAGTTTTTCGGTATGACGGAATTACTTTATATGAGCTACCCATTCCAAAGCCACCGAAACTTTCCAATCCATTCGAAATCTACAGCATCTATCAGGACAGTAAAGGAAACATTTGGTTTGGCACTAATCCATCAGGTGTATGTCGATATAACGGAAAATCATTTGAATGGATTACCGAAAATGATGTGACTGAATTTGGTGATGGCGGGGCAAATGGAGTTCGTGCAATTACTGAAGATAAAAATGGAGACTTTTGGTTCAATACCGCATTTCGATATAATGTTTACGACAGTATTACTTTAAATAGTACAAAATTTTACAGACGACATGAAAGCACAGGCAGTTTAGATGGAAAGGAGGATGGTAGTATTAACGAATATTTATCCATTGTGAAGGACAACAATAATAACTTGTGGATGGCAACATTTCGCAATGGTGTTTGGAAATATGACGGAACAAAAGTTACACATTATCCTGTCCAGCAAAACGCTAAAGACATTTCGATTTTTAGCATTTACAAAGACAACGGCGGCGAACTATGGCTTGGAACACACGAAAACGGAGCATATAAATTTGATGGTACAACATTTAAAAAGTTCAAATAAAGACGCAGAATAACTAAAACTAAAAACAGATTTCCTATAGATAGTATTTCGTGCTCCAAAAACAGCTTTGTGGTATAAAAACGGTCAGTTTTTCGCATCAACATTTGTGGATAAAATTGCTACCTTCGCTTAGTCCCTAAATGTTATTTGTCATGATTGGGTGACCCGCATATATGAAACTTATAATTTTGAATGAACATTTTTTTTTCAAATAAAACAAAGGCGAATGACAAATTACTACTTATACAATCCAATTTATTCGCTGCTTTTGGTATTAATATATTTTACTTCATGCAACGGACAAGAAAAAACAAACCCACTTAAATACCCAAATACTTCACTAGAAAGTCCAAAAGTAATAAGAAACTTTAAGGCGGTTGCTGTGCCTCCCGATTTTGACACTACCTTAGTCAGTCAATATATCCGAAGTATTTATCAGGATTCGAAAGGGAATTTATGGTTTGGTACATTAGGAGAAGGCGTGGTGAAGTATGATATAAAAACATTGACCTACTATTCTAATTCTGAAGGTTTTAATTGCACTTCTGTTTATGCAATTAATGAAGATAAAAAAGGTAATCTGTGGTTTGGAACCGACCATGGAGTGTATAAATATGATGGAAAAACATTTAGAAATTATAATCAAAAAGATGGACTAAATCATATTGATATAAGCCGAAAAGGTATTCTTGTTGATAAATCGGGTACAATTTGGGTAGGCACTCACAGTGGCGTTTACCTTTACAACCCATCATTAGATTTCAAAGGCGGTCAATGTTTCTCGCTATTTCCAATACTTCCTCCTATAAATGTTGCGGGTATTATGGAAGACAAAAATGGAAACATTTGGTTTGCTTCAACTGATAAAGGTGTCTTTCGCTATGATGTTCGTCTGAATGACGAAGTCGGGCAGGAAAAAATTATTGTAAACTTTAATGATAAAGAAAATTTGAGTGATAACTATGCAGGTGGAATAGCACAAGACAATCTTGGAAATATATGGTTTACCATGAAAAACGGTATTTGCAAATTTGACGGCAAAACTTTTACAGAATATACTCCCAAGGACGGCTTAGGAGGAACGGAGTTTTGGGGAATAATTATAGAACAATCGGGTATTATTTGGGTTACAGCCCGAGGTTGTACAACGAGATTTGACCCTTCCGTCCCCTTACCAAATCCGAAAGCATTCACCGTTTTTACACCTGCTAATGGTTTAAATTGTTGCGTTCAAAGCATGTATCAAGATAAATCAGGAAATATGTGGTGGGGTGCAGGAAGTGGACTCTTTCGATTTGATGGCAAACAGTTTTACCAAGTTAAACAGAAAGGACCTTGGTAGTTATAATTGGACAAATGAAAATTAAAATAGACAACCTTGCAAAGAATAGCACTAACGTATAAAACAGGTTTGACAAAAGTGGCCGCTCAGTGCTCCGCTGAAACATTTGTGGCAAATCAAACATTGGTTCTCCACATCAATATTCCTGCTGAAAATCGCACCATAAACAAGCCAGAAACTGTTAGTGCATTTATACCAAAACACAGATCACATAGACCATATTAAAAAAGCAAAAAAATGAAGTCAACAATTTTAATGATCTTTCTACTTATCGGACAAATAACATATGGACAAGAACATATAACTAAAATGGATAGTTTAAAACAACGAGATCATTTCAACTCAAACTGTACAAGCAGTGCATGCTCATCCAAGTCCGTAAATATTCTATTATTTGCTCGACATTAATTAAATTTGTTACCTTATTAATATTTTCTAAGTAAATTATAAAATTTATAAAAGTTGCGCATTATTTTTATGCCTTACTAAAGAGTAAGGCTTTAAAGATGAAAAAATTAGGAAATAATTTATTAAATATTTTCCTTTTAAATCGGAACCATTTAACTGCTTTTTAGTCATATGGACTAGACTTGAATGAAATGGTTCATCGATGAAGAAAATAAAGTTGTATCGACGTAAGTTGACCCACTTTTTTATTTTCTTAATATTGAAAGTATTAAATTTCATGGAATTAAAAACCACGTTAAACGACTACAAAATTTAACAAAAAAATAAAGTCGAAAAATTAATTTAAACAAATATAAATATTATGACAAAATTACAATTCAAAGTAAGTATCAATGCACCCGTGTCCAAGATTTATGATATTATGCTCGGCATTAGTAATAAATCAACTTATGAACAATGGACCGCAGAATTTAACCCTACTTCAAGTTATGAAGGAAATTGGGATAAGGGAAATAAAATACTATTCATTGGAGTCAATGAGAAAGGAGAAAAAGGGGGTATGGTTTCCAAGATCGTTGAAAATATTCCCAACCAATTTGTTTCGATACAACACTATGGACTTGTTCAAGGTGGCAAGGAAATTACAGAAGGACCAGAAGTTGAAAAATGGGCCAATGGATTTGAAAACTATACCTTCGAAGAAAACAACGAATCTACAACCTTAATTGTTGACTTAGACACCACAGAAGATTTTGAAGCCTATATGAACGAAACCTACCCAAATGCATTAAAGAAATTGAAAGCACTGTGTGAACAATAAGAATTTAATGAATTCAATAAAGTTAGATCATACCTTTCTGTTATTTGAAATCGACAACTTCACATATCTTTAAAATGCCATACTGAAGTATGATAAGTTGCCAAAAGATTTTATCTTTAGGAATATGAAATTAATCTATACCTATAAATATTAGATTGATTTCTTATAGCTCGATGATTGTTATAGTCATGATTTTCTAGTCATTTTAAAAAGCATGCTTACTTATATTACCCATTATGCCAGATAAAATTTACGATGAGCATCAAATTCAATATGTCACGAATTTTCACGATTTCGTTAATACGACTTTTCATGGAAGCATAAATGCCATTTGTTGGAATCGTAAACTCTCAGGTGATTTTTTAGAGCTTGTTAAAAAGTTAGATCTGCACGATAATATAAGGGTAATTGAAGAGGATGAACTTGTAGAACTTCAGTTGACCGAATCAGGACAACAAGCTCGAGATATGCTCTTGCATGACTTGAATCTATTGAGGGACCATGGCGCATCCCCAATACTTAATTTGATCAAGTGCTATGACAGAGATGATCATTTTCCTTTTTTTCCGACCGATGTTTATTCATTTCATGTAGATCGCTCTCCCATTCCTACAGATACATTTTTATGCACCTATTATGGTGAATCTAGTGAAATAATATCCAATTCCCAAGCCGAACAGAAAATTCTGGTTCCTGAAATACGCAATGAACTTCAAAAACTTTATCGCGGACCAGATGAAGGATTTGAAAGCTATTTAAGGGAACATTTTTTTGATCTTCATTATCGGGCTAAACCAGATGCTCGCCCGGTGAGTTTAGGCATTGGTAATATTTGGAGACTAGCCGTAGATCATCCTGAGAGCAAGGTACTTCCTTGTGTTCACCGTGCACCAATTGAAAAGGTTGGAGTGTGTCGCTTATTGTTGATTTGTTGAATGTAAATAAATTAATTCAACAATTTTATAATCAACAATCAAATTCTATTCCTGATAATTAAAGTCGTATCGAAATTACTTACTTCGACTATTTTATGTGACTTGTATTGATGGTCATTTTTTACATAAAATTATAGACTTCGATGATCGAATATTTGAATACACTACTCAAATTTGGTAGTTCCATTTCCTTGATAGAAATATCGGAAAGTATAATATCGATCAGCATCTATAAATGCATTTGGTGATGTTGGTGCATTTTTATAATAAGATAATATTTCTAATTTAGCGTAATGCCCTTGAGTTGTTTTTAAAACAATGAATCTTCCAGGGACTGGAGCAATCGTCATAGCAGCCGGATTATAGGCATACCAAGATTTATTAACAACATAGTTAGGCGCACTGTCTTTTTTAAAAATACTATCCAATGGAACTTCTTTCAAGTCATTATATATTCCATTGAAGAAAAATCCTGCAGTTTGGCCAGGACCACTGGTACCGCCATTTAAAATAATCGTAGAACCTTTAAATCCAATATCCCACTTAGTCGTCGCACTATCTGAATTAGATACCACAGTACTATCTGACAGTCTAAAAAAAGTGAATAATTTTTTGTCACCTATTAGATTTCCAACAGAATCCCGACCCGTACCCGGATCAGCAGGGAGATTTTTAATTGTAAAAGATTTACTAACTACAGGTTCTACTTTTTCATCGTCACATGACACAAATAAGATCAACGCAATGGAGAATGGCAATAAATATTTCATGATTTTTTTCTTTTAAATTGATATAATAAAGTAATAAATAAATTTCTTCCGATTTGGTTAGGAATATAAGTAGGGTTTTTATAATTGAAAAGATTATCTGCACCCAACTGCAAAGTCAAAGATTCCTTCCATATTTTTGATACTGTAAGATTAAATAAAAAGTATCCATCAATAAAACGATCATTTCGATCTAAGATATTGTTTCCATTAATATCAGAACTGGGGATAGATATTCCGGATACATTACCCGCCGTTCCTGTGACTCCAAATTTACCATGATATAAAAGCCTCGCACTTATATTCATATCCTGTTTTGGAAAATGATAATCTAATTTGATACTCGTGTTGTGTTTGGACCGATTGGTCAATCCAAAATAATCTTTTTTGCTTATTCTATAAGATTCCAATGTCACCGGATCACGGCCATAAACCAGACCATTTTTAATATCTTCAATAACTGCACGATCTTTCGCATCCAAAAACTGGTATGAAACACCACATTGCATTCTCTGATTCAATCTGGCATTTACATTCAATTCAATTCCTTGAGTGTAGGCGCGATTAATATTGGAATAACTATATATCGTCCGCTGATCCGTAGTTAATGCAACAGCACGCGTCTCAATTAATCCATGTAAATTATTTCTAAAAAAATTAATATCTGCATTCAAATGTGAATTAAACTCATGATGTGTTCCAAAATTAATAGCAAAGGATATTTCCGGAGCTATTGAACCGATCAGATTGGTATCAAAAAGATAGGCTAACAATCGACCATCTTTTTCTAATTGATGAAGTTCATTAACAACAATATCAGAACCAAAAACAGCATAAGCAGCAGCCGCATTATTAAAATTAAAATACAATTGTCTGAAATCAGGGGCTTTAAATCCAGTACCTACAGATGCTTTGAATGAGTGATTTTTAACAACATTATACTGAACTGCTAACTTCGGACTCCACTGTGAATGATAACTTGAATTATAATCATACCTCACCCCACTTACTATATTTAATTTATCAACAGGATCCCATTCGTGTTGTAAGAATCCATAATAAGTATCCTGATATCGATTAAACAAATCACCATAGCGTGATGTGTTGACTATTTCGTACACGGAGCCTGCGCCTGCAGTCCATTTTTGTTTTTTGTTAAAATAGCATGTAGATTGAATTTCAGGTCGGAAGAAGGTTTGTTTAAATGCATCTGAATAATGCAATTGACCTGTTTCTTTTTTAAATAGCTCTGTTTCGGATTGATATATACTAGAATAAATGCGTGCTACAACATTGGTCTTATTAGTAAGCTTATAGGTATAATATGGATTGAAGCTGAAATTATTCAACCGGCCAGTTCCATCTACTTTAATCGAATCACGTCCAGAAATTACATGATATGCGTTCGTTTGAAATTCTGTAAAATAGTTCATATTCAAATTGAAAGAACTTTTTGCAGAAAATTCATAAGCCAATTTAGATTGTATAGTATAATTGGAGAATGGTGATACGGTCTGACCATAGACATCAGGAGATAAATCATATCCTTGGGTGCCGAAGCGATTGCCGAATAAATAGAGTCTCCATTTATCATTGGCAAACTGGCCACTTAAACTCAGATCAGTAGATTGGCGGGAGGCATATTTAACAGATGCATTAATTTTATTCTCAGCTGCATTATTGGTTATGATATTCACCACACCTGCCAATGCTTCTGAACCATACAAGCTCGAAGATGGTCCTTTGACAATTTCAATTTTTTTAACATTGTGTATACTGATACGACTTAATTCAAGCGACCCGGTATAACGTCCTATTACAGGTTCGCCATCAATTAAGATCATGGTGTAATCCGGATTCAACCCCTGCAATTGTAAACCGTTACCAAGACCATTGACCTGAGACACGACATTAAGCCCAGCCTGTTCACTCAATATATCTTGTAGTCGGCTACCTCCTGTATTTTGAATTTGTTGTTTTGTTATAATTTGAAAAGGTAATGGCACAGATGATAATAAGCGATCCGTTTTGGTTGCAGTTACCATAATTTCGTCTAATTGGACTGAATCTCGTTGGGCTGCTAATTGGCTTAGAACACAAATGGATAAAAAAAGAAGAAAAAGGTTTCGTTTCATTTACAGCGCAAAGTTGAACCCTTAGATAATTATAAAATACCCCAATCGGGAATATATATAACCCATTATGGATATAATCTTTCACTATTTTTCTTGTAAAAACTAGGTTAAATGCCTATTTTTACAATATATTTCAATAATATTTGACGAATTAACTATGGATACATTTAAAAATAACCCAAAAAGTAAAGAACCGGAAGTCTTAAGTGAAGCCCCGGAATTAATACTTATCAATGATACTAATGGTTCGGCTTTTCAGAAATCATGTCTCAACAAAGGTAAAATTCACCTCATATTTTGTCTAGAGGGTCATTCGAAGTTTGGCTTTGGGCCCGTGTATACCCGTGAGTTAAAAAGCGGCAAGGTGTTTATGATTTATAATCCCGACGAAGATCTCAACACGGAATTAGCGCTCTCAGCTGATGCTAAAATGGTGTGGTTGAAAGTATCATTAATCCACCTGCATCAATTATTTGTTCCTGAACTTCAGGAAGCTCCTTTGTTTAAACCTGAAAATGCAAAACGAAAATTTTATGAAGAAAAAGAAATCAACCCTTCACTTTATATCGTCCTAAATCAGTTATTTGATGTGAATTTGGGTCAAAATTCTCAACGACTTTATTTTCAAGCGAAGGCTATAGAAATTCTGAGTTTGTTTTTTTCAGAACAAAAACCGGATACTGAAAATTGTCCATTTCTTAATGACGAACATGTCGTACGAAAATTGCGAAATGCTAAAGATATCTTGATCAACAATTATGTAAATCCTCCCACAATAGTTGAATTGTCGAAACAAATTGGGCTCAATGAATTTCAACTTAAAGCAGGATTCAAAGAAATCTATGGAAATACCCCTTATCAATATCTATTGGATCATAAATTGGAAATCGCCCGTCAACTCATCATCTCGGGTAAATATCAAGTCAATGAAGTAGCTTTTAAAATAGGATATAATAACATCAGTCATTTTATTGAAGCATTCAAAAAAAAATACGGCGTAACCCCAAAGAAAATGATGGATTAAAACAATCATGAAAAAACTAATCCATTCGAATTAAATATTCCTCTCTTAAAGGACTATAAAATTACTCATTACCTTTAAAATAGCCTGCATCTTTAGCATCTTCACTAATACCATGAAGTTGTATAGCTTTAAGTCTTTTTCGCTGTCTGATATTAAGCATTTCAACCAACAGCGAGAATGCAATCGCAAAATATAAATAGGCTTTAGGCACATTTCCAACTTCTTCTCCAGCCATTTTAAAATGAGCCAAGTGAGCGCCTTCTGCGATGAGCATAAATCCAATGAGTAGTAAAAAAGAAAGACCTAACATTTGAACTGTAGGATGATCATTAACAAATTTCCCCACCGGATGTGCAAATGAAATCATGATGATAATGGATCCAATAACGGCTAAAATCATAATCCATAGTGCACCATGTATTCCATTAGTCATACCTACTGCTGTTAATATAGAATCCAAACTAAAAATAAGATTAATTAATGTGATTTGAATTATAGCCTGGCTTAAGGTTGATTTTCCTTTTTTTGAATGTGATACCGATGGATCATCTGCTTCTAATTTATGATGAATTTCGGAAACACTTTTATACAATAAAAAAATACCACCAATGATTAAAATTAAACTTTGAACTGAAAATCCACCTTCTATCCAAGATCCTGAAATATAAAATAATGGTTCTTGTAAGGCTGTTAAAAAAGCTAATCCGAACAATAAAACAATACGTAGAAGCATGGCTGCAAATAATCCAATATTAGTAGCTTTTTTTCTATTTTCTTCAGGCAGTCTTCCCGAGGTTATAGAAATGAAAATGATGTTATCAACACCTAACACGATCTCAAGAAAAGTCAGTGTTAGAAAACTCATAATAACCTGTGTGCTGGCAAAATCCGGAAATTCAAACATAAACCTGATATTTAATAAGAATGCAATGATATATAATATATTTGAAAAAATTTCATCGAATTATACTAAAAAGCAAAATAAAATGAAAAATATAATATGTTTATAAAAACAATATCATAAACCTAAAGGGTATTTATAATATATTAAATTAGTACCATTCAGTATAAAACATATTCGATTTTGTTTAAGCCATACATAAAGGACCATTCAGAAATTAACAATTGAACTTCAGAGTTTAATCCAAAATACATTGGGATCCTGTTTACAAAAATTTAAATAATTTGAATTTTCAATCTACATTTGCAGAGTTTTAGGGTGTTTAGCTCAGTTGGTTCAGAGCGCCGCCTTGACAGGGCGGAGGTCAGCAGTTCGAGCCTGCTAATACCCACTTCATCAAATGTCAAGAAATTATTATCGACCCAGATGTACCAGTAAAACTGATATGTCTGCTGGAGAAACTCCGCTGATTCGACTCGCTTGGCCAATACTTTGGGGTTTGATCTTAGTCAATTTCGTTTTTGCTTCATTAGACAAAGCGTTTATACTATTGAAGTTGTAATTCGGCAGAATTTTAACAGATTCCAAACGGGACATTTTTTCAACAAACTCCTGTTCTTTTCTAATATAACCTTCATATTTAATATTGATTTCTGCACCTTCCAAAGATTCATCATCGATGGATTGCAACGCCTCTTTCAAACCTGCATGTTGCTGCATAAGACCACTTAGGGTAACATTAGGTCGCGTTAAAATCAATGCCAATTTGGTTTTAGTTTCAATGGGCGTAGAATCTAAACTTAATAAATAAGGGTTAATATCTTCCGGTACTATCGATGTTTTTTGTAATAAATCGTTGATTCTGTCAAAATTAAGTTGTTTTTGTTGGACTTTTTGAAATCGTTCTTCCATATTCAACATCCCACATTTCATTGCCAATTCAGTAAGTCTTATATCAGCATTATCTTGTCTTAATAATATCCGGTATTCGGCTCTTGAGGTAAACATTCTATAAGGTTCTTCCGTCCCTTTATTTACCAAATCATCAATTAATACTCCAATATAAGCCTGTGATCTGGATAGTATTAGAGGAGCTTCATTCTTAACATTTAAAGCAGCATTTATACCGGCCATCAGGCCCTGACAAGCTGCTTCTTCATATCCAGTAGTTCCATTAATTTGGCCTGCAAAAAACAAATTTTTTATGCGATGCGTTTCTAAACTTAAAGAAAGCTGAGTAGGCGGAAAATAATCATATTCTATAGCATATCCGGGTCTAAACATTTTAACATGTTGCAAGCCAGGAATTTTTGTCAATGCTTTGTATTGGATTTCTTCAGGTAATGATGAAGAAAAACCATTGAGATATATTTCATGCGTATCCCAACCTTCAGGTTCAATAAATAATTGATGGCGATCCCTTTCGGAAAAACGATCAATCTTATCTTCTATAGATGGACAATACCTTGGACCTAATCCTTGTATTCGACCTGCAAACATGGGACTTTTATCAAAACCGGTTTTCAATATATCATGTACTTCGCTATTGGTATAGGTTATATGACAAGACAATTGTTTAGTCAAAGGAGGTGTATCTGTAAATGAAAATTTGCTTGGATGTTCATCCCCATATTGAATTTCTGTCTGACTGTAATCTATGGATCTACCATCTAGACGAGGTGGTGTCCCTGTTTTCATTCTTCCGGATTCAAAACCCAATTCGATTAATTGTTCTGTTATCCCTTTCGCAGCATTTTCTCCAGCTCTTCCACCGCCAATTTGCTTTTCACCAATGTGTATTAAACCATTTAAGAAGGTACCGTTGGTAAGAATGACACATTTGGATCTAATCTCAATACCCATTCCAGTGATGATCCCTTCTACGCAATCATCTTTGATCAATAAGCCTTTCACCATATCTTGCCAGAAATCAATATTTGGTGTTGCTTCCAGCATATTACGCCATTTTCTCGCAAATAAATTCCGATCACTTTGGGCACGTGGGCTCCACATAGCAGGGCCTTTAGAGCGATTCAACATTCTAAATTGAACAGTTGTATGATCCGTAACGATGCCAGAATATCCGCCCATAGCATCTATTTCTCTTACGATCTGACCTTTAGCAACGCCTCCCATGGCGGGATTGCAGGACATTTGTGCAATGGTTTGCATGTTCATGGTCACCAATAAGACTTTAGAGCCCATATTGGCAGCAGCAGCCGCAGCTTCACATCCTGCGTGACCAGCACCTACAACGATAACATCATAATGTTGAAACATAGTTTACAAATTCAAAGGCAAAGGTAACTAAAAAAAGATAAAGGATTTTTCGGTATCTATTACTTATGACCAGACTTTGAATTAGATTTAAATTTTTTCAAATTGTAACTGGCTTGTATTAAAAAGTATTGTTGCAATACATTAGTTTGTTGATCTTCATAATAAGCATCATAATTAATGCGGTTAAAACTAATATTTTG
Source organism: Saprospiraceae bacterium (assembly GCA_044228225.1). GTDB lineage: Bacteria > Bacteroidota > Bacteroidia > Chitinophagales > Saprospiraceae > Vicinibacter. Next base: position 15,246 of record JBGAVH010000037.1, on the reverse strand, counting down.
ATTCAACAAATCAAACACAGAAAATCGGATATCCGCTTGCTTTTGTTTAAGAAATTTATACCCAATTCCGGCATTCCACAAGGAAAAATTCAGATTTGCAAAATCTGAATTACCTGAATAGAGTTGGTACGCATAATCTGAAAAAATAAATAATCCTTTATACAATTCAATTTGAAATTTAACTTTAATATTCTGACCATAGTATTCATTACCTGTTCCTTGCCTTATGGTATTTGTATTTATATTATATGAAGGAGCAAATGTTAGATTTACATCCCACTTTTTACTCGAAGTACTAGCCAAGGTAAAACTGCTATTGTAATTAGAAATTCGCGATATATTTAAATTGCCATTAATAAGACTGGGTTGTTTTGAATAAACCAAACCTATATTCATATTGAGGGTTGAACCCAATTTTTTTAAAGGTAATCCATAGGATATAAAAGTTCTCAAATTCAAATATGCATTTAAGTTCAAAGGTCTAGACCATTGCGCACCAGGCCTTAATAAGACATCCGGAAAAATGAATGTATCTTTAACTGCAACAAAAACAGAGTTGGCTATATAATTTGTAACTCGTGTACCTCCCAAATAAAGGAATATATTTTGACTTGTACCCGTCATTACTTTATTGTAGCGAACACTTATATTACGTCTATATTCTTGACCTAATGATAATGATCCACTCTTAATATAAAATGGATTGATCAAATTCGGAGTCTCTTGTAATTGTTCTATAGTTGGTATTACTGTATTCGTCCGATAATTAATTCTAATATTATCCGTTCGGTTTAATTTTCCTTGTATTGAAAATTCGGGCAGTATGTTTCCAAACAATCTACTTTTATTATACATTGATGGAAGCTCTTGTAGTATTCTAAAATGACCCCATTGGTATGACAATCCTGCTGTAACATTCCATTTCAAATGATTCCATTTATATGTAATACCCGGTTTTTCAACAGTATAATAACTTTCCAATTGATTTGATAAAATACTATTGATTAATGAATACGATTGAGAAAGGGTGTCAAAATCAGACAATGCTGTTTCATTATAATTTATACTATGACTCACTAATAAACTGAGCTGAATCAAACTTCGCTTGTTGAAAGGTTCTGTATAATTCACGTTTGTTGAATAATTATTACTCCAGCGTTGTCCATCTGAATGTTGGTCGATTTTCTCAGCATGCGACGTATCCATTCTATTGATGGTAATGGATTGATATTCATCTGAGGAACGAAATCTCAAGAAAGCAGGTTGAAGATTTAAGGAAAAAGTTCTTTGGTTTTTTTTGAAATTATATTTATAAAGCAATGGAAAACTAAAACTATAATTAATAGGATGAGCTGTTGATTCTATCGAACCAGAAGTCAAGGTAAATAATTCGTTTTTTCTTTCACTACTAGAAGAACTTGAGGTAGAAATGCGTTGCATTGAAAATTTAGGTTGAAATAATAGCGAATGGGCAGAGTCTATTTTCCATTCGACTTTTAAATTAGCCTTATGTGCTAAACTTTTTGAAGTACTCAAATTACGCTCCACTTCTTTTGGCGGTTTATTTAATTTAACAATGTAATTTCTTTCCCAGGTACTTTGATTTACATTATCAAGTTCATTAATAAAATAACTTCCTGTATATTCGATGCGCTTCCATTGATTTGAATAATTCACTCCGATGGAATTGGTTCTTGAAATACCCAATTTAGGATCAATTAAAAAATTCTCAATAGCATTACCTTCACGGCCACCTCCCCCAACTCTATTGGATCTGTTACTGCTTGGATTTTGAGGCCGATTAGGTCCGTTTTGTCCCGGAGCAATATTCGTCAGGTCTTCTTGCGAAAAATTTTGTTCGTTAACATTATTTGAAATACCCAATAAGGTAAATCGTTTTTTTCCATCAAAGTGATTTAAACTAATACCTGATCTCCATTTGTCATTTAGATTGCTACCAAAATATGCTTTACCGAACTGACCATTTCTAAATTCGGGACGTGTAGTGATATTTATTGTTTTGGAAGTGTTTCCATCATCGAAACCGGTAAAAATACTTTGATCCGATCTACGATCAAAAACTTCTATTTTGTCAATAATATCTGCCGGGATCTGTCTTAAAGCGGCACTTTGATCATCTCCAAAAAAAGGCTTGCCATCCAAAAACACTTGCTTAAGTTCTTCTCCTTGAACTTGTACCTTTCCATTTTGTACTACCATACCGGGCATCTTAGTAATTAATTCTTCTGCGGATGCATCCACATTGGTTTTATATACTGATGCATTATAGACTAGTGTATCACCCTTCAAGTTGGTTTTGGATCCTACAGAAACTATATCCACATCGGGCAATTGGAAAGACTGAGTCGTTAATACGATCAAACCTACATCAACTCCAGGTGGTTCTATTTTCAAAAAAATAAATTGATCGGTATAATTAAGCTTTGAACATTTTAATAAAATAGATTGAGGCTTATTAAAATTAAATTTAAATCTTCCATCAACATCACTAAATTGAGTTTGTAGTATACTGCTGTCGATAGTATTTAAAGCTGAAATATTTACTTGTTCCATTGGTCTGGAAAAAGTATCTAAGGTTCTACCTTTCACAAATACATTTTGCCCTTGTAGGAATAAAAAACTCATCATCAAAATCCATACAAAGTTCCATTTCATTAGTGCCATATTAACGGATTGGCAACATTTGGTCTGTTAAATAATCAGTTAGTGGTTCCATCACCAATTGATCATTTATAGATAAAAAATTTATATAAAGACCAACTATTTCAAGATATGATGTGGTCAATTCATAATACTGCTTTAATTTGTTGATCCTAATATCAATAAGATCTTCCGAAGTCAATTGATTCAATACACTTGGATTCAATAGAAGTTTATCTATAATAGAATGATTCAATTGATCTTTTGCCTTTTTATAGTCTTCAATTTTTGATTTTAAAAAATTCAAATTAACTCGTTGGCTAAACACTCGAATCGTATCCAAAATTGAAATCTGATCTTCAAGAGATCTGGCATCGAGTTCTAATTCCCGTATCTTTTTATTAGAGGAACCGCCGATAGGTAATTTAATTCCTACGCGAGCAGATAAATTCTCATTTAAGCCAAGTGCTTTATCGGAGTCTGTATATTCCATTTGAAAATAACTTAACCAATTGCGCTCTTTTCTTTTTTCCAATAAAATATTTTGTTTGGTTAAATTTAATTCGCTTGATTTCTGTTGGGCGACTATTGAGGAATATGTGATGTCTGCATTTAAATTTATTTGTTTCTCAATCGTTTGCAATGTTACCAATTGTTCATAACTAACTTCGATAGGGTCTGTTGTATTCATTAAACTTTTAAACTTTTCCAATAAGTTGGATTTCAACAATTGGGTCTGATTGCGATCTACTACCCATTTATCCATATCTTCAACATTATTGACAAGGTCTTTCAATTTGATCTCGGTGTTTTGATTTAAATAGCGACCATATAAATCATTTTTCAATTTCAAAAAATAGATCAACGAGTCCTTATATTGCAATTCTATATTTTTGGAAAAATATTCTAAAATGAGTTTATTGTAATCAAGTAATTTACTATTTAACTGATTTAAATATTCGGTGTGAATCATGTCTGAATGCAATTTCGGAAATTTTCGAAGTACCTGTCGCTCTCTAAAACTATTAAAACCTAAACGCATACTATAACGACTCTCATCAAATATCAAAGTTTTGGTACCGGCACGCAATTCAGTGGAACTTAGAAATGGCAATCGATATTTTTGTTGAACCGCAAATTTCTCAAGATCTTGTTTTGACCTTAATTTAGGATCCTGGATCGCTTTGGATAAAATTTGAGTAGAAGATATTACTATTGGGTCTCCAATAAAAATTGAATTAAAAAAAAGACACAATATGATTAAATAATTAGACATGATTACAATTGACTTAAAGAATTCATTGTATTATACCATTGATTAAACCAACAAACAAGCAGTAATACTATTTACCATCATTGTTCCTCCAAATGTTAAAAAATATTTTTTCATCTGATATTTTATTTATTGGCTGCGACAAATTCAGGTACGGTAATAATTATTTTTTCACCAATAAAAAAAACATTTGATTCCGAAATATGGATATATACTTCCCTTCCCCATGCTTTGATTTCAGGATTTTTACGGAGTCGGGTTGGGAGTTCCACAATCCTTGGATTGCAATAAATGATTTCACCTGTAGTCTTAATTTCCGGTCTTGTCGCAGAACTTAATTGGACTGAATCATTTAGGGCAAAGGAAGCATCTACAGTCTCTGGAATAAACCCGCGAATGTAGTTAGGTTTCTGAGGTGTGATTTTTAGTAATTCGGTATTAGCATTGATATAATCTAAATGATGAATTTGGTAATCCTCAACAAATCCATCGATGGGTGAACATAATGTGAGTTGCTTTCTCTGATTATCAAGAAAAATTTGATCAGATTGCACAAGTGCCGATTTTGTACTATTCCACCTTTGATTCGATTTAATCTCTGCATTGAGTTTATCTATCCTTGTATCTTTTTCAATTTCTAATTTTTGTATCTGATCTAATAGTCCCTTTCTGTTTGTTTGATAAGAAGTATTGGATCCTTCATTATGGATATTTAAAGATTCATTAAATGCTTTTTTTATTTGATCTAATTCGCCATTTCGAACATCTAAATTATCCAAATCTTTACGCAGTTCTGCAATTTTTGAATCATATTGGGCGTTTATGATGTTGATTTCATTTTTAGAAGATTGAATAAAAAGGTCGTGTTGTATTTTTATCTGATTTATATCTAAGGATTGATCCGTTGCTTTTTTATCAAAATCTATTTTAATTAATCGGATCAAAGTATCCCCTTTTTTAATCAATTGACCTGCTTTAGGTCTTATATCTACCAATTGTCCACTTAATTCAGATTTAATAATAATACTTTCAGCTTCTGCGGTGCCGAAATAATTATTTAGGCTTTGATTTTGAACTCTATTCTTAATCATATAGAGCGTGGCAATCGCGAGAATTAAGCAAATATAAAGCCAGTTTATCTTCATTCTGTCCTATTCATTATTCTGTTTCAAAACCTTCATTTTGTTTATTGATACGTTTCACGGTAAGACCGTATGCTTCTAAAATATCAATAAATTTTTTATGATTTACACCTGATTTTAAAATAACTTTATAATCCATTTCTTGAAATAATACATTCTCCTTTGTCATTTCATTTCGGAGAGAATCTATTTGTGACAAGGAACAATATTCGCGCATGATTTGATCCAATTCTGAATTCATTAAATGCTTTGGACCTCTGAACCGAATTTCCCAAATGGTTTGTCGCCCTAAATGATATGGCGTGATACTTAACAATATAGCAATTACACAAAAAATTGTAGAGCCAAATATGGCGATATAAAATCCAAATACACCACATGCAATACCATTTCCCAAACATGCAAACATAAAAATGATATCTCTAGGATCTCTAAATGAAGTTCTAAAATTGATAATACTCAATGCCCCGAGCATCCCAAGACCTACACCAACATTATCTCCAATGGCCTGTATTACGGTGGTTGAACCGATAGAAGCTAAAATTAATGATTGGACAAAGTTTGCAGTTCGAATAGAATTAGGTGTCGTTTTTACATAAACTATTGCAATAATACTGCTTAAAATAAAAGCTAATAAGAAAGTAAAGAAAACCATCTCTAGTGTTGGGTTTTCTATATTTTTATAAAGGGCTAAAAATTCTTGCATAATCTATTAAAACACTAGAGAAATAAACTTCTTAAAATGATGATTAAGGACACCAAAGATAGTCTTTTACCAATAATTTATCATTATGATAAGTAGCTTTTCAACCATTTTGTACTATGTAGAGTTTAATATTTTATGAAAATCAGTATAATAACCATAGGAGATGAATTATTAATTGGACAAGTTGTTGATAGCAATTCTGCTAAAATAGCCACCATGTTAGGCAACCTAGGTCTTAGTGTTCATAGAAAATGGTGTGTTGGTGATTCAAGAGAAGAAATCGAATACGCACTTGCCCAGGCTGAAGAATCAGCTGACCTTATACTTATAACCGGCGGGCTAGGTCCTACAAAAGATGACATTACTAAAAAAATTATGGCTGAATATTTTAACAATGATTTGGTATTTAGTGATCGGCACCTTTTACATTTAGAAAAAATGTTAAAACCTCGAGGTATTGAGGTAACTGACGCACACAAAACCCAATGTTATGTACCAGCCCAAGCTGAATTATTAGATAACCAATTAGGGACAGCATTAGGTTTAAAAATGGAAGCCAAAGGAAAAACATGGATTAGCATGCCTGGTGTGCCCTATGAGATGGAATACATCATGGAACACTCGGTATTACCGTATTTAATGACCATAAACCAAGATAAACATTGGTATGCCTATACCATAAATTCCATCGGAATGGGCGAAACTGAGATTGCTACTATTATTGAACCCCTTCTCGAAGACATGCCATCTTATATTTCTATAGCTTATCTGCCTTCCATATCGATGGTTAGAGTCAGATTGACTGGTAATCATTCAGATCCTGTTTTCCTAAAACGCCAGGTAGATGCTTACGCCAAGATCGCTGAAGATTCATTGGGCTCAAAGGTTCTAAACAGAAACAATAGCACTATTGAGGCGGAAATTGCCCACTTATTATTAAAACAAAATAAAACCATTGGCACTGCTGAAAGCTGTACCGGAGGGAATATTGCTTCTAAAATAACCAGTATACCCGGGAGTTCTAAATATTTCATTGGCAGCATTGTGGCCTATTCTTATGAGGTCAAAACCCATTTACTAAATGTTTCGAAGGAGCGATTGGTAGAATTTGGCGCTGTAAGTGAAGAAACGGTAATATCTATGATGGTTGGAGCTTGCGAAAGTCTACATGCAGACTTCACTATAGCCGTTTCTGGTATCGCAGGACCAGATGGAGGAACCCCTGAAAAACCCGTTGGAACCGTTTGGATTGCAGTTGGAAATGCACTGCGATACAAGACCAAAAAATTAAAATTAAGCAGAGACCGGCATCGAAATATTGAAGCAGCTAGTATTCTAGCCTTAATTTTAGCTCGTGAATGGTTGTTAGATTGAGGTACTTATACTTTACTTTTAATTATCTTTGCCCAACAAATATACCCCCAGGGGAATTATTCAGCATTTAACTGATAAATATCAATAAAATATCAATTTATGGCTCAGGTAGAATTGATCATGCCCAAAATGGGCGAAAGCATCATGGAAGCAACTATTTTAAAATGGTTAAAAAAAGAAGGTGATGCCATTGAACTTGATGAAACTATTTTAGAAATAGCGACCGACAAAGTAGATAGTGAAATTCCTTCACCCTCCAAAGGCACCTTGGCTAAAATACTATTTAAAGAAAATGATGTAGTCCCAATTGGTAAAGTCATAGCCTATATTGAAACTTCATCCACAGCCGATGTCCAATCTAAGGCACCAGAAATTAAACCAAGTTCTGAAACTAATACCAGTTCAACTGTTCAGCACGTACAAGTTCAAAATATTCCTCCTGTAGAATTAAATCCAATTAAATCCACTCAACAACGTTTCTATTCTCCGCTTGTCAAAAACATAGCCAGGGAAGAGCGAATATCTCAGGCACAACTTGACCAACTCGATGGGTCAGGACATGGCGGACGTGTTACCAAACGAGATGTTTTGAATTTTCTTCAACAAAATAATACGAACACAACAATCAGTATTCCCGAAGTTTCCAAAAAAGAGACCATCATTCCACAAGCTACTGAATCCGTTAAGATTGAAAGCGGAAATGTTGAAATCATTGAAATGGATCGCATGCGTAAATTAATAGCCGATCATATGGTTATGAGCAAGCATGTATCACCTCATGTTACCTCATTTGTTGAAGTAGATATGACTTCTGCAGTGTTGTGGAGGGACAAAGTAAAGGACCAGTTTTTAAAAAAATACAATCAAAAAATAACCTTTACACCTTTATTTATTCAGGCTGTTGCGAAAGCTATCCAGGATTTTCCAATGATCAATGTATCTGTAGATGGTCAACGAATCATTAAAAAACTAAACATTAATATTGGAATGGCTGCTGCCTTACCTTCAGGAAATTTAATAGTACCCGTGATTAAAAATGCGGATCGGTTAAATCTAGTCGGTTTAACATATCAGGTGAATGATCTTGCTGATCGAGCCAGAGCCAATAAATTAAAACCTGAAGAAATTCAAGATGGCACATTCACTATAACCAATGTTGGCGGATTTGGTAATGTAATGGGTACACCGATTATTAATCAACCTCAAGTCGCAATACTTGCTACTGGAATCATCAAGAAAAAACCAGCAGTTATAGAGACACCTACTGGAGATTTAATAGGTATTCGTCATATGATGTTTATATCATTGTCTTACGATCACCGAGTTGTGGACGGATCTTTAGGTGGAAAATTTTTAAGAAAAGTTGGGGATTATTTGGAACAATTTGATGTCAACCAAACCATCTAATTGATTAGCTATGAATTTTTCAGGCTACATGTTATTTCTTTTATGTTTTGTAGCATTTTTACGAATAGGAAATTCACAATCTCCATCCAGTATACTCAAAACGGCCAATGATTTTTTTGATAAAAAAGAATATCGAAATGCCGCAATCTATTACGATAGGTCCTGGGATAAATTAATAAAAAGTAATAAATCTATTTACAAATCAGGTATTTGTTTCTTTGAAGTCAATGATTTAGATAAATGCATAAAGGCTTTTGAATTACTTTCTGATTCAAAGAAATATCGAAAACAAAGCAGCTGGTATTTAGCAAAATGTTATCAACAAAAACGAAATTTTAGATCTGCAATTGCCCTATACAAAAAATATTATAAGACGCTTGATAAAGATGATCCGGAATGTCAAAACATAAAAAATGAAATTATCAGGTGTATCAATGGAATTCAATGGAATAAAAAGGATCCCATTGCTTTAGTTGAACCCATTGGAGGTAATATTAATACTATGGAAGATGAGTATGCTGCTTTTCCTAGTATTCATCATCCGGGTAGGTACTATTACAGTGCAGTAACTAAAGACAATGAAGGTGGAAAAAGAAATCACATTGGTGAAATTGATAAAAAGGAAGGCTTGATTAGATCGGATCTTTTTAAAATTGAAGAAAATCAAGGAATATGGTCTACCAAAAGTGAAATGAGTACATTATTGAATAGTAGCCGAAATGATATTTTGCTTGATTTTGCAAATAATGGTTCTGTAATTATATTTTTACAAAGTTGGAATGAATCTGAAGGACAAATACTCACCGATACATTCTCAAATCAAAATAAACGCATCCAGTTTATTCCATTTGAAAGTCCTCTTTTTGGTGAAATTGGGGATCATAGTTTAAGTTTATTCCAAGATTCCATTTTGATTTTTAGTAGCAATAGAATTGGCGGATTTGGAGGATATGACTTATACCTAAGTGTTTATAGAAATCATAAGTGGATAGAACCGATTAATCTAGGTGCAAGTATAAATACTCCTTTTAATGAAATAACACCTTTCATTGCCAAAGATGGGCACACCTTATATTTCTCATCGAACAATTTAAAAAGCATTGGTGGCTATGATATATTTAAAACCAGATATCAAGCTGAATCGGGTAAATGGCTTGAAGTAGAAAATTTGGGAATTCCAATTAATAGTTGTAGTGATGATGTACATTTTAAATTGAATAGTGATGGCCTTAATGGTATTTTCACATCGGACCGCAAAGATGGTAGCAAAGGAAAAAGAGATATTTTTATAGCCTATTTTAAAGAGGAGTTAGAAGAACAAATCTATCCTTCATACGGATCTGTTCTTTCCAATATTTTGCTTCCAATGAAAGTCCCTAATTCAATAACAGACGTATTGAGTTCCAAATCACCAATCAATACCAATCCAAGCGTTCGCGAATATGTTATAGAATCCATTAATTATAATGATGACAATTTTATTAATGATCAAAAAAATATAAAAATTTTAAATCAATTGGTTTCTATGATGCAAATCTATCCTGAAACCAATCTTGAAATTATAGGGCATTCTTATGAAGAAAGTCCAACCGCTATTAATTTGTATTTTTCAGTTAAAAAATCAATTCAGGTAGCCGATTATCTTGTTTCAAAAAACATATCTCTTGGAAGGTTGAAAATGATAGGTGTAGGAAATGATTATCCAATATCTAAAATAGATGCCAATGGATTAAACAATGGATTAGCAAATAAATATAATAAAAGAATTGAATTTAAGGTATGGTTAAGCGATACTACCGAAGTTAATATAAATTATCTACAACCCAAAATAAATGCATCACTTATTTATACTAAACCGAATTTGTTCGGAACCTTACGAGAGCATTTAAGTTATTCCATATTTCTAGGAGACGCAGAACAAGTATTGAATCATCCATTCTTTCTACAAAAAAATATAAAATTTTGGGTAGAAAAAAATCCCGTAAATAATAAATTCAATTATTATATAGGTAATTTCAACGATTTCAAATCTGCAAAAAAACAATTTGATGATTTATCATCTAATAAATCTCTGACCATAGTCCCATTTATTAATGGTAAAAAAATCGATAGGAAAAATATCATTGATTATGTTATTTCATATCCTGATTTGATTTCAATCATTAAATATTATAATCAAAATTAAATACAGAACATGGCAAATTTAGATTTCCTCCGTGAAGGAATTAAAAATATGAAGACCATAGGTTCTGTATCCAGAACCTCCAAGTTTGTCAGTAAAATGATGGTCAATCAAATTGACTTTGTACATTCACAAGTTATCGTAGAACTTGGAGCTGGTGATGGTGCTATAACACATCATATATTAGAAAAAATGAGCCCTAATGCCAGATTACTTGTCTTTGAGGTAAATCCTGCATTTTGTTTGATTCTTCGCAATATAAAAGATGACAGAATGGAAATTATAGAAGATTCTGCATTATTTATTGAAAAACATTTAGCATTAAGAAATATTAAAAATATAGATATCATTATTTCCGCTATTCCATTTGTTATCTTACCAAAAGATGAAGTTCAGGGAATTTTAAAAGAAGTACGCAAAGCAATGACATCAACTAGTATTTTTGTTCAGCTACACTATTCACTGGTCCTTAAAAAAATATACGAAAAAATTTTCACTAAAATTAAAATAGAATTTGTAGCACTCAATATTCCTCCGGCATTTATTTTTATTTGTCAAAGATAACTAAGAAGTATAAATATTTAACAACACCATAAGACGAACCAAATCAATTTGTAATCGAAATTTAACCGATGAAAAAAATAATATGCTGTATTAGTGTTTTTTTTATTTTAAATCAATTAAATGCTACCATTTGGAATGTCGGAAATACCCGAATTTATAAAAAACCAAGTGCTGTTTCAGGACTCGTACAAAATGGTGATACGGTGCTCATAGATGCTGGTATTTATACACAAGATGTATGCCTATGGAAAGCTCATCACTTATACATTAACGGATTGGGAGGAAAAGCTCATTTGAAGTCTGAAGGTAAGGCGTATGGACAAAAAGCGATTTGGGTTATTCAGGGAGATTCAACAATTATAGAAAATATTGAATTTTCGGAATGTAAGGTTCCAGATAAAAATGGAGCAGGAATTCGTCTGGAAGCTACACATCTTGTGGTGAGATCTTGTTACTTTCATAACAATGAAAATGGAATATTGGCAGGTGATAATATCAACAGCCAAATCATTATAGAATATTGTGAATTTGCCTTTAACGGTTATGGAGATGGTCAATCCCATAATTTGTATATCAATCATGTAAAACATCTTTTGTTTCAGTATAATTATTCACATGACAGTCATGTAGGGCACCTTATTAAATCAAGAGCGTATGCTACTACCATTCAATATAATCAATTGTCATCTGAAGCTGGTGATGGCAGTTATGAAATAGATCTTCCCAATGGTGGTCAAGCCACTATTTTAGGTAACATCATCGTTCAAGGAACAAATAGTCAGAACAGTGGAATCATTTCATATGGTTTAGAGGGCCTCTCAAATCCAGGTTTACAACAATTAGTGCTGAGTCACAATACCCTTGTAAATGAAAAATCAACCGGCAATTTTATTAACATTGATTCCAAAACCAATCTATTGGTTTTATTCAATAATATTTTTGCAGGATCCGGTCAAATCATGAGCAATACACCCCAACAAAGTCAAGATATTGGAAATATCAAAACTAAAAATATAAGTTCTGTTGGTTTTGTAGATCCGAGCAAATTAAATTACAAATTAACTTCCAAGTCAAGCTCATTCAATGCAGGAAAAAGTTATTTTGGAATTCAAAAATCATGGATACCAATACATGAATACGCTCATCCAACGCAAAAGATTATACGCGACATTGAATTTCTTCCTGAACCAGGTGCATTTGAAACCCATACGATTCATAAATTTATTCAACCTGTCGTAGGAATATATGGTCGCGATTATATTATAGTCAACTACGTGAATTGGAGCGATTCAATTTCGTCAGATGCTTATTGTGGAGACAAAACGTATTTAGGCCATTTGGGGACAGATTTTGTAATTAGTGGGTTTCAACAGATGGATTCGAGTGTATATATTCAAGCTGTAGATTCGGGAATTGTTACAAGCATTAAGGATGGTCTCTTTGACCGTGAAACGATAGCTGATACCTCTAAACGTTTAGGTAATTATGTTGCCTTACGACATGGTAATAAATATTATACTTATTATGGACATTTAAAAAAGAATTCCATTTTAGTAAAACCCGGAGATGTTGTTTATCCTGGTCAAATCATTGGTGAAGTGGGTTCTAGCGGAGATGCAAGTGATCCTCATTTACATTTTGAATTGTGGTATGATAGTTTGTATGTGATTGATCCCTTTGAAGGACCATGCGGTAATGTCAATAGTTTTTGGGCTCAACAAGATCCATATGATACTAGTTTTCAGATTTGGCGAAGTGGATTAATTGCTACCCTTCCTGTATTAGATACATTAAGATTTAGAAAACATGATATTAGAAATTATACACTACAAAAAGACCCAATTGTTACTTATTGGAATCTACAATATGGATTAAAAGCCGGAGATACATCTTCAGTCTTATGGTATAATCAAAACAAGGAACTGAAATTCAGATATGATTATATACAACCCAAAAATGCTTGGTTCCAATACTTCTGGACCTATATGACCATTCCTGAATTGGGCATTTGTAATTCTTGTACTGCAGTATACATGAAAAATAGTAAAATAATCGAACAGAAACAATTTAGCATAAGCCAAATTAACCAAATTGCTGATCAAAATAAAGATGATCGATTGATCATTTCAAATCAACAAATTACAAATTTATATGATCATGAAATAGTTGGAACCATCTATAGCATTTCAGGAAATTTAATGACCACATTCAAATTAAATCCAAATGAAACCTTTGATATGAATCATTTGATCAGTGGAATGTACATTATTAAATACTATACAAATCATCATGAAAATCAAATTAAATACCTTCTATTCCATTAATTTTTACTTCCAAAAATAATCTGCCGACTAAAAATATTACTGCTAATATAAATTGGATTACATACTTAAATAATTATTAAAAATAATTTACCATGGCCTTACCAAATATTTTTACCAAATCGACTTCTGATTCGATCATTCAACGAATAGAACAATTAACTCCTGAAACCAAAGCACAATGGGGTGTTATGAGTGTAGATCAAATGCTTGCTCATTGTAATGTTACCTACGAAATGGCTTATGAAAACATTCATCCCGAACCCAACTTTATATTAAAGCTGATCCTAAAAACCTTTGTCAAAAAAAGAGTAGTCGGGGAAGACCCTTATCCTAAAAATAACCCTACTGCACCAGCCTTCATTATTAAAGGTAGAAAAGATTTTAACCAAGAAAAAAACAGGCTTATAACTTATATCAATAAAACTCAAATCTTGGGTGAACAACATTTTGAAGGCAAGAAATCACTATCATTTGGTGTTTTAAACAAAACCGAATGGAATAATATGTTTTACAAACATTTAAATCATCATCTAACACAATTTGGAGTATAATAACTTCAGACCTATAAATATAATAGCAATAAATTGGTTTGTGTATTACTAAATCATTTTATCTTTATTGAATTTTTAACTCAAAACTAAATTCTATATTATGACCGCAAAATTTAATATTCTTGAAATTGTTAAGGCGAGCATTGTTGGCCTTTTCCTCTTGTGCTTTGTAAGTTGCACTTCAAATAAATCTACTGACATGAAAGACCAAAGTGCCACACCTGCAAAAAATATATTATTAGAGCCATGGACAGGACCCTATAATGGTATTCCACCTCTGGATAAAATTAACATTGCAGATTTTAAACCTGCACTTTTAGCTGCTATGGCTGAAGACAGTATGGAGATCCTTAAAATTACTTCTAATCCTGATACTCCAACTTTTGAAAACACCATTGCAGCTTTGGAACTTACGGGATCAACATACCTACGAGTATTTAATCTATTTAACATCTGGAGTTCTAATATGAATACACCTGAGTTTCAAATTATTGATACTGAAATGCAACCCATTATTGCTGCTTTCAATGATCAAATCAATCAAAATGAAGCGCTTTTTAAAAGAATAGAAGTAGTATACAATAGTCCTGAAAAACAAAAATTAACTTCAGAACAACAACGATTGGTATGGAAATACTATACTGATTTTGTATATAATGGTGCACAATTAGATGCAGCTGCTAAGAAAAAAGTTGCAGATATCAATCAAAAATTGGCTTCATTAAATACAAAATTCAGTCAAAATTTATTGAGTGATGAAGGGGATCTATTCATTGAATTAACAGAATCACAGGTAGCTGATTTACCGGATGCTATTAAAAATGATGCTGCCGAAATGGCAAAATCAAAAAATAAAACTGGATGGTTAGTAGCGAACACGAGATCATCCATTGAACCCTTTCTAACTTATTGTTCAGATAGGTCGTTGAGAGAAAAAGCCTGGCAAATGTTTATTAATAGAGGCGATAATGGTGGCGATCATGATAATGGACTTCCTCATTATAGTGGACAAAGTGAATAGGTATTATGCTGCTAATATATGAACTTTTTCATAAAAAACTT
>JBGAVH010000036.1:0-39367 GCA_044228225.1 Saprospiraceae bacterium | reverse complement strand
ATTTAGTTAAAACGATGAAAAATGTGTCACCAACTGGACTTATAAGCCTTGAAGACTTTACATCTGGTGTATACTTAATTCAGGCAAATTGGGGATCTTCTCACTATGAATATAAACTGGTCAAGAATTAGATTTATAATTTTTTTAATAATTGAATATTTTATTTAAAAATTGCATTTGAAATTGATATAACATTTGCCTAATAAGAATCGATACCTATAATATTGATGTTTAATTATAATAATTGAGTAATAATAAAGTATCTGTAAAGGCATGTCTACAAAATCAATATACTACTTTTAAATTCTAAAAAGAAATAATCTTTCACTTTTATTTAAATAATAGAAAATAATTTTCTGGTAATAGGGAAAATATTCCAAATAATAACTCTTTTTGTTTATTTCATTCTGAATAGGAACTAAATAAATAAATATCTACTGATTCTGCACAATTAATTTATCAATAAATCTTTTCTTAGTTTTTAAATTCATTGCTTCAATTATATACACTCCACTATTAAGTTCCGATGTTGGTATGATTTTATGGTAAGAAAAAGGAGGAATTAAATAAGTCAACATTAATTTTCCTTCAAGGCTATATACCTTAATATTTACATCTTCTAATTCATTAGAATAAATTGTCATTTCATTATGAACTGGATTAGGGCCAAAAGTAAAACGTAACTTACTTGAATCAATTTTTATATCAATACAGTTTTCTTCTATACATCCTTGCATATTAAGTCTAATAAGAATGGCACTTTTAAAATAATTGTTTTGTGCTAAATCAAATGTCCCTGTACTCCCTACGAGATATATATAATTATTAATTAAACTCATTCCATAGCAATAATCTTGCCGTTGGGCAATATGGTTTCTTACAACTTTATTCCATTCAACTTCACCATTACTTCTAAACGCGATACAAGCAAAATATTCTTCTTTTGATAACGGCAGTAGTTCGCTAACATACCTACCCATTCCTGCACTAATAAACTGATTTGTAGTAGAGTCATACTCAACAAAGTTCATTTGTTCGAACCCAGGATAACTAAGCTTTCTATCTGAAACATCATGTATCCACACTTCTTTTCCGGTACTATCAAGTTTTAGAATTATAGGACATACGGAATATAAATCTTTTAAATTAGTATGTACTGTATCAGCACCAACACAGATATAACTTCCATCATCTTGATAGAGAAAATCATTTATTGTAGCATAAACTTTGTCAGCAGTGACAATTTTTATCAATTTTCCATCTTTTGTCAAATGAATAAAAAAAGTAACGATGGATTTATGATCTTTAACAGTAAAACCTCCTTCCTTTACTCCAATGCATCCTATAATTATTTGTGAATTTTTTAATACCTTAATTTTTGTAGGATAACAATGAAAATTAAAGATTCGGTATTTGTACTCCCATAATACTTCACCTGATTGTTTAATCTTTATTATTTTTACATTACTCTGACCATAATTAATATTCTTAGAATTATCCACAAAACTTAGAATAAAATTATTGCTATCTACTAAAGTAAAATCATGACACGAAAAAAATGTATTTTCCTTCTCATTGCTTTTAAAAGTCAACGCCTTTTCGAATTGAAATGTTTTCGTATTAAATTTAACTAAACTAGATGAAATATAAGGATCATTTGAAACAGTATACAATTCATCACTTAACCTTGTCATTCCCACATTAAACCAATGATAAGTACTGTCATCTTTAAAAATACTAAAAGCAAGTAAATTTCCTTCATTATCCAATTTGTTTATCATGAGTTCATCAACATTATCCTCAGGTCTCGTTAATGAACCAAAAGTCCAAATTTGGTCATTATATATGTTTATTCCTTTAAATATTGGAGTAATATAATTTGCATATACATATTTTTTCTGGAGTCCTTGACCAGACAATATTACTACAAACAAATTTAAAACGAATATTCTAAATAAATTCTTCAATATTTCCAAATTGTATCATGATATAATTTTTTAACTTGACATTTTTTTAATAATTATCTATCATCGAATAGGTTAAAATTCCTAAAAATGAATCCATTTTATAAATTGAAGAATCCTTATCAACATGGGCATTTAAATTAAATGAAATAAACAAGTAGATAAAACAAACCTGCATTATAGATAATATTCTAAAATTCATTAGCACTTCATTTTAGTTTCCCATTCCAGCCTAAATTTTTGTCCTTTGATTCAAGCATGAGATTTCCCCAACGATTATAAATTTGGTTAATGTAAAACATGATCAATTACTATTCCTTATTAATTTTGCAAAACGATACCCGATTCCTAGATTACAAAAAATTCCTGTTCCTCTAGATTCAAATACAGCTGTCTTTTGTGTAACCCCCTTAAATGCATATTTAAAATACAGATTTTGATAGGATTTAAACCCATAAGCTCCTTGAATGTATAAAAATAAATCGATTCTATGAAATAATAAAATTCCTGTCTTAAATCCTACTGATGGAATCAAATGTGTTTTGTTATAGGATATTGATGTTACAGGTTCTAGTTCAAAATATTCTGGACCATTAATTTGAAAAATTTCACCATAAATTTCAACTCCAGTTTTTTTGGAAGTTTGTATACCAACAGTTACAAAAGGTTTAAAATAGTACATAAATCTTTTTGGCATTACGTTGTAATTAATTCCAATGTCAAAACGAGATACATTTACTCCCGAAAACCCAACTCCTATGAGAGAATTGTCGCCATGAAGAACACTACCCTCCCTAAATTTTATATTAGTCTCTCCTTTAAACTTAATAAATGTTCCTGACAAACTAAATTTACTATTTTTCAGATAATGTTCATATGTATAATAATAAATGGCATCAGAATTCATAAAATCAGATTTACTTTCAACCATTCTTACAGACTGATATGTTGCTGTATATATAAGTCCATAGCCAATTGATAATTCTTGACATTCAGAGAAACTAATATTCAATAAACTTATTACAAACAATCCTATTACTTTAATTATTACTTTAATTATTAATTTAATCATTAGAATTACATAATTTAATCTAACTTAAATTTAGGGATACCATTTACACCATAACCAAAAATATTATTGTCAACTTTAACAGTTGCAAGAGCTTCCAACATATTAGGGTCCCTAAATAAATTTGTAGTTGTTTCATATCGTTTTCTTGTAACTTTATTAGCAAATACAGTAATTGGGGATGAATTACAGTATCTTACTTCACAAGTCTTATCAGAAAGTTGTCTCTTATATATTCCAATTAAATCTAGTGTAAGATAAGAATTAGTACGAACAAATCTTCCAAGCCAATTTTTTCGTAAACTACCTACATCTGCTCCAACATCGCCACTTTGTACCCAAATACTTGCTTCAACCCTCCATGTACCTCCTCCAGATATTGTATGGTCAAAGTGACCACTTCTAGTCCTTTTTTCACCGCCGCATTCACAACTTGTTGAATTGAGTACAGTTGATCCGCAACATTTAGATTTAGTAGCTTTGTTTATATAACAAAGTTTTACTGTAAGGTTATATTTAAATTGTTTAGTGAATGTCCAATTTTTATTAACTGTACCATCTGAAAATGTCCACTCAACATCCCATAAACCAATTGGAAAGAGAATACTATTAGCATTAAAATCAAAAGTACAATTGCTTTTAGCAATAATATTATTTGGCCCAATTGCAAAATCACAATCACCAGCAATATTTTTTGCATAAATTACATTAGAACTGAGATTAGGAATAGTCAGTTTTATTAAGTCTCCACTATTTAAATTTCTATCGGGGCTTATACCAACATATGAACTATTATCTGAATATTCCCATTTAAATTCAGGTAATTGACCATTGGCAGTTTCGATGGCAGAAACATTTTGGATAGAATATGTTCCATTCAATAATTGATTTTCTTTAACTCTAATATCCTGGATTAAGTCATTTGATGTTACTACATTTAAAGAATTAGAATCAGTAGGTTCAAATATGGTTTGTGATTTATATAATCTAACATTTAGTACTTCAATAATATCTTCAAAATTTTGATTTTTAATTATGTTATAAGCAGTTAAATCATTATTAATAACAATTGCAATACTTCCATCGTTAAAATATTTATAAATTCTATTTCCAATGCTAACTGAATTATTAGCATTTAATGATGATTTGAAATATGGATTGTCAATAATCGTAAAAATATATCCTCCATTGTCTAACACAGCATTTATTTGCTGTTCTTCTATTCTACGAGCAGACATAAAGTTATTTAAATCAATTTCTGATTTCAAACACACTGGATTACTTGTAGGATTTGGAATAGAATCTGAATTTGTGTCAATACCTAATGCCAGGTATGCTGCTTTTACTGCATTAGTATCTTGTTCCTGGTTTTTTAAAGTTTCTTGAAAAGATATAAAATCAGAATACGAATCAAAATGTAACATTCCATTGATTACTGTTGGCACTATGGTTCGTTCTTCAAGTTTGCCTATGCCATTAGGAGAATCGTTTTTTAATTCGTCTTTATTACAAGAAAAAATAAAGCTTAAAAATGTTAAACCTAGCAAAATAATTTTAAAATTCTTCATATTAGTTAAAATTTGTTGGCTGATCGGCAGACCCACCGTTTAGGAAAAATTCCTACAAGAATTATAATTTATAAAAAAACAAAAACATTTAAAAAAGACAAAATTTATTTTAAAATCCAATATTTCAATTACTAACTGTTAATGGATACCTACATTAGAAGATAGATGATTAAGACGATTTTTTTATTTCACATTTACCACTTTATATGTTTTTTGTATACCATTTTTATTTATTCTCAATAAATAAATACCATCTGGGTAATCTACTAGGGAATAATTAGTTAGTTTGTTTTCTACCTTCATTGAAACCAATAACTTCCCATCCATATTCATCAATTCTACTTGAGATCCCATTAACTGATCGTCCAACAGTAATTGTAGAACATTATCCCTAAGGCTTATATATACTTGTTTAAAATAATCAATCTTATTCTTAACACCAGAAGGAATGCATGCGGTAGATACATCCTTCCAATCCGTAAAGTGTGGCACATTAGGAATACCAAATGAATTTCGGACAGGTAATGGAATAGCTTGCTGCACAAGTTCACAATCCTTACCTCTACAATTGGGTCTATTAATGACATGTAAGTATCTGCTCTCCCAATTCCCTGATATATATATCCGTCCATCTGGCCCTAAGGCTGCATGATTAAAGTCAGCTATCTCTACTTTGCCGGAGGTTCGGTCCAGTGTATCCAGTAATATACGACTCTTCGTGATATCTACTTCACTAAGATCGTATTGATACATGAATCGACCACAACACTGATACAAGTATTTAGAATTCGGGGCAAAACATATTCCTCCTGCCCAATCTATATTAATAACTATTTCCGGCGGAGTCGGAATGTACACCGGATCTGATAATAATCCTGTCCAAACATCGAACTTGAATAAATGGATTCCATATCGAGCGCAATATCTGGCATAATACTTCCCATCCGGGCTAAAGCATGCTTGGCCAGTATGATTATAGGGTGCTAATACTTGGTCACCGATACATTGTTTATGATGAAAGGTATAACCAGTATCACTTAAGGTATGAAGTGCATAGCATGGCCTTCCATCCATGGGTGTCATAATCCACCAATCGAGGCCATTACCATGTCGACAGGCTGTAAGATGGGTTACTGTAATGGTATCATCATAGAGCAATTGCCATGTTTCAGTGACTTCGCCACGTGATGAGTTACTAAAGTCTATACTAGCACCATTTAAGTAACTTATGAATGGATAACGAAGACTGTCTAACTCCCTTAATCCAGCGTCTAGAACGGATAAGTAGAACATTTGGTACTGTTCTTTGTGCTGTGGGACAGGTAGTATTATAACAGAATTATCCCATGGCCATCCTCCGTATTCCTGACAATAGACACCAGGGCCTCCTCTGTTTTGCTTTAATTGGTAAGCATTGACTAAGGTATCGTGCTGACCATTGAATATGGAGCAGTTATTAGACCACACCTTAAGCTCTCCTGATAGATCACTGATACATGCCACATCAGAACTGATATGAATGGGCTTTATGTATTTAACAATGGATGCTATACCAGTATCATTAAATGTCAGTTGCGCTATTTCTCCCTTTTTGGGATCTGAAGTATTCCACACCCCAAACATCCAGTTTTTATTGTAATTTCTCTGTGCGTGAATATTATTTATCAAGAATAGGAATAATACCAACAGTCTAATCATTTGATGTAATGTATATTTTCTTAGCTTTTCCATCTTTTATTTTTATATAGATTCCAGATTGTAATCTTAATTTAAATTCATCTGTCCTAGTGTCCACACATTGTCCATACAGATTATAGATACCATCATGTGAGGATATGGGTCCTACGTCCTTTTTAGCAGCTAAAGCAGCATTACCACAATTATGCGTAACTTTCATACAATTCGGTAATAATGAGTTTGCCCATGCCGGATATACGCCATATACATCCGGACATTCAACTGCTATGGATAATAGCGTATTCACTTGAGAGAGACTTAGCGAATGGTACAGGGACATAGATATGTAGATCTGATAATAGGATTTCATCATGGTCACTACATTATTCTCAGGAACTAAGCTATTTAGATTGGTTAATATAGTACTAAAATAATTAGTTTGCAGCGAATCATAGTCATGTGATAGCATTTCTAATTCATGCATCAGACTATCTAAGGTAATCTGATCATGATAATAGGCCATACTTAATCCATTGGAATCATAATCAGTATATTTAGCTTCTATGATGAGTGTTATGGCATTCTGGATGGTGTCCAGAGCGGTGCTTAATGTGGGTGATGTATATCCATTAAGGACATCATCTTCCATTGCCACCATATCATCTACTTGAGAACCACTAGATATACTACTTATCCATGCAGGAAATCTAGAATCTAGAGCCAGATAGCCAGGGTCCTTCACCAAGTGAGAATAGGTGTTCATGCGTATGATATACTGCCTCTCAGCTGAGAACATATTAAGGGCGGTATCATTATTTAATATCGCTTCATCCAGAGACTCTATCTCTAGTGCCACCGCGTCACAAGGTTTGATCGAACCAGTAAGATCATAGATCCACCATGGATCAGTAGTCCCCGGTAGCAGCTGTGGCTCTATATAATGTGGGTGGAAGGTCTCATTATGACTCATATCTGATTGTGGTCTGTGAACTTTGAAACGCGAATATTGTGCTGCATCAGCAATAGTACTTATTGCGGTTGGAAACCAATTCCGAGGTGCAGGCCCCCATTGATTCCCTCGATGATCTTGATTATTAATAACTGCTCCGGCATTCAAATATACCAATGCCCCACCCGAAGTTAGATTTTTGCCGAATTTAGTGTTATAACACCCCCCATTAAATTTAAACTCTATGATATTATCAAAAGATTTATTATCACATATTATCGTATTATAATACTCTGTAAATGTAAAAGCTTCTGAAGCATCATTCATCACACCCGGCCAGCCAGGGTTATGAGGTATCCAATTATAAGATACAGAATTATTAACAACATTCGGTTTAGAATATAAAAACAACATAGGAGCACCGTTAAAAAAATTTAATCCATTAGGTGAGGCTATGATATTGTTATCAAACCCAAAATTGTTTCTGTTGCCATCTGAATACATAGCATAAGTTGCAGTGTTTTGAATCAAGAATTGATTATTGGTAATATTCACTGTAGAGCTTGGCGGATTATTTCTAGTAATGAAATGAATACAACCTAATTTAGAAATTGAATAATTGGTAAACCAATTTTGTGCTATTAATACATGAGCATTTGAACCAATATTATAGTTAGTCCAAAATCCATTTTTTTTGTATTGGTCATTAAGTAATATTCCTGTTACTTCATAGAATGGAATGTATGAACCAGAACCATCAGACTGCTTATAAGTCTCTTCTACTGTCATGGTACTAGCCGAAAATTGGATCTCAGCATTGTTTTTGATCTCATTGAGCTGTATACCTATAGAATTACTTAGTTGCTGATAGGATCCATTCCATATGAATGAAGATACGGTGAGTTTAAATCTATAAGTGTTCTCTAGATTTATTCCTGTCAAATTATTAATAAAAGTCAAAAAAGATCCATCCATCTGAGCATTCTCTGCCTTAATGCCTACTATTCTAATATCATCAAATTTTAAGTTGTACAAAAAGGTAGTACTTATTCTACCTTCTTGAAGAATACCATATTTAATACCTCTGAATAATGAGGTTTTGGATGGGTTAATAAAATCATCGGTTAAACGATTGGATGGTCTGAATAAAGCAGCATTAAGATAGATTCCGGCTGTAGTAATATCATTAGGTGTACCCTTTATAATTCCAGTACAAATGAATTTGTTAGAATGGAACACAGGAATTTGGGAAGCAAAAATTTTATTAGAAACGTATGATTGAAGATATATTCCATAAATATTTTTATTAAATGTTGTCTTCTGAATGGATAATACATTGGTAGTGGCTGTTGTGGAATTCGAAATTGCTCTTTCAGCATCTTCTATGATCGAATTGTTCGATGTATAAATCCCGGACCAACTATTGAGCTCAATTCCTTTCCACAATAGATTACAAGTGAATAGATGACTATTATTTAAGTATAAATTCTTGGCGTTGCTTACTACAATTTTAACTCCAGGATCAATTTTTAATTTACAATTCAGAAAAGTAAAATTAGCATCCACCAACAAATCTTGTTGGATATAATAATAACCGGATAAGCTCGCAGTTGGTATCTGAGAGGTTGCTGTATAATTAAATGGTGTATAAATGATGAATGGACTACATAGATTCGGACCATT
Source organism: Saprospiraceae bacterium (assembly GCA_044228225.1). GTDB lineage: Bacteria > Bacteroidota > Bacteroidia > Chitinophagales > Saprospiraceae > Vicinibacter. The sequence continues at coordinate 30,457 of JBGAVH010000036.1, read as the reverse complement.
CTCCGGCTGATCCGGCGTAAATCTATAAATGTCATCGCAATTATTATTTTGTATTTGAGCATGCAAATTGTTTCCAAAATAACACATTGCATAAATTATAATTAAGTAAATAAATGATTTACTTTGACTTACAAATAAACAGGAAAATAAATTAGGATTAAATGAGTTCATAATATTTAATTTAGATGTTAATAATTTTTTTTAATAAGTGCATTTTAACTAAAGACTTGCCTCGTCATAAAAATGCTGCTTTAAGAATTCATTAATTTTATTTTTTATAGAATAATTTGAGTTAAATTCTGAAATTAATATATTCAAATGTACAAATAATTTGTGAATTTGAACCCTTTCAGTATCAAAATTCAGGGTAAACACCTATGAAATTCAGTGAAAACCCTTAGTCGATTTTTGAAGTACAGGAGTTTCCAAACACAAATTCAATTATTGATACATTATTTATTAATTAAACCTTAAAAGGATTATTCTTTAATATTCCAATCTTTAGACTTCCGTTTTACATCTATTTACAAATTACTAAACGTTTAAGAATCGATTTAGTCTTTCAGCCCAGGTCATTTAAAATATTAAGCCAAAGGTTAAATATTAACTTGATTTTGTCAAGGACTTTCGTACTAACGCAGGGAACTTTTAAACGAGCGTATGATTTTTACCCAAAATTTGAAGAAAAGCTCCAAATATTTTTGGGCAAAAAGGATCAAATTATGAGTATACAACTAACCAGAAATTGCCATTTTGGCAATTTCTGCCCTCTACGACAACATTCAATCTTAAAATATACTGGTTTAGAAATATTCTTTAACAATCTAAACCAGTTTAAAATGAAAAATTTAAATGAATTAAGTCAAACCAAACCATCTTGGTTAGTAGCTGAGGTTAAAATCTCATACCATAACCAATCCAAAGCATCCGATTATCCAAAAATCAACACTTCAACATTAACTCAATCAATTCACCGAAAAAATTAAAATGATGACATGGAACTCAATGAATAGATTATTGTTTAAGTTCTAAATTGTACAAAATCAATTTTTATCTCAAAAATTTTGACTTTAATTGGTCATTTTTAGTACAATTCAAAGAATCTGGCTAAAATGAGGGTTTATAGGGATGAATTTCATAACTTCATTATTTTCTATTTGGTAAACATTTTTTCCGATTTAAGCAAATTCAAAGTAGGGACATTTCTAGCTCAACTAATACATGCATTAACTTAATGAAGAAAGCTGGTAAGCTATACTAGGAAATATTATTAATGGTATCTCCTTTAGTTTAGGAACAGGAGATAATTTGTGACAGAAAAAATGTTTTCTAAATTTGTTGCTTAGAATTTTATTAATTTTCCTAATTACAAGATTTACTTGAAATTGATTATTGATGGCCAATCTAATCGCCATTTTTGCACTACAATTTAAAATTCAAACTATCTTCATTCCTAGAATTCTATACAAAATATCCTACATCAAAAATTATTTGCTCAAAACATAGGTATGGCAATACTACTAGATTTATGATCATTTGTTGTAAATAAAACAAAATGTATGCCAGGCATTATTCTATTTTTATGTATAATTACTCTATCCTTATATTCAAGTTTATCCAGAATTTCTATTCTCAATCCAAGTGAATTTAATAATTCTATTTTCAGAATATTATTTGGAACATCAAAAATTATTATTTCATTATCTAGAATACTTATCTTTGGATTAAAATTAGGATTTAATGTCTTTGTACCAGTCATATTTGTTCTATCAATAAATTTAATCATGTAATTAGCAGAATTTCCAAAAGAATCAAATCTCTCAACAGTAGCAATGTATGCCTTATTATTTACCTGATTTAAATTTATTACTTTACCATCAAGATAAAAACCTCCATTTAATTCATAATTAGTGTCTAAAGATCCATCAGATTTAACTACAAACAATTTTGATTGAGAAGAACCATTGTATGCAAAAAAATAAATCGAATTAGAAATTGAATCATAATTAAAATTTTGTTGAAATCCAGGTTCAAATGTAAATTCCGGAATTATAAATTCACCATTATCTCCATAGGTGTTATCCAATTCACCATCACTATTTAAATTCCTGATTATAATTCTTTTATTTATATAATCATTTAATATTAAATAAATTTCACCCTTGGAGTCAACTAAAATTGATCTGATGATATTATCCAAAGATGCGATACTAATGTCTTTAATGCCACTTGATCCAAAAGTAGAATCTAAGGATAAATCAGACTTGCTCTTTATCAAATAAGTTTTAAAAGTGTTTGAAGAACATTGAAAATTTACAGGTATATAAAAATAATTAGATTTTACATCCATATTAATAAAAGAAATTTGTGCATAATTATTAGTACATAGATGATCTAAATTTATGAATTTACGATCTAGAATTCCATTATCATTAATTTTTAATAATTCTATCTGATTTAATTTATAATATTTATAATCTGTGTTTATTACGGATATAATATTGTCATTTTTATCTTTATCAATAATCGATAAAGTTTCATAATTTGCACCTATTATAAATGTATCCATAGGATCAAATGTAGTGTCCATTAAATTATTAAGTTCAAGCTTTTTAAAGAAATACTTCGCTTTTTCACCTACATTAATTGTGTTCTTAGAATAAGATGTAAACATTTTGTTATTTGAAGCAATTATACTTCCATTTATTCTAGAAAAGTCCTTATTACTTATAAATGTATCAGGATTCATTCTTGGTAAAACAGATTTTTTTAACCCAAAACTGTCAAAATAAAAAACTACATTACCGCGATTTAAATACAAATCACCCTGATGATCAACCATTGTATTCGAATAAAAAAGGCCTCCAAAAATCTCCAAGTTTACAATTCCATTTTTACCAAAACTTGAATCTAATATTATCTTCTGAGAAGATACATTTTTTAACATTCCGGTTAACAATATAAGGTATAGGCATTTTAGAATTTTCATTATTACTGGTTTTATAATTAATAAAATAAATCGGGTAGAATTAATACCACCCGATTTATTGATTTACTTATTGTGGGTCAATATCAATGCAAGTACTATTGGTAGTGTAAGGCGTGCAAGTTGGATAGACCTGTGACTTTATATAAACGCTGCCTGAAGGGGTCGATGGGCAATAAGTACTATTACTATTCCAATCAAATCCATTAGTTTGACAAGTTCCAACTGAATATTGTCTTACAGTGTAATCCCCACCTAATGGAAGACTAATCGTACAAGTTGAAGGGCTCCATGCCATAACGCTACCTGTAATAACAATTCTGATCTTAGCTTGAGCGCAAAGTGTGCCAGAACCATCATCAATACATTGGGTTACAGTACCACAAGTAGGAGTAAAATCAATATCAGAAACACCTCCACCAACTTTATGTAATCTAAATGAGGCATTCCCTTCACTACAAGGTCGGCAAATTTCCCAAGCGGCATCAAAACTACTCCTAGATGCTAAATCTAATTGAGAAGCATCCTGATTTGTTACGGTCTCTGTTGCTATTTCACAAGATGAAACAAAAAATAGCAAGATAAAAAATGATACAATTTTCATAATTTAAATTTAAAATAAGATAATATACAATCTTAACTAACCCGTTAAGATTTGGGTCGTACTCGTAATCTTTTAGGTGTCACTTTCCAATTCCAAAACACCACAAATCTAATCATTTGCTAATTAAATAAATTAAATAATAAATAATTCAATTTATAAATCAGCTTCAGATTAATTAATACAACAACTATCAATTAATAAAATTGCCTATCTTTGAGGCCTGTTTTAACCAATGGGAGGCCTGCGCTCCATTTCGATGGGTGATCGTGGGCTTTTTATTTATCTAAAATTGTTATATCCTCTACATTATTAGCCAAAATCTATATTTCTAATAGACTTTGTCACCAAAATGAAATTCTTTTTATGATAATGGGCTGTTCCGGTTCAAAGTTGAATTGATAATTACTAAATACCAATTTTTTTTATAATATTTCAAGTATCATGTTAAATTTTAACAAATCAGACCATTCCAATAGTGCAATTTAAATAAAGACGACATTGTTAATTATAATGCTGCTATAGGAATTCAACTATTTAAATAAAATCTTATATGAATATCTAAAATGAGAAAATTTATATTATAATCAAAAGTAAGTCATCTTTTACACCTATACAATAGAAAAATTGCGCATTAACTTTTTGCATAAAATACGTAAACAATTGCAGATATTACTAAATTACATTAACCTAATATTTATTTTAATTAAAAATGTAACCAAGACAGGGTCAATTTCTAAAATATCAATCGCAAGTAATTCACAAGATTACAAAGAAAAAAAAGGGTTATTGCTTCGTATTGAATTAATTTAAATATAAAAGCACCCCATTTATTAATTCAAAAAATAAGTATATTTACGTATAAATTTGCATGTTTTACCCATTTTTTCCATTTAAAGAATATATTTCAAATCAGGTTAAATAATTGTCTCACTTTTGCATAAATAAAATAAATTGAAATGCCAATAAATTCTTTTAGTGCCGATACAGGAAGCTTTATATCCCTATCGGAAGCAAAAACAATGATTTCGAACTGGGAATCTTTGCAATCCTCTCTTAATATAGCTATTTCGCAAGCTAACCCCCTTTCTCATGGCTATGGAACCAATAAAATTGAAACTATTTTAAATCAATCTGGGTGTGTTGGAATTAGAATATATAATGGCTACTCTAATAATGAAAGGAAATTAGTCTTAGTTGGGATTGATAGTTCTGGTAGTGATATGGGTAGTGGATATATCCTTGATGTAGGTGGCCTCTGTCCTCCCAACTGCCCAGCATCTAGTATAAACGATTGACATTATATATATATTAATCTTTAGTTCATTAATTTCAACATTTATTTTGGTTTTATTATGTTCCAAAAGAATGTTGGAAAGTACCACATTAAAGTGGATTGCTTACTATTGTCTTTCAAGTTTTATACTTGAGCTTACAGGAGATATATTATGGTTTTTAAAAATTAATAATATAGCTGTTTTTTACCTTTTTATTTGGAACAGTACATTTTGTTTGATAGGTTTTTTTATTCAACAATCTATTCAAATTAGGAAAATCATAACCTTTAAATTTATTACATTTTTACTTATATTATTTACAGTAATTTTTATACAATTTGAAGGAATCAAAAAATTTCATCCATTCAGTGCCATATTAGAAGGAATCATTATATTTTTATGTTGTCTTATGTATTATGGTGATGAATTAAATGAACCTAAAACAGATAAAATATTAAATAAGCCTGAGTTTTGGATAGTATCTGGATTGTTTATTTATTATGGTGCTACATGGATTATACTATTGGCAGCACATTATTTTGTTAAAAATCCAAATACTTTTATGTACATTTGGGAAGGCCAAAATATGTTAAATATATTAAAAAATATTGCAATAGCAATAGGATTGTACAAATATAGATGGAATTTGAATTATTAATTTTATTAATTGCGTTACTCCTATCCTTTATTCTTCTAAGTATAATTATTTTTGTTATTATATATCAAAAGAAAATTGTTCAACTGGAAAAGAATAAAATTTCAATTGAAAATGATAAAATTAAATTAGAAAAACAAAATGAATTGAATATTTCCGAATCTGTTATTAGATCTCAAGAAAATGAAAGAAAGAAAATTGGAGAAGAATTACACGATGAATTAGCCCCTTTATTGGTGTCAGCAAATTTACATTTAAAGAATTATTTAAGTTTAGAGAAGCCAGAAAATAAAAATAAAATTCAAGAAGCAATCAATCTGATTAATTGTTGTATTGATAGAATTAGAAATATTTCTCATGTTTTACACCCAGCTGCACTTCAGGAATTTGGAATTACATTTGCCTTGAGAGATTTCTGTAATATGATAAACAGCACGAACTTATGTCAAATTGAATCACATTCAAACGTCAAAGAGATCTCATTTGATCAGGACAAACAACTAATGCTTTATAGAATAGTACAAGAACTAGTACTTAATTCTGTAAAACATGGAAATGCTACTTCTTTTGTATTAATAATTGATAAAAAAGAAAATATTTATAGCTTTAGTTTAATGCATAATGGTTTGAGTTTTACTATTGATGATTACTATTTTAACCTCACAAATTCAGTAGGATTAGGATTAAAGAATATTCAACAAAGATTAAATATTCTAGATGGTACTATCAGCTTTAGCAATCAAGATATTGATTTTGAACAACTTAATAAAATAGAAATATTAATTTCCTCAAATTCTTAAAAGATGCACAAAATTAAACTGGCTATTGTAGATGACCATAAAATTCTCAGAGAAGGAATAAAAGCCTCGTTAATAAATAAAATAGATATTGATATAGTATTTGAAGCTGAAAATGGTGAAGATTTTTTAGAAAAATTAAAGTATCAACTTGTTGATGTAGTATTGCTTGATATTAAGATGCCAAAAATTGATGGGATTGAAGTATTAACTACTATTAAAAATTTAAATTCTGATATAAAGGTTATTATTCTTACTATGTTTGATACGGAAAGCTATGTATTAAAATTAATGGATTTGAAGGCAAATGGATACCTTCTAAAAAATTCTGACCCACAAGAAATCTATAATGCAATAAAATATTCTGTTGACTTTGGTTATTATTTTCCCGAATTCGTAAAGAATTTACTATTAAAGCGGACTGTAAGTCAAAAAAAGATTAATCCAAAGAACAATGAGAATATAATAGAATTTACTCAAAAAGAGGTTGACATTATTCGGTTGATTTCAGAACAGAAAACTTCTGTGCAAATTGGAAAAGAAATGTTTCTTAGCCCAAGAACAATTGATGGAATTAAAGCAAAACTAATTGAAAGAACAAAAGTCGATAATACAATTGGACTTATAGTGTATTGCTATAAACATGGTATTTTAATATAGATTTACGCAACAAGAAAAAAATTCTTGAACTTTACAGAACGGCAATTTCTGCCCTCTACGACAACATTCGTACATAAAATATAATGGTTTAGAAATATTCTTTAACAATCTAAATCAGTTTAAAATGAAAAATCTGAATGAATTAAGTCAACCAAAGCGATCTTGGTTAGTAGCTGAGGTTAAAATCTCTTACCATAACCAATCCAAAGCATCCGATTATCCAAAAATCAACACTTCAACTGAAGCTGAATTAATCCTCCGTAAAAATTGGAGTGATGATATGGAACTGCTTGAAGAATTTAATGCCCTATTCCTTAACCGAGCAAATGGAGTAAAAGGATTCTTTCACCTGTCTCGAGGTGGAGTCTCAAATACTTATGTTGATCTCAAGATTCTTTTTTCAACTGGACTAAAAGCATTAGCATCTGGTATTATCCTAGCACACAACCACCCATCAGGAAACTTAAAACCGAGTAAAGCAGATCTTGAATTAACTAAAAAGGTACTTGAAGCTGGAAAACTGCTTGAGATCCAAATCATTGATCATTTGATACTAATACCCAATTCTGGTTATTATTCCTTCGCCGATGAAGGCACCCTATAGTTCCATTACTTAACCATTTAATCTATTAAAATGAAAAAGGAACTAGAAACATCTGGTAGCACTGTTATTTCTAAAAACTTTGACCTATACCAAGAAGTGACAAACAAAATCATTTCAATGCTTGAACAAGGTGTAGCACCATGGCGAAGAACTTGGAGCACTTATGGATTAGCCAAGAACTATGCAACTGGACATGTATATACTGGAATTAACTTCATCCTGATGAACAATACTGTACATCAAATTCCATATTTTATGACATTTAACCAAGTGAGGACAATGGGAGGCAAATTGAAAAAAGGTGCAAAGGCACATAAGGTTATTTTCTTCAATCTTATCTACAAGGATCAAAACAATAGAGTGGTAAACAAGGATGAAGTAACACACCTATATAATATAGGAGCAGAAGTTAAAGTATTGAAGTTCATTAAATATTACAATGTCTTCAATATCTCTGATCTAGAAGGTATTGAATTTGAAATTTCTGAAATACAATTAAAGCCAAATGAGAAGATTGATAAATGTGAATCTATCATAGAGTATATGCCTAAATGTCCTTTGATACAGTATATGGAAAGTAATAGTGCATTCTATTCACCAATTTTGGACATAGTTAATATGCCTAAAATGGAACAGTTTGAGACATCGGAAGAATATTATGCTACTCTATTTCATGAACTCATTCACTCTACTGGCCATGCTACAAGATTAGCTAGAGAAGAAGTTATGAATCCTCATGCTTTTGGTAGTAAGGCATATAGCAAAGAGGAGTTAGTTGCAGAAATGGGAGCTTCGTTTCTCTGTTCAAGTATACAGATTGACTTTGATAAAATCTTTGAAAACAATGTCGCTTATCTTGCTGGATGGCTTAAAGTACTTAAGGAAGATAATAAATTCATTTTCAAGGTAGCCTCAGAAGCCCAAAAAGGTGTGGATTTCATTTTAAATCAGTAATTTGATTGTTTGAGTCATTTGTATGTCCCTACTTAGCTTTTTTAGCTTTGTAGGGATTTTTTATTTGGCTTAAAATTGGCATAATATTCTGCCAAAATAAAGTACATTATGTATTATAACTTGTTAATATATGACAATATGTCCTAAGCTTTTGAATGGCATATATTTTGAGTTGTTATATATAAATAATTTGTTTGGATGTAAGCCAAACTTTGAAACTATTTTGACTAACAAAGACTATTATGTAATTATTGGAATTATACTTCCAAAACCCACCATATAATTGCAGGATACATTTATATGGTTAAAAGGATTTTATTGTTATTTGGCTTTTCGACAATTGGGCTTGTCTACCCAATTTCAAATCCTTTTTTTAGAAGGTGCAAATGTATAGCATTTATATAAATATCAATAATTTATTTGAATGTATTTTTTTTGTTTATCCCGGCATTAACTATCTCTTGTCGTAAGAATTTATCGTTGAGATACATTTATTAATTTTTAAAATTTATTATGGAAAACAAAATTTCATTTCCAAAGTATCAAATTCTGCATAGTAATAACAACCAGTATTATTGGTTATTATGGGCAGTTAATGGTAGGGTTATTTTAAAAAGCAGTGAAACTTATGTAAGTAAGGCAAATTGCTTAGTGGGAATTGAAAGCAGTAAGAAAAATACTGCTGACAATAATTTCCAAAAAGATGTCGCTACCAATAGGCAATTCTATTTTCGACAAATTTCATCAGGAAATTATAAGGAATTAGGGAATAGTGAAATGTACAACACATCAACAGAAAGAAATGAAGGGATTCTTGCAGTTCAAAGGGATGCTCCTATTGCTAACGTTGAAGACAAAACTCTTTAATTATGGCTAAAAATGGTAAAGTTGGTGATGGCCATAGAAATGGTCAAGTCAAGAACCGCACACAAGTTTTGAATCCTAAAACAGATTTGATGGTCAAAAGAGACACAACGACTGGTCAATTTATGGATGTTAAGACAACTGGGGGTAAATTCAAAGGAGTTAAAAAAGAAAATCAATGAATTTTACCTACCTATTTTATAGCCAAACTGTCAGGCTTGAATTGACAGATTATTAACTTTTAAAATATTATCATGAAGAGAATTCAACCATTAAAGAATTCAATTGAATTTTGCAAAAGTGACTTTTGTGTAAAAGCCACTGGCACAAGTGCAGAGTTATTAACAGATGTTTTTATTTTTGCTTTAGTTTGTATAGGTATTTCTAAACTTGCTAAACTAAACTAAGTCATTCTAGTTGGGGTGCATGTAAAATGCACCCCATATTTTATTGAAGAGGCACAACAAAACAAATTAATATTCAATCATTAATTGCTAAAAGTAACTTTTAGTTCGATATTAAAATGCCAAAAACGAATGGTGTTGAAGCGACCAAATTGATTCGTAAGTTTGATACTAATGTAAGAATAATAATTGTAACTGGACATGATGAAGAAAGTTATATATTTAAAATGATCGACGAAAAAGCAAATGCGTATCTTTTAAAAAATTCAAATATCAATGAAATTTATTTCGCAATCAAATCTTGCATAGATATTGGCTTTTATTTCCCAGACTATGTGAAGGATGCTCTCTTAAATAAGAAAATTCGCAAATCACAATTGAATCCTAAGGAAACTAATCCATATATTGATTTGACTACACGAGAGATAGAGGTATTAAGATTGATTTGTGAAGAAAAAACCTCTACTGAAATTGGTGCAACCTTGTTTATTAGCACTAGAACTGTTGATGAGCATAAAGCCAAATTGCTGGAAAAAACAAACACTAAAAACATGGTAGGTCTTGTTCTTTTTTGTTATAAGAACCAGATAATAACAATAATCTAACAATTTTTAGAATAATTCTATAGATCAATCACTTGAATGCGAATTCTTAAAATCACGCAAATTCTGTAGTTAGAACAGGTAATTCTACTCTTGCATGAATCTGCTTTGATATCATAGTTTTACAATCAATTTTAGTTAAGAATATGGTCAATTTAGAATTCTATTTCCAGTTTAATCAGACTTAATTTATCTGGATACCTTTGAATAAATAGTCGATCAAATTGCATAAATTTTACTTTTTGAAAATAATTCAAAATTCTTATAATTTTATTATTAGAACAATATCTTGATTATGAAAGAGAACCTTCAAGAGGCATATTTGAATATGCACTTGCTTTCTAGAACTGAAAGAATAGCATTGACTAGGGAGTTAATGGTTAAAAAACCAGAATTTCTAAAAGAATTTACACCTAGGTGGTGGTGGTTTGGTCCATGTGTAGTTAATGTATTATTAGTTACTGATGGTGGGCTAGATTTTGGCTTAGGTCCTTTTGGTTTGTCTGAATTCATTACCACATTTCAAAAACTTGAGCAACAAAGTTTGATTAATGTTAGGTATAAAGTAACTTTAGCTCATAGACGAAATGTGACAAATGCTCAAATGCTAGACCCCAACCCATTTATTACAAACAGAATAAAAAATTTTAATTTTGACACAAGTGTTAATTTAAACAGCTTTGATCAAGTCTGGCTATTTGGAATTGAAACAGGTGCATATCTTAGTCCGTCAGAAGTGACTAAAATTGAAAATTATATGAATGGAGGTGGGGGATTATTTGCCACTGGTGATCACGGATTATTAGGAAGTGCACTTTGTAGTCAAATTCCTAGAGTAAAAGACATGAGGTATTGGGATAACACAGACCCGATTGATAGTATTAATGAAGTAAGCATGGGAGGAAGAAGAAGGAATGATACAAATAGACCAGGAGCGGGACAAATTCTTTCAAGTTATTTTGACAATCAATCTGATAATATTCCACAAAATATTGCTGTAAGGACTTTTGGTGCAGGAATGCCACATCCTTTATTATCAATTAGCACAAGTATAAGACCTTCTGGAATTATTGATATTATGCCAGATCATCCTCATGAGGGCGAATGCACTCAGGAAAAAGTGTTTAATGTTATCAATCCTTCTACAGGAAATACTCAGGCTGTGTCAAGCCAAATAATCGCTACTTCGTTTGTGCTTGGTGGAAGCACTACAGCATTTGCAAGTAAAGGACAAACTGACCCTCATTGTTTTCCATCGATAAGTGTATTTGATGGCAGAATTGCTAACATAGGTAGAATAGTAGTTGACTCAACATGGCACCATTTTGTGAATGTTAATCTTACAGGGGTAGGATCTGGGTTGGATTTGTCACCACAAAATGGATTAACAAATAGTGATTTCGATGTGATCCAAAGATACTATATGAATCTTGGTAATTGGATGACAAGAAAGAAATTCATGCTATGTTGGTATAAATGGATTTGGACACATCTTTTAAAAAATTCTCAACTTATTGAATCAAGTTTAAATAATCCAAAATTAGGACTGACGGAAATCAGCTTATCTGAACTTTGTAGTATTGGTATGTTGGCTAAGGAAATTTTATCTTCAGCCTTTAATCCAGCATTTGCACATGAATTTATGATATCAATGATAGAACCATCTATGCCAGAACTAGCCAATCATTTGAATATTTGGAAACCGAATCTTAATGAAATGAAAGCTATTAAAAATGAATATTATCAAGAATGGATTAATTTAGATAACATTTTAGGCACAGCTGTTGGAGCTGGTTTTATTGCTTTGAGAGATAAAGGAGGAATTGATTCTGATTCTTTTAATGAAAAATCATTTGATAAATTAAATGAAATATTCTTTGAGGGAACTAAATTTGGTATTGATGCTTCAATAAATAATTTATTTTCAAATTTCAATGAACTTTCAAAATCAATATTTAAGAAAAAATAATTCATAGGCCTATGAAGTCTTTATTATTCTCCATTCAAACTTTTATAGGGTTCTTATTAATCAAATCGTATGCCTGTTAAATTACATAGATTGAGTTCAATCACCTACTTTAAAATTTATTTTATTAAACTTTTAATTAGTCATTTCCATGAAATTAACTAACATTGATTTTATTAAAAAAACTGAGGACAGAAATTCGAAAGATGATTTTAATAAAATTGCCAAGCCAAGAAAGATTTCACCTTTTGAAATTGAAGAACCTAATCGAATTACAGCCAGACTTGAGCATCTCACGGCAAATCGTTTTGAACCATTTGATATTGCTAAAGAAAGAATTCTCGGACTAAATGATTTAATGAGTATTAATTATCTGCAATTAGGTTATTTGTCATCTCTTCCTGTTTGTCGAATTCATATAAGAAGCGAAAATGGAGGTAATCATGGATATGGAACTGGCTTTTTAATTTCGCCAAATTTATTATTAACAAATAATCATGTTTTTAAAAATGAAGCTGAGCCGATTAAGAGTTTAGCTGAATTTAATTATCAATATAATTTAGACGGTCTGCCTTCAGAAACCTCTATTTATGATTTTTTACCATCAGAATTCTTTTATACAAATCCTGAAATTGATTTTACAATCGTTGCTGTAAACCTGATATCAAAAAATAATTCAAAGCCTTTATCAGGCTTTGGTCATTTAAAGTTATTTGAAGATAGTGGTAAAGCATTGCTATCCGAAAATCTATCTATAATTCAACATCCTGCAGGTGGATACAAACAAATTGCGATCAGAGAAAATCAACTAATAACATCTGATCCAGAATCTAATTTTATAACCTATTCCACCGATACGGCTCAAGGTTCTTCGGGTGCACCAGTATTCAATGACCAGTGGCAAGTTGTCGCACTACATCATAGTGGAGTGCCAATGAAAGATCAAAATGGCAATATAGTCTGTATGGATGGAACAATTTGGAATGAAGGAATGGATGAAGGCCTTATTCACTGGATTTCAAATGAAGGAATTAGAATCAGTGCTATTATCAAAGACTTAAAAAGTAGGCACCCTAATAATACCTATATTAAAGAAATGTTATCTTTGGATAAATCATTGCCTCTTTTAAGTGAATCTACAAATATTTTAAAAGAAGAAAACAAACCTACTAATAAAGCAAATGATGATGATAACAATAAATTAAAAATTGTGAATAATACAAGCATGCAAAACAAAATTACTTTAACAATTCCTGTTGAATTTTCAATTAGTATTGGCCAGAATATACTGCCTATTGAAAATAATTTAACTACAAACATACCAAAAGTTAAAACTGAAAGTATGTTTGAAATTTCAAAAGCAAAAGATTCTAATTACAAAGGTAGGAATGGCTATGACGCTAATTTTGTTAAGACGGAAGGTTTTAAAATTGCATTAGATGCATTACTTAAAAACCAAATAAATAAACTAGCTCCAATTTTAAATCAGACAAGTGATAACAAATATTATTTGCACTATTACAATTTTTCTGTAGTCTTAAACAAGAATAGAAAACTTTGTGTAATGACTGCTGTAAATATTAATGGCAAGCAGTTAAATTCAGTAAAAAGAGAAAATACAAAATGGATTTTAGATCCAAGAATGCATGAAAAATATCAGACTGGTCCATTTGTGTATGCTGATAATGATTTAGATAGAGGGCATATGGTAAGGAGATTAGACCCTGTTTGGGGTAAAAATGCTGAAGCTGCCAATGATGATACTTTTCATTTTACTAATTCAACACCACAACATAAAAACTTAAATCAAAAAACTTGGTTAAGTTTAGAAGATTATATTTTAAGTGGTGCCGGAAATGAGCACCTTAAAGTTTCAGTATTTACTGGTCCAGTTTTCAGCGATGATGACATTCCATATCGAGGGGTACTGCTCCCTTTAGAATTTTGGAAAATTGCAGCACTAATAAAAAAAGACGGAACCCCTTCTGTTACTGGTTATATGTTGCAACAACCTAATAATATTGATGATTTTAGAAATCTAGAAGGGATAAGAGAAGATGGCTTTGGACAATTTAAAACTTATCAAGTACCATTACAAAAAATTTCTAATCTAACCGGAATTGCCTTTGATAAATTCAATGAATTTGACCCTTTATATGGAGTTGCTTTTACAGAAAGTACTGAACTGATTGAAATAAATGGATTTGAAGATATAAAGCTATAAGGGAAATTTTTAATTATTATTTTCTTACTTAACACTTAGATTTATTTCAAAAGCAACAATAATGCAATTAGTATACTGTTTTTTGAATTAAATGCGAACTATTTTTACTAAAATTAAATGGCTTCTTCAAATTAATTCTATTTTATGAATGAAATGATTAAACTTCTAAGATCAACTGCATCTTCGGATTATACAACTGAATTTGTAAGCAATGTATTTAATAACTTAGGCCAATTAGGCGCAATTGTAAGTGTTTATTGGCCACCTTTAACATTTGGACAATTTCCTAATTTAGTGGTTAGAGCTACTGCGTATAATTCAGGAGTGGAAATAGTTACCAATATAGTTAGATTAAAATATCCACCATTTAAATTTAATACTAACTATCAAAGAGCAAGTACTCCTGATAATCCAATGTTTTATTGTACTCTAAATAAAGGCCCTGATTTTAAAGATTTGATACCGCAATTGGCGACTTGTTTTCACGAAACATTTTCTGATTATAACAAATTAACCTCCAATAACGATTCCATTTGTTTTAGTCTTTGGTACATTAAAAGACCACTAAGGTTATTAACTATCTTTAAACTTGAGGAATTTAATAATAACTTAGATGCTTATAATGAAATTCGAGAAGCATATCGTATAGGTACAGAAAATATAGATAATAATCTAAGAGCTAATACTAATGAATTCAACGAATTTTTGGCGGATAAATTTAGTATTCCAGTAGACCGAAATATAGATGATTATAAACCTTCTGGATTGATTACCCAACATATGCTCAAAGCACTGAATAGTAAAAATATGAAAATTGACGGAATAGTTTTTAAAAGTACAAAATCACCTAATAGTGATTTCAATCTAGCCATTTTGCCAGATTCTTGTGATTCAAAGTTAGAATGTCTTAAGGTAATTAACTGCAAACTATTACCAAATCATATTGCTGAAGGAAATTCTCAATTTTTAGTCGACGGAGTATCAGGTGAGTTGATAGATAGACAAGATTTAACTTGGATTTTGCAATTATAATAAATCATCAATAATTTTCTAAATATATAACGTGACTTCAAATGTGGAATTGTTCAAAAAAAAATATTTATTTTTATTTACTCCTTTAAAAGTACTGAAGGTTGAGAGTAAATTCATTTCTAAGGTAGGCTCTGAGGCCCAAAAAGGCGTGGAATTCATATTAAATCTGTAATATAAGAATTTATTTAGTTTTAAGTCCCTGCTTAACTTTTATAGCTCTGTGGGGACTTTTTTAACTTGATTGACATAATTATTAAATAATTGTTAAATTTGGTAAATGATATTTCAATTTAAGTCTAGATGGAATGAATTTTAAATTATCTTGTACAATTTTTAACAATCTAGAATTGAATTCCCATTTATAACTGTACATAAATTAATAATATTAAATGCAAGCTGAATTTTTAATAAAATCGGAAGCTGTTAACTTTTCAAAAGATATTAACAGGTTAAAAAGAGAACAAGACGGGGCTGTAAAATATAAAGATAAATTGACAAGTGCGATTTTAAATTATTATGAGAATCTTGATAAATTGATTTTTTTATATGAAGTGGCAAAGCTGATAGATGTTGAATATGATGAACATTTATTGGTTTGTGAATTTTCCGAAATACCAGAAAAATGCTCTTTAAATAGATATTATCAAAAATGTAAATTTTTCTCTGAACAAGAAATTCGAAAATTGAATCCTGAGTTTGACTACACCATTCTTAGGCCGAATATAAATTCCAATCTGATAAAGAAGAATATTGTTGAATTGAAGGATTATCCTGAAGCTGCAAAATTATTTATTTCAGGCTTGGACAAACTTAATCAATCACGATTTGAACGAAATCTATTAGATGATTTAAGACTCTCACTAGAATCTCTCTTAAAACAAGTTTTAAAGAATTCAAAGAGTCTTGAAAATCAAACTGAGTTTATTGGTGAATTATTAAAAAGCAAAGGAGCTTCAAAAGAATTAATCAATATGTTTAGAACACTATCAGTCCACTATTCAACTTATCAAAATGCATATATAAAGCATAATGATAAAGTAAAGGAAGAAGAGGTTGATTTAATGGTAAACCTTACTTCTGCTTTTATCAATTTTATTATTAATATAAATCATTAAAAAAATTAATTTCTTATTTTATCATACCTAACTTTAATAGTTTATGTATGATTTATTTTTAGTATCTAGCCTTTTTACATTTTTATTTAATTAATATATCAAATTCCTAATATACTTCTAATTACAATTCAATATCTTACGTATAAATTTTAATAAACATATGTTAATCAAGACGTTATGTTAAAAATTTGTTGTTTATAATCGAAATTATTGTATCTTTGTCATACCCAACCAGAGTGAACTCTTTTTCTAGAGTTGATTTTTTACTACACACACAAATAAATTAGCTAGGCTATGTATTGGCCTGAACGAAGTATTACTGCTTTTGGCAGCTTATATTTTGGAATCATTTAATGGTAAATAAATTATTAAAAATTAAAATAAATATGAATAAAAAAAGCTGATCCCACCTTAACGATGAAACCAGCATTAGAAATTTAAAATCGGGTAAAATTCTTCCAGGAACTCCCTTTTTTAAATTGACGAGGCAAATGTAATGCCTATGATGCTTATATTATACTTTCTGCAAAGAAAAGTCAACTTTCGTAAATAAAGGGTGGTCAGCATATTAATAAAACCTACAATATGCAACCAAAACCAAACCTGAGAATCTGCTCTCCTCGAGCAGTTTCTAAAACCATTATTTTCTATTATTTAAAAGGCATTTCTAGCTTTTTAACCCCTTATATATTTCAATCTACCATTACAGATTACAAATCCATGATATTACATAATATCAATTGCTATATCTCATATTGTAATTCTATCTACTCAATACTATACTATAGGACATTCCAATTACAGTTGAATATTTCCATTAACCAAAATCTCAATTTTATGCAAAATGAAATTTACAATGATTCTGTTTTTGAAAGCAATGAAATTATTAAGTTTTTTCAAATCACGAGTGATCGCCATTTGACTTTAAACAAGGTAATTCAAAATCACTTTTGTGAAGGATTAAATGAAGAAAATTTGGACGACAAAATGAAATTTTAAAAAATATTTAAAAAAACAAAATAAATTTATTTTATGACCACAAGCAAATCTTTTCAATTTGGCATTCGTGTTGAGGCACTTGAGAGCCATATTAAATCTGAAATCTCTAAAATTGGAGATAGAGCAAAACAAGACATGGATATTGCAGTATCCCAAAACTTAAATGACACAACTGTAATACTGAAATCAGTATCCACAGAGACTGAAGTACTAAAGCAAGAAGTTAACAAAAACATTGATCCTGAAGTTGACAAAATTACTGAAGACATAAAGCAAACAAACTTAGAAGCTTTACAAAATGCAACTGACGAGCAGGTTGAGCAGACAAAAAAGAAAATAAGTAGTGTTGAAGTGGATATACAGAGAACAAGACTGACTTATGATTGGAAAAAATACATATGGGTATTAGTTGCAATTGTAGCTCTATGTTCTATCGATGCAGGCTTAAACTATTCAAGTTTTCAAGTAATCACTGGCAGTCTACTTGGTGCAATCTTTTTATCCATAATCATAGCCAGTGGTCTTGCTGTTGCTTCACATACTATTGGTATGAAAATCCAAACAGCAAAGACACCAAAACAAAAACGGTTTTGGTTCATAGGAGGATTAATTGGAGCTGGAATTGTTTTTCTTTTCCTTGGCATATTGAGACAAACATATATGGATGATTCAAGCTCATTTGGAAATAATCCAATCCTATGGATGCTGTTAAATTTATTCTTCTATTGCATTGCCCTGGTGTTCGCTTCAACAAAACTTCCAACTAAAGAGCAATCAATAGAACATAGCCAATTAGAAGAAAAGAAAAATCAATTAATGCTTTTAAAGAATCAAAAGGAAGGACTGCTTACATTTTTACGATTAGAAGAAGAAAGGATTAATGAACGTAAACAAATGCTAGAAGCTTTCAATAAATACAGAGATTCAATGATAATTCTAATTGATAAAGAAACAGAACGAATCCATGCAATGGCTATGAAAGAATTTGTTTTGAAAAGTGGTTCACATAAAATAAAAGCATTAGTTAACCCAATAAATCAAACCTCATGAAAATAGACAAATACATTTGTGCACTGCTGATATTCTCAGCAGTGCTCTTACCCTCCTGTAATCCACTTCCAATCTCACAGGAAATCTCAATTGTCTTGGATCTTACCTCAGCACATTTTTCACATATTTTGTTGAATGATTTTAAAAAGAAATCAATTTTTTCAAAAAATGTGAATAATTCGGAGGTAGTGAGAATTCAAGGCATTACTGAGTTTGGATTCAATGAAGTAAAGTCATTTATGGTTGATTCAGTATCAAGCACATTGTTATCAAATGATTATGAAAGGAAGCATGATATCAAGAATTACTATTCCAATATCGATTCCGCATTCTTAGAATTAAGCAAAAATAAGAAAGAAAGAGTTGGTTCTGTGATATTTAAAATAATTTCTGAAGAATTAAATATTCTTAGCAAATCAAAAGATGATAAGAGGATACTTATCATTAATACTGACCTTATGGAAAAATCATTCATTGATTACTATGATCAAGATATTTTTAATGAAATAGTCAATCAGCCAAAGCATATTCAAAATCTACTGATTGAAAAGTATCCTTTGAATAAATTATCTGGAATTGAAATTTACATAATATATAAGTCAATTGATAAAACGGACAGCGAAAGATTTGAAATTGTTTCTGACTTCTATAAAATGCTTCTGGAGTCTTGTGGAGCACATGTATTTATAGGAAGTAATTTGTAGTATTTTATATTTATATAATACTAAATACCTAAATATGAATAGATCTTCTACCCAAATGATATTTAATCTAATACGTACGCTTGTAGTTACATTTTTAAAATTAACCACGATGGCCTTTGCATTATTCTGTAAAGTTTCTGGAATGTTGCTCCTAAAAACAGGAGAAACCATCGAAAAAATGATGACAAGATGATAAAGATAATTGGTGTAGTATTTGAAGTCATTTATTGGCTTTGCGCTGAATTAACAACAGGACTGTTTGATTTCCTTTCTTCTCTTATTCAAATGAGCCGTAAAACAGAATTCAATGCTGACTTTATTAGTGTTGATAAAGTACTACAAAATTCAGATACTGGATTTTGTCTTGATGGTCAAAATTGTCTTACAATTTCTGAGAGTTATAAAAATGCAATTATTTTAGGTGGAAGCGGTTCAGGCAAAAGCTCTACAGTACTTATAAATAGTGCACTACTAATGGCCAAAGGAAATTCATCTCTCATTTTTAATGATCCATCACATGAAATTAGATTGCTTGTAAGTGGAGCATTACAAAGTTATGGATATACCATTAAAGTATTAGACTATAGCAATGAAGCCTCAGAATGCTTTAATCCTTTACAAAGGTGCACTACAATTTCAGATATTCAAAAATTAGCATCACTACTAGTTCGCAATGCACTGGGAGAAGCCAAAGATCCATTTTGGAACAAGTCTGCTGAGAGTCTTTTATCCCTATTCATCCGATATCTACTATTCTATGGTGAACCTGAAAATAGAAACTTATACAATGTCCTTCATCTGATAAATGTTTTTGCTGGAAATCCTGAAAAAATAGACAAACTCATCGTTAAAACTAGAGATGATAAATTGTTATCCGAATACAAAGCATTTGTTGCTTATGGAGACAAGACCCTAATGTCTATTGTTGCCACAGCCAAAGCTTCACTTTCACTTTTTGCAGATGAAACAATTGCCAAGATCACATCTATTGATACAATTGATTTTGCGGAATTCCGCACCAAAAAGATTGCTCTGTTTATCAACAACTCCATTCCAACAATGCAATATTATAGTGGAATTTCTTCTTTGTTTTTTCAGCAATTTATGAATGAAATATTAATTAGAATTCCAGAAAAGCACGAAAACAATATATTCTTTCTTTTAGATGAAGCAGGATCAATGTTTTTGCCTTCACTTTCAACCATTATTTCTAATATCCGTAAATACAATAGTGGTATACTTTTGATCTATCAAGACTATCACATTCTTGAACATATCTATGGTTCGTATGAAGCAAAAAACATTTCAGCCAATTGTTATGCAAAAGTGTATTTGCCTGGACAACCAATTGAAACATGCAAGATGCTAGAAATGACTTTAGGTAAATTTGAATATGAAGATGACAATGAAGTTAGGCATACCCGCCAATTGATGACTTCGGATGAAATTCGTATGAGTGATAAAGCAATTATACTTATTGGTAATAAACCACCAATTCATGCAAAATTGTATCCATACTACAAAAACAATAAATTGAAAGTGCAAACTGAAATACCTCCATATATTCCAGACAATGTTCTTCCATTTGATATTCCTCCATTAATTGAATTTCAAGATGAAAAGAAAGGTTAAGTCGGAGAATAGCATTTATTCACATTTGAAAACAAATGGAGTTCTTGAAAATGGAACACATGAAGAAATTCAAAAAGTTCGGAGTGAATATTGGAGAGAGTATAAAAGAAAGTGGAGAATAGCGAAAAGAAGAAAAGACAAAGAATTCACGGTGTCATTTAATTCTGATGAATTAAAGATATTAAATCAACAAGCTAAAAGGCATCACCTAAGTCGAACACAATTTATCAAAGAAACAACATTTGCCTATATCAACAATTCATTTATCGTTCCAGATTTGTTGGAAATAAAAAAAATATCACAGATTCTTGCAATGACTTACAATTCAATTCAAGAGTTGTTTGAAGATAATACAATAAAATTAAAAGTAGGTAGAGATTTACTTGATTCAATAAATAAACTTGAACGAGAAATCCTTCCTTTACTTTACCATCCTAAAACTTTGGAAGAATATATAAAAATGCATATTGATAAAGATAGAGGAAATAAATCTCAATTATTGGAATTCATAAACTCCTTATGATCCGTGATATTAAAAAATCTAACTCGTCGAAGTAATATTGGCCAATTAGTGAATTATATCCTTAAGCCTTCAAAGAATGAAAAAGCAGAACCAATTTTAAAACATAATCTAAGGTCTCGATCTCCTGATGGATGGACAAAGGAATTTGAATCAAATGATGCCCTTCGGCTATACATAAGAAGTGATAATATAAAGCTCAATCATACGATATTATCCTTTTCAAATAAAGATATGGAACATATCTCTAAAGATCTTTTAAAGGATATCTCTAAAAAATTTATAGAACTTAGAGGCAAAGACAATTTATATCTAGCTTCATCACACAATGATAAGGACCATATTCATTTACATATATTAATGTCTGCGACAAAGTATATGACTGGAGAATCCAATAGAATCTCAAAATTGGAATTCCGTGAACTCAAGCTTGCTTTAGATGCCTATCAAAAAGAAAAATATCCAGAGTTAATCCATAGCTTGCCAGCACATGGTAAATTGAACAATATCCATTCCCAAAATATTTCTTATCCATTTAAAGATTCTGATAAGACATTATCTCTAAAACAGCAAATTTCAGAGAAAATTGAAGAAATCTATGGAAAGGTCAATTCAAGTCAAGAATTCCTTTCTCAGCTCAAATTTGAGGGTTTAGAGCCATATAGCAGAGGCGGCTCAGTGTATGGAGTTGAGGAACAAGGAAGACATTTCAGGTTTAAGACTTTAGGATTTGATATTAATAAATTGGATGAATTGGACAAAAAATCAAGTAAGGAAGAAGCTGAATTACAGGAACTATGTGATCTTCGTGAATCCAAAAATTTGGAAAAAGAAGTTGAAGATGAACGAAGTATTGATATTGAGACTTATGAAGAGACAGAGGATAATTCTGAAGATGATGAATATGATGGATTAGGTATTTAATGGGTTTAATACTAATTTATCAAATTTAATACTTATCAAATTTAAATTACATTCTGTTGCTTTAAATATTGCATATTAATTTGAGAATGAATGTGTAGAACAACTTTCGCAAATTTTATTAAAATTTGCTTCATTTCCCCAAGAACAACAACATTTAGGACAATAAAACCCAATATTACAATGCCAGCTAGTTGAATTCAAAATTCCAATAGCCGGATTTGATCGTGATAATAAATTACTATCAAATTCTAATTTCTTAACCGAAGAATCCTTCGGGCCATCATATGTACAAGGACAAATACTAGGCAAAGTATTACTTCTTTCACTTGGGCACTCCAAGACTGCTTTGCATACATCATCCAGTAATTGTTTATAAATGCTAACATTTTCTTTGAATTTTACAGTATCCTCTGGTGCTAATTTAATTGGATTATCTGTTCGCAAAAAGGTAGGTGCACTATTATCAATGCAAGATTTACCAAAGAGGTTCAATGGGATATTAGTACAAGGAATTTCAACAAAACAGTGGTTTGTAGATGGTCTAGTGTGGCTTAATGTATAACATTTAACAACCCATTTATTATCACCTTTACCCCTTGGTCTTTTTGATGGATTTTTTATTACTATGGCTAAGTGATCAACTGTTCCATGAACAGGGACCCAAATAAGATCACCCTCATTTAAATCTTGAACATTTTTTATCATAATTGAAATTTAACTTAAAAAATTGGTGTATGGTTATTTTAGAGTGAGATACTATACTAAGAGCCATTGAATTTGAAATTCGTTGCCTGTATCTTGAATATTTATTTCAAAAATCTTAAATTAGGAAATTTAATAACTATTTGCATAAGTGCTTGACTATTAATTTATTAATAATGCATTTTATTTAAAACTAAGTGAGTTTTAAAGTGTTAAATTTTTTAAGAAAACTTACTTAGAATCATTGAATTCCATCTAATATTCTAATAAATATTTCGGTATAATTTATGAAAACCTTGCTTGAATAAAATCTTAATTAGTTCTTGCTTCTTCTGGGGTTCGGGTCTCCCGACAAGATAGCCTCTCGACATAGGCAAATTATAAATCGCCATGGCGAAAGGCAATCTTGCAATTGGAGCTGATAACTTATTTTTTTGACTTCAAATTAGTTTATTCAAAAGGGTTTTTTAGCTTTATCCTTAACAACTAAAAAGAAAGTGAATAATACAATAAATACTAAAAACCCAATACCCATAATTCCGAAGATATAATAAATATAATTTTTAATATTTGAAGGAATATAAATAGCAACCCATTTAATTAATTTTACAATAATTACAAATCCTATTACAATTGCAACAATTACGGTAATAAAGGTACCTAACGTTAGAAGAGCTTGTTTAATAAAAGATAATGGGGGAATTACATACTCTATGTTTTCAATTTTTTGTATTCCATTAATTCTATAATTTAGTTCATATTCTAAATTCACTCCATCAACTAATATTTCCACAAAAACAAAGTCCTTTGGATTCAAAACACCAAATGTAATTGTGGCAATATTTTCATTTATGAAAACTTCAGCTTTTATATTTTTGTCACTTGATTCTAAAATGATACCCTTAATAATTCTAATATTTTTAAAATGAATATTAAGTGGTTTTTCCCAATCTTTTTCTAGTATCGAAATTTCTCCATTATTTGTAAATTTAAAAGTAATTAAAATTGGATGTATCAAATTACTTCCTTTGGATTTAATATCGATTGCAATATTTGTGTCGTTTAATTCTTTTAAATTTTTTTTGCTAGATTCATAATAATTAAACCTTTTTTTTTGCTTAGTAAAGAAATACCTATACAAGATATTAATTAAGAAAAATATTCCACCGATAATCCAAATTAATGTATCCTGAAATTTTTGATATAAATCAATCATAACCAAAATTTTTACTCAAATTTAACACTTTAATTAAGTCTAAGGAACAAATCTCTTAGAACTTTCTAATTTAAACTAACTTTTTGGTATTAATATTTTCATTCTTTCTAATTCTTTTAAATTAATGCCGAATAGAATTTATCAACCTTTTGTTACGCCCAAAATGCAGTTAATCTAAGAATTTAATTTAATATCCAAATAACAAAGTAATGCTACTTCATAAATAAGTCATCAATTATTGTAATTATATAGCAATAAATGTATTAATTTCGATTTAAAATTGTTTAATATGACAAAAGCTTACCAAGGTCAAGTAAAAGTAGATGAAAGTGTTCAACCATTATTAAAAAGGGACAGAAAGCCTCCTGAACTGAAAATTGGAAGCATTTACTTTGTTAGTTTTGGATCAAATATTGCTTATCCATGCACTCTCAAAGAAATTATTAATGAATATTCTGAAACTGAGGTAAGTGTTGAAATATTAACTAAACCCCAAAAAAGCATCTCATATCTATTGCCTGGCAATAAAGTGAAAATAAAATCAATAACACATTTATTGAAAGCAATTGAAATAGGTCTTACTCCCGAACATGCAGCAAGAAATTGTGTGTTTTTTTAACTACATTTTATCTTATAATAAATGAGATAGAACAATGAGTTCAATAGAAATATTTAAGCATGGCATGTAGTACTTTTAAAGTATATTAAACACTTCGAAAGATAAAATAATTAAATTTTATTGAGGTCTATTATCATTTCATGATATTTTTCAACTACATCATTCTCAAAGGAATCCAAATAAATTTGAGTTGTTTTTTCTGTTGTATGTCCAAGAGACTCATTTTTTACAGAAATTGGGACTCCGAGCTTTTTAGCGCTCGCAGCATATAAATACCTTGGTATATAGCTAGATATTGAACCTATATCCCCGGCCTTTAAATGAGACCATAGAAAATATAGTAATGTAGAGTCAGTATATTTTTATAAGCTCTCAGCAACAAGTTTGATTTTAATATCTTTTGAACAACCAACTCAGATGTAATCAAAAACTAATTAGCTTCTTTTTAATGAGAGCATCAATTGTTTGAGTAATTAAAATCTTATAGATGTTTTGTACCATTTTATCATCAGATTTGATTTCAACAAAGTGCTCTCTTGACCGTTTAGAAATTATAAACTTTTAATTTTATATTTATGAAAAACAAACGTTTACTAAGTTTGATTACGCTTTTACTACTTTTTACTTTCTTCCTCCAAGCACAAAACAGGTGGAAGCTTTGTCCACTACCGGTTACGGCAGATGTCAGAAATATTGTATTCAGTGCGCCTGGAATTATTTTAATGGGTACCAGTGAAGGAGTTTTTTGGTCTGATGATTTGGGAGAAAGCTGGAAAGAAGGAAATGGAAATCTTCCCAACAAGAATATTCATGCCATAGCTGCCTTGGCGTTTCGTCGTCTGGTGGTTTCAACTGATGGCGGTGTATTTCTTTCATCAGATCTTGGAATCAATTGGCAAAGAGCGAAAGAACCATTTTTCGCAAAATCAATACGCGAATTTGAAGTCGATTATGGTTTAGGAGTATATGCCGCGACTGAAAATGGGGTGTGGGCTTCTCCTGATAATGGAGACACCTGGCTACCATTTGGTATGCAAGGAGTGGATTTATTATCCATAGCACTTTGGGTCAATGGAGAAATGTTGGCTGGTGCTTCGCGTAATGGTAATGATGGAATTTATCAAACCAAAGATTTCGGAATGAATTGGCTTAAAGTGGTTGATGCTACTATGGGTGTTAATACACTTGAGATGATCCCTCATGGTTATTTCGCCGGTACTTATAGTCACAATCCAATTAAAAGCAGCGTTCTTAAATCAAATCAAAGTGGAACGACTTGGAAGGAAAGCGGATTGATTAATTCATCTGTAAGTTGTTTTACTTATGGAGTTGTGCCTGATATGTTTGCCGGCATTGAAGAAAAAGGATTCTGGCCTGACACTACATCATCCTTTGGTGTTCAACATTCTTCCGATGCAGGTAAAACCTGGAGTCCAATTAATGAAGGCCTGACAAATACAAATGTGCATTCGCTTTTTATGTTTTGGGAAAATTTATTTGCAGGAACTTCCACTGGAATTTACAAGAGGATTTTTGAACCTATTACCAAGGTAAATAATCAAACTGTTGAGGAAAATATTCAATTGAATTGGAATAGTGAATCGAATTCATATCATTTATTCAGTGATAAAGTAATCAGTAATTTAAATTGGATGTTATTCGATATGTATGGAAGACAAATTACAAATGGATTGGAAAGAAATTTTACTAGGATTGAAATTCCGTTACAAAATTTTAAAAGTGGAATTTATTTTTTGAGAGTTGGAACGGATAATCTTAACAAATCTTTTCAATTTATCCATCTTCACTAATTGCAATTTATAAAAGGAAGATTCCAGAAATAAAAATATAACTTAACACCTCACGATACTTTATTAGCAACTTTAACAAATTGCAGATCTAAGTCTAAAGCAGAGAGGTATTTAAGCAACGAATCAATTGAATATTTAGAAGCACCTTTTTCTATATTCAATACAATATCTGGATTAATATTTGCCAATTTAGAAATTGAATAAGGATTAATATTAAGCTCTTTTCTTAATTGGCTCAATATGAAACCCATTTCAATTCGTTTAAGGTGTTCGTAACTTTTTTCTTGAGTCATAACTTAATATTAAACAAAAAAACTGCATCCTATGGTAACCAACCCACAATTTGGATGCAGCCTTTCACAATAAAAAAAGATTGATTGTGCAGTCCCCGCTGCCTAACCGCATCACAAATATACACAATTGACTTAAAAAAGAGAATGCATAGCCTATAGATTTATCTTCTTCAATAAATGTATTGATAAAAAGGTTCAATATCACAATCCAAACCACCACAAATACCAATCAAGAACTGAGTTAAAATAGTTTATTAAGCATTTAAGGATATTATAATTGAATTATCATTTCATGATATTTATCAACAACATCATTTTCAAACGAATCTAAATAGATTTGAGTTGTTTTTTCTGTTGTGTGTCCAAGAGACTCACTTATTACCGAAATAGGCACTCCAAGTTTTTTAGCACTTGTTGCATATGAATGCCTTGCTACATAGCTTGAGATCGAAGATTCAATTTCACATATTTTTCCTATTTCTTTTAGGCTTTTATTATATCGTCTAAGTTCATCACTTATTTGTTTAAGTTGAATTTTTGGATCAGATGACTTTACAACATTCAATATAAATTCGTTCTCTGTCTTTCCATTTCTATATTTGTCTATAATCTCATTAAGTGGTTTTGAATGTGGTATAGAATGAAGTTTTCCAGTCTTTTGTCTTTTATATTCAATCCTGTCTTGAATAATGTTATTTCCTTTCAGCATGGCTATATCAACAAAGGAAGCTCCCATCAAATAGAAACTAATTAAAAAATAGTCTTTTGCTCTAGTTTGCCTCTGAGTTTGAGGTTGGAATTGTAGTATTTTAATTAAATCTTCTCTAGTTATAGCTCTTTTCCGAGTTTCTTGTCCTTTAATGGTATATTCCTTAAACGGATAATTCTTAGCTGACAATCTCTTTTGCTTGATTGCTAAATTAAGCAATGCTCTTAGGGTTCTTAAATTGACACTTAGACCATTTAAACTATTTCCTTTTGATAAATACCATACTTCATATTTTTTAAGCCAAGTAAAGGTTATTTGCTTGAGCGGAAAATCTTTGCCATTGATAAAATTTGAGATACTTCTATAAGTTAAATCATAGACTCTTGCATTGCCAAATCTCTTGGCTTTTTCTAATTCAATAATGATATTTTTAAAATACTCTAAGGTCATTAATTCAGTTCTGTCATCTAATAATCTAACTTTAATATCTGCTATTGACATATTATCCAACACACCTTCTTCTTTCAATGCTAACAACTTGGTCAAATATTTACTTTTTTCCTTTAGGAGCCAATTATTATATCGGTTAATATGATCAAAGTCTATACAAGAGTTTTTTACACATTGGAGCTTTGCGTTCCAATCCTTTTCAAAGAGACTTTGATTTAAAGATAAACGAATAGAACTTCTTTTCACCACAATCAAAAGCTTTAATGGATATCTACCATCGCCCTTAATATTTCGCTTGTCTAATTCTACTTTGACTGATAATGCCATATTAATTGAATTTAAAATTTGCCAGCGATTTGCCAGCACTATTTGTATTAATATGTAAAGATATGAATTGATTTTAATATTTTTATGCTGATTTACAATACTTTATATAATTATTAATACACATAAATCCATAAATTTCACGCTTTGGGAGCAGGGGGTCGAGAGTTCGAATCCCTCCGCCCCGACTGAAAATCAAGGAGTTATGAATTAGTTTTCATAGCTCCTTTTTTATTTGCATACAATTCAATTCCATCATGATTCTTAACGTATTGTCAAGAGTTCGAATGCCGACGCTGCGGTCGGCATGCAGACCACCTTTTTTGGTGCGTCTGCATCCCTCCGCCCCGACTTAAATCAAAGGGTTATGAAGTAATTTGTAACCCTTTTTTTATTATCCACAATTTCTTTAATTTAAATTATAATATTCAGACTGTCCCAATTTCCTCGGGACAGGTAAGAGTTCGAATGCCGACGCTTCGGTCGGCATGCAGACCACCTTTTTAGGTGCGTCTGCATCCCTCCGCCCCGACTGAAAATCAAGGAGTTATGAATTAGTTTTCATAGCTCCTTTTTTATTTGCATACAATTCAATTCCAACATGATTCTTAACGTATTGTCAAGAGTTCGAATGCCGACGCTGCGGTCGGCATACAGACCACCTTTTTTGGTGCGTCTGCATCCCTCCGCCCCCACTGATTGTTAAGGAGTTATGATGAAAATTATAACTCCTTTTTTTTTAGTCTTAAATTCATTTATAATATGTTATCTGTCGCGAGTTCCTCGGAAATGGCAAGAGTTCGAATGCCGATGCTTCGATCGGCATGCAGACCACCTTTTTAGGTGCGTCTGCATCCCTCCGCCCCGACTGATTGTTAAGGAGTTATAATGAAAATTATAACTCCTTTTTTTTGGCCTTAAAATCACTTTACAAAATTTAACCTATACCGATTTCATTGGTATCGACAAGAGTTCGAATGCCGACGCTTCGGTCGGCATGCAGACCACCTTTTTTGGTGCGTCTGCATCCCTCCGCCCCCACTGAAAATCAAGGAGTTATGAATGAATTTTCATAGCTCCTTTTTTATTTGCATACAATTCCATATCTCCTTTTTTATTTTGATACAATTCAATTCCAACATGATTCTTAACGTATTGTCAAGAGTTCGCATGCCGACGCTGCGGTCGGCATGCAGACCACCTTTTTTGGTGCGTTGTTATGCCAACGCCTCGCTCAAAATGAAGCCTCCTGAGTTTTAAAGCAAAGTTGATAGGAAGTGTAAATAAAAATTATCTTATTAGCAGATAATACATAAAGTGCAATTATAAATATTTATATTTGCAGAAGATATAAGCATAAAGCAAATGAATGTCACCAGTTTTAAAGCAGGAAAAAACGTACAACGATATCAATATAAGAGTTTTGAACCCAATATAGTTGATATGCTTTGGCAAATTGACAATGCTGAACTAAATATGCTGCTAAGCATAGCCAATATCAAAATGGGCGAACTCAATGCCTATTCACAACTGATACCCGATGTTGATTTTTTTATCAAAATGCATGTTTTAAAAGAAGGTACCAAAAGTAGCCGGATTGAAGGAACACAAACCAATATAGACGAAGCCATACAAAAAGCGGAATACATACAAGCCGATAAAAAGGAAGATTGGCAAGAAGTTCAAAACTATGTGCAAGCTATGAATCATGCTATCGAAAATTTGGAAAAATTACCCCTGAGCAATCGATTATTAAAAGAAAC
>JBGAVH010000035.1:0-43549 GCA_044228225.1 Saprospiraceae bacterium | reverse complement strand
GGCGACACAAACAGCGAAGTTGAAATAATTGAAATAAGATAACCAATGACTCCAACGCTCAACAGCCACACACATTGCCAAGCCGCTCAAAGCCAACGCACCAGCCAAAGCTTGTCAAAGAGTGTGTCTGAGCCAACGCACGGACAGAAAAGAAAAAGCACGATTGCCCAACATTGTATAAGAGCAATAGCGGGTGAAGTGGTAAATCGAAAGTCTTTGCATTTAATAAACGTTTGTAGTGGCGGACAGGTAATCGCCTTGAAATCCGCTACTGCTCTTATACTTTACCGTTATGGGCTATTACAGAATAAGTATTATTAAATTCCATGAGATTAAAACTCATTATTATTTTATTGTTATTGAATTTATGTTGTAAGGAATTAGACGATGAAAGTGGATTTGAAAAAATTCAATTGCTTTATGTAGCAAAAGAAAAGAATCATTTTATTAAAAGTGGCACTTTTGTTGATGGAGATTTTTTAACACTAACAATACTAAAATTTTATTACAAAAAAAGCTCAGATTCCTTAGCTTGGACAAAAGGTGTGACCATTACATTCCCCATAGTTAATGATTCATTTAATATTACAGACAATTCAATTCATCACTATTCCTTGGAAACATTCGAAGGAACAGGATTAAGTGATGTTAAATCGGAAGAAATTACAAATGGTGAAATCTATGGAAATAAAATAGACAGCTTATCTTGGTACATTAAAATCCATATCAAAGAATTTACACTCAATAAAGTACTTCATTTTAAATTAAACAAACCACAAAAAGAAACAATAAAGTAACAGCCCATAACAGGCCATACACTCTACCCCGCCAGCAACTTTAATGATTCTCTTTCGAATTTTTCGGTAAGTAAAAATTATTTTTTACTTTTGGCTGTTAAACTATTGGCGGGGCAGCGTGTATAGCCAATCCGTTACCAGCCATTATAGAGCGACATACAACAACATACTATGGGATTATTTGACAAAATATTTGGAAGACAAAAAAAGGCTGAACAAGCAACTGAAAAGGTTGAGATGATAAACCCAAACGACATTTGGTTTACGACACCGACTATTTCAAATGAGTTCCCTCAAACAGAACCAAAGACAAGTGAAACCGAATTTGACATTAATATTCACGAAGACGATTACAGACAGAATGAATTTCTTATTGAGAATTCTCTGCCGAAAATTGAAGAAGAATTTAATAGCATCAAAGACATTTGGACTAATCATAGCAAAAAGAGTGAAGAATACACATTGTTTAAGAATTGCCATGTTAGAAAGACAATCGGTTCACCAAACTTGACCATTAATTTTAATGAACTCAAATCTCTTTTAAAATGTAATTTTATTGGTCAAGTTATTATTAATGGTGAAACTCTTGCAAACGGCTTTGCTATGAAGACAGGCAACACAACTTACTTTGGAACTCTTAATGGCAATACAGTTATTGAACTTTGTATTGCACAATGGAATGACAACACTAAAAGTGAAATTTTGGAGATAATTAAGGCTTTTAATTTGCTATTTGTAAATTGGTATCACTGTGATTTAATAAAAAATGATTAGCGAAAAACAAATAACAAAAATAAGCAAGTTTTTAAGTTTGGTATTACGACATCAACCTGAAACTATAGGCGTTCAACTTGACCAAAGCGGTTGGACAGACATTGCCGAATTGATTGAAAAAGCAAATAATTACGGAGTTATATTTGATAGAGAAATATTAAACTATGTTGTTGCGACAAATTCGAAGAAACGTTTTGCTTTTAATGATAAGCTTGACAAAATAAGAGCAAGTCAAGGGCATTCAGTAGAAGTCGAATTAGGTTATACAAATGAAAAACCGCCAGAGATTCTCTATCACGGAACAAGTGAAAAAACAGTTAAATCAATTTTAAACACAGGACTTGAAAAGCGAAGTAGACAACATGTTCATTTGAGTAGCGACATTGAAACTGCAATTAAAGTTGGACAAAGGCACGGAAAACCCATTGTGTTCAAAGTACTTGCTGACCAAATGTATAATGACAATTTTCAGTTCTTCATTTCGGACAATGGCGTTTGGTTGACAGACAATGTCCCATCAAATTATCTGAAACTAAATGACGAATGATAGAATAACGGCAGGTAACATTGTACTTGCGAACATACCGCCACATATCATAAATTTTCACTATTGGCTTTTAATGAAAATATTTCTTACTTTTGGCTTTGGTGCAAGTGGCGGTACGTCGCAAGTACCTCTCCGTTATGTGCAATTAAATAAAACTTAAAACCAAATAAAATGAAACTAGCAGAAAACGGAAAAAGAATTGGAGCTTTTTTAATCGATATAATTCCCATAACAGGAATTGTTTTTATAATATTCTATTATTTCTTTGGATTTAAAGAATTAATGAATGATTACTACAGTGACAAAGGAAATATTGAATTGAGATATGAGCTTTTAAAAAATAGAGGGATGATACGAAATATTTCTATGCTTATTTATATTTTAGTTGGCATCTTTTTAGATGCTTCAACTATTCAAGGCTCATTTGGTAAAATGATTATGAAGATCAAAATTGTTGATTTTAATGAAAATAGAATCTCATTAAAAACTAGTATTATAAGAAATATATCTAAGATAATATCAGCTCTACCCATTTCAATAGGTTTTATATGGGGACTCTTTGATAAGAAAAGACAAACATGGCATGATAAAATAGCTAAAACATTAGTCGCAGAAAGGAACTGAGTAGAACATTGTACTTGCGAACATGCCGCCAAGCGACATAATTTTTCACTTCTAGCTTTTAATGAAAAAACTATTTCTTATATTTAGCTTCCGGATTAGTGCGCCACATCGCCAAGTCCCAATTCGTTATGTGACATTAAAGCTATGTTAAAACTAAAAATAATTATATTATTTACACTTATATTTACAAGTTGTAAAAAAGCGAATAAATCATTTGATGAATTCCATCTTTCAACTTACCCAGATAGTTCGTATATTCAACTTTTTGTTACTAACGATTCAATAATAATATTACAACTAGAACGTGGTGAATGTGATGCTTATATGGGATGTAATTATGGCCCCAAATATTATGCCCAAACTTCAAAATCAAAACAAATATTTAAATTAATCAATGAACATGTTCAAACCATACTTTCAGATACATTTAAACTTGAAGGAATAATAATAACACATGCATCAAAATCCAATTTAAGTATTTTATACAAAGATACTTTAGTTAAGAGGTTTAACTATTATGGATCTGAATCAAATAGTAGTGATATTGTAGAAATTAAAAATAAATTACTCAAATTAATTAATGATTCTGATAGAATTAATCTCAAGATCTCAGAAAGGCTTATAGATAATTCTGACTTAGTGAGTGTAGATTCAATTAGAATAACTAAATTAATACCAGTTATAAATGAAGAATTTAAAGGCAAGTATGTAAACTATATTAGTAGTAATGAAATAAGAATGATAACACAGAAGGGTCAAATTGACACCATCATTCATAGCATTCAAAATCTCAAAATACTGGATACAACAGATATAAAAGCATTTAATAAGTTTATCCCCAAATATGAACTTGATTTTTATAGGAATGGTTTAATTTGTTTTGAGTTAGAAACTGATTTAGTTATTATGCCTTATTCGTGGCTTCAGGTACTTAAAGTAGATAGTTTTATAATCAAAAATATAATTAACCTTAAAAAACAAATGGTTGATTGAAACAAACCAATTCGGTCTCATCTTGAAAGAAGGTAGGAAATTTTAACTTCATATGGTTAAAAGCAAAAACAATCTAAAATGCACGGTCTGAATCCATCTCAAATTAGTTATACACAACTCACATGCGTAAATCCATTCACTTTCTAGTGAATGGATATTCATGGAAAATCCCCTTATGAACAATGTTTATTGTAGCACATTTGCAATAAATTAGGTCTATTAAAATAATATTTCCTCGAATATAAGAATAATGCGATTCCTTTGATTCATGAAAACAGTAATAATGATTAGTAAGGAAGACATCAAGCAATATTTTAAATCACAGTTTAGAAATTTTATGAAAACATATTTTTATTCTATAATCTTATTTTTATACTCTTTTAGTGCCAAAACACAGGAAAATCATCCTTTTACCGTTGGATTTGAAAAAAGCTTTTTATCAAAAATATTAAATGAAGAGCGTAAAGTTTGGATTCATATTCCAAATAGCAAAAGAGGAAATACCAGCAAGGAGCATTACCCGGTCATTTATTTATTAGATGGAGATGAAAATTTTAATAATATCGTTAGTATAACTGAATTCATGAGTAAAACAGGGCTCTGTCCGCCGATGATTGTAGTCGGCATCCTACATCCTTCCCGAATGACGGATCTCACGTTTGGCACAGATAAGGAAACTCCAGGTATCGTCGGTAAAGGCGAAAATTTCATGCTCTATGTCGAAAAAGAATTGATGCCATACATCGAATCCAATTATCCAACAGCTTCCTACAAGATCTTCATAGGTCACTCCGTTGGCGGTCTCACGGTTGTGAATACTTTTATACATCATCCGGATTTATTCAATGCCTATGTCTCTCTTGATGGTGCATTATGGTGGAACAATCAGCATATCGTAACAGAAGCAAAAATGATTTTAGCAAACAAGAATTATAGTGGGAAAACTTTATTTATGGCATTGGCAAACCGAATGGAAAGAGGAATGGATACACTGCTAGTACAAAAAGATACTACTGAAGGTACTGAACTCATTCGCAGCAATCTCGAATTCATCAAAGATATTTTCAAAAACAAAACAAATCAATTGCGATTCCTACATAAATATTATGAAAATGACGATCACAGTTCGGTTCGATTGATTGGTGAGTATGATGCCCTTCGTTTTATTTTTGACTATTACAAACTTAAAATCTATAATAGTGAATTAGAAGATCCGAATTTTAAATTGGATTCTTTATTCATAACACACTATCATCAGGTCTCTGAGCGAATTGGCTTTCTCATTAAACCAGATGAAAATCAGGTTAATGGTCTTGGATACTATATGATGAGTCAAAAACAATTTATTAAGGCAGAAGCATTGTTTAAATTAAATATTGCAAACTACCCTGAAACGGCTAATTGTTATGATGGATTGGGAGATTTGTATCTGGTAAAAGGTGATGCATTAAATGCAATGGAAAGTTTCAAAAAAACCTTGTCACTGAAGTTTATTCCTGAGACCAATCAGAAACTTGAAAAGTTAATGAACGAAAAGAAATAAGGAACTCAATAATCTGAACAGACTTAGAACATCCTATTGACGACCATTTCTGCGAACGGAAGTCTACTCAAAATTGTTGCATCAATCATTTTGAATAAACTTGATTCCAGCTTATTTAATCGCCTGAGGACTTACTAAACACAAAAAAGTAAGGCCCAATAACAAGAGTTTGATTCAAACAGACCAATTTGCTGTTCATATCGAAAAATATCGTAAATTTGACTTCTTGTTGCCAAATGCAATAACCAACTAAAATAGACACCTGCATCAATATTAAAATTGATATATGCAATAACGATAGACTTATATCCATAATATTTTAACAAAAAAATTAAAACAAACCATTGGAAGATAAACAAGATAAACCAAAAATTCTTAAAAATAAATATATCCCAACGGCTGAATTTTATAGCCAAATAATTGACAGCTTACAAGACTATTCGATATTTACGTTAGACAAAGAATTCATCATAAATAGTTGGAGTTCTGGCTCTACAAAAATATTTGGTTACGAAACGGAGGAAGTTATTGGAGAGCCTTTCGATTTAATATTTACAGACGAGGATTTGAAAAAAGGTGTTCCAAAAAAAGAAATTGAAACAGCTTTAAAAGAAGGTAGAGCAACCGATAATAGATGGCACATTGCTAAAGACAAGAGCCTGTTTTACGCCTACGGTTTAGTTTTTCCTCTTATCGGTTTAGATGGAGAGTTGTTGGGCTACGTTAAAATTTTACGTGACTTAACAGATAGGAAACAATCAGAAGATGCAATAAAAAATTATATTAGAGAACTAGAAGAACTTAATACACATAAGGAGAGTGTTCTGGCCATACTTTCTCACGACTTAAGAAGTCCATTATCCGCTATTATTGGCACGACAAAATATTTGAAAGAAAATTTTCATAAAATGAAGCCTGATGCTGTTCAGGAAATGCTTGACTTACTCTATAAATCATCAACTGATGAACTAGAGATGTTAGACTATTTGGTTGAATGGGCAAGAATCAAATATGCAGCAGAGGTATTTTCACCGACAAAAATAAAGCTAACAGAATACATTAATAAAGTTTTTGAAACATTAAACGAAAATGCTTCAATAAACACAATAAATCTTCATAACGAAATTGAAGAAAATACATCCGTATTTGCAGATGGAAAAATGTTAATTTCCATAATTCAAAACATCGTTTCAAATGCTATAAAACACTTGGACAAAGGAGGCACTATAACAGTTTCAGCAAAAAACAAAGACGACAAAATTATTGTTCAGGTTAAGGATACTGGAATTGGAATGTCTAAAGAAATAATGGCAAAACTTTTTACACCACAAATAAAAACTCTTTCCGAAACAAGAAAGAAGGATAAGGGTGCAGGAATTGGATTATTATTAGTAAAAGGATTTTTAGAAAAAAACGGCGGTGAAATATGGGTAGAAAGTATTGAAGGAGAAGGTTCATCTTTTTATTTTACATTACCTATTGAGAAACCATTATATAAAATAGGTAGTTCAGATGAAATCATGTTTGACGAAAGTGCTTAATACAAATACAGGCAAGACATAGAAAATAGCTACAGCGTTCTCCAGTACATTTGCAATAGACGGAGTGTAGTGCTTCGCATCAAAGATTGCAACATGGCACATCATCAATACCGCCATTCAGCCTGAATCATTTTCATATAATTTTTTCTAGTAATGCCAAATTAATTTTTAATTTTGACGGTAATATTTTGCAGTTTTACTTCAATGTAAAAGCTGGTATAACTATTTTTAGTGATAACTTTAACGAATAGACATAATTATTAAACAATTTAAAAAAAATAACAAAATGTATAAAATAATATTTCTTAGTACGATTTTTAGTAGTCTAATAACCTCCTGCTCCAATTCAAGTTCATCAAATAATGCTGACAATTCAATCAATCAAAACCTAGTCACAAAGGACACAAGCAATACTCTCAGCCATAAGATAACTCAAAAAATAACACCCTCACTTTGGGTTGAAACAAAAGATGCGAAAGCAGTAGTAGATTATTACCTTTCTATTTTCAAAGATGGTAAACTTAAAGACCATCGCAAATATAAAAATCCACCAGAAGCAGGAGGAGGAGACTTTGAAACTGCCATTATGGAAATAAATGGGATAGAATTTAATATTTTAGCTGCGGGCCCTTACTTCAAGTTTAATGAATCTGTTTCATTTGTTATCAATTGCAAAGACCAAGCAGAAGTAGACTATTATTGGAGTGCATTAACTGCTAATGGTGGACAAGAAAGCTCTTGTGGTTGGTGCAAAGACAAATATGGTTTGTCCTGGCAAGTGGTGCCTGTTGAATATTTCGACCTAATAAACAGCGAAGACCCAAAAGTTAGAGATAAGGCCATGCAGAATACGCTGAAGCAGAAAAAGATCATTCTTTCAGAACTAAAATAAGCCGCAATTATTGGCGAAAGATGCCACGGGTATGGAATGGTTAATGGTCAATGATTAATGGTTAATGGTTAATGATTAATGGTTAATGATTAATGGTTAATGGTTAATGGTTAATGGTTAATGGTTAATGGTTTCGCCACTAATACAAACCCCAAACCGGTAGTTGAATCTGTCAACCAACTTTCTAGTTGATATTTTATAAATAACTAAGTAAGAATAAAATATAAATTAAGTGTATATTATCCTACTAATTTATTGATTTGTAAAAATAAATTATGTTTTGAAGTTGCAATTTTGTGCTGTAAGAATTTAATATTGTGATTTCATGCAACTTTAATAAATTTAATACTATGATAATAATGGCCTTTCTTTATTTTTCATTGTCACCGTTACCGAAATGGGTGAAATAAGAGAGATGGAAACAAAAAGATATATGGGCGAGGATGGTTTAGAGACCTGGGTCATAAAAACTTCTAATTATAAGTCCATGAACCATATTCGGGTACCAACATCTTTTGATGTTTTAAGGAGATTAGAACAGGGAACTTATAGTTATTCAAAATTCAATATCACCGAAATTGAATACTATTTATCTAAAAAATTCTAACATGGCAGCTTGGTATCACAACATTAAATACGGGTCATAAGCTTTGCAGACTTTGTAGCAATTCTAACCTATATTTATTTTGATCTTTTGTATATTTACCGAGTTTTTGGTTCTTCAATTCCTACATAGGAATAAGTTCCAGAAAGTATCGGGTATTGTTATGCGCGTGTTTCAATTTAAACAAGTAAACAAAAAATAAAAGAGAGATCATTATGAGTAAAATAATCTTTGATAGTGGAATATCACTAGATGGTTTTTTCGCAGGAGACAACAGAGGTCCAAAAAATCCTATGGGTGGAGTCTCAGGACAAATTCATTCGTGGATGTTTAATCAAAAAGCATTTTGGGAACACCTGAGATTGGAAGGAGGAAACGAAGACGGTGCTGACGGAAAATACATTAGAGAGACCATAGCAAGAACGGGAGCA
Organism: Saprospiraceae bacterium; assembly: GCA_044228225.1. Lineage (GTDB taxonomy): Bacteria > Bacteroidota > Bacteroidia > Chitinophagales > Saprospiraceae > Vicinibacter. The sequence continues at coordinate 34,803 of JBGAVH010000035.1, read as the reverse complement.
TACATAATGGGCAAACGCATGTTTGAGGAAGGCGAAGCCAGTTGGCCAAATGATCTATACAAAGCAGACGTATATGTATTAACACATACTAAAAGAGAACCCTGGGTTCAAAAAGGCTCAACAACTTTTTATTTTATTAATGATGGAATAGAAAGTGCTTTGGATAAGGCAAGACTATCGGCAAAAGGAAAAGATATTAGAATTCAAGGCGGCGCGAACACCATTCAACAGTTTCTAAATGCCGGATTAGTGGATGAATTTTTTATTCACATTGCTCCAGTTTTTTTAGGTAGCGGCATCCGATTATTTGAAGGCATCGATAAAGACAAATATGACTTACAAATAACAGAAGTAATTCCTTCTGACTTGACAACACATATAAAATATAAACTGATAAAAAAATAAAAACAACGAATCAGTAAGCTCTGTAAATTATCGTGAGGTTTATAAACTAAATTTGACCATTGAAATTCAGGAGCACCTATTTACAGAAACGAATAGATGTACTTTAAATTTCCCTACAATACAAAACTTCAAAAATGACTCTCATAGAAGAACAACAACACCATCATAAACAAGGATCACAATGAAAAGAAACATAATCTACTTAACACTGTCCATCTTGACTTGGACAGCATGCCACGATAATAAAAAAGAACCTACAACTCATTTAACCAATTCTACAACAGAAAAAATAGAAATGAAAAGCGGATATTCTGAAGTAAACGGACTTAACATGTATTATGAAATTTATGGAGAAGGAAAACCAATGGTATTAATTCACGGTGGTGGTTCAACCATACAAAGTAGTTTTGAAAAACTTATTCCATTGCTTTCAAAAACCAGAAAGGTCATTGCTGTTGAATCACAAGCCCACGGACGAACTAACGATCGAAATGCAGACCTAAGTTTTGAACAGGATGCGGATGATATTGCTACACTGCTTAAAAACTTAAACATAGATAAAGCTGACTTTTTGGGTTTTAGCAACGGAGGGACAACAACTTTGCAAATTGCCATTAGGCATCCGGAAATCCTTGATAAAATGATTTTAGCTTCTCCACTTGCCAAACGCAATGGAGTTCCTGATTGGTTTTGGGATTTTATGTCGCAAGCCAAATTGGAAAATATGCCTGATCAACTAAAAGTAGCTTATAAACGTGTTGCAGCAGACACAAATGGTTTACAAATAATGCACGACAGAGATGCAAAACGTATGGTCAATTTTAAAGACATTCCAGACGAACCCATCAAAAAGATAAATGCACCTACTTTAATTATTATTGGCGACAAAGATGTCATTACACCAGAACACGCACTTGAACTTCATAGACAAATAGCGAATTCAGAATTGGCGATCATTCCAGGTGGGCATGGACAATATATTGGTGAAATAACTACACTAACACCCGATTTTAAAGAAAGTGAGCTTGTAGTTCCCATGATTGAAAAATTTCTGGACAAAAAAACTGAAAAAAAATAATGTTTGTAACCATCGAAAGAAAACTAAGGACGGTCAGCCCAGATTTTGTATCAGATAGAATGAAGTTTAATCTTTTAGCATTTTGTTCTTATCCTACTGTTGTAAAAATTGATCCAAATAAGACAGGTCTCCAAAACAAGTCTGTACGCAATACCCGAAATCGATCTAAGCATTTTTAGCGTTCCCTCTTTACTGATAGACAGCCATGAAATTTGATAAATATTTTCCGACAGACCAATTAAAGGACTACATCAAATATTATGTGATATCCGAGAATGAGATAGAAAGTGAATACAAAGTATTACCATCACCAGGGCTTGTTATTGGTTTTCAGTATAAAGGACAACTTGCTGCAATAAAAAACAACAAAGAAAACAAACTTACATCGGCAGGTATTACTGGAATTGCTGACAGCTACAACATGTTCAAAAATTCGGCTGACATCGGAACTGTTTTGGTCTATTTTACCGAAATCGGATTTACACATTTTTCTTCAAACCCTGCCAACGAACTTTTTAATTTAAATCTTTCACTTGACGACATTTTTGACAAAAGCAAAGTGCATGAAGTTCAGGAAAAATTAACGATAGCTTCCACAGACAAGCACCGAATAAAAATAGTTGAACAGTTTCTACTAACCCAATTGAAAAATATTCAAACGGACCAACTCATTGTTGAAGCAATTAAGCTGATATATCAAAGTAAAGGAACAATCCGAGTAAAAGAACTGAACAAAAAACTATTTATCAGTCCAAGTCCATTTGAAAAGCGGTTTAGAAAAGTAGTAGGAACCACTGCCAAAAAATTTGCTTCCATAGTGCGTTTCAATTCGGTTATTGGCCATATGAACGAAACGAAATCACTATCTGAAATTTGTTATAAAAACCATTTCTTTGATCAAGCTCATTTCATCAAAGATTTCAAACAATTCACAGGATACACCCCCGAAAACTTTAAACGATTCCTGTAGAACAACGATTTTTTACAATAACAGGGGTTTTGGGAAGGGTATCTTTGCGTTATAATGAAATAACCATGCATAATATAAGTTTAAATTCAAGGATAATAAACGTGATGCTAAATTATATGGTGTATGGATTGCATAAAATCCTTAACCATTAATAATCAAAAAAAATGTTTACAGTAGAACAAATCAAAACAGCTCACAGTAAAGTAAAATCTGGTGCTGACTTCCCTTCTTACATCAAAGAAATCAAAACATTAGGTGTTACCCATTACGAAGCCTATGTAACGGACGGACACATTGATTATCATGGCGCCAACGATTACACAGCAAATGTTCCTGCTAAGTATGAGGTGTTGTTCATTGCAGACACTGCAATGAGTGATGAATTTATAGCCGAATTAAAAGCTCATCAACAAGGTAAAACCGATTTATTAACCTTCATCAAAATGTGTGCTACATTTGGCATTGAAAAATGGGCTATAAGTATGGACCAGATGACCTGTACCTATTATGACAAGGCAGGAAATACAATCCTTGTGGAAACGATACCACAATAAAAAACTTTCAACTACAAAGCTTATGCTTCAAGCGTGACATAGTGGAAGGTTTGTCACTTTTACGTTATTTAAATTTTCGGATTCATATAAAATTAAGTATTAAAAATTCATCTTAACTTATAGTCTTTTATCCATACCTTCAAGCGTTGAACAAGATAACTTAAACCAAGAAAAGACATTTATGGATAGATTGTTTTTAATCATACTGACCTTGTCAATTTGTGCGATGAATTGCTATGGACAGAAAGTAACTCAACCTAAAATGGAGCATATTTTTCTTGACCAATCAGACTCAACAAAAAACTGTTACACGATAATATATCCACCAAAACATCCTTGGAAAGGCTATATATTCCTTGTTCCAGGTTTTGGAGAAACTGCAGAAAACGTTTTACTTCAGACTGAGCTACCAAAAAAGTTAGCACAACATGGAATATTGACCATAATTCCGACTTTTCAAGATGGCACTTTCTCGTTTGGTGTGGACAGTTTAAGCCAACAATCTTTAATTAACATGATAAAAAATGTTAATGCTAAACACAAGCTTAAAGATCTCAAATTATTTGTCGGTGGATTTTCGATTGGTGGTAGTTGTGTGATAAAATATGCTGAACATTCGACCATTCAACCAACAGCTGTTTTTGCTATAGACCCACCACTTGATTTTGAAAGATTTTATCATTCCGCAACAAGAAATATAAGACTCTCAAAAAACACTGAAGCGAACCAAGAGGATGTGTATATGATAGACAGACTGGAAAAAGAAACAGGAGGAAGTCCCACAACAAACCTTTCGGCATATTATAAACTATCACCTTACTCATTTTCTGACACCTCTCAAGCAGCCATTAAAAAGATAATCCATATACCTTTGAGAATATACACAGAGCCGGATATCCAATGGTGGATGAAAGAACGCGGAACCGACTTTACTAAAATCAACGCTACAGAATGTTCAGCAATGATAAACGAACTCAACAGGCTTGGAAACCAAAATGCAGCATTGATTACAACCCAAAATAAAGGTTACAGAAAACCGCGCAATAACCGGCATCCACATTCATGGAGCATAGTAAATAATGACGAGTTAATAGCATGGTTGCTCAAACAGAAATGATGACAGCTGGTGAACCACGAGTGCTTCCATGGGGCTGACAATGGCTATACGATTTGTCTGGCATCTTTACATGTGTGTGAAGGATTGACCGGGATGTTTTCCGAAAGCGACTTTTTCGGTATGCGCTTCACCCTGCTTGTTTAAAAATAAAAAATAAGCAAAGCTATAATAGGGATATTTATTTTAATTATCTTGCATTTAATTTAAAACGCTGCAATATGAAACTTCTAGCATTATTTTCATTATTAACGGTATTTACCTTTTCTTGTAGTAAGGATTTAGCTAACTATAATAATACTGCTTATTACTTTTGCCTTTCTCACAAAAGGACACAAAAAGATTCTACAATAAATTATATAATCTATACAGATATTTTAAAGATAACTAAGGATGAACAATTGATTAAAGAAAAAACTTTGGAGTGGTCTCAATTGGTAAAAACGCAATGTAAAAATACTTCAGGCTGTACTGCAGATTTAAACTATTATTATTCTGAAAAAGAGGCGGAAACAAGGAGAACAGAAATGTTGGCTTACTATAAGAACCTCCAAAAATACCAAGTTGAGAAAATAGCGTTCCAGTAAAAAATCAAGGGATTCGGAACAACATTGAAGCTTCATCCAATTCTATTCAAAACTTTTTTCTTTCAATTTTTTTTTTGAAAAAGCAAGCGTATTTATAGTCTTCGCATATTTATAATTGGGTAGTTTAACTTCAATAACAATATCGTCAGATTGACTTGATGATTAAGCTCACTATTTAAAACATACACAAATGACCATAACAATTTTAGACGACTACCAAAATATTATTTCAAAATTAAAGTGTTTTGCTTTATTGAATAATCAGGATGTACAAATAATAAATAATACCGAAAAAGACCTAAATAGATTAGCACAACAATTACAGAACACAGACATACTTGTCTTGACTAGGGAACGCACAGCAGTTGACGGAACACTACTTTCGTTACTTCCAAGACTTAAACTAATAAGTCAGACCGGGAAGATTTCAAATCACTTAAATTTGGAGGATTGCACGAAATATAAAGTTGCAGTTGCAGAAGGTATTGGCTCTCCCATTGCACCGGCAGAATTGACCTGGGCTTTACTTATGAATACGGTCAGACAAATACCACTAGCCATTGAAGGAATGAAGAATGGAAACTGGCAGATTAATATCGGTTCGACCATTCATGGAAAGACTCTGGGGATTTGGGGATATGGAAAAATTGGACAAAAGATTGCTCAATATGGCAAAGTCTTTGGAGCGAAAGTACTTATTTGGGGTAGTGAAACATCAAGATCGATGGCAGTTGCAGATGGCTTTGAAAAGGCTGAATCAAAAGAAATATTCTTCAAATCAGCAGACATTATTACATTACACCTTCGTCTGAATGAAACCACCTTTGGAATAGTTAAAGAAAGTGATTTGTTATCCATGAAAGAAAATTCAACATTAATAAACACAGCAAGAGCCGAGCTTATTGAAAAAGGGAAGCTATTGAAATGTTTAACCATGGGCAGACCTACTTTTGCTGGTCTTGACGTTTTTGAAGATGAACCCATTCATGACAAAAACTTTGAATTTCTTAAAATGCCCAATGTGGTTTGCACCCCTCACTTAGGCTACGTAGAACAAAACGGATATGAATTATATTTTGGGAAAGCATTTGAAAACGTTATGAATTATATCAATGGCAAACCTACAAATATTGCTAACCCTGAAGTACTTTGAAAAAAAGCTTAGTCTTTAAAACGGGATTTGAGTTAATGGACGGGCAGTGATAATATAAACTCTTGAACCATGAACAAACTTTGATGGAGACAGACATTTTATGGATTCAGAATAGCCTAAACCAAAACTATAATGAGTAAAACAATGGCAATAGTGAAAAACTTGAATAAAAAACAATGAAATTAAAAATAAGCTTATTTTTTATCATCCTGATCATATTGACATCCTGCATCGGGTATACAAAAAAAAGTGATTCTAAAGTCCAGATATTAAGCAAAAACAATGCACTAGGCGATACCGTAAAAAAACTCGGTAATCATTTATGGTATGTGTATCAAGACAAACATAATTAAACGCAATTGATTAGCAAATGAATCGAATGACGAACTTGAAATTCCAGTAGCACATTCATTAGGGCATACAGTAGCTACCGCACATATGGCTGACCATTCATTGATATCAATGAAATATGCATTAAAAGCTGTTAAACTAGCAATCAAATCAATTGATATGGAAAGAAAATATCCAAGACGAAAATTTATCACGTGACATTGTTGATCTTGTACTTACCGCAAGAGATAATCGGAAAACTAAAAATAAAACAATAACCAATGAATAGACAAATAATGCATAGCGATAGGAACCAAAATCTAAGACTTCGTGTTCTAAAGACAGTTTAATACTTAATAAAAGTTTAGGCTTCCAAAAAAATGTTGTGATAAAAGTCTTGCCCTACAAGTAATTGTCGATTGTTAATTAAAAACATAACAATACGAAACTTCAGAACCAACTAAATCAAAATTTGAATAATGACGAGCAGATTTGATTTTAACAAACTTAAATCAACAGACCCTAAAATAAAATACGGATTTGCAAAAGAGCTGCTCAAAATCGGGGCAGAAAGTCCTCAACAGCTTTACACCCATTTTGACTATCTGCTTACTTTATTGGATGAAAAAAACAATATACTGAAGTGGACTGGTATAGATCTTATGGGGTATTTATCTTCCGTTGATCAAGGGAACAAAATAGACGGCTGTATTCAACCATTGATCAAACTGCTACATGGCGGCCACCTTATCACTTGCAACCATGCCACATTTGCCCTTGGGCTTATTGCCCAGAATAAACCGCAATTCAAAAATCAAATATTCAAGGAATTGTTGTTAGTAGACCAGGGCGTCTTTGATACAACCGAGTGCAAAAACATTGCCATTGGAAAAGTTCTGGAAGTACTTAAATCATTAATTTCTGACATAATAAACAACAAAGTAGCCATTGATTTTATAAATCGAGCTACTGAAAACAGTAGAAATGCCACCAAGAAGAAAGCTATCCTACTCTTAGATAAAATTAAAAAGATTCAATTAGAAACTAAAGATAAATACTAACATTTAAGACTATCCCTAAGTTAATCTATGATTTATTCTGATGCAAAAAGATAGTATAAAAACTTTGAATGAAGTGTAAGTAAAATATGTCTTTAAATTATATTTGTTAATTACTTTGACCAGATTTTTTGATTCGGTTTATTAAAGTAATCATTGAATTAAACATTTGAATTGGAGGGCACCTGCTGGAAAAAACAAAATGCAGATCAATAAGTCGATAATATTACGAGAATATTAACCTGAATCAAATTTGAAAATAGTAAAAATGATTTTTACAAGCCAATATTTTATGTCTATTATCCTTACCAAATGAAAATGATATGTAGTCCTCTTTTAATTTTATTGCGTTTGGCAGTATTCACGGTGATCTTATTTCAACAAACTTAGTTAAATGCGAATACTTACCTAATTCCTATAAAATAAAATAATATCTAATTCGTGAATCCTATGAACTAAGATTTGTATCTTAGCGAGCTTGTAAGATAATTCAAGTCAATAATACTTTGATATAAAATGATGACTTTTCAATATTTAAAGGCTTCAAAATCAGGTCTTTTTGCCTTAGAAACCAAACGCTATATTGAAGATTCACAGATGGTAACAATAAAAATTTAAAAACAAATATGATTCAAACTGTACATTGTTTTCTTTTTAAAACATAAACTTTCTAATAATTTATCAGCTAAGATTTAAAGATATCAATTATAAATAATTCATACATAATTACGATGCAAACCATTTTAGGATCAGGCGGAGCCATTGGAATCCCATTAGCCAAAGAATTAAAAAAATATACCAATAAGATTAGATTGGTAAGTAGAAATCCAAAAAAAGTAAATGAAACTGATGAGCTTTATCCAATTGACTTAAATGATCAAAGTCAAATCGAAAAGGCCATTTCAGGAAGTGAAGTTGTATATGTCGTTATTGGATTCGAGTATAAATTAAGTGTTTGGCAAAAAACCTGGCCATCTTTTATGGAATCGGTAATTAATGCATGTAAACTCCACCATGTTAAACTTGTTTTTTTTTGATAATGTTTATATGTATGATAAAGCGGCCATTCCCTTTATGACTGAAACTTCACCCATCCATGCGCCTAGCAAAAAAGGAGCGGTAAGGCAACAACTGCACGAAATGATAATGAATGAAGTAGAGAACAATAATCTTACTGCACTTATAGCCAGATCTGCTGACTTTTATGGACCTGACAATAAAAACAGTGCGCTCAATATGATGGTCATTGATAATTTTATGAAAGGAAAAAAGGCACAGGCCTTTGGAAACGTCAACAAAATTCATACTTATACTTTTACACCTGATGCCGCGAAGGCAACTGCCTTACTTGGAAATACAAATGATGCATATAATCAAGTATGGCATGTTCCTACTACAAAAGAAAAATTAACAAACCTGCAATGGATCCAATTAATTGCAAATGAAATGAAAGTCGAAGCCAAGATTCAAACTGTACCCGTTTGGTTGATTAAAATACTTGGTTGGTTTATTCCAATCATGAGAGAGTTTCCTGAGATGATCTATCAATATGAACAAGACTATATTTTCGACAGCACCAAATTTGAAAAACGATTTGGAATTACAGCTACAACACCCAAAGAAGGCATTAGACTACTCCTTGAAAATCTGAAAACACAAAATTCCAACAGTTAACATTAAGGCATAGATATAACATTCAATACATGTCGATAATAAAAATAAAAAAATGAAAGCTATGAGCTTCTTAACAGCTTCCCAATTAAAGATCAAAATATCGCATATGGAAAATAATAAAGTAATATCTTCGATATTAGATGTCTGTAAATTCAAATTCCAATAACTTGGTTTTAGATGTCGACATCAATTTTACCTTGTGTCAGCTTACCCATACCTTCAATACATGAAACATAAACAATGGCAGACCTCAATATTTACAAAGACAAATTTAGTATATCAACGGACAAAACAAAACTAGATCTTGATGCCATTCACGAATTTTTATCCACCAAGGCTTACTGGTGTAAAAATATTCCAAAAGAAAAAGTACAAACGTCCATTGAAAATTCATTATGCTTTGGAGTTTATGATGATAACAAACAAATAGGGTTTGCGAGAATAATCACAGACTATGCAACCATCGCCTATTTAGGTGATGTTTATATTTTAGAAGTTTACAGAAGCCAAGGATTATCTAAGTGGTTAATGGAAACCGTTATGAACTATCCGCAACTACAAGGTCTAAGACGTTGGATATTACTCACAGGCGATGCACATGGGTTGTATCGCCAATTCGGTTGGACAGACATCGCAGACCCTTCCAAATGGATGGAACTTCACAATAAAAACGTTTATTCAAAGTAAGATGGAATGGATAAAAACTGAATCTCCTGAATCACAAACAACAACTCCACAAAGAGGAATTAGTAATTTAATGACCATAAAGGTGTTCAGTTTAAAGTATTGTCCTTTGTAACAATAAAAAATATATAAAAATAATAGACAAAAACAGAATACTGTGATATATATTACCCAACTCATCTACATCATTGAAGGCCAGGAAAATATTTTTGATGAATTTGAAAGCGTTGCTATTCCAATTATCTTAAAATATAACGGGAAACTTCTATTGAGAGTTAGACCTACAGAAAGCAACTTCATAGAAACTCATATGGATAAGCCCGATGAAATTCACTTAATAGAATTTGAAACTCAACAAGACTTTGACAACTTTATGAAAGACGAGGAACGAAAAAATATTTTACATTTAAAGGAACAATCCATAAAGACATCAATGATAATAAAAGGAACAGAAGTATGAAATGACTAAAATCAACATACAACTTTAAGTCGTATATACAATCTCAACCGAAAGAAAATAAGATGAAAAAAAATTATAATAAAAAAATCGCTACCTTAGCTAATGTAAAAATTCTTGATTTGACATCTCTTAACTAACAACAATCAATAACGAAATTCTCATTTCAAATTAAATTTGACAACTTTGGATTTGTTGATTCATTGATAACCATTGACTCCTATAAATTCAAAATTCAAAGCCTGTCAATAAAACTACTAAAAAATCAAAATCCAAAAGAAGATATTTCTAAAAAATTAATTAGAGTATTTAAATTTGATTAATTTAGACAAACAACTTTTGTCTTATGGTGTGAATCAACTTCTCATTTCGTCAACATTTTGACTGCCTTCTGTGAAGAAGGGATATTTGGATTGATACTCAACGCCTTCTCATAAGCAGCTAATGCTGCTTTTTCATGTCCACCCTTGAGTAATGCCTCTCCATAGCTGTCCCAACAGTTAGCTATATTAGGAAATAGTTCAGTATTTAGTCTAAACAGTTCAAGTGCCTCTTTTAAATGACCACTTAGGAGTAAATCATATCCAAGCATATTCAAAATTGCATCTTTAGGTTCCTGATGATTGAAATTGGATGTTAGCGATTCAAAATTATCTTTTATTGACTGGATACCATTTGATTTATATTCATTGTACACAGCTAGTTTCACAGGCATTGCAACCGGATCAGGCGTTTGACATGTGACTAATTGTTTGATTCCGCTAGCTATTTTTTCAGCAACAGGTTCATCCATATTTGCCATTACCACAATACTGATTTTTTCATTCGGCATTTCGCTATAAACCGTATTAATCCCGTTCATACCTCCTGCCATTCCTATAGCTTTACCAGGCGGAACCTGATTGAGTCGTTTAAAAAATTCCAAAGGCTCCTTCATTTTTTCACTCAATAAGGCATTCCCATAAAAAAAATTTCTGTAAAATATCAAAATATCAGAGGCAGTTGCCCAAAAACCACCATCACTCCTTGGTTCCGTAATAAACTCCATATTGTCTTCTACGCCATTTATGGTTTTCAGATAGCCGATAGATTTATCAGGAATTGTATCAATATGCTCTGTATAAATATCCTTTAAATTGAGCTTACGAATTATCCTATCATTTATATTCTTTGAATAGGATTGGCCTGTCACCTTTTCTATAATAGCCCCAAGCAATATGTATCCTGCATTCGAATACTGTTCCCCTGCACCAGGTGTAAAATCAAGGGATCGATCTTTAAGTAGTTCCGTTATACCTTGAATATTTTTGCTATCATAAGGAAGATTAAAATAATCAGGACCAAAATAATCTCCAAAACCTGATCGATGATTCAGCAAATGCTCAACAGTAATTTTCATAGCATCAGGTTGTTGAAATCCTGCAATATGATCCACTAGCTTATCACTTAATTTAAGTCTGCCCTCACTGACCAATTGGAGTATGACTACTTGAGTAAATGTTTTGTTCATACTTCCAATTAAAAATTTTGTGTTAGGTGTTACGCGAATGTTCCTTTCCCGGTCAGCCAGGCCAAATGGTTTATGGTAAATTGGCTTTCCATCAAATGCAATGAGAACAACTCCTGAAAATAGGTCAAGATCAGTATACCCCTTAATATAGCTATCCATTTTAGTGGATATTTTTAAAGTATCTACTTTTATTATGGACCCCATGTTTTTTCCATTTTGACCCAAACATGCAGCATTCAAGAATACCACAATAAAAACAAAAAACATAATGTGTTTCATATACTATTCCTTTTATAGAAAGCAAAATTATACCAACCTAATGCTATCAAATCAAAAATGGTACAAAAACCATTTGAATTGTTACAAACGTATGTATACATGAAAAACTTATTAACTATTTGCTGTTTATACCACAAAAGCAGTATTTCATAACACATCAGTAATAAATAAAATAAATCTCTTAAATTTGACAAATGAAAATCAAATACTTCGAAATTATAGTCAATATCATTTTTTGGTTATTGTCCGGCTGGCTCCTCGTATCTAGTCTTTCTGTTCAATCCCATGAAGTTTATATGATCAACGGAGAAGAAACGCAATATGTGAACCGCAATCCCGATTTGATTAAATCCTTACTGGTTTGCATCTTGTTTAATGCCATTCTCTTTTATTTAAATGTTTTCATTTTAGTGCATTTGCAACAGAATGTGCAGAAACTAAAGTATATAGCAATTTCAATAACCCTTTTCATCTTTTTTGTAGGTGGCTATTTCACTAGTCAATGGTTAATTTTTCCAAAAAATTCACTTAAAGTATCAACCATTTTAGGAATTTCAATATTCATTTTTTACGTGGCCATTTCTACACTTTACGCATTATCAAAATTATTTGTAATCAACGAAAATAGAACACAAATTTTGATAGCTGAGAAAAATCAATATAGATTGACTTTATTACGCCGACAATTGCAACCACACTTTCTATTTAATGCATTGAACAACTTGCTTGCTTTAGTCGATCAAAAACAATCACCACAACTGGTTAATGCCATCCATAAACTATCCGGATTACTCAGGTATGTGGTGGACGAATCTAAAGAGAATACTGTAACCATAGCAAATGAAATTGAATTTATTCGCAATTATATAGGTTTACAACAACTTCGATATGAATCAAACGAAGTGCATTGCATCATAAATATAGAAGGACCACATACCTCACAAAAAGTAGAACCAGGACTGTTTTTACCATTTGTCGAGAATGCTTTTAAATATGGAACCATTCCTGAAGCAAAATCATCCATTGAAATACTTTTCGATCTTCAAATCCACAATCAGGTTTTCTTTAGAATTAGTAATCGTATGTTACAAAATCAGATTTGGCAATATAAAAATGGTACTGGGATTAGCACAATAAAAGAACAACTTAATATTGTATATCTTGATAAGCATGAATTAAACATTAAAAAAAGTGATTTCTTTATTGTAGAATTAAAAATAACGACAAATGATGAAAGTAGTAATCGTTGATGATGAACCTAAAGCCATCGATTTGCTACGAGGCTATATATTGCGCTTCGAAAATATAGAAATTGCTGGGACTTTTCGCAATGGTATTACCGCATTAGCCTTTGTAGAATCTAATCCGGTAAATTTAATACTACTTGATATCAATATGCCCCATTTATCAGGACTTGCATTTGCTAAATCACTGAAAACAAATTCAAAAATAATATTCACAACGGCATACTCTGAATATGCCGCTGAGAGCTACGATATTGAAGCTGTGGACTACTTACTAAAACCTATAAGCTTCGAAAGATTTGCTAGGGCGATTCGAAAAGCAAATCAAAACCATGAAAATCTTATTATACCAAAACACCTATTTGTTAAAAGTGGCCAGCAGATACATCGAGTCAACCCACACGAAATACTATATCTTGAAAAAGATGGAAACTATATTACCTTCAATCTTCAAAATTCCAAAATACTGGCACGCTACAGCATTTCTGAAGTACTGAATATCCTTCCAGATTATTTCATTCAGGTCCATAAATCATTTATTGTGAATACCGAAATAATAGATATGATCAATAAATCAGAAATAAAAATGAAGCAACACACAATCCCAATTGGACTTTCTTTCAAAGGAAATTTAGATTTGGTAATAAATAAAAAATATATACATTAATTTGATAGAAATGAAATTCGAAAATAATGATGAAACGATATGCTTCAAAGAATTAATGAAATTAATTAAAGTTAAATGCCAATTATAGAATTTGGATTGAATATTTACATCGAATACCCAATAATACTGAAAAAAAAAAGACTCCCCCTAATAATATAGTGACAAATGCCAATAATATTGGTATATTAATGACACTCGTTGCCAAATTCTTCCTGAAACAAAAAACAGAGTAATATAGGCAATAAAAGGTCAAACTTTATTGTTATATTTATTTGATGTAATTTATTTCCATTTGGGTTGGAATTCAAATTAAAACAAAAAAATATATGAAACGACAAATTAAAAAATGGACATATAGACTAACAGCAACAGTAGTTCTAATAGTAGGACTTTTGCTGATCATTGTTTTAAATCCAAACCTTACATATGCTAACAAAACAAATCATAAAAATTTTACCATATACCATAATAAACCCATTGATCCACTATTATTCTCATCACTTGATTCGGCAGCCAAGCTATTAACAACAAGTGAGTTTAATAATAATAATCTCAAACTTGATATATGCACAAATGATGGTTCGTCATACCCTAGTATTATAAAAGCTATTCAAGGACAAGCATTCGCAAGGGGATTTTATAATAAAGTAGTAATCCATGGTAAAATGAATTACAAAGAGAACTTCGTACAGTTAAATGGATACCATTGGAATTTAATCCAACTACTAGCACATGAAATGATTCATTGTTTACAATATGACCGATTAGGACTGATTAAGTCAAATCCAATAGCAAATATTTCAAATTGGAAATGGGAAGGTTATGCGGAATACATTTCAAGACAAAATACTAATCAAAAAAGCCTCATCAACAATATTGAGCGGCTAAATCAATATGACCTAAATACATGGGAAATAACTTTTGACGATAACTCCATTACATCAAGAGAATACTATAACTATTGGATTATGGTTCAATATTGTTTAGATATTAAGAAAATGACTTACCAGCAACTACTTTCAGACACATCAAGTGAACAAAGCTACGAAGAAGAAATGATAAATTGGTACAAAAAAAATAAATACGATCCTACAACATTGGATGTACAAAATATTAGAGATTAAAAATAATTCGATATTTAGTAATACTATAGGATATTTGTAGTTTTAAGAAAAAACCGAAAACTTAAAACCCAAACTGGGTATAGTTAACAATAGCTATGAATCATATATTTAAACATCCTAACTGAATATAAAAAATTAAAATTAAGAGAATATAAAATTATACATTACAACAAGTCCGTTATTTATAAGTATTTTAGCAGAAGCACAAATTAACAGCTTACGGATCAATCCAAACATTGTTTTGCCTATTGACAGTATTGAAGTAAAGTATTGATTACTTCACTTAACGACTTCTTACTTGCAGCACAAAAACCAAATGAAGATAATAAATTTGTTTTTGAAGATGAAAAAATAGAAACTTTTATACAGCTTGACGAAATTAATGGAATTGAAAAAAGTGGTAAATTCAAAGATGAATATTTATACAAACCCTATTTGACGAATATTGGTTTACTCAACGACAATACCTATTTGATCCAGATATCCTATATTGGAATAAATGAAAATACCGCCTTACTAAGAGCAAGTTTTGAGTTCATTGCTCACAAGACAAATAATTCGTTCTCCTTTTCTTCACTACTTTTGAAAAATACAAAAACCTGGAAAACCAAAAAAATTGGTAATAATATTTTCCATTATAAAAATACCATCAATATTTACAAAGTAAATGAAATCTGTAAGTTGACCTCAACAATTGATAAAAAACTGAAATCAATAAATAAAATAAAAGACTATTATTGTTGTGACAATCTTATAGAACTTGAAAAATTAATCGGAGTGGAATACAAAGTTGATTACAATGGAAGGCGTGAAAGTGTTTGGAGTTCATCTTATGGCAACAGAAAACTCATTGTCTTCGGCAATAATAATTCAAACTTTGACGTATTTGATCCACACTATTTATTTCATGACAGATGGAGTTTAGTCATTCCGAGAAATAAGGTAAACAAACCGGTAGATGAGGGTTGTGCTTATTTAAATGGTGGAAGTTGGGGGTTGAGTTGGAAAGAAATTTTAAAAGCTTTTAAAGAACAAATTGCAAATAATAAAAGTGTAGACTGGACTGATATTAAAGAGACACCTGTTACATTCAAAACAGGAAATTATACAAATCCAGCCGACTATATTGTAAATGCTTTATTGGTTAAGAAAATAGAAAAGAAAAAAGGGTTTTCAGAAGTTTGGGAATTATTAAATGTCGGACCTATTGAGAAAGGCAACGAAAAATATTATCAAACCCTTGAAAAATTAACAGGAATAACTAAAGCAAATTACAACAATAATGTTTGGGAGCTAATAAACAATGAAAAATAATAAATATTTGGCATTTGATTATCTTCATGAAATCATTGAAGGTAAATTGGTTTTAAAATGCATTGATTTGACTTGACTTCAAAATAACCAATCCTTTAAAATACATAGAGATTTAACTTTTACCTGTTGACTAATAAACTAAATTTTGGCATTTAGAAAAGTCACACTTAATATTTTAAGATATTAAGAACTTAATATACTTTATCAATGGATTCATGAATATAAAAAATATATCGATTATCATTTATAAGTTGGCAATTATAAAATATTATTAGATGTACAATTAAAATATTTTGTATTTTCACACGCGAACATAAGGCAACATAAACAATCATTTAATCCTCCATTATTATTGAATAAATGAACAATAGCTTAATCCGATTCTTTGTCAAGTATATCTTCAAATCAAATACAATCGACCAATCGAAATGGGAAGTTGCGTCGGATAAATTTTGGAGCAAAGGCATACTTAAAGTAAAAAAAGTTAAAGATGGAAAATACACTTTGGAAACCATCCATTGGGACGGAACCAAATTTTACTTTTTAATGAACTACTATTTACTTCATTTAACGTATCATACCTGATATTTATGCGAGTATATCAATTCCTGTTTCATTTAAAAAATATTCCCAATCCTAGCATTAGTCTACTGCTCAGGACAAACATCAAAATAACCATTCCAAAATTAACATAAATAAACAGAATAAAATGCTTAACTTAAGATTTACTTTATTAGCCATTTCCCTTTGTGGACTATTCGCTTGTAAACAAAAGCAGGCGTCTGAAATTCATGATGACTTTAAGAAATACTACGACCAGTTTAATGTAGAAGGTTCTTTTGTGTTATTTGACCCACAAGCCAATAAGTATATTTTTTACAACCAGGACCAATTTAAGCAAAATTTTTCTCCAGCCTCAACTTTTAAAATTTGCAACTCGCTTATCGGTCTGGAAACGGGCATAATCAAAGATGAGAACTTTGTGATTCCTTGGGATAGTGTAATAAGAAATCCGATTTGGGATCATGATCATGATTTAAAGACCGCTTTTAAAAACTCTACCGTATGGTATTATCAAGAGCTTGCCAGACGTGTTGGTGGACAACAAATGAAATACTGGATTGATAAGGCTAACTATGGCAACACCGACACTTCCGGAGGTATTGACCAGTTTTGGTTGACGGGAGGACTTCGGGTATCACCTGAACAACAAATTGACTTTCTAAGACGATTTCGAGATAACAAACTACCTTTTTCACAACATTCAGTTGACATTGTGAAAAACATATTGATTACAAAAGACACTTTGAATTATATAATAAGGGGTAAAACCGGTTGGGGTGGACATGGTGATAAAGACGTAGGATGGTATGTTGGTTATATTGAAACGAAAGGTCAAGTTTATTATTTCTCAAATTGTGTTCAAATGGACAGTAAGGTATTAAATGATGTTAATCGTGCCATACTTTTTGACAATTCAAGAATTGAAATTGCATACAAAATCCTTGAAGAACTCAAATTGATAAACGAATAACCTGACTAAAAATAAAAAAATAACTAACCCTTTTAGACACAGACGTGAAAATAAAAACTTTAGTATCTTTAAACTCTAATTTTTATTCGACATACAAGAAATATTTTAAGTACCAAGTTATGTATTCGCAAAAGATTGATCATCAATTTATTACAAAATAAATATGCTACATTCAAATTTAATTTCTCAGCCAGAAGATCATAAAATAAATGAATTATTACACGATGACTACTTTAATAATTTACGAAAAACTGAGTATGACAGATTGGACAAAGACCATAATGTTTATCTAGATTTTACAGGCGGTAATTTATATGCAAAAAGCCAATTGGATAAACATTTTAAGATGCTTAATGAGCATACCTTTGGAAATCCGCATTCCACGAATCCAACCTCAAGACTTTCAACCCAATTGGTTGATGAAGCACGTGCAATGGTAATCAACTTTTTTAATGCAGATGACTATTATTGTGTCTTTACTCAAAATGCCTCCATGGCTTTACAAATCGTTGCAGAAAGCTATCCATTCGAAAAAGATGGACATTACCTTTATTGCATTGACAATCATAATTCAGTGAATGGAATCAGAGAATACTGTATTAGAAATGGAGGTTCGCACACATTTTTTCCTGTTAATTACGATGATCTTTCCATTTCAAATGAAGAATTTTTAGCAAAACTTTCTGAACCAAAAAATCAAAACAAATTATTAGCTTATCCTGCACAATCGAATGTCTCGGGAGTTAAACACAATCTTAATTATATTAAAATGGCGCAGGAACTTGGCTGGGACGTCCTTCTTGATGCAGCGGCTTTTGTTCCAACTTCAATACTTGATTTAAGTAAATACAAACCAGATTTTGTTTCTATATCCTTTTATAAAATTTTTGGTTATCCCACAGGCATTGGTTGCTTACTTATTAAAAAAACATCCTTTGAGAAACTTAAGAAGCGATGGTTTGCAGGAGGAACTGTAAATTTAGCATCCGCTAAAACGCCCTTCTTTTATCTGGCAGAGAATCATGAACGCTTTGAAAATGGAACTGTTAACTACCTAGGAATTCCTGCTATAAAAATAGGTTTGGAGTTTATTCAGGAAATCGGTATGCCCAGAATAAAAGAACGGGTGGATTCACTCATGCAATACCTTAATAAACATCTGATATCATTAAAACATTCTAATGGCACCAATCAATTAAACATTTTTGGACCATCAGATCGCAATCAATGTGGCGGAACGATGATAATGACATTCAATAATCCAGATGGATCTAAGATTCCATTTGAAAAGATTGAAGAACTATCTAATTCTAAAAAAATCTCGATTCGCTCCGGTTGCTTCTGTAACCCTGGTCTCGATGAAACAAACAACTGCCTCACCACTGATGAATTGACTCAATATTTCAGTAGTCATAGCCAAGGAAATTATTTTGAAATGATTCATTCATTACATAAAATGAGAGGTGCCATTAGAGTTTCTGTAGGACTTGCCACTACAAAAAAAGATTTAGATGCTTTTGTTTCATTTGTAATAGAACTGAAAGACAAAATCATTGATACCTCAGATTATGTCTAAATAAAATGATTTAATGTGTTGGGCTCTATGAAACTTTGACATTGTTAGCGGATCATATTCAAATTCATAAATATGCGGCATGCACCTTAAAAACTACCATGTTGATTTCCAAAATCCAAAACCAACGATGCAAAACATAAAAATATTTCAAATTGATACATTTACAGATAAATTATTTTCAGGAAATCCTGCAGCAGTTTGTATTCTGGAACAATGGTTGCCTGAAAATTTAATGCAATCGATTGCTAATGAAAACAATTTAGCTGAAACGGCTTTTATCGTTCCAATTGGAAAAGACTTTGAAATCAGATGGTTTACACCAACTACCGAAGTAGATTTATGTGGACATGCTACACTGGCTTCAGCATTTGTACTATTTAATTTACTCGGCTATACTGAATCAACAATCCGATTTCATGCTCCAAGAAGTGGATGGTTAAGTGTAATTAAAATTGAAGATATGCTGTATTTGGATTTTCCAACAGATGACTTGGAATTAATCGATGGTATGCAATATACCATAGCGTACTGCATTGGAATAACACCCACAGCAGTGTATAAAGGAAAAACAGATTACATTGCTATCATTGATAACGAAAACGAGTTAAAAAATATCCAACCCAATTTAACAGAAATCTCTAAACTTAATGCAAGAGGACTCATTGTTACTTCGAAGGGTGATCGGGTAGATTTTGTATCTCGTTTCTTTGCACCACAATCAGGGATCAATGAAGACCCTGTAACAGGTTCAGCGCATACTTCACTATTGCCCATTTGGGCGAAAAAACTAGAGAAAACCAAATTTATTGCACATCAATTGTCGGAACGAGGTGGGCAACTCATCTGTGAATTCAATAATGACAGATGTTTGATTGGAGGCAAAGCAAAATTGTATTTAACAGGAGTAATTAACCTGGAATGATTTGAAAGGTATTCATTGAAATATGATAAACTGGTTTAAAAATCATACCCAGAAAATCTTAAAATAAAAAAAATATAATACGATGAAAATACTTGCAATCGAAAAAGAATCGAAAGGCGTTGATTGGAATGATTTAGAAGATCTATTAAAGGCCGAGGCTCAACATGTATTTCATTTATATCTTTCAGATTCATTAAGAGAAATATACTTTACTGAAAATAAAAATGCAGTTTTGGTACTTGAGGCAGCGAATAAGCATGCAGCCAATGAACTTCTTGAGACTTTGCCTTTAGTAAAAACCGGTAAGATTCAATTTGACATTATGGAGTTAAGACCCTATACAGGGTATGAAAGGATCATAAAATAATACATTACACTCCATCAGCTATAATACTGTGAA
This sequence comes from Saprospiraceae bacterium, assembly GCA_044228225.1. Classification (GTDB taxonomy): domain Bacteria; phylum Bacteroidota; class Bacteroidia; order Chitinophagales; family Saprospiraceae; genus Vicinibacter. Next base: position 14,169 of record JBGAVH010000035.1, on the reverse strand, counting down.
CAATAATTTCCTAATTTTTATTATCAAATTGAATAGAAAAAGACAACATTTTATTATAAATGAACTAACCAAAAATTTTACATTTGCAAGCTCAATAACAATTTAATAGAAATCAAATGGCAAAGACAAACATCTACTTGAACTTTCAAGGTAATGCTGAAGAAGCATTCAACTGTTACAAATCAGTTTTCAAAACCGATTGGGCTGCCCCTATTATGCGAATGGGAGATATGCCTCAACCACAAGGCATGCCTCCATTTTCCGATGCTGAAAAAAAGATGGTGATGCATGTATCTCTTCCAATTTTAGGTGGGATTAACATCATGGGTACAGACATGCTTGAAAGCATGGGTCATAAATTAATTATAGGCAACAACACAACCATTAGTTTAGAACCCGATACCAAAGAAGAAGCCGACAGAATCTACAATGCACTGTCACAAGGCGGCACTGATTGCGTTTCACCACATGATGAATTCTGGGGCTACTGGGGTGTTTGTCTGGACAGATTTGGAATTCGTTGGATGTTTAATGTGCCCAATCAAAAATACCAGCAGTAATTAAGAATACTTTTTTAAATAAGCATCATAATAGTTCCTCACAAATGTTAAATCAACTACGAACTATCGTACTTTATATAGAAAAGTTTAGTCATGTTGTTTACTTGATTTAAAATAAATAAAGACAGAAACCCATTGAAAGTTAAAAGTATTATTGTGTCCCTAAAAACTTTCTTATTCGTTTTTTTCACTTCTTACTATTCATCACTTTTAATGAACGACCCAAATGGATATAATATATGACTGGATAGGAACAGGGAATAATTCAACGAGACAGGCCGACCCTTATTTATCTGGAAGACTTCTTCATTTTTTACTGCCAAAAAGAGAAGGACATTATCTTGATATTGGTTGTGGAACGGGAAATTATACCATTGTCTTAGCTGATAAAGGTTTAAAATTTACCGGAGTGGATCCATCAGCAAAAATGCTTGCCGAAGCCAACAGTCGAAATCAACAAATACATTGGCTAATAGGAACCGCTGAACACATACCAACAGAAGACATGGTTTTCGAGGGGATTATAGCCACCTTGACCATTCATCATTGGACAGACCTCAGACAAGCGTTTACTGAGCTCAGCAGAGTACTCAAGGACGATGGTAAAATTATTTTGTTTACATCCACACCTGAACAAATGGAAAACTATTGGCTCAATCACTATTTTCCTAAAATGCTACATTCTTCCATAGTTCAAATGCCTTCACTTGCAACAATAAAAGAGGTCATTAATCAAACAGGGCTTGAAATAACGCATATTGAAAAATATTTGATCCAAGACGATCTTAAAGATTGTTTTTTATATGTAGGTAAAAATAATCCAGACCGGTATTTTGACCCATTAATCCGCAATGGAATTTCATCATTTACATCACTAGCGAACATTGAAGAGGTAAATCAAGGTTTAACCCAACTTAAATATGACATAGATAGTCAATTGTTTGAATCAGTTAAAAACCACTATACTGATGAATCAGGCGACTATCTATTTATTATCCTTGAGAAAAAAGGAACATAAAACATAATGTAGATTCAATTAAAATTAAATTATTCAAAATTTCAGAAAAATTATAAATTAGACAAAATAGTTCACACTGTGGGAACAGAAATACTTGACGCAAGATTTTCCATTATCGAAAATGTAGAAAAGTGTAATACTAAATATCAATAATTTCAAAGTCAATCAATTTCTATATTTACCCACTTCATTTGTGTTATCTAATTCATTGTTCCTTAAAATTTATTCATACAAATCACCATCCGGAATTCCATCTCCATTTTTATCCAATCCTGTAACTTTAATTTTAATTTTCAGATAAGCATTGGTACCTGTAGTCCCGTATTGATCCAATATATGAATCAGTCCTGCTACATCTCTATTTCCCATTTTCGTTTTCACGGCAATGGTTTTTCCGATTAATGTGGATCTTGACTCTAACCGATCTTTAAATGCAGATGTTTGTTTAATGACTGCTAATAATTGGTTGTTGTCCTTAATTTTATCAAATTGTGCCGCTGTGATGTTGGTAAGCGCAATTTCACTTTCGTTGACTTCTTCCCATTGTCTTATAGGAATATTTTGATCTTTATAAGCAGGTCCTCTAAAATAATAATTGGCGAAGAAATCATTTTTAACCATAGCAGGCGATAAAAACGCATACATTGGAGCAGACCCAAAATAATCTGTTGCCGTGTAAATGAGATCTACTGAAACCGAATTTCCAGCGGCATCTATATTATCCAATACCGTTCCAGTTCCCAAATCCAAATAACATCCAAATTCTTTATGATGTTGGCATCCCAAATTGATACTTCCGTCGCTATTGTAGTTTTTACTTTCAGGAATAAATATTTCTTCAACCGGCGGATTTACTTCAGGACTAATATTGCCTTTTGTGGTATCTGGATTCTCAGCAACAATATTGTTTTTGGGCTGTTCATTATTTAAAATTATCGCTTTTTTTCTGTGAAAGAATAGAATGGGTTCGAAGATTTTGATCGCCGCTTTATAATTTCCTGCTGCTTCTTTGACATGGGAAGCTGCTTTTTCTACATTTTCCTTGATGACCGCACTAGTCTCTTCTAATTTTACACTATTCTTTTGAATTCTTTCAGCGGATTGTTTGACTTGATTTCCATTCCCTCGTGGTGCTTGAGCTAAAAGTGTGTTAAACATATTCAAGCAAACAAAAATAATAATAAATAATAAAGAACTTTTGTATTTCATTGTTTTAAGTTTAATAAAATATAACCATCTACATGATTCAAAATAATATATCACTGATTTTATGAAGTCATTAATTTTAGTTTAATATGTTTTATTTAAATTCAATTTTAATTGGAAAAAATTCAATTTTATGAATTCGTGTATCATCATTACAATTTGAATCCGTACTAATATCATCACCTCCGGTATCTCCAACGATATAAAAGAACTTGACCAGTGTTCCTTCCACTGATGGTACTTTAACAACTTGATTACCTTTGTCTATATAATTTTTTACTAGATTTGCTAGGGCAGATTTGTTTTGGGGTTTTATACCGTATGCAGAAAGTACTGCAGATTTGATATCTGTATGGTCTAAAAATCCATAAATAGCTTGAGCAACATCAGCTCCTGGTGCTATAATTTGATATCCGGCTTTGGGGCTAATGAATTGTGTTCTTGACGCCTGATCGGTGAGAATGCGGCTGATTTTTTTTCCATATGGGGCATCATATATTTTTCTGATCCACTGACCTTCAGTTGTGCTCCAATCATGCACCGTTTCTTGTGCCCATAAGTAGAAATCTGCCTCTAATGAAGTACTATCTCTGCTGATTCTTAGTTTCACCTCACACTTCATTCTTGGTCCATTTCCACCAAATTCGCGATCACCCCTGAGAAGTTTATCCGGACAAAGCCACTCTTCGAGGGCATCAGGTTGAATCTCTAAAGTTCGCAACGAAGCATTTAGGTTATCTGATTTAATGGGAATTTTGCTTAATGTTTTATTCGTCTGGGCATAGCTATATGTTACTAAAAGAGTAAAAAGTAATAATAATTTAATTTTCATGATATTATTTTTTTTTAATTTAAAAATAGATTGGTAAAATTTATGAATTTTGGTTCAAACAATAATCTTATATAGAATTATACTGATTTGAATTTACTAGATTCAACTGTACATTAAATTCATATTAACGGACAAAAAATAGATCCTAAATTTGAAATTAGCTGTACAAATCATTTATTGTTGTCAATGTTTAAGCAATTTATGTATCGTCTGATGACCGTCTTTTTCTGTAATTCTAATTAGGTAGGTACCTGGCACAAGTTTAGAGACGTCAAATACATTAAGATTGATATCTAATTCTTGAACTAAAACACCATATACATTATACAATTCTAGTTTTGATATCTTATCGAAGTCACCAAGAGAATAAATATTCAATTCATTTTGAAATGGGTTTGGAAAAATCTGATACTCATTTTCTTTATCAACATGAATCCTAGATCCTAATTCATTTATTTTTGGCGCCTTTCCAACATGAATTCGTTGGACAACAGTTGGATAGGCATAGCGATATTTTGCATTTTTACTAAAAATGTCAGCTAACAAATAATAAGTTCCCTGAGTTATATTTTTTGGAAGTTCAAATTTACCAGTGATGTTTGTTTTATATTTGAATTGCAAAATTTGTTGGTTTACCAATAAGTCCTGGCCATCAGGTAAGTTGTCTTTAGATAAAAGCATCTTGAATTCAAATGTCTCATTAGTCACATTATTATACTGAAGGAACACATTGTTTCTAAAAGAAATAACAGACCCCGGAAATACAATGTTCTGATCCAGATTAGCTGGATAAAACTGCATCCGATCGTAATTGATGTAGTGGCAAGTCGGCCTGAATCTGTGAGTATCTCTAACTACGACATTCATGGTACAGAAATCAGACGGAATGCATGCACTGATTACACTCAGTCTTACAGAATTGTTTCCAATATTCCCGCAATCAAGGATATTGGGATAAACATCATAAACAGAATAAGGATTACCCGTGACCGGAAGTATTGAAATCATATCAGGTCTAAGAACGACATATCCTTCTTCATTGAGATACACCGTAATTTCTGAACGACAATAAAGAATTGGACGTGTACATGGACTTGGAATTGAATTACTAACTATAGTAACATTTGTCCAACAAGTATTGACTATCCTACCTGTTCTCCTGTTCCTTTGTTGTAATGTTACAGGGAATGTTCTGCCTATATCATCACAACTAAATTCAGATCGAGACAAAGTATAATTATATGAAGGATCCAATCTAACGCCAACCGAGTCTACCGGTAAGCTGGCGACACAATTGGTGCCCAAGTCAAAGTTAATATTAGCTCTGCATGCCAATTGGCCCAATGCATGTTTAGTTGAAAAAATTAAGCTAAACAGGACTAAATAAAATGTAATATTTTTCATCTCTTTTAAATTTACTAGTTAATATTGAATAACAGAACAAAATTAGTATGGTACTTTGCTGAGACCAAATTCCACCCATCGCATGATCATGTACAAGGGATCACATGATCATGTGATTTGATAATATTGGATGGGGTGAATATTAAAATATCACCTAATTATTCCAATTAATTAAATTGAAAAAGAAGATTTGTGGGGAAAGATCTAAGTCAAAAAACTTATCAAAAAACTCGACTATTGAATATGTTTAGCTTTAAAAATCGCTTCAGTAGCACTATTCACTTCAAGTTTTTTGTATATTTTTTTGATATGAGTTCTCACCGTGTCAATACTGATCTTTAAGGATTCAGCAATCATCTTATAACTCTGGCCTTTGACAAGTTCCTGCAGAATTTGATTTTCTTTATCTGATAGTAGTTCATGTTTAGAGACTTGTTCCTTTTTTATTCCTGAAAATGATTGAATGATTTTTTTGGCTACTAATCCGGTCAATGGAGCTCCTCCTTGAAGTACTTCTCTAATAGCCTGACGAATATTTTCAAGATCATTTTTTAAAATATAACCTGAGGCTCCGGCACAAATAGAATTGTAAATATTCTCATCATCGTCAAAAATGGTCAGCATGATTACAGGAATATAATTCCCGCTATTTCTCAAAATTCTAAGAGCTGAAATTCCATCCATCTGAGGCATATCAATATCCATTAGTATTAGGTCTGGGTTAAAATTTTTAATGTCTTCAAGAATTTCAGATGGGTTTTCTTTGGATGAAACAATTTTAAATTCATTTACGAATTGCAAAAAAGTTACTAGATTTAGTCTCAAATTCGCATTGTCTTCATAAATCATTATTTTTGTTTCCATTGTTTAAATTTTTGCAAAGATAAGGCATCATTCATGAATCAATCATATCACGATGAAGTGCCGGAATGCTTATGTAAGCTTTTGTTAAATTATTTTCTCTGGTTATACTGAATTTACCACCAATATTGTCTGCTCTCGATTGCATGCTTTTAATCCCAGTACCGGTACTTGAATTTTGTTTAAATCCGACTCCATTATCCGTGAATGCCAAAATGATGTTTGATGCTTCCTCCCAAAGTTCAATACTTACTTCAGTAGCATGAGCATGTTTGATCACGTTGTTGATCAATTCTTTGCAGATGAGTAATAGTTCTTTCCTTTGTTCAATTCCTAGTGAATGGTCAAGAATTTTAGGATCAGCTTTGAATTGCAGAGCAATACCTTGAGCCTCGAAATTCTTGTGAGCAAATTCCAATATTCTGGCTGATAGAGAATCTATTTTTTCATTATCAGACCTAATGGCCCAAACAATGTCAGATATATTCTGTTGAATTTTTTTGGCTTGAACCTGTATATCTTTAACTGAATCGGTTAGTTTTAATGAATCAATTCCAATTTGTTTTTCTGATATCAGGCTTAAAAGATGTATACTTGTTAATGAACTCCCCACTTCATCATGCAGATCGGCAGCTATTCTATCACGTATTTTATTTTGGGCCTCTTTTTGCTCTAATTGTTTTTTCAGTTTGAATCGGTTGAACATCAGATAACCAATCCATACAGAACTCAGCAAGGCAATAAAGCTTAATAAAATGAGTAGATTTTTTTGATTTATTTGTTTTTGTTTAATTTGAATATCCTTTCCTAAAAGATCCAAATTTTGCATTTGCGTTTGATTGATCAAATCTTGTTTTTCTGTTTTAAATGACAATTCAGCAATTTTTGAAGATTGTAATTCCTTTTCCTTCTCAGTCAAAAGAAGTTCTTGCTCGTTTCTCCTATTCTTGAGTGACGCGATCTCAAACTCCTTATTTTTTGCTTGCAATTCAAGGTCTTTTGCTCTTTGCTCTTCTAAAGATTTTGCAAGTGCTAATTCTTTTTTTTCCGTTTCATATTTTATATTTAACTCAGAAATATATGCCTTTGATTTTTCACTAAAAATGCTATCCTTAATGATCATGCTTTCTTTGTAATGATCCAAAGCCAGTTGAAAGTTTTTTCTGGATTGATAGAACTTTGATTTGGATTGATAATAATTTTGGAGAAACAATTTATCCCTACTTTCTATTGCAAATCTCAAAGCTGAATTATAAGCATTTTCTGCGGAAAGCGAGTCATTGAGTTTATCATATTGAATCGCACAATTGAAGTAAGCATTAGCTATTTTTCCAGGGTCATCAATTTCCCTATAATGAGATAATGATTTTTCAAAATACTTTAATGCATTTTGGTGGTCTCCCTTTTTGTCATACAATGAACCAGACAGACTGTATGAATTTGCCTGAGTTAGCTTAATACCTAATTTCTCAACAATAGGAAGTGCTTTTTCTTGATAGACCAGAGCTGAGTCTAAATTGACAGAAGTATAGACCACAACTAAGTTGCCCAAAGTGGAAACCATTCTTTTTGAATCGCCAATCTTTTCTTGAATGGAAAGGGCTTTTTTGAATAGATTGATGGCGTTCTGTTTATCATTTAACTTATAATAATTAACTGCCATATTACCATAAGCATTGCCTAACTCTTTTAGGTCATCTATTTTTTCAAAGGATTTGATAGCTTCATAACCAAAATAAATAGCTTTATCAAAATTACTTTGCCTTGAATAAGCATAAGCTAAATCATTGTATGTAATACCAATATATTGTTGGTGCTCTTGTTTTGAATAACATGTTATGGCTTTCATTAAAGATAAGATGGAGGTTTCCATATCTCCTTTAGATTTATAAAATTGTGATCTTTGGGTATGAGATAGTCCCATCATAAGACTATCATTCAGCGAGGTACCTATCTGGTATCCTGCATCAAGTAGTTTTAAAATTTCTTGATAATTGGACTTTTTAAGAAGTAAGTCAGCCTTCTTAAGTTGTGCATACCCCAAGCCTCTTGACATACCCTTTGACCTCGAAAAATCCGATATCCAATGGATTAATGCCAATGCAGTATCAAGCTCTCCCTTAAAATCCAATTCATCAGCAAGATCAAGTTTCTTAAATATTAGTGCAGAATCCGAACTAGAATACAAACTTTGACCAAATAATAACATTGGACAAAAATTAATATATAGGGCTAAATAAAGGGCTAATACGCGCCCATTTACAAGATGATATATAGCCGCTTTAAAATCCATACTCGCTTTACTAAAGAATAAATGCAACTGAAATCAGCATCTTAGGCTTACAAAATTATCAATATTTTGATAGAACCAAGTTAAAAAAATAGATTTCCACAAGATTACTTCGCTTGCTCCTAAAGAGATTAGATCGACTAATAGGAATTCTTCATCCAATGTAGTTTAACATGAATAGGAGCGTACACGCTTAACACCGCTATTATTATAAAAAACAAACATTAATTTAGTTATAAAAAAATGAATCATTGGTAAAATGCTTAGCCCGATAAATTTCTTACACCTTTGTTCAATTTAATAATTCAAGTATTAATTCATCCTACTTTTGTCAAGTGGTAACCGATTCAAAACAAGTTCAGACAAAAATTAGATGCCCTGATTTACATGCAAACGACGCAATTACACAAATATCAATCTATATTTTTCATTAATAATTTAAAGATTACAAAACTATTCACTTCATTTATAGATACATCTAAATCTATCAGAACTATTAAATCCTCATTTTGCCATTTTAACTAAATAAAGTGGACCATAAACTTTATAAAATCATCTATGATCATTTAAATAAATCACTCTTTTCTTTTGAAATAGATTCGAAATCATGAAATTTTTACTTAAATTTGCTTTCAATTTACATTTTATTAATTGATCTAAAAAACAACAATAACCCAAATCCAATAAAAATAACTTAGATAAATTTGTTAAAAAATTGAATTATACAGTACATTTAAAAAGAAATAAATAAAAATCAATTAAATATGAAAGCTGAAGGCAAAACAGTAGAAGAAATTCTCATCAATTTACCGGAAGACAGAGTAGAGCCATTTAACAAACTACACGATGTTATTGTAAAAAACCTACCCAAAGGGTTTGAAGCAGCCATTAGTTATGGTGGATTAGGCTATGTTATTCCTCATTCGCTTTATCCCGCAGGTTACCATTGCAAACCGAGCGAACCATTGCCATTCGCCGGACTTGCTTCCCAAAAGAATTCTATAAATTTTTATCACATGGGAATTTATTCGAACCCTAAATTATTAAATTGGTTCGTAACCGAATACCCCAAGCATACCAAGCAAAAACTTGATATGGGAAAAAGCTGTATTCGATTCAAGAAATTTGATGATATTCCATACCAACTCATAGGAGAATTAATGCAAAAAATGAGCGCAAATGATTGGATCCATATTTATGAGAAAAACTTGAAAAAATAATAAAGTTTTTTAAATAATTGTTCCAGGTATTGATAGTACATTTTCACTTTACCATTTTATTTTAAAAAGGCAACATGTTAAATGTAGTCGCTATTAAATCTAGTCCTTCATCAATTATTTTCACATGAATTGTTATTGTAATTTGGTCGTTGAGATTTTGAAATTGATAATAATAATTGCCTTTTTATTGTTCCTGAATGGTGAGCTATTGGGCAAATTTAAATATTACAAAACATAAAAGAAATGCACGAAGATATAAAAAAATATAACCAGGCCCAAGCCACAGAAGATATGTCTATTTGCAACTTACTGGCTGTAACAATCGACCAAGAGTTGACCCTTGCAGAAAGTAAAATTTGGCACGCCCATCCTGTCTGGTTTTTAGAAGGCAATCCAATAGTTGGTTATAGCAAACAAAAATCAGGAATTAGACTCATGTTTTGGAGCGGCGCTGACTTTGATGAAGAACATTTAAATGTGAAAGGTAAGAAATTTAAAGATGCTTCTGTCTTTTACACCAGGGTTTCAGAAATTGATGTACAAGACTTAAAACGGTGGCTGAAGAAGTCCAGAGATATACAATGGGATTACAAAAATATAGTAAAAAGAAAAGGAAAATTAGAAAAATTAAAATAATATGGAAGTAACCAAAGAGCACAATGAACGAATTGCAAAATTGACTTTTGCATCGGTTTATCCACTCTACATTAAAAAAATTGAAAGCAAAGGAAGAACTAAAGATGAATTGCATCAGGTAATAGAATGGTTAACTGGTTATGATCTTAAGAAAATGGAAGAACTTATAGCGAAAAAAGCTACTTTTGAAACATTCTTCAAAAAAGCAACATTGAATAAAAATGCCCACCTCATAACAGGACTCATTTGTGGTTACAGGATAGAAGACCTGGAAAATCCTATTACCAAACATGTAAGATATTTAGATAAACTGGTCGATGAATTAGCAAAAGGAAGGAAAATGGAAAAAATTTTACGAACCGTTTAGCTTAAATTACATATGACAATAAGATAGTTATTACATAGGTAGTATGTTTTGGTACATTTAATATTATCTAAACATAGCATGATACCAATGCTATTCTAAAGCACTCTAAAATCCTTACCAATTCTAAGAATCAGAACACTTCTGCTCAAGGTATATTTTGAAAAATAGATCACGAATAATTGAAACCTTTAACTGGATAATAAAATATTGAGAATGTCAAGAAGACCATTCATTTTCAATGACTTGATGGAATTCTTATGTTAGTCTTATTTGAAATGAATCTATTAAACCCTTGTTCTTTATTTACTATAGTAAATACGCTACTTTTAGAGAACTTGAGTAAGGCATAACTCATGGATACAAATGTTAAACTGGTGTCCAAAGCTAATAATTTGGAACTACAATAGCCCTTTAAGTTTATCCAATACCCTCAAACTATCGGATATCTGTCTATTTACTATTACTGTGTTCCATTAACCAAAGTCGAAAGCACTGGGTTATTATTCATTATTCAAATAAATAATTTGTGCATATAATATCTTTATCGTAATATTGCAATCTAAATATAAAAATATGGGTGCTACCAAAACTGATCATTTCTCAGACAAACAAAACGAAATTTCTACACTTGCCAAAGCTTTCGGACATCCGGCAAGAGTTGCCATTATGGATTATTTACTTAAAGTAGATACTTGTATTTGTGGTGATATTGTAAACGAATTGCCCCTGGCACAACCCACCGTTTCACAACATCTGAAAGAACTTAAAAATGCAGGACTTATTAAAGGGGACATAGAAGGAAATACGATTTGTTATTGTATCGACGAAAAAGCTATTACCAAACTAGCAAGCTATTTCGCAATGATTTCCACAACATTAGCGAAGAAGAATAAAAACTGTTGTTAATCCTCCTGATTAATGTAATATGAAATTATTCGCAATGAACAATTATCTAAGAACTACTTCAACTGAAGATTTATTCCACACCATAGAATCATCTGCATGCTACCCATTACATCGTACCATAGTTAAAGTAGATAGGTATCGATTCACTGGCGATTTATTTATTTCAGACATCGAATGGTCAGCTAACAGTTCATTGCAAAAAAATGGTTCATTGAAAAACGACGTTTCACTATACAATAAGATTAACCTTCCATCTAAGAATCCAAGGAAAGACGATTTAGAAATTAAGGTCAAAGGTCCATTTGAAACCAACAGAACGTTTGATTTTATTGAAAAATACAGATTATTGAGTTCAAAAATGTTAATGCATTTTTACTCGCATTGTTAGTGATATGCCATTAGAAAAATTGATCTTGAAAATATATGAACAGATATAACAAACATCTTCCAATCCGATTACAAGAAATTTTTAACACCATAATATGAAAAGATATATCGCTGAAATTTTAGGAACTTTTGCGTTGGTGTTTTGTGGAACTGGTGCTATTATTATTAACCAACAATCTTCAGGCGCCATTACCCATGTTGGTATTGCAATGACATTCGGACTTATTGTAATGGCGATGATATACGCTTTAGGGCATATTTCGGGTGCTCATTTAAACCCAGCTGTGACCATTGCATTTACATTGGCTAAAAAGTTTAAAGCGAAACAAGTTACACCATACATTATCAGTCAATTAGCTGGTGCTTTTCTCGCAAGTTTTGTGCTCAACTATTTATTCCCTACAAATGAATTTTTAGGAGCAACCATCCCTTCGGGAACACCCTTGCAATCTTTCATATTGGAATGTATTCTCACTTTCTTTCTCATGCTTGTCATCATCCATGTAGCTACAGAAAGTAAAGAACAAGGAATGTTTGCAGGGCTTGCGATCGGCTCAACTGTTTTATTGGAAGCCATGTTTGCAGGACCTGTTAGTGGAGCGAGTATGAACCCTGCAAGATCATTAGCACCGGCTATAGTCAGCGGCCATATGGAGCATTTGTGGGTTTACCTTACTGCAACAATATTGGGCGCCGCATTAGCCATTCCAATATGGAAATTTCTAAATCAAAAAGACAATCCAATACTATGAAAATTGCATTATTCAGTGACATACATTCCAATCTTCCAGCATTAGAAGCTTTCTTTAAAGATCTTGAATCTACAAAACCTGATTCCGTTTTTTGTTTGGGTGATCTGGTTGGTTATAATGTTTGGCCCAATGAAGTCATCCAAGAAATTAGAAAAAAAGGTATACCAACGATTGCAGGAAATTACGATTTTGGTGTTGGTAGATCATCAGATGATTGTGGTTGCGCCTATAAAACAAATGAAGAAAAAGAAATGGGTGCTCAATCCATTGCACTGACCAATCAGTTGATTAAACCTGATGAACGACAATACCTGAGAACACTACCTGCACATATACAATTGGAGTACCAACTAAACAACACTTCATTATTTTTATTGATGGTTCATGGAAGTCCCCGAAAAATAAATGAATATCTATTTGAAGACCGAGATCAAAAGAGTATGCTACGTATACTTGAACATTCGAATGCAGATCTGTTGTTTTTTGGCCATACGCACAAACCCTATCACAGAATATTTGAATATGAAATGGAAGGGCAAAAAGCATTTCGCCATGCTATCAATTTAGGTTCAATTGGCAAACCAAAAGATGGAGATCCCAGAGCTTGCTATGTTTTGATCACAATCAATGACAACAGCAGTAAATTTGATAAAAACAGTATTCAAGTTGAATTTATTCGTGTAGCTTATGATGTAGAAAAAGCAGCAAGAGCTGTAGAAGCTAGTATACTGCCCAATGCTTATGCTGACATGTTACGAAAAGCATATTGAAATTTGTAATTTAATGAACCTATCAAAGAATGAGCATACACCGGATTCTTATTTTTTAATGACTGAGCTTTACTATCTCATTTAGCCATGGGAGACGCTGGGAAAGCTATTTTCGGACCTTTGTTCCAAACTATATTTATTCTTACATCATGGTATTTCAGACCTTCTGACAGAAAAATAAGTTATGAAAAATACATGACCCCGACATACTTTTGTAAACGAAAAAATTACATCAATAGTAAAGCTTACAACAATTCCAGACCATGACAAACCCAAATATTACTTTGACCAAAACTGTAAAAGAAGATCTCTACGTATTGTTTGAATTTCAACTTAACGAAGAAGCTATTTATTTAGCTGCATTTACACCGAAAGATCCAACTGATAAAAATGCTTACATTGAAAAATTCACAAAACATATAGCTGACCCTAACATAAATATGAGAACAATAAATTTTAAAGATCAAATCGTGGGTAGTATAGCCAAATTTGTCTTGGAAGATGAGCCCGAAATTACTTATTGGATTGATAGAAAATTCTGGGGACAGGGAATCGCTACATCAGCACTCAATGAATTTCTGAAAATGGAACAAATCAGACCTATTCATGGACGTGTTGCGTTTGACAATTTTGGTTCTCAAAAAGTGTTAGAGAAATGTGGTTTCGTAAAAATTGGAAAGGACAAAGGATTTGCAAATGCTAGACAAGTTGAAATTGAAGAATATATCTATAAACTTTTAGATTGATTATACAATAACATTAAAAGTTTCACAATATCAAAGTCAGAGTTACAAAATAAAAATTGGACCATTTAAGAAGCAATATTTTGGCTCAATATGTCCTATTATTGACTATATTCATCCTATTATTTATGATAATTTTGCACATCTGTCCAAAATAAAATAGAATTTTGAATACAGTACTGTATTTATTGACAAATCTACAATTAAAATGCTTATT
>JBGAVH010000034.1:0-43893 GCA_044228225.1 Saprospiraceae bacterium | reverse complement strand
TTTTGACCTATTAGGATTAAAGAATCAGGACTCCATCGATACGTATAATCTCCACTTCCGGTTAATACATTCGCATCCAAATTAATTGTATCCAATCGACAATTTGATATACCTATTCCTTTCAATTCACCAAACAATTCATCTGGCGCCATGTAATCTATACTTACTTCTTTCTCACATATCACTGTTCCATTGGTGTATATTACTTTCAAAGTATACGTTCCAGATCCTTTTGCCTTTGCATTGAATCCATTTTGTGAAATAATTTTTCCTATATCTGTTGACCATTCATATCTGATTTTAGGGCCCGTACTGGATCCAATTCCCGCAAGGTCGAATACTTCTGATGAACACTTCGGACGCTTCGGAATATCTAGTACTGCTTTTAAATCGACGATCTCTACAATCACTTCATCTTCATCTATACATTTTTCAAATAAAGTGATATCATCAAGTGCAAAGTCATTGCCACCTCTAATTCCTGAAGTTTCAGCGATACACAATTGAGAAGAAGCAGATGTAGCAACGAATGTTACTGTAAAAAGTTCCCATGCACATAGACCACCAGCTATTGTAGACCCAATTGCATTTCCATTTAGTTTAACACCTAATTGTGCAATATTAGAAGCCACAACGGATTGACTCCAGAAAGAAAATTCATAAGTTCTTCCTGGTACAGTTGCAATAGTTTGACACCAACAATTGGTTCCAGCATTCGGATGCCCATTCAATAAAAGCATATTTCCACCTCCGGAAGTATGATCACCACATGGTGAAAATCCACCATTCCATGTAGATGGATTAGCTGTTACGATATATTCACCTTCAGTTGTATTTACTGGAGAAAAATTATATCCTGTACTAAATCCTGTATTTCCAGATTCAAAATCCCCATTTATAATTAAATTATTAGTTGAAAGACCTTCTGCAGTTAATTTGAATTTATAAATGCCTGGTGTTTTAAGGGTGACCATTGGATCTAGGATCTTCGAATCGCTTAATCCCGCTGAAGGAGTCCACATCAATCTATTATAAGTTCCTTGAATTGATCCCATCAATTGAACCATCATTGCTGGGTCACAGGTAGACAAATCAGGCCCAGCATCCGCATCTAAGCCTATACATTGACCAAAAGATGCCGACCTTGAGACACTTATCAAGACAATGATAAAAACAATAACCTTAAATCGCATATCCATCAATATTAATCAATATAAAATTTATTTTAATCATTGTAATAATAAATTAAACATTGTAATAATAATAAAAATATAATTAAATCAAATTCTACTTTATTAATGTAACATTCCCATGAAATTTTTCAGTTTCACCGGAATTCCAAAGTACTTCAATGGAATAAATGAACACATCCGGATTCAATTTAAGACCTCTACTGGTTCCATCCCATCCTTCCAAGGTATTATTCGGTTGGAAATGTTCTTTAAGAAATATCTGTTCTCCCCAACGATTATATATCGACATGCTTTTTATTTCTTTATAAGAATCATCTGATAACACCGGATAAAAATGATCGTTCACCTGATCCCCATTAGGACTAAATACATTCGGTATCCAGATTCCTTTTTTAATCACACTTATGGTGATTTGATCCGATGCAGAACATCCATTTTTGTTGGTGTAAGTCACCACATATGTTGTGGTCGTATTCAATCCACTGACTTTTGGATACAAACAATCTGAACATGACAAATGTATCGATGGTGACCAATTCACAGATTGGATCGAATCATCAGGAATGGAATACACAGGAATGATGTTATAACTTTCACCCTCATTTATTTTTACACTAGGTATCAGATCTACGGATATGGGCGTGGTCGTTACTATATCAAAATCATAATCCAACTCACAGCCATTGGCATCTAATATTTTCAATGCATGTTTTCCTGCTACAAGACCGGTTATAAATGTATTGGCATTTATTTTTGAATCTACATAATAACTCAATGGTGGTTCGCCTCCAATGATACCATTGATCTGCAACGCTCCTGATTCATTCGGACATTTAGGTTGAATCACATCTGCATTAACTTGCGTTGGGTAATTTGTATTTTGACTTACTGTTACGGAATCTATAGACTCACATCCATTTTCTGTATTTATTATTTTTATATAATAGATTCCCTTGAGATTTACTTTAGGATTTAGGGTGTTTTGCCCACTAACAATTTGTCCATTATTTGTATACCATTGTATGGTATGATTTGTACTTACATTATTCAATTGTGCCGATAGATCTGTACTTAATATTTTGCACGTTAATAATTTTGGATTGTCAATTGTAATATTGGGTTTCAATTTATTTTCTATTACTTGTATCGTATCATACGACACACAACCATTAACACTATCTAAAACTTCTATGATATACATTCCTGCCCGATCTACATCAATGATTAATTGTTTTGGGTCTGATAGAATATTACCATTCGCACTTGTCCATTTATATTGCATCCTGGTTCCAATACTGGAACCCAATCCATTTATTTGAACCGTTGAATTTCTACAATTTAATGTATCTGAAAAACTGATATTCGCTATTGGTTTTTGTACATCGGATTTGACTTCTACGGTATCTGTTGATATGCATCCTGTATAATTATCTGTTACTTCTAGGATATACAATCCAGGAGATTGTATATTTATTTTTGGTTGATTTGGATTACTTATTATACTTCCATTAGTTGTCGACCATTGGAAGTCCATTCCATGTTTTGCAGTGGACTTCGATGCATCTAAATTGATTTGGGTCACCTTACAATTCAACAGTTCATCTTTTCCGGCATTAGGCATGGGGAGTTCATTATCCAAAATCACATTAGTTATTACCTGAGTACTGCATCCATTCACTTGATCTAAAACATACAAAGTATAAGTTCCTGGTTGACTTACTTTGGGATTTAATGTTGTTGGATTTTGTATCACGCCACCACTACTCTTCCACTGATAACTTAATGCATTGCCACTTTGTGATTGGGCCATCGCATTTAATGTAATCTCTATCACTTTACAGGTCAAGGTATCTGGCTTACTAATACTTGCTATCGGACTGTTTTGATCCGGTGTTACTTTGATGTACGCTGTATCTCTACATCCATTGATTGTATCAATGACTTCCAATTTGTAATCTCCTGATGATGATACTTCAATTTGTTGTGTCCCCTGACCTTGTTTAATCGTTCCGTTTATACTCGTCCAATTGTATTGTATATTGTTTCCTTGACTTGATCCATTTGCATTTATAGTAATTAATGTATCTGAACATTTGAATACTAAGTCTGAGCCTAATTGCGCAACTGGTGCAATTCTGTTTTCATCAATAAATACTGAATCCAAACTACTACAGGAGTTACTGGTATCAGTCACTGTCATGATATACCAACCTGATTTATTTATGATGGGTGTATAACTATTTGGACTCGATGTGATATTGCCTCCATTTGTTGTCCACTGAATTATGGTATTTGCATTTGTTGGTCCACTTCCTTGTAGATTGATCGAATTGATTTTGCATGTTAATAAATCATTCACTCCTGCATCTATGATGGGCAATTGTCTGACATCTTTGATCAATAAAGTATCTGAGCTAGCGCATCCGTTTTGTTCGTTAATCACTTTTAGTATTACTTGACCTGATTGTACACTCATTTTATCAAGTAGCTTAGTCTCTTTACTTAATGCTCCCGATGGTAGACTCCAATAGTATCCAAACATTCCTGTCTGGGATGTTTCTGTAGGTATGATATTTACGCAATTATTTTTACAGTCAATGACTAAGTCAGTTCCCAAATCTATTTGTGGAAACAATGAGTCTACTGTAACATTCCAGTCCCTGGTATCCTGACAATAATTCTTTTTATCGATTACTGTAAGTGTATATTTTCCAGATAAATTACTTTTGATTTTTACAGAATCTTTTACTTGTGTTTGATCGGGTTTAGTCCATATGAACTGATATCTGGAAGTATCTGTTAATAATGAATTTAAAGCCACTGCATTCTTTGTGCAATCGATTAAGGTATCGCCCTGTACACTTGCTATTGGGTGTAAGGTATCTTGCGTGACTTCATAATCCAGTATCAATTCGCATCCTGTAGTTTTATCTGTAACTGTTACGTTATAGGTACCCGGTTGGATTACTTTTACGCGATCTGTATTTTGACCTATTAGGATTAAAGAATCAGGACTCCATCGATACGTATAATCTCCACTTCCGGTTAATACATTCGCATCTAAATTAATCGTGTCCAATCGACAATTTGAAAGACTGTCTCCTGACACTCTACCAGCTAATACATTTGGACTTGTATAGTCAATGCTTACTTCTTTCTCACAATAAGTTAAACCATTGGAATAAATTACTTTAAGTATGTAAATACCAGATCCTTGAGCTTGGGCAGAAATTCCATTCTTAAACAAAATCTTTCCACCTAGACTAGACCATTCATATTTAATTTTAGGTCCTACTGATGATCCTATCCCTTTTAGGTCAAAGGGTTGAGAAGAACATTTAGGTGGGTTTGGAATATCAAGTTCAGCTTTTAAATCCACAACCTCGATAGATACCTCATCTTCATCAATACACTTTTCATACAAAGAAATATCATCCATTGCAAAATCATTTCCCCATCCAATAACATTCATATCCTGCATACATATGGTAAGAGTTGTGGAAGCACCTGAATTCCAATAAGTAGCATATTGCATCCAATCACAAGTATTTGTTTCCAATTGAACAGTCTGAATAGGTTTCCCATTAAATGAAATCCGAATCGTGGAGGGATCCTCAGGATATATAGAAGTAAAGAATGATTCAAAATAATAGTCAGTGTTAGGCTTTACAATAATGGTTTGACACCAAAAATTCAGACCTCCGACCACTGATCCATTTAAAATCATCATTCTACCAGATCCTGTTGTATGATCACCACAAGAAACAAACTCAGGAACATAATATGATGCCGGATCATTGTCAATTCCATAGGCTCCTGTTGGAATCCATCCTGGCAATTTAAAAAACGAATAATTACTTGAAAATCCTGAATTACCTGATTCAAAGTCGCCATTGACAACTAAATTTTTAGCATTCAGACCTTCAGAAGTTAGTTTAAATTTATAAATACCCGGTGTTTTAAATGTAACTAATGGATCAAGTATATAAGGGTCACTTACGCCATTCATTGGAGTCCAATAGTTTTTTGTAGCTGTGCCCCTAACTGAACCATTAAGTTGTACTGGTAAATTCGGATCGCAAGTAAACATGTCAACACCTGCATCAGCATCTAGCCCAACACATTGCGAGACAACAGGATTTTCATCCAACAAAAAAATAAAAAATAACACTAGGATAAATGCTCTCCCTTTAATCATGATTTCATAATTTGCCTATATTTTATTCTTTAGTTTTAACTAACACAATATATATTTTGCATATTAAAATACTATCCCCTTTTCCTTTTACCTTTAGACATTTCTTTAGGATGAACTAATTTCATTTCTTGAATTAATTGTCCTGCACCAGCAAACTTATCAATAATAAATAAAATATATCTGGCATCAACCATTATATTTCTACAAAGCGTAACATCATAATTGATATCACTCATCATTCCCTCCCAATTTCGATCAAAATTCAATCCTATGAGATTACCATGTGCATCAATTGCCGGACTGCCTGAGCTACCTCCTGTGGTATGGCTAGATGAAATAAAAGCGAGCGGCATCTTGCCGTTTTCACCATAGACACCATAATCCTTTTCTTTATATAGCTTAATCAATTTTGGTTCAACATCGAATTCATAATCTCCAGGAATATATTTTTCCATGACACCATCTAAATATGTTTTTGCATTATACTTTACTCCATCCTTCGGGCTATAGCCCTCAATTTTTCCGTAGGATACCCTTAAGGTAGAATTAGCATCTGGATAAAATTTCTTTTCTGGAAATACTTTAATAAGTGCTTCCATATGCTTTCTTCGCAAAGCAGTAATGGCATCTTCAATTGGTCCTGCTTGATTTTGAATACCATAAACTAAAAAATAATTCAGTTCCTCATAAAGATTCCATACAGGGTCGGCCTTTACTCTTGTTATCCAGGGCACAAATTCTAATTCTGATAAAACCACCAAACTATCGGGTGTTGCAAAACAACTCTTATTATACAAATCATTTACATATTCGGAATAATTATTATTGTACGTTTTCAGTTGTTGAATTAAATAAGGGAATCTAACTTCAGGCTCTACACCTTTTACGACCAACTCTATTAATCCTGATAATACCTCCTTTTCAATATTAATATCTACATCTTTAAAATAAGCAACTGCATTCTTTTTCATTTCATTACGTCCTGAAACAAATAAATCATTCCCTCTACCTTCATAAGTATCGGCTAATTTTTTAATTCTGGAATAAGCGGCGTACAAGTCTGTATTCCTTTGAAACCCTTCTGCATAATACTCTTTTGCTAAGGTCATGGGTTGCAATTGAGTATAATAAGCTTCTAAGTCTCCGATAATATTTCTATATGGTTTAAACGTCTCATTATTGTTTACACGCTCTTGAAATAATTTATCCCATTGATCTTTCTTCTCCAGCGCATTTTTATTTTTAATCCCTTGACTTTCTCCTTTCCATTTTTTCCAAACATTAGCACTGCCAGCATATTTTGACGCGTACTGGATTTTAGTTTTTTCATTATTGCGCATATATTTATCTAAAATTTTCAATACCTTATCTCTTAGTGCTATTCTAACTGGATTCTGAATATTAGCAATTTGACGAACGCCCTCCTTTGTTAAATATTCATTAGTACGTCCTGGAAACCCAAGGAGGATTGTAAAATCTCCCTCTTCAACGCCATCTAAAGAAATAGGTAAAAAATATTTTGGAGTATATGGAATATTATCTTCACTATACTCTGCAGGTAAATTATCCTTCCCGGCATAAATGCGATACAGAGAAAAATCCCCGGTATGTCTTGGCCATTCCAAATTATCCGTATTCGCACCAAAATCTCCTATAGATTCAGGTGGCTTTCCAACAAATCGAATATCCTTATAAGTAACCGTCACAAAAGCAAAATATTGATTTCCGTTATAGAAAGGTCTAATCATCACATCTTCATAGCTTGCTTTGGAAATACTAGATTTGACTTTAATTAAATTTTGGTCAACTTTAATTTTACGTTCAGATTCACTCATAGTTGGCAATACTCCTTCTAACATAGGCAAGGTAACATCTTCCATTCTAACAATCATCGTTACCGTTAGACCATTACAACGCCATTCCTTTTTTTCATTAATTGCCCAATACCCATACTTTATATAATTATGTTCAACAGAAGAATAAGATTGAATATATCCATATCCACAATGATGATTTGTTAATAACAATCCTTTTGACGAAATAATCTCAGCAGTGCATCCTCCTCCAAATTGAACGATTGCATCTTTTAATGAACCCTTATTGACACTATAAATGTCTTCAGCTTTAATTTTCATTCCCATGGATTGCATTTCACTTTCATTCATGGATTGTAGTAATATAGGTAACCACATGCCTTCTCCTGCAAAAATGGAATTGCACAAAACCAATAAAATCAAAGCTACAGCTGATATCCTCATTATGTTTCTATTAATGTTTTTGCTAAAAATGCTTGCGTTAAATAGGTACCAATTATTTATTAATCAATATTAGAAGAATTTTTCTTCTCTGTGATTCCAATTTAATTTCCAGCACATAAGTTCCACTATTCAAATGTGACATAAGTAATTTAACTTCATGATCTGATTGCTTTTGACTTACAACTTTTTGTTTTAGGCCATCTATACTAAACAAATCAACCTCCAATTGGTCTTGAGAAATATCATGTGTATTGATAATAAAATAATCTTCACTTGGATTTGGGTAAACCTGTATGGATTCGATCTTGGATTCCACTACTGAAGTTAATTTTTTTACCTCTACATCTAATTCATACACACAATCAACACTGTCCTTCAAAATCAAATGATAGGTACCCGGTATGAGATCCTTTAAATCTTGTTGATTACTAATCAAAACTTGGTTGAGATACCATTCAAAACGATATGGCGGTGTAGCACCAGTAACCATCAAGGAAATCGAACCCTCATTATTCAATGCATTTGAAACAGAAGTCAGTACATTAAAATCATTAGGTTCATTAATGACTACTGTATCTGTAAAAGTACATTTTCTGGAATCTACAATTTCAATGATATAACTTCCAGCTGGAACATGATTGGATTGATTTATAAAATCAAATTTAGATTTAATGGAAAACGGTGGTGTACCATCCTTGATATCAATTGAAACCACACCTGAAGAATCACCAAAACACTTCACATCTTGTGTTTCCATTTGGATAGTAGGTGGTTCAATTTTTTTGATAACTATAGAATCTGAATTAATACATGCTGCTAATGGGTTAATTATTATTAAAAAATAAGTTCCCGAATCTTTGATTAACAACTCCGGATCAGTACTGAGACTTTTATTATTGGATGACCATTCAAATTGGTAACCAGGATAACTGGTAGCGTTTGACAATTTTAATTCGGGATGCGAACAGTCTATTTCCGCAAAATCGGATTTAATATCAGTAGTTGGTAATTGAATGACCCGAATATATACTGTATCGATTCTGCTGCATCCCAACTCTGAGGTAAATTGTAAGGAATAATTTCCTGTTTTCAAAAACGAATTAAATACTCCCAATGAAATACCATTGGTATTGATCATTGTCGTATCCAACCCTTGTGGACCTCGCCATCTATAGGTACCTTTTATACCATCAATTTGATTCTTTATTGTGATTTGATCACCAAAGCAAACATTAAAACTATCTTTCAAAATAAAAGAAGAATTATTAATTTTAGTTTGTAACGCTAATGTAGAAGGATAGCAATCTGGTAAATCTATAGAATAGAATCCCCTTCCATAAGTAGAAACATACATTTTTCTCGAAGTCTGATGTAGTTCAATATCTGTTACTGAAGTATTGGGCAATCCAGTTCCATAATATTGCCAGCTAACATTGGTCGCATCACTATAAAATAAACCAATATCTGTACCTACAAATAAAGTATTAGAAGCTTCATCATATTTGATACACAGCACAGGTGTGTTTACAAAATTCTTTGTAATATTTGTCCAGGTCTTTCCACGATCTTTGGATTCCATTACTTTCAGTACTCCAAAACCACCCCGAGTTACCCAAATTCGATTCGTATCTTTAGGATGAAATTCAAGATCCGTAACTTCAGCGCTGGTTATCATATTGATACGACCCCAGCTTACACCATAATCTTTAGTTAAATAAATAGTGCTGCCAATTGTAGCCGCAATGGTATTTGTATCAACCGGATTAATTACAACATTTCTTAAATCATTATCCGCACTTCCTGTTAAATTATTACTTATAGCTTTGAACGTATTACCCCGATCCGGACTCATAAAAACTTCATGATAACCTATCATAAATGTCTTTGGGTTTTTTGGATTTAATGTAAATGGTGTTACCCATTGACCTTGTGGATTTCCGGGGATATTGCCATTGATTTCTGTTAAATTATTAAACCCATTTGTAGTTCGATAAACAGCAGTACCACCCCAATATTCAGAATATCCTATAGCTGCATTGGTTGGGTCAATTAATTGCCACATCGCATCTCCGCCATTGGTATTCCCCCATGAACCATTAGCGCGTCTAATAAATCCGCCATTATCCTGACTACCTCCAATTAATACTGGAGGGTTGGTTGTAGAAATTGCCATTTTATAAAACTGAGTAATGGGCAATCCATTTTGAAACTCTTTCCAGGATTGAGTGGATTCTGTGTATTTATAAATTCCACCATCACAGCAAAAAAACAGTTCATCCTTATTGTAAGGATTATGAACAATAGAATGGTGATCAGCATGCACTTCAGGAAGATCGCCACGATTGTACCAGATTGTAGCTTGGTTCCATGTTTTTCCACCATCAATTGATTTAAATATATTCACATAACCACAATACATAATATTGACGTTATTTGGAGAAATATATAAGACTAAATTTTCAGGTAATTCAGAAATGTACTCAAAACTAGACCCTGAATTTTTTGATAGATTAAATTTACGTACACCATCCACAGAACGATTTACACCAAGATATTCTGGATCAGCTGGTGTAACTACTAATCTCATTGAAGACTTTACTTCGGCAAAACTTGAAATTTGATTAAAAGTAATTCCACCATCAATTGATTTAAAAACTTCACAAGAACCCCAATAATCATTTCTAGCAGCGTAAATAATATTTGGGTTATTGGGTTTAAATTTGATATCGGAGAAATCTTCTGCTCTAATTTTATCCCAATTAGTCCCCCCATTTGTAGTTCTATATATTCCATTATTGGTTGCAGCTAAAAGAATATTTGTATTTACCGGATCCATTTCTAAAGCATAAAGTACTTTATTATCCGTCAATTTCCAATTTAGTCCTGTTGGGATCCAGGTAATACCTCCATTTGTTGACTTATAAACGCCCATTCCATATTGCCACCAGCCTTCCTTTTCACCAAGAGAAATGTAAATTGTATTTGGACTCTTAGGATCGACTAATATGATTCCAACTTGCTGAATTGGTAATCCTTCTCCTAAACTGGTAAAAGATACTCCACTGTTTGTTGTTTTCCAAACACCTCCATTTGGTGCTGCAACAAACCAAGTATTCGGTTGTGTAGGATGAAATGCTACATGAGTCGTTCTTCCCATTCCCCAATAACCACCTGTATTACGAACTGGTCCTTCATGCTTCCAGACCAATGCATTACGTTGGCTCAATTTACTTGAACCATTTGCAATAGCATTGTATATTTCTGATTGTTTGGACAAATCACCAAAAGAACCATCTTCATTGAGTCTATCGCGCCAGTACCAAGCCCAACGTTCTAGTGAAACGCGTTTATCATCAAGAAAAACTCCATCCAGCTTTCCTTCTCTAAAGGCTTTGCGGAATTCTGGATTATCCAATTTGTGTTTTGGGATCAGTTGATCGGCTTTTTGATAAAGCTCTTTAAATGTATGTCCTTCAGCCTTAAATTCTCTTAATTGCTGAGTTTGAGTATAAGATACATTACAAAATACTATAATATAAAATAAGATTTGATACAATTTCATGAATTTCAATTTTGGTCAAAATTAAGTAAATAAGAGGAAGAATAAGCCATCCTATTAGTTAAAACGCTAAATCCGGTAGATTTTGTTTCAGAATCATTGTGTTCAAGATCTATTATCTAAAATAATAAAATATGATATCAAAAACATCTACAGTAAGCAAAACTTTGTGTCTTTAGTAGATACTAGGGAATGCGCGAAAATGAAATTAACTGAAAAATATTCGAAAAATAGCCGTGGATAAGCCATTGAATAGCCCTGAATACTTGTTCAGGCTGCATAGTATTAGAAAAGGAGTAAATACCTACCAGCTTACCTAAAATTGATCTAATGGATTATTAACTTATTTAATTCAAACATCTTTTACTAAATAATCCAAAATTGTAAGTCCTGTTTAGTTTATTTGAAACAAAAAAACTTTTACTTCTTAAGAATTTCGTAACTGAATTATGTTTAAACTTTCCTCGTAATTCAGGATCCTATCCAGTATAAACATACTTTTACATTTCTGTTACATCATTTTACAGTGAATTAATCCCATCAAATGAAGAGGGCTCTAATTTTGTGACTATTCATTTACACAAGAAAATAAAAAGACATGAAAATCCAAATTCTTATTTTAGTATTACTTCATTCACTCATTACTTATCAAAACTTACAAGCACAAGATTCAGTATTTAATTTCAATTTTATTTCAAATAACACCATGTCCGAAAGGAATGTTGACCCAGGTTCCAATAGCGTTTATCAATCTACAGACAACGGATTAACATGGAAAGACATCGGTGCCAGCCTACCTGGTAATTTGAAAAACAAAGCTTTCTTTGTCAACAATGGAACCTTCTCTCTGCTGTCTGATTACCAAATATACAACTTCAAAAATGGCTCTACCCCAGTTACATGGGAAAAAGAATATTCGCTTGGAATCAATATAAAGGATATTTATACCTGTAAGTCCATACTCATTGGTCGCAGCACCGAAGGTGATTTTTTTCAAAAAATAAATGGTTCAAGTTTATGGCTTCCAATTCAAATGCCAAACTCCATGGTACGAACTATTTTAGAAACACAAAAAGGAACTTTAATGGTAGGTTGTGACAATGGTATTTTCAAATCTACAGACAAAGGTAAATCATGGAAACATGTTTTTGAAGATGGAATTGCGCTAAATATGGTGGAGTCAAACGGAATAATCATTGCTGGCGGCCAACAAGGCATTTTGCGTTCGTCCAACGGTGGTGAACAATGGGATTGGGTATTAAGGGAAGGGGGCGTAGGGATCTCCACTGAAGTTATAGATGGAGGATTTGCAGCCATCACCTATAATACTACATCTAAAACAAGAAGAGTTAGAATTTCCACTGACGGTGGTTTATCATGGCAAACTATTGATGGTAGCGGACTTAAACCAAACCCAAATATTGCTTCCATTAAACAAATCGGAAAAACCTTTTTATGTGGTCATCCTGATGGCATATTAATTTCTTCAGACAAAGGCAAAACATGGAAACTCGTACTTCCAACTATCAGGAATAAAGTATTCAACTTATCAGTTGTTGGAAAAATTATATACGCCATACCATTAAATGGTGGATGTTGAAAATTTGATGCGGTGAAAATTAACTTTAGATAAATTTTAAACTACCATTATTTTAAGACCTTAAAAATGTTCTAAAGAAATAAAAATGCCTATGATATCCCCACATATTCATCCAAAATGATCCTCTTAGATTCATTGACCTTCACAGTACAAGCATCTTGCAGGGGATCATGCTCGAGAATTAGAATTCCATTTTTAGAAACCAGTTGATTAAGCACAAATTCTTTTTCTTTCAAGGTCAGCAATGGCCTGACATCATATGCCATGACAAAGGGTAAAGAAATATGATAAGAAGACGGAATTAAATCCGCAGTATACCAATATGTTCGGCCACCATATTCAAATTCAAGACCCATCAATGCTTCAGTGTGTCCGTAAAAAAAATGGATTTTTATTCCTTCCATCCAGTCGACCACATCCTGACCAAAGTCGATATATTTTAGCGTGTTGTGTTCTAACAAGGGAACAAAATTTTCCTTGAGAAAAGATGCTTTTTCCCGATCGTTAGGTTGCATGGCCCAATTCCAATGTTTTTCATTGGTCCAATACACTGCATTTGGAAAAGCAGGTTGTAATAATTCTTCTGTCGTTCGCTCCACTGCCCCACCACAATGGTCAAAATGTAAATGCGTTAAAAAAACATCAGTAATATCCGACACAGTTAGTCCTAAGTTAGTTAGTGACTTTTCTATGGAGCCATCACCATGTGGTGAAAAATGGGATCTAAAACGCTCATCCTGCTTATTACCCATTCCGGTATCAACCAATATGTTCCTATCTTGGGTTCTGATCAATAAACAGCTCAAACCCCATGTACACATATTATTCTCATCCGGAGGATTCATCTTGCCCCACATGGATTTAGGTACCACACCAAACATTGCACCACCGTCTAATTTAAATTTACCCGCATCTATTATATGTATTGATTGAATCATATGGATATCATTAGAATAATCTGAAAAGTACTATACTATTATGCTAATATGAATAAATATTATGCTTTTTTGTTGGAGGGGGTTCCAATATTTTCATGCAATTGAAGCATCTTAATTAAAGCAAGAGCTGATTCTTCGCCCTTATTACCTAATTTCCCACCCGAGCGTTCCTCGGCTTGTTTTTTATTTTTAGTTGTCAAAACCCCAAAAATAATTGGTTTAGAATAGCTCAAGGATAAATTCATTATGCCACCGGCTATAGCATGGTTAATGTATTCATCATGTTTGGTATCTCCCTTGATTACACAACCCAGACAAATTACCCCTTGGACATAGGATTGATCCAACAACCATTTAGCAGCCAATGGCAATTCATATGCTCCAGGAACTTTATGTAGCTTAATATGCTTTTGTTGTATTCCTAAGTTAATTAGTGTAGTCATACAAGCATCTTGCAATGCATTGGTTATAGGGCTATTCCATTCAGATACCACTAAACCAATTTTGGTTTTTTCAAAATGTCCAGTCTGTATTACAGCCAGTTCTGAATTGGCAGAAGGAAGTATACCTGCCATCTTTGTATCTATTTGACCCTTATAATAAATCGATCTATATTGGATCCGTCCGGTGAATTAGGATAGTTCTCTTTAATCTCAGTATATGCCTTTAATGCACCGGCTTTATCTCCCTGTTGCTCTTTAAGTACCCCTATTTTCTTAAGATATACTGGAGTCAAAAATTCATTTTTACGCACTGAAATCGCCTTTTCATAATAGGAAATGGCGGCTCCATAGTCTGCTAAATCTGCACTAATATCACCCAAAGCTCCATTCTTTAATATAGGCATCACTTCACCACTGGCTTTAAATTCTTCAAAATAAGCTTTAGCCTCTGGCATATTACCCATGTTTAAATTACACATTCCAGCATAATATCGGGCTAAATTTCCTGCAGGTGTCGCACCAAAATTCTCTACGATGTCCTTAAATCCAGAAAATCCACCTCCGGGATTATTAAGCGCCAAATCGAAAGAATCTTTTTCAAACATCATTTCTGCCTGATACATTTGCTCCAAAGCTTCTTTTTGTTGAGGTTCAATATACAAATATTTATACGCGATATAGCCACCTAAAACCAATGCCAATCCACCTAAAACGCCTAAAATAAGCATTTTGTGTTTATCATAATAATTCTCTGCTTGATGCTTAACTTCCGCAATATCTATTATGGTATCATCTCCACCACTTGTAGACGTATTAACAGATCCTTTTCTTTGAGTACTTTGTCTATAACCTTTTGCCATTTGATGCTTTTTTAAAAAACCGTGCAAAAATAATATGAAAACATCAATAATATACTAGTTTTCATCATATATTAATAAAATAAGCCTTTTACTTGGTACTTAGTCTTATTAATCCTTGATATACGGGTAGTCCTTCTGAACATAATTATCATCATATAATGATTCAGGTGCCGGAAATGCCGATTCTTCAGCAAACTTAACAGCATCATCTATTTCATGCTGAATGGCCTCTTGAATGGCTACTATTTCATCCTGAGTTGCGATTTTATTTGTCAAAATACGAGATTCCGTTACTAAGATAGGATCCAGCGTTTTGTAATGCTCCACCTCTTCTTTAGATCTATAATTGCCTGGATCTGATACTGAGTGTCCACGATACCTGTAGGTCTTAATTTCTAGGAAATAGGGTCCAGATCCAGACCTGCAATGAGTCGCTGCCTTTGAAATTGCTTCATGAACAGCAACTGGATCCATTCCATCTACCGATTCAGAAGGCATATCAAAAGCCAATCCAATCTTATATAACTCGTGTACATTACTGGTCCGATCCACACTAGTCCCCATGGCATATCCATTATTTTCAACGATATATATCACAGGTAGCTTCCATAGCATAGCCATGTTGAATGATTCATACAGAGCACCCTGGCGTGCTGCCCCGTCACCAAACATGGTAACACATAAAAGTCCGGTTTCCTTATATTTTTCGGCAAAAGCAATACCAGTTCCAATAGGTATCTGAGCTCCAACTATACCATTTCCTCCAAAAAACCGATGTTCCTTAGAAAAGAAATGCATAGACCCTCCTTTTCCTTTTACACATCCAGTTTCTTTACCAAATAATTCAGCCATACAAGAGGCGGCTGAAAGTCCTCTCGATAAAGCGATTCCATGTTGCCTATAAGCCGTCACCAATGCATCTTCTGCTTTTATCCCTGTGACCAATCCTGCAGCAATGGCCTCCTGACCAATGTAAACATGACAAAAACCTCTTATTTTTTGCAATGAATACATCATTAAAGTTTTTTCTTCGAATTTTCTGATCCTTAACATGGTCTCATACCATTTTAACCAGGTTTCTTTACTGTATTGCGATTCAATAGATGCCTTAATTTTTGGAGGCTTTGCCGTTACTGTTGATGCCATAAATCAATTTTAGCCCAAAAATACATCATGTTATGACTGAAATCAAATAAATATTTCTAAGTATTGATTCTGAATTAGAAACGCGCATTTCTTTGACCAATTAAAGCTCAATTCTTGTACATTTGAGCTTCTCTAAAAACATTATGTACTTAAGTCGACTAAAACTCTTACAATTCAAGAATATCAATGATCTTTCTTTGAGCATAGGGCCAGGATTCAACTTTATTATTGGAAATAATGGTGTAGGCAAAACAAATATTATGGATGCCATCTATTATGCATGTCTGAGTAAAAGTTTTTTTCAGGCATCTGACAAATTGGTAGTTCAACATAATACTGATTTTTTTAGATTGGAGGCCGATTTCATAAACCAAGATAAAATACACAAACTTATTATTAAATACAAACCTCAATCCTTAAAAGAACTCAGTTGGGATGATAAAATTTATACCAAGGCATCTGAACATATTGGTAAAATTCCAGTAGTTATGATAGTGCCTGATGATGTTTTTACATTTATCCATCATTCCGAAGATCGCAGAAAATTTATGGATCAAACATTAGTGCAAATTGATTCAGAATATCTTCAACATTTAAATAATTATAATAGAATTTTGAAGCAAAGAAATGCTGCTTTAAAATTAATGAAACAATCCAACCGACGAGATGACCAATTATTAGATATTTATGAACAAGGTCTGCTAACAGCAGCACAATACATTTATATTAAGCGAAAACAATTTATCGAAGACATTGGTCCAATGCTTGCATCCTATTCAAACCAAATCAGTCAAAACAAACAAGGTTCAACCATAACTTTTGAATCTGACGCCAGCCAGGATCTTGGTATCTTATGGGCCACCCAAAGGGACAAAGACTTTTATACCCAACGAACTAATGCTGGGATCCATAAAGATCAATTAGAACCCTTTTTCAATGAGAAACCATTAAGACAATTTGGTTCACAAGGCCAAATTAAAACATTTTTGCTTGCTTTAAGATTAGCTCAATATAAATTTCTGTTCCAATTCTCTGGAAAGAAACCCATATTAATATTAGATGATTTATTTTCAAAAATGGATAGCGCAAGAGTTCAACAATTACTATTTTTGCTTGAAGCAGAACATACAGGACAATGTTTTATCACAGACACACATTTAGATCGAGCCCAACAATTGATCAAAAAAATATCTGGGGAAAGTCAAATTTTTCAAATCAATGATGGTAATTTAGCTTTACATGAAACGAAATAACGATCAACCCATTTCAGAGGTGCTCAAGGTATTTTCAGAACAAACTGCCTTTAAAGATAAATTGGCTATGAAGAAAATTGAAACCGTTTGGCTTCAACTTTACAGCTCATTGGTCAAAGATCACACCACTAAAATTTATGTAAAACAAAATAAAGTAAGTATCTACATTAATTCATCCGTATTAAAAAAAGAGCTACTCTTAAATAAAAATAAAATCCTTGATCAAATGAATGCCAACCTGAAAGAATTCGTCATTGAAGAATTAGAATTTAGGTAGGCAATTAGATTATTTATTGTTTAACACTGTACTGTTCAAATGTAATTATCTCATCAACATAATCCTTTGTGACAATTTTAATTCACCATCACGCCACATTAATAAATATACCCCATTTTGTAATGCATGATTAAATTCTAATGCACCATTGATTTGTTGTTCAAATTGAACTAATTGTCCTTGACTGTTTATTAATTTTACATCCTCCACATGATTAGATGGATTGAATAAAAATCCGTCACAAGGATTCGGATACCAGGCATTATTCTTTAAGTAAACATCTTTTGATGCTACATTACAGGACTCATCAAGTAAGGTCAGAATATATTCACCCGGAAACTGTGGACCAGGATAACTGATATCTATTGGTCCAAAAGAAGTACCCATGGTAAGCATAATGATAGGTTTATAATCTTTAGGTGTATTCGCACTGGTTGGTGTGCCTTTTAATATAATACATCCTTGAGTTTTTTTAAGAAATTTACAATCCGGCGGATTACATTCATATCCAATCCCTTCTGGTAAATTACTAATGGCACCGGTTGGATTGATTTTAGCATATTCCAAATTAACCAAAAATGGGATACCAGGAACTGTTAAGGTATCAGGAATAATAACTGTCATTGTAAAATCATAGGGTTTGTTGATACATGCCTTCTTGGTAATTCCACCATTCGGTCTATCTGGTGTAATGGGCTTAGGATACACTCCAGCTGAAGAGTCTCTGTATATAGAATCAGGTACACAAACCTGACTATAACTTAAATTTAAACAGACACAAAGCAATAAAAAGCAGTATAATTGTCGCATAAATTGTTTATTTTGTACCGCAAGTTACAGCTTATTGAGATTTCAATCGAAGTATTCATATGAAAACTACAAAAATATTTATTTCCATTATAGTTATGTTCTCTTTTTTGAAACAATTACAAGGACAAGCAACGATTCAGGGAAAGATAACTGATGCTAACAATGGTTTGCCTTTGGGGGGTGTAATTATACAAATCAATAGTCAAGGAACTACATCTTTACCCGATGGTTCTTATTTGATTGCGATTGATTCCGGAGCATATGAAATTCTGTTTAACTATCCTGGATACGAAGTCCTTAGAAAAAAAATAGATGCATTAAATCTGACTCAACTTACCATCAACGTTTCACTAAAAGAGTCCAATATCATTCTTCAAACTGCCGTCATCAGTACTTCCAAATATGAAGTGCCCATTAGTGAATCGACTATATCCATAGATGTCCTCAAACCAACTACACCAGAAAAACTAAACAGCACGTCTATACAACAAGTCCTCGATCGTGTTCCCGGGGTTCAGATCATCGATGGTCAAGCCAATATCAGAGGTGGTTCTGGATTTAGCTATGGCGCAGGAAGTCGGGTGATGCTCATTATGGATGATTTGCCTTTTTTGCAACCCGATGCTGGCTTTCCAAATTGGGATGATATACCCTTGGAACAAGTTGGCCAAATTGAAATTCTCAAAGGTGCCGCTTCTTCTTTGTATGGATCTGCAGCTATGAACGGTGTCATACATTTTCGAACCACTTCACCTACTATCGAACCCTATACAGCCATTAGTTTAATTCCTAAAATTTACTTCAAACCCAAGGCAAATAATGAGTGGTGGGGAAAAGAAGGTTCTGAACATACCACTCCGGGTGAAATGGCTATTTCCTTCATTCGCCGACAAAAACTTGGAAAATGGGATTACAATCTGGGGGGATATTACATTAATAAAACAGGATATAACAAAGGACACAATAATGAATTCGGTAGATTCAATGCCCTGCTGCGAAGAAGGATAAATGACCGATTTCTAGTCACTTTAGGACTTAATCTTAATCAAGGGATGAGTTCCAGTTACTTTTATTGGAAAGACAAAGGATTATTTGTAGGCGACACCACGTCTTTTAGCCACTCAAAAAAACTTCGTTTCACTTTAGATCCAAGCTTACAATACTTTACCTCGAAACATTACAAACACAAATTATTGAGTCGTTGGATGCACATTGAAAATGGTTCCGATAACAATCAATCCAATAAAAGTGAAAACCTATTTTTGGATTATCAAATTCATAAACTTTTTGAAAAAAGTCAATTCAATTTTTCTGCAGGAATGGTTTGCAATTATTCATATACCAATTCGAAATTATTTAGCGATACCTTAATCCGAAGTTTGAATTTAGCGCCATATATGCAACTCGAAAAAAAACTATTAAACAGATTGACGATTAGCGGTGGCGTTCGTTTTGAATATTATCGTTTAAATGGACCTGAATTGGTTGGAAATAAAATCATTGACAATCCCAGTATAGATTATCGACCAGTGTATCGTCTAGGTGCCAATTTTAAATTAAGCCAATCCACTTTTTTAAGATGTTCCTGGGGACAAGGCTTTCGTTTCCCTACCCTGGCTGAAAAATATATAGAAACCAATGCTGGAGTTATAAAAATTACTCCAAATCCGGATCTCAAATCTGAATTTGGAGAATCCTATGAATTAGGAATAAAACAAGGCATTCAATTTGGTGCTTATAAGGGCATTCTAGACTTATCCGCATTTGCTTCCAAATATCAGGACATGATGGAATTCACACTAATCTTTGTAAATTTTTCTCCAAAATTTCAATCCCAAAATGTTGGAGACACCTATATCAGAGGCCTAGAACTAAGTTCACAAGGAGTAGTAGAAGTTAATCATCATAAATTTTTGGCAAATGGTGGATATACCTATTTGATTCCCCTTTTTCAAGAATGGGATTTAACTGGAAAAGAATTATCTATCAATGCAACATCTGGTGCAACAAGGGCTCAGCTGAATGCTTTCGCTTCATCATCAAATATCAACATTCTGAAATATAGAAATAGGCACCTATTCCGCATGGATATAGAATACAATTACCATTCCTTTTTTGTAGGAGTTAATTTCAATTATGCAAGTCATACAATAGCCGTAGATCAACTTTTTGAGCGCGAAGCTTTCTTTAAAGGCATCAAATCATATCGCGATGAACACAACACTGGATACAGAATTTATGATACCAGAATTGGATATCAATTCAACAAAATAACCGCCCAAATAAACATCAATAATCTGACGAATGAAGACTATTCTATCAGACCTGGATTAATGGAAGGACCAAGAAATATAAGCGCCAGATTGACTTGGAAGTTGGAATGAACTCACAATATGTATCGAAAATATTGCACTATTAAACTGTTAATATAGCAAGTTCTATAATTTCTACTTTACATCTAAGTTATAATTAATACTAAAATCAGAACTTCTTGCACAATTCAATAAAATATGATCATTCACAGAGCAAGTTCGCAAATTAAATTGGATGAAAAATATATAATATTAAGTAGTTATAGAAATTTGGATCGACCTTAAGATGAACGAACAGAATGATCTCGTCATACCGACGAGATCATTCTGTGAAGTGAACCTAAATAATGGGCGGAGTCCTCGTAGCCAATTATTTAGGCATGAAGAAGGATGCAGCAATGAAACCGTTAAAAATTCAAAACTGTATGAGCCCAACATAATGCCATAAATAGAACTATAATGCGATCTGGGCATGTGTTAAGCTAAACAAATGAAGGAAGACCCAAGGCGAGTTTTTTGAATTTAGGTTTCATGGAATCATTTTAGGCATAGACCTTACAATCTTGAATTTTTTTGGTTCTTTTTTTTCAAGAAAAAAGAACAGAAAGTTGATCTTAAGAATGTAAAATTTACGAATAGGGACAATGGAAAAACAACTAAAATGACTTATTAAACGCCAATTTAATATGCACAGTAAAAAGAATTTCAAATTTACTTAAACTTTATTGTAATATCTGAAATCAAACTAAATTTAAAATATAATATTTTAATAAAACAAAAATTAATCCTTATTAATAAAATAAATTTTCAAATTCATAAACAAATAAAGAAGATAAATTTATATCACAATATTGATCGCTCTCCCCGGAACAAAAATTAATTTCTTAATATCATGCCCTTCTATCCATTTTTTAATTTCCTCCAATTCCAATACTTGTTGCTTCAACTCATCATCACTAATGGATTTAGATACAGTCCATTCATATCTCTTTTTTCCATTGACACTCACAGGGTACATGGTTGTATCTCGGATTAAATAGGCTTCATTTGCAATAGGATATGATGAATGATGAACCGAACTTTGTTCACCTAACATCGCATTAACTTCTTCCGTAATAAAAGGAGCGAATGGAGCCAATAATTCGTTTAATGTTTTTAATATTTGTTTATTAGAGCAATTCAATCGGCGCAACTCATTCACACAAATCATAAAGGCACTTACTGAAGTATTAAATGAAACTTGTTCGATATCTGCACTTACCTTTTTAATACATGTATGTAATACCATCAATTCTTCTTTAGTTGGATCTAAGGAATTAGAATGATTATTTTGCATGACCGTTTCTACCAACGAAAAATATTTTTTAATAAATCCGGATACCCCTGTAATTCCTTTTGTATCCCATGGTTTTGAATCTTCCAAAGGCCCTAGAAACATTTCATACATTCGAAAAACATCTGCACCATACATATCAACTACATCATCCGGATTGACAACATTGTGGTATCGTTTAGACATTTTTCCTACTTCACTTTTGGTGATCAATTTAAAATCGGTTGGCAATTCATCTTTGGCACCTTTAAACGATCTATTTTGAAAAATACTATTTTGATAATCACTTAACCATGAACAAAATTTATGTATCCCTTGAACGCTAAGATGTGAATCCGGTGATCCGTAATTACTAACGAAATCGACATGAACCGGAATAAAAGCCAATTGCTCAAGTTCAAATTCAGAACACATGTCTGATGATATAAAATGAGGTGGATGGCTATCTTTAATTAAACAAATAGATTCAATAACGCCTTGAATCATACCTTGATTGACCAATTTCTTAAACGGTTCTGTTGTTGGAACATAACCGCTATCATATAAAAATTTATGCCAAAAACGGGAGTACATCAGATGGCCAACAGCATGCTCTGTGCCTCCAATATAAAAATCAACATCCTGCCAATAATTCAATGCTTCTTTACTCGCAAAAGATTCTTGATTATGTGGATCCATGTATCTTAAAAAATACCAACTCGAGCCAGCATATCCTGGCATAGTGTCCGTTTCCCGCATTTTATTTGGACTATAATTCACCCATTCATCGCAATCTGCGATAGGAGATTTTCCATTGGTGCCTGGTTTTATGGTTTCAATTTCTGGTAGTGTCAATGGCAATTCAGATTCATCAATAGTGTGACAAACACCTTCCGAATCAAAATAAACTGGAAATGGCTCTCCCCAATATCGTTGGCGGCTAAAATTAGCATCTCGCATTCGATATTGCAATTTTCGATTACCTATTTTTTTGGCTTCAATTTGAAGAATGGCTGCATCAATTGCGTCCGCAACATTCATTTGATTCAAGAAATCAGAATTTATGATTATACCCATTTTTTCTTCAGGTGAAGCATTTGGAAATTCAGATTGATCCACAACTGGTAATAAGGGTAATCCAAATTTTAAAGCAAAAGCCTGATCTCTTAAATCATGACTTGGAACAGCCATAATAGCGCCAGACCCATAATCGATGAGTACATATTCAGATATCCAAATCGGAATTCTTTTACCTGAAAAAGGATGAATACAATATGAGCCGGAAAAAACTCCATTTACTATTTTAGTTTCAGCAAGTCGCTCGAGATCTGTTTTTTTTGTCACAGATACTAGATATTGTTCAACCTCATCATGCTGTTCTGTGGTGGTAATACGTTTGACCAATTCATGTTCAGGAGCCAGGACAATAAAACTAACACCAAAAATAGTATCAGGCCTTGTTGTAAATACTTCAATGGAATCATTCAAATGTTCGACTTGAAAATGAACTTGAGCTCCAATGGATTTTCCTATCCAATTTCTTTGCATAGCTTTTAATGAATCAGACCATTGCAAATGATCTAAATCTGCTAATAATCGCTCCGCATAAGCGGTAATTCTCATGGCCCATTGCATCATAGGTTTCTTCTCGACAGGATGTCCACCACGTTCAGAAACACCATCTTTGATCTCATCATTTGCAAGCACTGTACCTAATGCTTCACACCAATTTACAAATCCTTTTTTGCGATATACCAATCTAAAATTCATGAGTACATCATCCTTCTCCTTATTTGATTTGTTTTTCCAATCATTAGCAGTAAATTGAACAAGTTCATTTGTAAATGCGTTCAAAGATTCACTACCCCATTTTTCAAAATGTGAAATAATTTGTTCGATTGGTTTGGCTTTATGATCTTTGGTACAATAATATGAATTAAATAATTGAATAAAAATCCATTGGGTCCATTTGTAATAATTAGGGTCGCTGGTTATCACTTCTCTGGACCAATCATAATTTATTCCAATATTGTTAAGTTGCTTCCGATATCGGTCTATGTTTTGTTCTGTTGATACACGAGGATGCATTCCGGTCTGTATAGCATATTGTTCAGCAGGCAATCCAAATGCATCAAAACCCATTGGGTGTAATACATTGTAACCTTTCATTTTCCAATATCGTGCTAAAATATCTGAGGCAATATAACCCAATGGATGCCCCACATGCAGACCAGATCCTGATGGATATGGAAACATATCTAAAATATAATATTTTGGCTTTAAATAATCATTATCAACTTTATTGGTGCCATGCTGGCTCCAGTATACTTTCCACTTCTCTTCTACTTCATGATGCTTAAACTCCATCTTCCTATTTTTTTGCAAATTTAAGAAAAAAAAATCAAATGACATTTATGAACCCGAGTTGTTTGGCCACTTGGCTTTAGCCAACAAAAAAAGATACCAACAAAAGCCTGAAGAACCAATCCATAAAATGTAATCCGATTTAATATTCAAATTATTTCTAAAGCAGTAAAAATTGATCTTTTCATATAATCTTAAATAAACAAAATTCAAAAAAAAAAAATTATCTCAAAAGGAATAAATGCCATAAATAAATCATCCCATTTTATGTTTTGAATATATGCATATCTAAAAAATATAGCTGCTATAAATGCATAAGTTGTACCGATTTTTTAAAATAAAATACATCATATTTCAATCAACTTAAACCCATTTTTTATAAAGTTAACAAATAAAAAAATATAAGAATTACTTATTAATCTAACATACCAAAGGGCAATGTGACCCAGTTAAAAGACAAAGAATTTTATCTTTTTTGAAAAATTATAAAAGAATGACTACTTTTGCGGCAGAATAAGCCATTTTTATTAAATGAGTTAATATAAATGGCTCAAATCATAAGTAATTGGTCGGGTAGTTCAACGGATTAGAATATCAGATTTCGGCTCTGATGGTGAGGGTTCGATTCCTTCCCCGATCACTTTTACTTTTGGTAATATTAATGATACTGAATTCTAATAATGCTATTAAACAATTAACATAAGTATTTACGAATTCAATTCCTTTTTACATTATTTCTATGTTCTCTTTTAGATCTTCCTGTTAAATTTAAATTCATTTCTGGCTTTAGCTCAATCTAAGTTGACATTTCAAATGTAATGATTTCGTAAAATTAAATATTGGTTATAAAATATTGCAAGCCATTCAAATCAATATCGCCAATTAAATATAATTATTTGTACAAAGTACATCTCTGACCATACATTAAGGAAATTAATTCCTACATTTATGGAGAACAGCTTTATAAAATTATTGATACAAATAAAATAGCAACAGAAAATAATTTTTAATTATTATTATCTAAAATAATTATATACCCATGAAATTTATCTTAATGTAATCTTATTAAATCTAGCAATAAGTAAAAATGCCATTACCGTAAGACATACAATAAATCCCGTCCAAACGCCATATACCTCCCACTTCAAAGTATTTGCCAAAAAGTAACCCAATGGAATCCCAATACCCCAATAAGCTATTGTAGTGTATAAAGTTGGCAATCTAACATCTTGCATTCCACGTAATATTCCAATACCAACTCCTTGTAGCGCATCTGAAATTTGAAAAGCTGCTGCAAACAATAATAATTGGCCAGCTATCCAAATAACTTCATGTTCCTTTGTAAAAGCCTGAGGTATTATATTACGAAATAAAACAAAAAGCGTTCCTATAAATAATGCATAATAAAAAGCGAGCAGAAGTGCATTAAACCCATATCTCCTTGCAGACAAAAGATCTGCACTACCCAATGCCTGGCCAACTTTTATGCTTCCTGCTGAGGACAATCCCATAGAAATCATAAATGCTGCTGCAGCAATGGAAATAGCTATATGATGCGCAGCTTGTTGTATGGCCCCAAACCACCCCACTATTATCGCTAAAATAACAAATGCACCTATTTCACTCGTATATTGCCAACTACTAGGCAAGGAAATTTTTAGAAATTTTTTAATCAAACCTGAAGACCATTTCCAATTTAAAATATCATATGATTTGAATGGAACAAATTGATAAAAATGTATGAGTAACACAACGACCATTACTAAACGAGTAATAAAAGTTGCAATACCACTACCTTCTAAACCCATTGCAGGAAATCCCCAATGACCAAATACCAAAATATAATTCAGAAATGTATTTAAGAAAATAGAACCAAGTGA
Organism: Saprospiraceae bacterium; assembly: GCA_044228225.1. Lineage (GTDB taxonomy): Bacteria > Bacteroidota > Bacteroidia > Chitinophagales > Saprospiraceae > Vicinibacter. Next base: position 17,490 of record JBGAVH010000034.1, on the reverse strand, counting down.
AACCATCATTGGAAACCTATTTTGCTCTAGCCCATCATAAAATTGCTTGACAGAAAGATAGATAATCATAGGTAGTATGGACCAGGTCATCCAATTCAAAAAGGGCTTACCTAAACTAGCTACTTCAGGATCTTGCCTTAATCCATAGATGATATTTCCAAAAATAAGAATTCCAAATATTATACAAACACTTATAATGATCACAGAAAAAACAGCATTGTTCAAAAATCGCCCACATGCTGCGTTATTCATTGTTCCACGATATTCAGCTATTATAGGAGAAATAGCTGTAGTCAATCCAATACAGGCTACAAATGGAATTCCGAGAATATTATTAACTAAGGAAGAAGCTGCCAGCTCCTTATAGCCCAATTGGCCAACCATTAAAGCATCAATGATATTGAGCAACATCTGAGACAAATTACCAAAAATAATAGGCAATGCCAATATCAATAATTGAGTTTGATCCTTATTCAAAAAGTATCTATTCCGCATAAGGTCGCAAAAATACAAGAATGCATTGAATATATTAAATATTTCTAAAATTTGTAATCAATTCACCACCTAAATTATATATATTCATTTAAAAAAATCCTTCATTAAACAGTCTATCGTTATTGAATTGATAATAATTGGCACAGTTTTTACTCTATGTATTTGCGGAGAAATAATCTATCATTGCTTCTGTTACAAAGAATAAAATCTCCACATTATAAATTGACGTAAATCTACCTAGCTATAGGTACTTCTTTCATTACGTACATATTTAATATAATACTTTTTCATATTAAAAAACTTTTAGGGGTGTATATGTATTAACATTTGTCACCGCAACACTTAAGCATTACCAATATAAATATGTAAAATATATTTTGGTTATTCTTGACACATGTATGCATATTGCAGCGTAACAGAAGCAATTGCACATGTTTGTTTGATGATTCACTATTCGTATTCATCATTCGTTCCCAGCACTTACTTCTAATATTAATGGAAAGCAATTTTGAAGTGATCTTCATTTAGATCACCTATTATTTGCTTTAAAGAATGACCAAAGAAACAAGGTCTAATTAACCTTGGATACGTGCAGACTTCATGCAATAACTAAATTTAACTCAACTCACAAAACTCATTTTCCTGAAACTGATAATCCAATTATCACGGAGGGAAAGTGATTTTTTTATTTCGAAATTTTGTGTTGTTAAATTTTTTTATAAATTAAATCTTATTGTATGATTGAACTATGCTTACGAAGTTTTTCAAGAACACTTCACCGAAGTTTTCTTTTTCTGTTCCTCTTTTCACTTGGCTGGCAATTAAATGCCGGTATAGTGTTTAATGGCAGCCCGGGGACTGCAGCACCGCCAAATAATCTTGGTGGATTACCGATGTTTTCATTTCCAAATGATCCTAGAACGCTAGGAGATTTTGTGAATTCCGCATCTGTTAGTTATGATTGCCCTAGTCTTATAAACTTTTCAAGACCAATGAATCATACCAAAATAAATGTTGGATGGAACAATTGGAGCCATGGTTATACCGGTGATGTTTATTATTCATTAATTGGTGGTAATATGACAATTACTTTGCCAGCAAATACCAGAGGATTTTATTTCTATATGGAAAAAAATACTTTTGGAACAGCGAATTTAACAGCTACTGCTAATGATGGTACAACATCAGGCCCAATACCTGTTACTACTCCAAATGGAGCACAATATTATGGATTTTATACTACCAGCGCTACTTGTCTATTAACTACGATTACAGTTAATGTTCCAGTAGGTAATTTTGGATTTGCAGTAGGTGAATTCGGAATTAACATTGATGCCAATAATGGTGCCATTGCATGTAACAATAACATACAGATTTCATTGGATGAAAACTGTACAGCAACAGTTACACCTGATATGGTATTAGAAGGAAATATTTCTTCTACTTGCCCTGGTGATTTTACAGTAGTAGTTCGTGACTGGGTTACAAATGCGATTATTGACATTGATCCAATTACGCATTATCCACAAATTGGATACAAACAAATTGGTCATAAATTGAAAATCACCATTACGGATCCGTCAACAGGAAATAATTGTTGGGGAACTGCTTTTGTTGAAGACAAATTAGCACCAATATTAACTTGTCCTAGAGACATTACGCTTAGCTGCCTTGAAGACGTTTCTCCACTTGGATTAGCAGGTGAAGCAAGTGCTTATGAAGCTTGTAGTGCATTTACCGTTAATTATAGTGACTTGATTACTAAAGGTGGTTGCCAGGCAGGTTTCGACAGAATTATTACCAGAACATGGACTGCAGTTGATGCTACAGGAAATAAATCTACTTGTGTACAAACCATTACAGTTAACTTAGGAGATTTAGCTGATGTTGTTCCACCATTAAATTTCACAGGATTAATTTTGCCAAATCATACACACTATTTAGTTTGTGATGAAAAATATGATTCTAAATTTAATGCAAATGCTCACTATCGTCCTTCACCTGAATGTGTTGATGATTATTTATTAGATAAAGCTATTTTTGATGCAACTGGTGTTAGAGTACCTAAATTATTAGGTTGGAATTGCATTGAATCAGGAGCTTATGCTGGTCACCCAAATCCTAAATCTATTTATTATCCTGCTCACTCTGATCCTCAATCTTGTTGGGCAGCTAATCAAATTGTTATGTGGGAAGGAACTGGTGAGCCTTCTGCTGTTGGTTGTTCTAATATTGCCATAACATTTAAAGATTTAAGAATTGATGTTTCTAAACCAGGATGTAATGCTGGTCCGGTTGGTTGTTACAAGTTATTAAGAACTTGGACCTTATTGGATTGGTGTTCTGGTGAGATTGACGAATATAGCCAAATCATCAAAGTCATTGATGATGAAGGACCTAATGTTTTGTATCCAGATAATTTAATTGTCAATACTGATCCTTGGAAATGCGAAGGTCGTTGGGATGTTCCTCCTGCTTACGTAGTTGACAATTGCTCTAGTGAAGTACATTATACTATTAGAGTAGAGAATGGAACTGTATTGGGTAATGAAAATACAGGTTATATTGTGGTAAATCTTCCTCTTGGTATCCAAAACGCCTATATTGTTGCTGAAGACTGCTGTGGTAATGTTACAGAAAAATTAATTGTAATTGATGTTCAAGATAACACTCCGCCAAATGCAGTGTGTATTCAAAAAACTACAGTTACCATCGGAGGAACTCAATCTCCTGGTGAAAATTTAGCTAAAGTATTTGCATCTTCATTTGACAATGGGTCTTTTGATAATTGCGCTCCCCATATTTATTTTAAGGCAATTCGTATGGATGAGCTAGATGGTACCAATAATGGTAGCACTAAAGAATCAACTGTTTGTAACAAAGCAAATGGTGATGATGATTCTAAATTAGCTGGTTCACAAACTTACTTTGATGACAATGTAAAATTCTGTTGCGCAGACGCAGGAAATTCAATTCGAGTTGTATTTAGAGTATTTGATGTTGATCCTGGTGTTGGACCAATTACTCCAAGCAGAATGAACTCTGGTGGAGATTTATTTGGACGATACAGCGATTGTATGATAGAAGTTGAAGTTCAGAACAAAGGCATTCCTACTGTTGTAGCTCCTCCTGATATCGTTGTAAGTTGCAAGTTCTGGTTTGATTTAAACAAAATCACAGATCCTGCGGATGCTACTTTTGGAAAAATAGTAAATGATGTTGCTTGGAGAACAAAGGTTTCTACAAATGATGTCGTGTGCAGCTATTTCTGCGAAGAAAATCCGTATACTAAATATCCGGGCTACGTTAAATTGGCTCCAAACCAAGTGGTTCCTGCACCAAATAAAGCATGTGATTTCTATAACAGTTTATTCAATGCAGCACACCCTGATAATAAGTATGATTTAACTTGGGGTTTTGATGGATATGTATTATCTGCTTGTGGAACTACACCAACAATTAAAGTTAATGACTTAAGAGAATGTGGACAAGGTAGAATATTAAGAACATTTTCTGCTCAAGGTCCTAATGGAATCTTAGTTACTGCAACTCAAACTATTTGGGTAGTTAACTGTGATCCGCTTTATATTTCAAGAGATTTCTGCGACACAACTGATGATATCGTTTGGCCGGATTGCAAAGGACTTGGAACTCACGTAAATGGTTGCGGTGCTGATACAGACCCTAGTGTAACTGGAAGACCTGTTATATTGAATGGAAAAGATCACAACTGTGCTCTTATTGCAATTGAACCATTTGATGAAGTGTTCACTATTGAACCTGATGCTTGTTATAAAATTTTAAGAAAATGGGTAGTTATTGATTGGTGTCAATACGATCCAAACATTGATCCTACTCACGGACGTTGGGAATTCACTCAGGTGATCAAAGTTTCTGACAAAGTTAAACCTGAGGTTACATGTAATGTTGGTGTTTGCGAACCAGCTGTTATTGATCCAAAACTAAAAGTATGTGTTGGACATATCAGATTAACTGCTACTGCAGTAGATTCATGTACTCCAGCTGATTGGTTATCTCATGAATACAAAATTGATGCTTTCAATAATGGGTCTGTTGACTATACTGTAGGAACATTAACTAAACGTCAATTCTCATTAGGTGACAAACCAGTAAATCACAATAATCCATTTGCTGATGATCCTAATAATCCTTTTGATGCTAGTGGAACTTATCCAATAGGTATTCACAAAATCACTTGGTATGTAGAAGATGGTTGTGGAAATATTGGAACTTGTTCAACTCTGTTTGAAATAAAAGATTGCAAAGCTCCAACACCTTATTGCTTAACTGGAATCATTACTGTTCCTATGCCATCATCAGGATGTGTTGATGTTTGGGCTAAAGATTTAGATTTCAATAGTTATGACAATTGCACACCTAAGGATAAATTGAAATTCTATTTCGACGGCGATACTGCTAAACGTAGCATTAGAGTTTGTTGTGCAGATTTCATTAAAGAAAAAGCAAGTGATGAATTGCGTATACCAGTTCAAATGTGGGTAGAAGATGAAGAAGGAAATCGTGACTATTGCACTACTATAGTTATCATTCAAGACAACCAAAATGTTTGTCCAAACCCTACAGGATTAGCTGGAATCACTGGTGAATTAAAAACTGAAGAAGGATCAAATGCAGCAAATGTGACTGTAGATCTTTATATGAACGGTCAATTATTGAAAAATAGATTTACTGGAACGAATGGTTCTTATTCATTCCCTGATTTATCTTTCCCTCAGGATTACACCATTAAACCTGGAAGAAATGACAATCCATTAAACGGTGTTACTACTGCGGATATCGTTAAGATGCAAAAACATATATTAGGTGTTGAAACTTTAAATTCACCTTATAAATTAATTGCAGCTGACGTAAATAAAACCAATTCAATAACTGCATCTGACATAGCAGAGACAAGAAAATTAATCCTTGGTGTGATTCCAAATTTCACTAAATCACCAAGCTGGATTTTTATTCCTACAACTACTACGTTTGCAGATCCAAAATCACCATGGGGCTACAGCACTGATAAAACAATGGGATTAAAAACACCTTCTGATATTGCTAACTTTATAGCAGTAAAAATAGGTGACGTAAACCATTCAGCAGCAGCAAATGCACAAGGTGGAGTACAAATAAGAACAAATGAGAATTTAACTTTTGAAGTTGATGAAACATTTATGACAGCTGGTGAAACCTATAAAGTTGCATTCAGATCTAATGAATTCAATAATGTAAGTGGATACCAATTTACTATCAACTTTGATAAATTAGGATTATCATATGTTGGAATCGAAGCTAGTGAACTTCAATTAACTAATGAAAACTTTGGTTTAACTCAAGTTGAAAATGGAATGATCACAACCAGTTGGAATTCAAACCATCCGATATCAGTAGACAAAAAAGATGTGTTATTCACATTAGTATTCAAAGCAAATCATAATGCAGCTCTTAGTAAATCATTGACCATATCAAGTGATATTACTTATGCAGAAGCATATGATGGACAATTAAATACTCAAGGTGTTAATTTAGATGTTCGTAGCTCAAACGGAGTTACATCATCAGGTGTATTTGAATTGTATCAAAACTCACCTAACCCATTCCAACAATCTACTGAGATTACCTTCAGATTACCTGAAGCATCTCCTGCTACATTGACGATCTATGATGTAACTGGTAAAGTTCATAGAATTTATAATGTTAAAGGACAAAAAGGATTAAATACAGTTAGTGTAAATCACAATGATTTATCTACTTCTGGAATGTTCTACTATCAATTAGATGCAGCTAATCAAACTGCAACTAAACGAATGATCATCCTGGAATAATGATTTAATTCATAATAATTAGGTAAAAATAAATTATTATAGTTTTCAAAAAAAGCCTTGCTTAACGTAGCAAGGCTTTTTTATTTTTATACCAGTTTCCAGAAGAACTATTTTGTACTTACATTCTATTTTAACGAAACCATAAGTTACTTTACTTTAAAAATAATTTACAATGACCCCAAAAGAAAAACTATTGTCAGAACTAAAACACCAAACTTACGTTAGGCTTTTACCTTCCACTACGCATGGCATAGGAGTCTTTGCTATCCAAAACATCCCTAAAGGATGCAGGGATATGTTCATGGATGAAGAAGGTAATTGGATTAAGTTAACTTTTGCAGAAGTAAACGAGCTTCCTGATCCTAGTAAAAAATTAATTGAAAATTTTTGTCTATTTGACGAGGCCTATTATTTTGTACCTTTAGAAGGATTTAAGAAAATGGACTTGTCCTTGTATTTAAATCACTCTGATCAACCTAATCTTATTTCCATAGACGATGGCAGATACTTTGAAACAACAAGAGATATTAAATCAGGGGAAGAGTTATTTATTGACTATGGCACCATAGTAGATTCAAATGACTAGCTAATAAATATACTTAAATTAATGATATCTATGTTATCATCTATTTTAAGAACGAAAACAGTAAAGTGAAATTACAAAAATTCCTTCTTTATTAAATTTATCAGGACTGGTGCGTCATACCGCTCATAAAGATGATGCCCATTTTCAATATTATTGTACCATCCATGTGCTAATTTTTGTACTACACGCAAACATTCATTTTGTTCAACCATAACATCTTCACTACCACGACAAATCAATACCGGACATTCAATACGCTGTAAATCGTCATCCTTAAGTCCTTTACCTTGACCCAGAGTATATAAAAATGAAGCAGTCTGTTGTACTACTTTTTTCCATAAATTAGCGGAGTATCTATTGACTAAAATAGTAGCCAATTTTGGAATTTTAAGCTCAATTAATTCTGCATCCAATTTTAAAACTTCTCCCTTCGCAAATTCAGGAGTCCAATTGAGTTTTGTCCCCAAGGTAATGATGCCAGATACTTTATCGGGATATTGAGATGCAAATTTCAGCGCAACATATCCGCCCATACTATACCCAAAAATCTTAACACTTGGAATCTTGTTTTGCTCCAAAAAAAACTTAACATCTTCTACAAAAAGTTCCAGACTAAAATTTGAATCAAAAGGATCCCCATTATGACCATAAAAATTCAAACTCCATACTTGAAAATGCTCACTCAGCAGAGAACTGATATTGAGAAACTGATCTCTATTCCCCAAAGCCCCATGAAGGAGTAACAAATTAGGTTTATCCATAATTAATTTCAGATTCTATGGCATTAATATAATTTATTGAAAATACCATTTGGGATATATTGGGTTAATAAGTTATTAGTACAATTCAAAAACTTAATTAGCTAGTTTTTGCTTTAATTCGTCAAAATAAAAACGATCAGTCAAATTGACTAAATTTTTATCTTTCGGATATAATAATTTAACATGATTCGAATACAATAAAGCATAATTCATCCGATCCATTGTTTTCAATTCATTCATAATAAAAAGCGTTTTTGGAACATAAGAAATCTTAGGCAAACTCGATTTGATATCATTCTGAATTCCATTTAATGTCTTCAAATAATCACCTTTGGCAGATAAAATTAACCGATTTGAATATTCTATCTCTTTGCTTGTATCTGAAACAACATTCCAATAATAGGACATTCCAACTTTCAAATATTTTTTTGGATTTAATAATTTAAATTTCTTTTGACTTGTTTTACTCTGAAAAATCAAAGTTTTGGATGCCTCATTATATATATTCAGTTGATAATGACATGTATCACAAGCATGTGCCCAGGAAAATTCAATAGAATCCGCTTCAGATGGATATACCCCTGAAAATGGGAATTCTAGTACTATAGAAGGTTCGCCTCTGGATATCGCGTAAATATTATTTTTATAATTTTCCTTAGATTCTGATGATGGGTGAACTTCAAAAAAACTTACAAAGTAATTTCCAAACTTTTCAACCAGTGAGCTCTTGTCGGCTTTGCTGCATAACAGTGATCCTACCTCATATACTCCTTCTTTGGCGATTTCGCAGACAGATCCATCAGCTTTAACTAATTTAACCTGGGCATTTTTGGGTAAATGAAGTACATCCTTTCCATTTAACGGTCCATAAATCAAGCTTTTCAGAGATTTGGCATCTTGATTATTGCTGCTAACTTTAACAGCTCCGTTTATTAAAACTACGGCAAACTCTTGCCCATAACCAGGCAATAAATTTAATAGTACAAGGACTGTTAATAATAATTTAATTTTCATTGCTAATGTTTAATGACTGAAATGTAAAGATAGATACACTTTTAGACTAATTGGTTATCATCTAAGTCAAAAAAAGCAGGGCTATACGATTTGACAATAGGACTATAAAATCAATCGAAATCTGAGCCCTCTCAATTAAGAAAAGCATCTACTTTCCTTTGAACATAGGGTTTAAATTTGTGCTCATACAATTCGAATAACTCATAAGACAATATTACTGTTGTAACGATAAATACAAAACCCAATTTAATATTAAAAGACAACAATAACAATACGCATATCATTAACAATATAAAGAATTCCAATATTTGAATTAAACGTATAAATGGCATCGATCTGAAAAAATTATGCCGCTCCATCCTCTTGTACACAAAGTAGTTGAATAAATAAAGTAAAAACGAGTACAGATAGATCCGAAGATGGGAAACTTCACAAATAAAATCCCGATCTAAAATCATTGAAATAATGTTCGCATGGATTGCTACGCCATGCATATCTGGGATTGATCTACCAGTATACTCCTCATTTAAAGGAGTAAAATACCGATCCTTCATAGAAAGCGCCTGTTCTGTTTCTCCACAAAATCCTATGAGAACAATTTTATTAGCGAAATAAGTTGAATCAAATTGCAAAGTATCATTTAACAATTGATCTATGTGAATCATGTTGTAATGAACCACCCCATCATGATTAATTGGATAAGCCATAGAACTATACCCAGGCTGAACTCTTTTAAAATTAATCCATTCTTTCTCAATATGCCTTTTGTGAACAAATGGAAGCGCCGTTGAATCGTATAAAGCAGATAATTGTAAACCAAATGAAAAATTTTCGGAACCACCAACATGATGTACCGGCTCAAAGGCTCTTACTGAAAATCCATCATTGGAACCTAAATTAACATAAGCCTCCATTTTATTTTTAATAAAAAAATCATTAGAACCCAATGCTTTAATACTATTATGAGAGCCCTTCTTTTCATAAAAAATATATCCAAATACAATGTTATTTGTCTTGCTTATTGCTTGTTGCAACATACTATCTTCCTTAGTATTATACAGTGTATCAAGAATTAAATCAATACCAATGGCAGCTGCTTTTCTGTAATTGAGTATATCAATGGTTTTAGCCAATTTAGCGCGATCCGTAATCCCTGAATTAATGATTACAATTCGAGAATCAAAGGATACTTTTCGTTTATCTCTAAACTTAGAAAAAGCCACATCCATAATGTCATGGCTCTTAATGGCTTCACTGAATGGGTCAATAAACAATTGATTAACAGGTAAGTGATGCATTAAATAAACAAACAATAAACTAAATCCCGAATACGTCAAAGCATGTATCCAAGGATGATTCCTACGTCGCAATAATTTCTGCAAAAAACCTTTAATTTTATTATTCTTCAATCTGAGCTTCAACTTTTTTTAACTTAATGACACTGTTTATATATACTTGCTCAGTGCCCAATCACCAAAACACAAGAGCAAAAGTAAAAACAAATGGGACTACAACAAAACAAACTTATCAGATTAGCCATAACTTTATTCTATTCTTTCTAAATTAAAGTGTATTATCATAATACGTATAATACCTGATTACTCCATTTAAAAATCCATCTCGAACTAAATAAGCGATGCCATCTTTGGCACAATGATACACTGATTCGTCTTTTCCTAAATAACTACTAAGGTTGGGGTCTATATTAAAATTGTATTTATTTGAAATATTAATCTTTTGAATGGTTATTGACTTTTCTTTGTTTTCAAAAAAAGTGTATATCATGGAATTCGGCAACATCCTACGCTCTATCTGAAAAGCGGTATCTATAACGATCCATTCCATAGTAGCGATTTTTGTCAATTTGACTTCAGTGTCCGGTATATCCACTAGTTTAAAACCCGGAGTGCTGCATACTCCAGAAGACTTAAAAGAAAACTCAAATTGGCCATTAGTAATAACATTCAAATTATATTTCGCCATTTGAGATAAATATGGATTATTTTGAGTAGATATAAAATTCAAAATACGTTTAGCCTCTTCAATTTCGTCTTTTTTAAACAATAAAATGGCGTAGACGAATTTGATTTTTTGAAAGATCTCTGACTCCTGATTAGCTATACATTGTGCTTGAAGATAAGAATCATAATATCCTTGTGCCACATCCAACTTTCCTAGTAAAACGTCTATCGCAAATAAATTAAGATCACTCCAGTAATACGTCGGATCCAAACGCTTGGTGATTTTAAAGTATTCTTGTGCCTTCAGATAATACTTCCGTTGAATCAATAAATCAATAGGCGATAAAAAATCATCACCCCTTCCAGTTTTTGGTTTTTTAATTCTTAAATTCCAATCCAATTCAAATGGAAAAAGAAGAGCCTCCCCTTGTAGTTTTCCCATATTCATACCCAATAACACATAATTCACTCCTAAATTATTGAAAATTTCTTTACCTTGATAATACTTTGAAATATATTCTAAACACGGGATTGCTGATTGATAAGCAGAAATTTGAGTCAACCGATTTGCCAATTCAAACAACTCAATCAAATCATTGACCTGTTGTATAACTACTTGTGCGGATAATTTACGCTCTTGTTTGCTTGGGTAGGCTTTTATTAATTTATCATTAATGCCATAGACTTCATACATTCTATCAATTAGATCCGGCAAGATTTTAATCGATTTATATCCTGCCAAATAACTAATAAAAACACCTTGAATATCAGCATCCCGTTCCATATCCAATGATCCTTTAAAAGTTTTATCATATGCAATAAAACTAGTTTTAGGCAGATCATTAGAAGTCTGAAGTGCATGGACTAATTCATGGGCCAGTATAAAAGACAATGCATCCAGGGAATCTTTACCAAAGGCAATACACAAATTATAGGCACTCAACTCTAATTGGATCGTATTTCTGCTTTTTATGTATACTGCAACATTCTTTTTGTTTTTTACCAGTTCAATTTTCGGTCTCGATGCATTAAAATAGCCATGAACTTGATATAATCTATCCAATACATTTTGGGAAACAACAAGTTGTCCTTTCCCAAAAACGAATTGAGGCAACATCAAAATGAGAAAAAGAGATAAATTACGAATGTATACCATTTGACAAAGTTAGGTTATGATCTACTATAAATATCCAAAATGATAGCTTCGTTATCTCATTTAATATAAATTTAAATTAATAATATACCATAATATATATCATATTGTTTTTCAATAGTTTAAATATATAACAATAAAATAATCTTATATTATTTTGCTATTACAAATAAAAACCTCTAGATTGGTGGTAACTTTAGCTTGTAAAATGGTATATACTGATGAAAAATATTACATCCATGATAGATGACTCTGATTTATTGGAGTTGTTAAATGTTGGTGATTCAAAAGGATTTAAAGAAATTCATTTGAAATCATTTAAATTGTTATCCAGATATGTAATAAATAATAGTGGAAACTTGGAAGATGCCGAAGATTTATTTCAGGATAGTCTGATTGCCCTTTTGAATAATATCAGAAAACCCGAATTCCAATTGAGCTCAAGTTTGCAGAATTATCTTCTATCCATTTCACGGAATTTATGGCTACGGGAATTGAAGAAAAATAAAATGAGACATGTAGAAAATTTGGATGGCATAACAGAACAATGGATGAACATTTCAGATGATGAGGTGGAGAGCATGGACTTGGAAAACAAAAGACAAGAAGACCTCTCTAAGCAATTTGCCCTATTGGGTAATGATTGTAGAACCTTGCTTACTGAATTCTATTATTATCAAAAATCTCTTGATGAGATTTCAAAAAAAATGAATTATACTTATGATTTTATCAAAGTAAAAAAGTTCAGATGCATGAAAGAACTTAAAAAAAACATGCTTTAATCATTATAAATACTAACTATGGAATCTATCGATTATAAAACCATACTTGAAAAACTAGGACCGGAAAAAAACTTTTCGAATCTTACTGAAGATGAATTATATGTTTATGATTTAATTAAAGCTATTAAGCATACCGCAGCATTAGAAGAAAAAAATAAAATTTCTCAAGCCATTAACCAATCACCAGACCAAAATAAAATCGGCACTTCTTTTGACCCACCTGCCAATCCATCCATTTTTCCATTTAAATGGAAAATCTGGTATAATGTTGCTGCCAGCATTGCACTTATTATCATTACTTTTTTAATCCTTAGAACAAATTCTGCCGACCCAAATGAAATGTTCACCTTGAACTTTAAGCCTGAAACAGAATATATCATCAAAGCAAAAGAAAACCTATCACAATATGGTATGATTGATCAACAAGCTGAATCAAGAGACTCCATCTTAAAAGGACTTGAATTATACGAGACTAAAAATTACAAAGCAGCAATAGCAATACTTACAGACTATTCGATCCATTATCCTGAACAATACATCGCACGTTTCTATTTGGCACTTGCTCAAATGAATGAAAATCAATTTGAAGCAGCTGAAATTAATTTAGCCTTATTAAACGAAAATAATCAATTAGAATTTTTACAAGAAGTAAAATGGAATTACGCCTTATGTCTTTTAAAAATCAATAAAGGAATACCGAAAGCAAAAATGATCCTGCAACAGTTAGTCCAATCTAATGGCAAGTATACGCTACAAGCAACTGAAATCCTTAAATCATTATAACTATTTTACCAATTTAAAATTTCAGAATTCAATGTTTTCTTAACACTCAAGTTAAGATTAACTCGATCGACAAACAAAAATCATAAATTGAACCACCCTAAAAATCCAGTTGCCAAATGCCATTAGTAAAAGTTTAAATACATTTTATTTGGAGTTCTAAAAATAGGATTCTGTTCCTGGATTCAAAAAAATTAAGATTAAAAGTTTGGAATCATACGAGAGATAATGCTAAAGTAAAAGGCATCTTCATTGATTTTGTATACGTATATTCAGACCATTGCCATTGTCTCGTTTCTCTAGGAGTTGATGAAACTATTCAGAAAGTTATGCAAATTATCGAAGGCGAATCATTCTATTGGATAAACAAAAATGGATTGACAAAGGACAAATTTGAATGGCAAGATGAATACTATACTGCATCTGTTTCTGAATCAATACTGAATAAGATTAGAACATATATCAAAAATCAGGAAGAACACCACAGCAAAAAGACATTTCAGGATGAATTTGATGAATTTATTAGCAGTAATGGATTTGAGAAATTTCCCTCCATCTAAAGATGGAGGGGAATTCATATAGAGACGATTTTTCTTTACAGAGGATGAGGTTCTTTCCGTTTCCAATTAAAGATTGAGTCATCATTTTAAATAGGAATGCGGTATCCTGTAAATTGGCTTTAGCCAAATAAAAATCATTAAAAAAGAAATCCCGAAACCCGAAAATTAAACATAGAGGATTACCCTATTATGCAATGTGGCTTTAGCCCATTTCAATATATGATGCAAGCCGCCTTACCAATGTCCGCGATTGATCTGAACCTTTCGTAACGAATCCAAAGATCAACCTGACCTCATTCACAAATTAAACAAGATCTCCGTCCATGGACGGAGACAACCATAGTAGTGGAATAGTTTAGTATCAATAATAATTGTCTAGATATTGTCTAGATGTAGTCTACTATAGGAAACTAGACAACATCATAACTACCAAATAACAAATTCATCAAAAATTCGTTTTATAATTGGAATGCCCTTCCGCCAATCACTAAACATATTACAAATAATACTTATATATAAAACTGTCCTATGGCAATCGTAGATAAATCAGGAAATATTGTTGGTCGGCTTGGTGACCTTAGATATTATACCCTCAATGGCAAGAATATTGTGTCAACCAAAGGAGGACCAACAGCTTTACAAATTAAGACAAAAGCAAGCTACGCCTCCACAAGAGCATTGAACGTTGAATTTCGATTGGCAAGTAAAGTTGCAAGCAACATGTATAGCTCGCAATCTCAATTCAAAGCTATTCTGCATACGCACGCCTATCAAAACTTGTTTAAAAGATTATTCCACTTATTTAACCATGATGTCGTCCACCAAAAAGGCCAAAGAAATTTGTTATTCTCTGCTGCACCTCATCATTTTGATCCATTGCAGTATGCTAAGATTCCCTATTCTTCTTATGCTACGTTAAAGCCTAGTTGGAGTAAGTCCGTAAATGGTGATCTAAAGTTTGTCATTCAAGGTGATGCTGTCAATTCTCTATTTAACTTTCCGAAACAATACAACATACTTAAATGGTCTATTTTTATACAAGGAATTAAGGATATTGAATTTGATAAAATGAAGATGCAGTATCAATTTGAAAAGAATAATCACGTAGGAAACCTAGAACAAGTTCTCTTCTTTGAATGTAATAAAAATTTCAATATTCCAATGTCAGAACAGACCGTATCAATGAAAGCAGGATACAATTATTTGGTATTCGCCTGTGCAACTTATATCAATTCACGTAATTCCAAATGCCCACCCATAAACACTATCGATTTGATCGAAGTGATTCCAAAAATGGAATTATCGGTGTAAAGTAACTGACGCCTAAATAGATGAAAAAATGATTGAAGTACCCAAGCCTAAATAAAAAAATGAACGCAACTTTTAAACAAATCATGTGAAATTAAAATAAATATTCCCATTTCGGGAACTTTTGTATATTTGCATAAAGATTTAATTTGCGAATCATTTCTAGAAAGACTCTAAAGGATTTTTGGATTAAATATCCAGACAGCGAACAAGCTCTAAAGGCTTGGTTTCGAGAGATTAGTGCAAAGAGCTGGAAAAACATGAACGAACTTAAAAAACAATATCCAAGTATGAGTATTGTTTCAAATAATAAAGTGGTCTTCAATATTAAGGGAAACAACTATAGGCTGTTGGTCAAGATAAACATTGAATATCAGTTAAGCTATATTAGGTTTATTGGTACCCATAAACAATATGATAAAATTGATGTAACAAAAATATAATATGAAAATAAATCCTATCCATTCCAGGAAAGATTATCAATCTGCAATGAAAAGAATTGATGAAATCTTTGATTCAAAAAAAGGTACACCTTCTGGTAATGAATTAGAAGTACTGAGTATTTTGGTAGACAACTATGAAAGAGAAAACTTTCCAATCGAATCTCCTGAACCAATTGAAGCCATAAAATTCAGGATGGAACAAATGGGAATGGATCAAAATGATCTTGCAAATATTGTAGGGCAAAAAAGCAGAGCAAGCGAAATCTTGAATAAAAAACGAAAGTTGAGTTTGGAAATGATTAGAAAGCTTGCTATTTCACTTAATATTCCTAGTGAAATATTAATCAAACCTTACTAAATAAATAGAACAAGGTAGAAATGCATCTACCAACACCACTAGACAAAATACGCTGATATCATTATTTTTGTTTAATGGAAATCGATATTGTTTAATATAAATTTCTACCTTTGACAGATAGGTCAGCTGCACTTCATCAGTGCAAACCATTATGCCTTAACGGATTGATTTACGAAAACCGAAAGTTAATGAATAACTATACACTAAACGAATTGAATACCTGACGGTCGCCCATCCCTGGTGTTTACAATTAGGCTTCACTTAGTAGAACAACCCTGCAGAAATAATAAATAGAAAAAAATATGAGAATATCACCAATTATTGAAGTGGAATCATTATTGAACATACATAAGAATTCTGACGTATTCATTTTCGATGTAAGCAACAGTGTAAACGCTAAAACAAACTACGAAGCTGAACATTTAGAAGGTGCATTTTTTATTGATCTTAATACTCAATTAGCAGACATAAAAAGTGACTTTTCAGATGGTGGACGACATCCATTGCCAAAAATAGAAACCTTTGCAAAAACATTGGTCGATTTAGGAATTTCAAAAGATAAACATGTAATTGTATACGACGACAACAATGGTTCAAATGCAGCTGCCAGATTTTGGTGGATGCTCAAGTCAGTGGGACATTATAAAGTTCAAGTTTTAAACGGTGGATTTAATCACGCTAAAAATGAAAATTTCCCAATGAGTTCAAAAGTAGAATATATTAATCGCACTTCTGAAACTTATCATATAAGCAATTGGAATCTACCAACAATAGAAATTAACGAAGTAGAACAAGTTTCTCATGATCTGAATTATTTGGTAGTTGATGTTCGATCCAAAGAACGATATGAAGGAAAAAATGAACCTATTGATTTAATTGCTGGCCATATTCCAGGTGCCATAAATATACCATTTACTGAAAATTTAGATGAAAACGGTTTATTTCTTAAACCCGTTGAATTAAGAACAATATATGAACCGATTTTTGGAGAAAAAAAAACTGAAAATATTATAGTTCATTGTGGTTCAGGTGTAACGGCTTGTCATACTTTACTAGCATTAGATTATGCTGAAATGGAAATACCTAAATTATATGTTGGTTCGTGGAGTGAATGGAGTAGAAATAATAAAAAGATAGAAACAACGAATGAAACGCCTTAAGTGTTATTTTTAAAAGTATTAGTATTCAATAAAAACAAAAATCATGTAATTTGACACAAATATACCAAAATGATTTTAGGCCTTATTAAAGATTAAGTTAAAACATCTGGAAAATAAAAATCATAAATTTAAAAATAAAGCTCTAGTCCAACTACATTTGGAAAACTCTAACCCTCTATATCAATTTTTAATATGAGCTAACTTAATTAGGGTCTGGTGAAAAACTAAAAAAGGCTTGCAGATATTAGAAAAAGACTATATATTTCGATTTATAAATGCA
>JBGAVH010000033.1:0-44672 GCA_044228225.1 Saprospiraceae bacterium | reverse complement strand
TATATGTTCTGTGATGATTAATGAATCACAAAATTGACCTTGCAATATTATGGTATCCGTTTGATGTTGTGTTAGTTGACAATCATATTTTTTAATTATGTTTTGATGTTTGGCTTCTAAGTTATACTGTAAAAATATAATTGAATCACATCCATTTACATTTGTTAATCGTATGGTATCTAATATTTTTTGACTCGAATCACAAGTCGTTCTTATTAAAACGATACTATCTGAGTTTCTTTTTATCCTTTCTGTGATTACAATGCTATCACATTCACTAGTATGATAAATAATTGTATCCTTTGAATTTCTAACATAACTACAAGAATAATCTGTAATTTGAAATGTATCATTTCCTGCCCTATAGCTAAAGCTTGCCATACTGCTATCTATGTTTCCACATTTATCTGATGTATAAAACATTACATGAATTGGGTTTTTTGTTTTATCCCCATCATATCGATAGCTCATAATCACAGTATCACAATCTTTACCAATTGTTGAATTGCCATAATTTTGTAACCACACATTTAATGAGTCTAATTTATTGGGCTTACATACAATATTCTTGTCTTGTGGTCTGATAACAAATTTTGGACTTACAGTATCTCTCACAATAAAATAGGCACTCTCTTGATTTTCTTGTCCACACTGATCTGTTGCTATAAACTCCACCCTGACACTATCACAACTTTTATTTAGAGTATGATTAATTACTTGTCTCCAACTCACTTTATCACATTCATCTATCGCAATTGCATTCCCATTCAATTTAATCCAATCATTAAATTCTTTAATCACATCTTCCTCACAATATACCGTTTTGGTCTCTGGTAACTTTACATATTGGGGAGGATTTTTATCTATGATGTCAATGATTTGTTCTTCGTTATTGATGTTACCACATGCATCTTCTATGCGCCATGTTCTAGTAAGTTTTTTATAGCATGGATTTATAATGTCAATCTTTTCTGTAAAACTTACTTTTGGATTTACATCACAATTATCTGAAAATGTTAATGTTGGAATTATTGGTATTTCTTTATCACATGAAACTTCAATATCCTCTGGTGGATTATTGACCATTGGTCCTTCTTGATCGCCTGGACAAGAAAAAATTTTAATGTCATCTAACAACATTCCAATGTGAATTATAGAAGAGCTTGATCCAGTATCCGTAAATGATAAGACGGAAGTTGTTGCTTTGGCTATAAATGAATATGTTTTCTTCAACCACACAACATTTCCTGGATTATTTGCCGTCCAGCTAACATTTAACCATGATCCATTTTCTATTTTTAAATTTGCTGAAAAATTTCCATTTGCGGTAAACGTTGCATACCAAAATTCAATATAATAAGTGTTACCTGGAATAAGCCCTGTTAGTGGGTATATTACAGTCCCCGCAGCTCCACCTGTTGGTGGAGAACCATATAGATCCATAAAAGTCGAAGGACCATTTGGATTACCAGAACTAAGTCCACCACAGTAATCTTTGTCTCCATGGTCGACTGCTCCTTGAGTTACAATCCAAGGACCGAAAGAACTAACTGCTGTATATGGAATAAAACCTAAGGGTAACGGGTAGGGGTCAAATTCAAAATCTAGCCCCGGCAAATCAATTTCTACCGGTGCTCCACAACAACATTTCAATTGGGCGAATATACTTCTGCTGCTATAAAATTGTAACATGATGGTACCTAATATCAGCCGAATAAAATATTTGTTATTAAATTTCATTTTTAGAAATTACATAGTTTATATATCGAAAGTGATCAAATTTAAAATTAATTATATTATAATATCAAAAATTAAAATATTTTATATAATTGCTTTAATGTAACTATTCGAATCTTAACAATTTAGAACAAATTTAATTGTAGGCATTATAAATGTCGATTGCTAAAAGTAAAAATAACGTGTTTTTGCCAACATTTTAAATATTAATTGACTTATTGATGACAAAAACAAACCTCTTATGATGAACCCCATAAATAATTACACTTTTTTTAATGTATATTAATGATATTTTTAGAATTAATTCTTTTGACTATAAAAATCTTCTATATAATTAAATGAAAATTATCGAATAGGTCTATTTCATTTCATTTTTATAAATCTATCCTTTTTTCAGTATTGTTTGATTTAAATAATTCTCTGAAATTATCATATTTCATAAGGTATTTTAATGTTAATCTAAATCGAGATTGGATAAATATTAAACTTGGAATCCAAGATCAATTTTCCTCCAGCTCGATGTAGTAATTTGCAATGGTATACAAATTAAGAATAATTTTGTCCTTCCATAACATTCATGTATTTTTACTAAATTTATTTGGGTATGTATAAAATATTACGTTTTTCCCTGATAATTTTTGAATTATTACCTTGCTTTGGCTTCGGCCAGTGGAAAGAAACATTCGATAAAGAAAATTTACTTGAATGGTCCGGAGATACTTCGAATTTTATAATAAATAATTTGCACCAGCTAAATTTACAAGCCCCTTCTGCCGGGAAATCATTTATCTCTAGACCATACCAAAATCAAGGTAACTTGATAACATGGGAATTTTTTGTCAATTTACAATTTGCTCCCTCTTCTTCAAATCTAGTCAGAATCTATTTTTTAATGGATCAATCTCAACCTTTAATTAATTCTACTTATTTCATCGAAATTGGAGAAACGGGAAATTTGGATAAATGGAAATTCTTTCTCAAAAATAATTCTAATACTATTTTACTTGGCTCAGGTACTATAGGCAAATTATCTAATGATCCAGCTATTTGCCGTTTTAAAATAAATAAAGCTACGGATACAACTTGGCATGTTGAAACAGATTATTCAGGAGGCTCTAACTTTAATTTTGAACAACTAATACTAGATACCTTTTCTGTACAAATTTCTAATGCCCTGTTTGGCTTAGAGTGTAACTATACTGAAACAAGAAAAGATAAATTTATTTTTGATGATATCTTCATTTATCATTCAGGAATTGATACCTCTGCCCCTGAGATTATTTCTGCAAATGCAATTTCTGAAAATAAGATACTCATTCAATTCAATGAACCCATTGATTTGTTATCTTCATTATTAGTTTCAAATTATACTGTACCAACCATTGGAAATCCGGATTCAATCATTTTTCTGAATGGATCAAATTCTATGTATGAACTTACTTTCTCGAAGTTTTTTGTTTCAAATCAAATGTATGTCCTTGAATATCATAATATACAAGATTTAAAAGGCAATTCCAATTTTAATATAAAAGCCATACCATTTAATTTTGAAAAAATAGAAAACCCAATTATTGGCGATCTATTAATTAATGAATTTTTAGCTGACCCTTCTCCCTCAATTGGATTACCAGAAGTAGAATTTATTGAATTAATTAACACAACTAATAAAAAATTAAAGTTGCAAGGGCTATCGATTTCAGATGGTGGTTCCTCAAAAGCTCAATTTTCTAATAATATAATCAATCCGAATGAAATTATTATATGTTGTCCAACTAAAGATACAAGTAGTTATAAATTGTTTGGTTCTGTTATTGGTTTAAATAATTTTCCAAGTTTAAATAACTCAGGGGATTATATAATCCTCAAAAATTCAAATGATGAAATTCTTGATGAAATTTATTATTCCGATTCTTGGTATGAAACATCAGCCCAAAAAGAAGGAGGATATAGTTTAGAATTAACCAATATCCTTCAAACATGTAAAGGACAATTTGTTTGGAGGCCATCAAGCAGTTTAATTGGCGGAACACCTGGTACGCCTAATTCATATACAACTCATGTTATTGATTCAACTGGTCCAATATTAATAGATGCTATTCCATTAAGCGAATGGGAAATAAAATTAAAATTTAATGAAGTCTTGGAAATAAATAGCGCTACCAATGCATTGAATTATAATATTTTTCCATCACGTTCTGTTGCTTCAATCGACTTAATATCATTTACAAAAAATGAAGTAGTTATTCTATTAGATGAGCCTTTAATACATGGTGTTTCTTATACCATTACATTAAAAAATATTTTAGATTGTATTGGCAATAAAATGATTACTGTAAATACATTAATAGAAATGCCATCGATTCCTGAATATAATGATTTATTATGGAACGAAATTTTATTCAATCCTAAAAGTGGTGGATCAGATTATGTTGAAATTTACAATAATAGTAATAAATTATTATCGTTAGAGCAATTATATATTTCCAACCCTGCATGGCAAAACAATTGGATAAAAATTAATATTGATAAATTGATTTATCCTCACACCTATTTGGCACTTACATCAAATAAAAAAAACACAATAGAATCCTATCCCAATTCTGATTCTTCTTTAATTCTAGAATCCTCTTTACCCGTATTAGATGATGATAAGGGAACGCTTGTTTTAGCATATTTTAATAAGACTTCATTCAAGTTAATTGATTCCTTTTCATATGAAAAAACATGGCATAATCCATTGTTAACATTAATAGAAGGTATTTCTTTAGAGAAAATAAATCCATCATTTGTTTCTAATAAAGCACAAAATTGGCAATCAGCATCAAAGCAAATTGATTATGGTAGTCCTGGATTAAAAAATAGTCAGTTTATTGATTCATTTTTAAATGATAAGCAAAAACTATATCAGATATTAAATAGTACTGTTAGTCCAAATCAAGATGGCTTTCAAGATGTGTTGTCCATTCAATTCAATTTGGATTTGGCAGGTTACAAAATAAATGCAGAAATTTACAATTTATCTGGATTTCTTGTAAAAACGCTGTCTCAAGATTTAATTGGTACTCATGATATTATTAATTGGTATGGTGAAGACAACAAGAATAAACCTGTTTTTTCAGGTAATTATATTTTAAATCTTATTTTGATTCATCCGAATGGATCAAAAAAGCATTTTAGGGAAAATATTAAAGTTGATAATAACTAAAATAAAATATTTGTCATTTTTAATGAATACTTTTTTCAATTCAATTAATAAATCATCCATTCAATGGATTGCAATAATACTCATTTGTTTGATTACATTATTATTTGTACTTCCATTTGATTTTATATTAATCAAAAAAATATCTCCCTATGCAATCTACTGGATGTACTTTTGTCTGTTTTTTGGGATAAGTTGTTTGATGTTCAATTTAACCCATTTACTTTATGTTTCTTTTTCCTGTTGTGGAATAATTGCCTTGTTTTTATTAACCTCTTTTAATTCTTCAATTCGTTTTTCCAATGAAGAATCTTTCAACTCAGTTAGTATTGTTTTTATCAACCCTACACTTGGAAATGAAGATTTAACTTCAAATGTTTTTCTTTTTCAACAACTAAATCCAGACATAATTTGCATTGAGGAATTAACTCCAGATTGGGTAGACTTTGGATTAAAAAATAAAACAAAATATCCTTACCAAACAACCTTACTTAGAGTTGATCCATTAGGTAAAGGGATTTATTCAAAACTGCCCTTTATTCATGTTGATACTTTAAATTACCAAAACAAACCAATATTATTATGTACGATACAAAATGAAAATAAAGATAGTGTTTGCATTGGTGTTTGTAATACACCTCCCCCGCTAACATTGCGTGATTTTCAACGCCTTACTCTTTACTTAGATTCATTTGCAATATATCTTAAGAGAAGCCCTAAACTACAATTAATTGCAACTAATTTAAATATCGTGCCTTGGTCTTCAGAATTTAGAACATTTAAAACAACATCAAATCTTTTCTCTAGTCGTCGAGATAATAATGAAGGTATTAATTCTTCATTCTTTAGTATTCCAAATAACGAAATATTATTTTCTAATTTAGTCGAATGTACTTCTTTTTCTGTTATACAAGATTCTAAAAATAAAACTATCGGTATATTTGGTAAATATCAATTTAAAAAATCAAATTGACTTTTTTAATTTCATTGATGTATATATAGATTGAAAAAAACACAATACACATTAAAGAAAAAAACGAAGAAACTATAAAACTAAATTGAAATAGATTATAAATTTCTTTCAATAGAAACACCATTACAACTACACTGATCAAATACAGGCTCATACGAATTAATGGATAAGGAATAGGAAAGTTTTTCTGTCCTTGTACATAGGAACAAATGGTAATAAATAAATACGTTAAACATGCAATCCATGCTGCTGCATCTATACCAAAACGAGGTATCAATATTATATATAAAATAATATTTAATAATAACCCCAAGAGGCTAATTACTGAAGCTGTTAATGTTTTATCAGTTAATTTATACCATGAAGAAAAATTAGTGTATATACCAGAAAAAATATTTGCGATTAATAATATAGAAACTAAATGTATGGATCCTCTATAATTAGGACCTAGTAATTGAGCAAAAACATCAATATATAAACAAGTAATTAGATATATAAAACAACAAGTAATTACAAAATATAATGAAACTTTGGCATAGAGTTCTGGTGCTTGCTTGTTTTTTGCATGCCTAAAAAAAAATGGCTCTGCAGCATAATTAAATGCTGTAACAAATAAATTCATTATGACGGCCAAACGCACAGCAGCAGCATATCCATCACTATTAGATAGATTATTTAAAGTTGTACCAGGTAATAAATATTTAAGAAAACTTGTGTATCCATTTAAAATAATCGAATATGAAGTAGTGACTATAATCAAAGGCCAAGAATACTTTAAAACCAACCCAGTCATAGTCCAATCTACTTTTATAAAGCTTTCATATAATTCATGCCTTAATTGAAAAATGGTCAGTAAACTGGCACATAAATTTGCAAGTAAAATATAATATAGTTTATCTGAAGATAATTGGTCAATCGGTCTAAATTCAGGTTGAATCAAACTTATACCTTCGAAAACAACTAAAATTAAGAGGATATTACAAATCACAGATGCAAGTTTTATCCAGGCATATTTTCGAGCTTGTTGCTTAAATCTTAATTTTGAAAATGGTAATGAAGCAATTACGTCTAATACAATTATAAATAATCCAATGATAATATGTTTTTCTAAATGAGGATATTTTAAAAATTCTTTTATTGAATCAAAAAATATAAAACAAATTATCAAAAATATTAAACTTGCATACCAAACCATCTGAGAAGCAAGTGGATATATCTTTTTATCATATTTCTGATCAGAAACAAACCTAAAAAAGGTAGTCTCCATCCTGAGCGTCAAGATTCCTAGAAAGAGTCCAATATAAAAATATATGTCTTGATATATTGCAAAATAACCATCATGATTAATAAATATACGATGTGTTAAATAGGTAGTGATCAATAAAAAATTGATAACCCGACTTAAGGAATAACTCAACCCATATATAGCTGTTTCCTTAACTAAGGATTTTATAATTGACAATTTAAATTAATTTTTAGTAAAGATAAAGTACTTTTTTATATCCCCTTCATTAGTCCAGCTTTTATAAAATAAAACTAATTAGCTTGTTTCTTTGAACGTATCATTTCTGAATAATTCTGCTTTTTTGATAATGCGATAATTGTTTCACTTATCCGATTAGCTTTAGTTATTGGGCTCTTAGCAGATGAAATCCATTTTGAAAAGTAATTTTGATGAGATCTGGATAGCGTATTAAAAAAATTAAAAGCATTTTTTTCTGTTTCCAAATACTCCACAAAGTCTTTATCTAATTCAAAACTTGTCATATCCAAATTAATTTCAATTTCAACTGTATCATTTTCTTTCTTTTTTATGATCCTACGAACATTTTGATTTATAGGCAAGATAAATACACCCTTTCCCATAGGAAGTAAATTTAGTCCATTAAACTCATATGCATCAATTTTGCCTTTAACTCGAAATGTTTTTCTAACTCCTGGATTTATGTTTTGTATAAATTCTTCAGAGAATTCAATATAAGTCCATCCAGATTTTTCACCTTTTCTTCCAAATTTATATAGAGTAAAGCGCATATTATGTATTTACCGGGATCTTAGACTTTACATTTTTGTATGTTCCACGTGGAACATTTGTTAAGGTGTTTTATCGTTCATCGCAACCTCTTAATCTTACATGAAGAAGTCCTCTACATGCAGCTCGATTAACTTAAACATTAATTATATCCTCCAATCATTTTCTCGTTACATCCTAAATTGGATAAATCAACACAAAGTAACCAATTAGTATATATTACTCAATGGTAGTTAACCCGCATATGTTCCACGTGGAACAAATCACAGACAGGGAATGAAGGAGAACCAACTATTTAAACACCTCAAATTTTTTAAAAGGATATTATAAACAATAAAAAAACCCGCAATATAATTGCAGGTTTTTACTAAACAGTACACTTACTGCTATTTAATTCTATATCTAATTCCTGCGATAAGTCCGACTTGCATATACTTATGAGTTAATGCATAAGAAGATTCTGCAATAGAACCCACATAATACCAAATTGACGGTTCTGCTAAAATCATAAATCGGTCATTTATTTTATAGTTAAGCCCAAAACTACCAATAATGCTTAAACCTACATTCTTTTTATAAATTGACGCAATGGCTTCATTTTCTTGTTTAAGGGAAAGTAATTTCATGATGTCGGGTCCATATACGCTTCCTTCATGGTTAGTAGTTACATTAATTCCAACGCCACCATTTACAGCAAACTTAAAATCAGCTAAATTAATTTCATAGCCAACGGTAATTGGAATATCAACAAACCTATATCTATTATATATATGTCCAGGTATAATGATTTCTTCTGTAATGGTATCAATTGGTTCGTTTTGAGGATTTTTAATAATTACACTTTTTGTTTGCCTTTCCTTTACAAACTCGAAACGCTCTTTAATTGTAGAAAAATTAACGCCAGTCCTCAATGAAAGACCCATTGGAAAAACTATAGAACCGCCCAATCCAAATGAATAAGCATTTACATATCTTTCAGATCCATTTCGTTCATTTGCATATTTTATACTTGTTTCACTTTTTGAATTAATTCTTTTTTGAGAAATTTCTGGAGTATAATAAGCATCAAAATAATACCTATTATGGGTCTCTCTTTTAACAAAACATGGATTTTCTTCCGTCAATTTCATCTTTTTTGGAGAATTTGCCGAATAATCTATTAAACTCACCTTATCATCTATCTTTTCAAGCTGACTTATTATTCCAGTAAATAATCCTTGGTTCTCATTAATCAAATTAGCATTATTATTTTTCGATTCATTTAATTCATTTGCTGACCCTAAAACCGAAAAGTCTCTAACCATTATTTGTTCCTTATTCCTATTAACCGCCTTATAGACTTTAATTTTTTTATTGCTTATTTTTTTAACATTGCTAAATTGACTATAATCCTCTTTTTGTTCTACCTTATTCTCATTTTTTACATTAAAATTGTTTGACTCTAAACTATTGTTAGACTCGTTAATATTATACGTTTTTGACTCAAAAGTCAAATTTTTATCTTGAATGAAACTTGCCTCCTTAAATAGTTCCTTCTTATTCTGTTCATCTTTAGAACTATTTTTATTGATAAAATAATATAAAGCCAAGGCCCCTAGACTCAAAATCATTAAACTAACCAAAAATTTATATATCCAACC
Source organism: Saprospiraceae bacterium (assembly GCA_044228225.1). Classification (GTDB taxonomy): domain Bacteria; phylum Bacteroidota; class Bacteroidia; order Chitinophagales; family Saprospiraceae; genus Vicinibacter. The sequence goes on along the minus strand of JBGAVH010000033.1, from coordinate 35,088 downwards.
AAAACTAAAAATTCTATTTTTATTTTGTTCTTTATTTAGAGCTGTCACTATACCCTCCCAAAGATGATCTTGTGTAGGCTCAACCGCATCTACCAATTTCTCTCTAAATAATTGGTCTGTATAATGTTCAAGACCATTTATATCATTCATACTTTAGTTTTTTGACTTTTTAATAATTTTTCTTGTAAAGATTTCCTAGCTTTAACTAATTGCGATCTTGAAGTACTCTCTTCAATATTTAATAATGTTGAAATTTCACCATGATTATACCCTTCAATAGCATACAAATTAAATACTAACCTATATCCATCTGGTAAAGAATTAACCATTGTTACTAATTCACCATATTCCAAATCGTTAACAGCATTTGTCGTATCACCCTGCTCAACCATTGAATCTAATCCAGTATTCTCAAATTGATTACTTTTTTTATGGTACTTTTTAATGGCATTATTTATCATTATCCTACGAACCCACTGTTCAAAAGGCCCTTCAAATTTATATTGATCTAAATTTAAAAACACTTTTATAAAACCATCTTGTAACAAGTCTTCTGCCTCCATTCGGTGCTTAGAATACCTCATACAGACTGCCATCATCTTCCCTGAAAGTAGATCGTACAATGCCTTTTGGCAGATTCGATCTCCCCTAAGACAGCCCTTTATGATATTATCCATTTCCATAAGTAGCAGCAGCCCTATATAGTAAGATTCACTTTTCTTTTAAAACGCTGCCTAAGGTAAAAAAAAATTAAGTATTCTTTTCCAGAAATGATTTTAATATTTCATTGAACTCATCTGGCTTTTCCATCATTGGAGCATGACCACATTTATCAATTAAATACAATTTGGCATCAGGCAACAATTCTTCGAATTTTTCTCCAACAAAAGGTGGTGTTACAGAATCCTCCTTACCCCAAATAAGCAATACCGGGATCTTAATTAAATGCAGTTTATCTCCCAAATTGTGCCTAATTGCAGATTTTGCAGTTGCAACAATTCTAATTGCTTTATTTCTATCATTTACAACATTATACAATTCATCAATTAATTCTTTGGTTGCAATAGCTGGATCATAAAATGTATCTTCAGCTTTCTTTTTAATAAATTCATAGTCCCCGCGTTTTGGAAAAGTATTACCCATTCCACTCTCAAATAATCCTGAACTGCCTGTTAATATTAAACTTGAGACCTTATCCTGGTGCGCTAAAGTGTACAATAAACCAATATGTCCACCTAATGAATTCCCTAATACATTAACTGCATTAAAATTCTTATACTTAACAAACTCTGCAACATATTCTACAAGTCCCGTTACAGAAACTTGAAATAGTGGCATTTCATATATAGGTAAAATGGGAACAACAACTTTATAATCATCTTTAAAGGCTTCTATAATACCTTTAAAATTACTCAATGCTCCAAGAAGTCCATGTAGCAACATTAAAACTGGACCACTTCCTTGTGACTCAATATATTTAAATTTTCCTTCTTCAACAATTGTATATTCCATTCACTTATATTTCCTTTACTACAAAATTAAAAAAAATTACATCATACAGTCAAAAAATAACGAATTCCAATTTTAAACTTAAACTAACCATCTATTTTTAGAAAAATATAATATCAATAAACTATAACAAAATAACAATATCCCAAACATTTGATGCATAACACCATAAAACAACGGAACCTCACCAATACAATTTATTAATGTCACGACACCTAAAATAATCTGAACAAGAACTAAACCTAAAAATCCTAAATTAGCCCTAAAATAGTTTCTATTCTTATTATAAAAAATGTTTAAATATATTACAAAACCAAAAATAATATAAGCACAACTTCTATGAATAAATTGAACAACAATGGGTAAAGAAGAGCTTTCATCATAATTAATTATCATTTCTTTATCATAAGTAAATATAGCTTTAACCTCCATCGGAACCCATAAAGAATTAATACTTGGCCAGGTCGGAGCTACTAATCCGGCTTTCATACCGCTCATTATACCCCCGAAAAACAATTGTATAAAAATGAAACAAGAAAAAGCTAAATAAAACAAATTAATTTTATTTTTAACAACTTTTATATAACTATAATTTAAATAGGTCCATAAAAGGTAACCCAATAATATTGTTGCAGCAATTAAATGAAAACTCAATTTATATGCGCTTACCCAAGGTCTATTAACAAAACCGCTTGCCACCATGATCCAACCTAATGAGGCAACAAATAATGCCAATATAAAAGTAATACTCAATTTCAATCCTAAGGATTTATCAATTCTATTTTTAAACAAAAAATAAATTAAAGGCAATACAAAAACTAAACCCATAAATCTTGCCCATAAACGGTGTAAATACTCCCAAAAAAAAATAAATTTAAAATCATCCAAACTCATTCCCGTATTAATTTTACTATATTGAGGTGTTTTTTTATATAATTCGAAATGATAATTCCAAGATTCTTCAGAAATAGGAAATAAAATACCTGTAACAATATCCCACTTTGTAATTGATAAACCACTACCAGTCAATCTCGTGATTCCTCCCAGCATAATTTGAAAAAGAATCATTATTAAACCAACTAACAGCCAAATTTTTACAGATTTAAATATCATGTGTTTCAGAATATTTCTCAAAGATCAATCAATTTATATGAAAAAAAAAATTCACATCATTAGATGTCTATATTATATTAAAAGAAAATATATAAATAATTATTAAATATATAATGGTAGTGTTAGTATGTGTATAACCTATTGATATATAAATTATAAACAGATTATAAACATTAACAACTAAGACAAATTGTTATATTACAGTACATTAACTATTTTTTATTCATTGTGTTAATAAAAAAATGTTAGTAAAATTTACTAATATAAATGTTAGTAATTTATCTAATTTTAACAATTCTAAATTTAATATTATAAATAAATTATATGTAACTTTTTATTTTAAGATTCAAAAAATAAAAAATGTTTAAAACTTATAATATTAAAAAATTTTATGTCCAAAAATTAAAAATTTTATGTCTAATAGTTAGATCTTTAAATATATCAAAAACAATAAATGTGAATAAAAATATTTTCATATTATAAATATTTTTAATTTATATTTGTTTAAAATTTATGAATGAGGGTTATTATACAAAGAGTAAATTACACTGAGATTAGTATAAATAATAATGTACATTCGTCTATTAGTAAGGGTTTATTATTGCTTTTAGGAATCGAAGAAACAGATACCCCAAATGATATTGATTGGTTAATTAATAAAATTCTCCATTTGAGAATTTTTTCAGATGAGAATGCTCTAATGAATTTATCTATATTGGATGTACAAGGGGACATCATGGTGGTAAGTCAATTTACATTATTTGCATCTACAAAAAAGGGAACAAGACCTGGTTTTACTAGAGCTGCAAAACCAGATTTTGCAAAAACAATTTATCACGATTTTTTAGATAAAATCAGATTGAAATGTAGATTAAATATTCAAAGTGGACTTTTTGGAATGGATATGCAATTGAAGTTATTAAATAATGGCCCGGTAACAATTTTTATTGATACAAAAAATAAGGAATAAATGAATAAGTTACAAATAGAAGTAGATACTTGGATTAAAACTTATGGAATAAGGTATTATAGTGAGTTAACTAATCTGGGAATATTAATGGAAGAAGTAGGTGAATTAGCCCGATATATAACAAGAATTTATGGAGACCAGTCATTTAAAATAAATGAAGATGCGCTCAATGCTAAATCTAAAATATCTGATGAATTAGCCGATATATTATTTGTAACATTATGTCTATCTAATCAAATGAATATAAATTTAGAAGAAGTATTTATACGTAAAATGGAATTAAGAACAATAAGAGATAAAGAACGACATTTAAATAATCCAAAACTAAATAGCTAGTGGTTAATCATTCTAAAAATGTTATTTACATTTTTTCAATTTGCTTTTTATGTTTATGCACCTGCTGTCTAATTTTTGGATATTTAATTTGTACTGATAAAACAATTTATGCAAATACTCAAGTTCCAGAAATTTCTCTTAAGAATCCAGGTTTTGTTACCTGTTATGATTTGAATAATAATATAGATGCTTCAAAACAAACATTATTTTCAATTATGCTTTATGGAGAGCAAATTATCCAAAAACCTCAAATTAATATTAATAATGAGAACAAGAGTTGTATAAGATATTTTTTAGGAACTGATAGATACGGTCGGGATGTGTATAGTAGGTTAATAATTGGTGTTAGATATACTTTAATTGTAAGTTCAGTTGCGGTGTTATTTTCCTTAATTATTGGAATATGTTTAGGTTTATTAGCAGGATATTTTGGAGGAAAGACAGATCAATTCATTTCCTTAATCATAAGTTTATTTTGGTCATTACCAACTATTTTGTTAGCATTCGTTATTTTAATGTCGTTTGGTAGAAATATGATTTCTATTTTTATTTCTATAGGCTTGACTATGTGGGGTGATGTAGCGCGTTTGGTTAGGGGCTTGGTTATATATTATAAGGAACAGCATTTTGTTCAAGCTTGTAAAGCAATGGGTTTTTCACACCTTAGGGTAATGTTTTTTCATATTTTGCCCAATATTTCAGGACCTATTTGGATTCAAGCTTCTTCAAACTTTGCCTTAGCTATTCTTTTAGAATCCGGTTTATCTTTTTTAGGTATGGGATTGCAGCCACCCATACCAACACTAGGGAATATTTTACAAGAACAATATAGTTTAGCCTTCAGCGGCAAGATTATTCAAGCTATAATACCTTCAATTGTAGTAGTTTTGCTAATATTGTCTTTTCAGATAATAACTAATCATTTTAGGGATAGAACAGATATTAAATTAAACAGGAACTAGTTTATGAGCAGGGAGCAGAGTATACTTTCCAAAATGGAAAATGAATTAAGTCTTAAACAACTTCAGATTACTTCTCTGTTGAATATTACTCAAGCTATAAATGAGAATCTTCCCCAAGAAGATTTACTTAGCATGTATAAAAATTTTCTTACATGGGAATTAAGTATTGAAAAAATAGCACTTTATATTAGAGAAGATAATGGGTGGTCCTTAGTTGTTTCATCAAATCTCAATGCAACAAAAAATTTATTAGATCTCCCAAAGGAGTTTATTAAGTTTTCTAGATTACACACTGTAAAAAAAGAAGACCATCCTATTTTGCAAGATTTCGAATTTATAATTCCAGTCTATCATAAAAAGGACCCAATAGCATATTCATTAATTAATGGAGTAAAAAGAGGAGATGATATTTTTAATAATATTCAATTTATAACTTCAATTACAAATATTATCGCTGTTGCATTAGAGAATAAAAGATTGGTAAGAAAACAAATAACGCAGGAAAAGGAGTTGGAATTTGCAACAGAAGTAACAAAAATGTTGATTCCTGAAAAAATGCCATCTGGAAAACAATATCAATTAGCTAATATATATAGACCTCACTTTAAGGTTGGAGGAGATTATATTGATTTTATTAAGTTTTCAGAAGAAAAAATATGTTTTTGTATTGCAGATGTTTCGGGAAAAGGAATAGGAGCTGCAATGATCATGGCAAATTTTCAAGCACTTTTACAGAATTTAGGTCAACAATATAGAGATTTGGAAACTTTAGTTATTGCATTAAATGAAACTGTTTTAAGAATTACTAAAGGTGAAAAGTATTTAACTTTTTTTATTGCCGTAGCAGATATTAAACAAAAAAAATTATACTATGTAAATGCTGGACACATACCACCGATTCTTATAAAAAATAATCAATGTTATGAACTTAAAGCCACATGTACTATAATAGGTCATTTTGAAAATTTACCAGAAATAAATGAAGGCGTAGTAGATTTGGATTCTGATACTATTTTAGTTGCATTTACAGATGGTTTGGTCGATATAAAAAATCACTTAGCCGAAAATTATACAACAGAAATGTTGCAAGAATTAATTTTGCAAAACAAGAAAAAGTCAGTTCAGGAATTGTCTTCTTTAATAATGGAGACTTTGATGGATTATAAAGGAAATGAAGAGGTTCCTGATGATATAGCAATATTAAGTTTTAAATTTATATCAGATGAAAAATAAATGGATTGCCATATTGATGGCTGTTTTTTTAGGTACTTTTGGTGTACATAGATTTTATTTAAGACAAACCGAAATCGGTTTATTTTTTATTGGTATTTATATTTGGGTAAAATTTATTAACATATTGGGATTTCCTTTTTCTACACTTTGGGGATGGTATGATGCATATCGATATTTAATGATGGATCAAATTGAATTTGATAGAAAATATAATAGTAGAAATTTTAGGGATAGATATGGAAATAGAAGAGAAAATGCTAAAAACGATACATATAAACAAGGTAGGTATATAATCTTAGATCAAGATCAAAAAAATGAAAATGAAACTTCAGGATCTATTTTTGAAAAATATAAGAAGCGTAAAGAAATAGAAACATTTAAGCAAGCTGGAATAAAACATTTTAATAATTATGAATTGAAACCAGCAATTGAATCCTTTCAGAATGCTATATTAAAAGAACCTAATGATATATCTTGTCATTTTTATTTAGCATGTGCTTATTCATTAAGTGAAAATGCAAAAAAATCGTTTGAGCATTTAAATCAAGCTATAATTAATGGTTTTAAAGACTGGAATAAAATATTAACACACGAATCATTAGCGTTTATAAGAGTGTTACCAGAATTTGAGCTATTTAAACAAAACCAATATAAATTAACAAATGAGATAATTGAAAAACTAGATCTTCGGGAGAATAAGATCTTTGAAGAGTTAAAATTAGAAAGAGAAATTCTATTGCAAAAGCCTAAAAACGCATATGGTTCCTATTTTCAACAGATAGTAAATAACGAATTCAAATGAAGGCAAATGTTTTAATTTCAAAAAATATATTACCATTATCTTTAAATGATAGCATTGACACTGCATTAGAAAAGATGATGGAATATAAGGTGTTACAGTTATATGTTATACTAGATCAAAAAATCATTGGAATGGTTTCTTGGCAAAGATTGAGTAAGCACAAAGGCAAAGAAGCAATAAAAAAATTTATAGAAGCAGACTTTCAATATATTTCAACTAATGACTTTATTTTTGAAATATGGTCGAAAATGTTACAATTTAGATTAAACAATATTCCAGTAATATCTGATGAGGGCCAATTTATAGGATGTATTTCAGAAAATGAATTAGTCAAATTCTATCTAGTAAATATTATAGAGATAGAACAGGGATGTATCATATTGCTTTCAATGAGAAAGTTGGACTATTCTTTGGAAAAAATTGCTCAAATAGTTGAAGAACATAAAGCTGTGATATTATCTAGTTTTGTTTCAGAAAAAGAAGATATGAATGAAATTTATGTTTCTCTAAAAATAAATCTCAATGATCCGACATCAATACTTAATGATTTTATAAGATATGATATGGACGTTGTTAATGTTTTTTCAAAACAATCTGTCCAAAGTGTACATAAGGAACGATATAATGAGTTGATGCATTATTTGAATGTTTAGAAGTCAATTGTATATATTACTAGTTTTGCAATTATTTAATATAATTCAAATTCATTCTCAAAGTATAATGTGTCCAATATTACAAGTTGAAAAAATAAATATTATTGGAAATGAAAAAACCAAATCTTGGGTTATTGAAAAGGAATGTGATCTTCATTTAGGTGATACCATATCAATAAATAGAATTGGCAATAAATTAGAAGATATAAAATTTAAACTAAGTAGATTGGTTAATTTTTCAAATGTAGCAGTAAAATATAAAATATATTTTGAGGATAAATGCTTAGTCATAATTGATATTATAGTAGATGAAAATTGGTTATTATTTCCTTCAATTATTGCGGAAATAGCAGATCCCAATATTAATATTTGGTGGGTGGATCAAAGACATTCATTTAAAAGAATAAATTATGGAATAAAAATATTGCATTATAATTTGACAGGACGAAGTGATAAACTTAAAATAAAATTTCATACAGGTTATACTGATAAGTATGAAATATCTTATGATTTCCCATATTTCTTTAATAATAAAAATTTTAACCTATCGCTTGGTTTATTATATAGTTCTTATAAAGAAATTGATGTAAAAACACTAGCAAATAAATTTGTTTTTCTTCAAAACGACCATGATAACTTGCTAATTAGAAGGGAGTTTAACCTAAAATATTATTATAGAGATGAAACAAATTGGACACATAGTTTAGAAGTTCGACTATATCATAATAAAATAAAGGAAAGTTTAGCTAGTTTATATCCTGAATATTTTTTAGCTTCAAAATATAAGTTTGATAAATTTAAAATAAATCTAAATTCTATATATTCAAGTTTTGATATTGGAATAAGGCCACAAAGAGGAATTAAATTTAAAACGACAATAGAGACGATAGTCGCACCATTTGAAAAAGGGAATAATTATATTTTTTTTTCTCAGGAGTTTATTAATGCAAAAGCAATTAATAGAAATGTAAGTTTATTATCAAGAATCAATTGTCAGGAATCATTAAATCGAATTAAACCAGCTTATTATATATATAGAACATTAGATAACAATCGTCATATCGTACCAGGATATGAATACTATATACTAAATGGAACGGACTATGTAATAGTGGATCAAGCCATCAGAATATTTATATTAGACTATAAAAAGTCATTTTTTAAACTATTAGCTAAAGAACCAAGAATTAAAATCAAATCAGAACTAGATTTAAGATTTAACACTACAGGAGCATATTTTAATGAGCCTTATTATTATCAGACAAATTCATTAATAAATAAATTTATATATAGTGTAACTTGTGGACTCGATTTAACAATTAACAATGGCATTATGCTACAAATGAATTATTCTTTGAATCATTTGGCCAAAGGAGGTTTTTTTGTTCACCTTAATTCGGCATTATGATTAAAGTGTTTATTTTTGGTCAAAAAGCTAAGGTGGAGGACATAACACATATTAAAAGTCTTCTATATCATTTAAAAATCAATCAATTTGATGTTTGTATATTTAAAGATTATCTAGATCAATTGCCAATTGACATCATTAAAACACACCAACAATCTTGGTCTACATATCAAGATATTGTAGAAGCTAAACCAACATTTGTTATTACTTTGGGTGGAGATGGTACTATTTTGCAAGCCATTACATTTATACGTAATAGCAACATCCCTATTCTTGGAATTAATTTAGGACGGTTAGGTTTTTTAGCCAGTATCGATAAAACGATTATTCCTGATGCAGTATATCAATTAGTGAATGGGAGTTATACGATTGAAGAAAGAAGTTTAATTAGTTTAGAGAGTAATTTTTTGCTTTTTGGAGAGATTAATTTTGCTTTGAATGATTTTACAATTCTCAAGAGAGATAATTCTTCAATGATAACCATTCATACTTATGTAAATGGGGATTTTTTAAATTCTTATTGGGCCGATGGTATCATAGTTTCTACTCCAACCGGGTCAACAGGTTATTCTTTATCTTGTGGTGGACCTATTATTTTTCCTGATGTGGCCAGTTTAGTAATTACTCCAGTAGCACCCCATAATCTAAATGTAAGACCAATCGTTATCCCGGATCATTCTATTTTGTCTTTTGAAGTGGAAGGAAGAACTGAAAATTTTTTATGCACTTTGGATTCAAGAAAAGAAACCATTAGTTCTGAACATCAATTGGCAATAAAAAAGGCAGATTTTAAAATTAGATTAGCACAATTGCATCCAGTAAGTTTTTTACGTACCATACATGAAAAATTAAATTGGGGTTTAGACCAGAGAAATTAATGTTCGTTTATGAATATCGATGTAGAAATTCTAGAGCAGAATTATAAGGTAAATTTAAAAGCTGGAATAGATATTTCTATTCCATTAAGTGATTCCTTGGACCAAGTAAATTGCTTTTATGCTCCTTTTTTTAAATCTGAACCAGTTAGAATTGGAGATTTTGTAGGTTCCGTAATTGAGGGAGGTCCAGTTAATTTTAATAATATATTTTTGAATGTTCATGGTAATGGAACACACACAGAATGTATCGGCCACCTGACCAAGGAAATAATTTCAGTAAATAATATTTTAAAAGAATATATTTTTATTAATCATTTGATTAGTATTACTCCCGAAAAAAAAAATAATGGAGACCTGGTTATTGAAAAACAAACATTAGAACCTATACTTAATGATTTGAATGTACAAACACTATCAATACGAACGTTACCTAATGATATATTAAAAAGAGCAAAAAAATATTCAGGTACCAACCCGATATATTTTTCAAAAGAAGCGATGGACTATATTGTTTCAAAAAATGTGAAACATTTACTAGTAGATATACCCTCAGTTGATCGAGAAGAAGACAACGGCCTATTATTGGCTCATCGCTCTTTTTGGAAAGATGATAGAGCACTTAACTGCACGATAACAGAATTAATTTATGTACCAGATGAAGTTCCAGACGGTGTTTATTTACTTTTTTTGCAAACAGCACCGATGGAATTAGATGCCGTTCCTTCAAGACCCATACTGTATCCATTAAATTATGAATAAATTCTTTAATCAAAATATTAAAAGTTCATTATTACTTAACAAATTTAAACATAAGTCTAATCAAAGACATATTGATTTTATCCATTTTTATGTTCAATATTTTAATGAAATAAGACAATTAGAATTTAATGAATATTTAGAAATCAAGTTAATATATTTAGAAGCGCTACTTTTTTTGGGTAAATCTAAACTTTTTCATGATACTGTTGATCAAATTCTTGAGGATATTATATTTTATCCAATTACTAATTCTTATTTAAAAAATTTGTACATAGAAGCGCTAATTTTGAAAGCTAAAATGTATCGTGAAGAAAAATTATTAGAAAAGGCTCTTAAAGTTTATTTAGAAGTCAATCGAATAAAACCAAACGATAAAAAAATTAGAATTGAATTATTGTTGTTACTATTTAAGATGGAGCAAATTAAAAATATCTTATGGATTAAAATTACACTGTTGAGCTTAATTTTTACGCTAATCATATCTATACTTATTGTTTTAAATATAAATTTTTCATATCCATTTTGGCAGAATAATTTATATATTTTTAGAAATTCTTTTTTTTATGGAGCAATTATTCTTATAATTTCCACCAATATAATTTCATTAAAAAAAATAATTGCAATAATTAATAAATCTTAAAGGATTTTTCTCTACTTTATTTATTTGAAATATATTTAAAGTAATATTAATTCCGAAGTGTCGATTTCAATATTTGAATTGTTGGAATTTAATATGTTGATTAACTCAGAAGAATCTATTACTATTTCATTTTGATTAGAAACAACGGAGATTTTGGCAGTATCCATTTTATTCTTATTTTCAGAAATACTGATGGAATCATTTATAATAGTTGGAATTTTTTTGGATGAAAGTAAAGTTTTAGACTTATAACTATAATTTACCTTTTTCTTAATAATCGTTTCTTTAGAAGCAATAAGTTTTGTGGATTTTGAAACAGATTTAAAATTACGATTATCGTAACAAGACATTAGAAATAAAACAATAAAGAGGGCAAATAAATTATTAATGGAATAGAGTCGATATTTACATAATAAGAGGTTCATAACAATTTTTTTTAATTTGACTGTTCATAGAATAAAGAGTTGTATTCGTCAAAGTTAAAAGATTGTTAAAAGGAGAAGTTAATTTATTGATATGTAATAATCCTTATGATTCATTATATAAGGATCTGAAGAGTAGCGTGAGGGAGACTTGAACTCCCGACCTTGCGATTATGAATCGCACGCTCTAACCAGCTGAGCTACCACGCCTAATACTAATTCTAAGAGTAATTTTACTATTAGAGTGCAAAAATATACTTTTTTACTAAAATTTCAAATAAGTTTATCTAAAATGACGGGACTAATGAATAGAAGTGTCTAAAAAGACAATAATTAAAAGAATTGATGATTTTTATAAAATATTCTAGACGATCTTCACTTTTCTAATTTTTAGAGATGTTTTAATTTTACTTAAATATTTTGCCCCGTAATAGATCAATATTGGTTTCCTTTTATTATTGGATAGTGTCCAAAGACTAATAAGATAATGGATTTTTAGGTTAATGTCAACATACTCAATAATCATGGAAATTTTCAAATCTATTGAATGTGAAAGAATTTTACGGCAAATATTTATTGCCAAAATCTATATCTAGTATAATTTATTTCATGCAGAGTAAAGACTTCTATTTACAAGATTATTGTGGAACATTAAAATTGTTAATATAATGAAATGATAGAGATACTTAATTTTAAAGAAATTAAATTAAATTATAGTTTCCTTCAATTGGGCAATGATCGGAAAAACGAATATCGTGGTGATGTTTATAATTTATAACACAATCTGAAAAGGGTTTAGAAATAGATTGGTAATCTATTCTCCAGCCTTTGTTTTTTTGATATGATCCAGCGCGGTAGCTCCACCAACTGAATTCTTGTTTATGAGGAAATAAAATTCGAAAGCTATCATCAAATAATTCAGAAAACCAAGCATTTAGCCAAGCTCGTTCTTCAGGTCTATACCCACTAGGATTGTCTTTTCTTTCGGGATTATGTATATCAATAGCTTGATGTACAATATTATAATCGCCAACTAGTATTATTTTTTTTCTAATATATAAGAGTTCTTTAATCCAAGGATAAAAATCTTGTATGAATTTCATTTTAAAATCATGTCTTTCTTCACCTGAAGAACCTGAAGGAAAATAAGCATTTATTATGCTCCAATCTCCAATATCAGCTCTAATTACCCGTCCTTCCTGGTCATATTCAGGGTTTCCTGTACCTATGAAAATATTATTTATTTTTTCTTTAGATAAGATCATTACTCCACTATAGCCTTTTTTTGTTGCACAATGCCAGTAAGAATAATAACCCTGATTTATAAAAAAATCAGGATCTGCGTAAGAACTATCCATTTTTATTTCTTGTAAACAAATAATATCAAAATCGTTCTCCTTTATCCAGGCTGTAAACCCTTTTAGAATTGCTGATCGCAAGCCATTTACATTTAAGCTGATAATTTTTTTCATAAGTTAAAGATTATAATAGATTTTTATAAATTTAAAAATAGAGCCAATGTCCTTTTAATACCCCTTTCGAATTAAGTTCTAGGGTTGGTGATGGAAATTTAATAATATTTAGAATTTTAAGACTTGTTTTTAAAAAATGATTTTTTACATGAATTTTTCTTAAGTCCAAATCAAAAGAAAAATAATATTGGTGTAATCTTGGATTTGACTGAGCGTCTAGATTGATATAATGACCTTGATTATCTATCCATGCATTTTCATAAGCACCATATAATCCGGATGAACCATATCCAATTGAAAAATTTAGAAATTGAGGCCAAGGGAGCTTTGCAGCAAATAAATTTGGATTAAAGGAAAGCCAATATGTTTGGGCATTATAGTCCTTAAGCAATTTTTCCAATAAATGGGTGCCATAGATTTCTTTAACTCTTTCTCTAACGAGAGGATTCTGTGAGTATTTTGTAGGGAAAGTTGAAAATTTTAAAAGTATTTTTTGTTTATGCCAAAGGAGATCTTGACCTAAAAAAAATGTTGAACCAACCAAATTTGCAGCTATGTCAGGCCAGGAAAAACCCCAGTCCATAGAATGACCATCAAAAAGTTCAATTGTGGTTTGAAATAATTGACTGATTCCAATTCCTATCCACAGACTTTTTTTCCTGTTGATTCCAGTCCACAAGGCCCCATTGTAGCATAAGTCACTTTGAAAATAACCATTAAATAAATGGCCCAATTTATCCATTTGTTGCCACTCTCCAAAATCGTTAAAATTATGAAATTTAGTTAAGTTGTGTTTTTTATACCATGCATGATAAAGACCAATCGAAAAAGTTGAATATGTACTAAAAGTAAAAGCGCCAGCTAATATAATTCTGGTGTGATTTAACGAATCTGATGGTTTAAAAAAAATACGTGAACTTAATTGGGCATTTATATTAACTGTATTAAATAAGCCAAAGTAAAGGAACAAATAAAAGGTTTTATTACTTTGCATAAAATACAAATTAAAAAAAGCCGCATTGAATATTAATCAAAGCGGCTTTATTCCTTGGAGACAATATGTTGATTTTAGTATCGATAATAATCAGGTTTAAATGGACCAGATTTATTGACTCCAATATATTTAGCTTGATGGTCTTTAAGTTCTTCAAGTTCAACTCCAATTTTACTTAAATGTAGCCTAGCAACCTGTTCGTCGAGATGTTTTGGTAAGGTATAGACTTTATTTTCATATGCATCGGAATTATTCCACAATTCTAATTGGGCAATAACTTGATTTGTAAATGAATTTGACATAACAAATGATGGATGACCTGTGGCACAACCTAAATTAACTAGACGTCCTTCCGCAAGAAGTAAAATATCATTACCATCAATAGTATATTTGTCTACTTGAGGTTTAATTTCAACTTTTGTTGCTCCATAATTTGTATTTAACCATGCTACATCAATTTCGTTATCAAAATGTCCAATGTTACAAACAATAGTTTTATCTTTCATCAATCTGAAATATTTTTCAGTAATGATGTCACAATTTCCTGTTGCAGTAACTATGATATTAGCCAATTTGACAGCATTTTCCATTTTTAAAACTTGGAAACCATCCATAGCAGCTTGAAGCGCACAGATAGGATCAATTTCAGTAATTATAACTCTACAACCAGCTCCTTTAAGCGAAGCTGCGGAACCTTTACCAACATCACCATATCCAGCAACAACTGCAACTTTTCCAGCCATCATAATGTCAGTTGCACGACGAATAGCATCAACACATGATTCCTTACAGCCATATTTATTATCGAATTTCGATTTTGTCACGGAATCATTAATATTGATTGCTGGAATAGGAAGTGTTCCGTTCTTTACTCGCTCATATAATCTATGCACACCGGTCGTTGTTTCTTCCGAAATACCTTTAATTGAACTTGTAAGTTCTGGATATTTATCAAGCACTAAATTTGTTAAATCACCTCCATCATCAAGGATCATATTTAAAGGAAGCCCTCCTTTAAAAGCAAATAAAGTTTGTTCGATACACCAATTAAATTCAATTTCGTTCATTCCTTTCCAGGCAAAAACGGGAATTCCAACAGCGGCGATTGCTGCTGCTGCGTGATCTTGCGTAGAAAAAATATTACAAGAAGACCAACTAACTTCAGCTCCAAGAGCAGTTAGTGTTTCAATTAAAACAGCTGTTTGGATGGTCATATGTAGACAACCGGCAATCCGAGCACCCATTAAAGGTTTGGATTTACTATATTCTTCTCTTAATGACATTAGCCCTGGCATTTCGGCTTCTGCAAGTTCAATTTCCTTGCGTCCCCATTCTGCTAACTTTATGTCTTTAACTTTAAATTCTAAATGAGTGGCAGTTTGATTCATATTATTTTTTTGCAAATATATAAAAAATATTAATTGACAATGTATTAATAACTAAACAAGGACAAAAAATAATTATAGAAGTTCAAATTGAACCTATAATAATATACAATATCTCGATTAATTTAATGTTCTTTTAATTTCAAAGCCAAAATAGAAACAGATCAAACAACAGCTAATACTTAGGAGAATATATATAAAAAAATGCCAAAATTGATGGTTCCAAATATATTCCATTAATTCTCCGGAAAAAGTAGAAAATGTACTTAAGCCACCACAAAAACCCAACATAATGAAATATTTAATCCATGCCTCATTAGGGTTTGTTTTAAAGTTATAAAAATAGATTCCTAAAACAAATGATGCAAGTGCGTTGGCAATTAATGTGGCTATTGGAATAGTTTTTATCATATTAGGGTTCAAATAAACAATTAGAAAGCGTGCACAACTTCCTAAACCACCGCCAAGAAAAATTAGAATAAGCTTGATTAGCATGTTTAAATTTTTTGTTTACCTACATTTTTCTTAATTCTTAAATATTCTAAAAACATGGCAAAAAACAAACTGAAAGACAGAATGATTATGACTAAATTTAAATTGCCAAGAAACTGCAAGGAAACAATAATTCCAAGAATAATAACATTAATAATCAATAAAAGTGCTGTTGTTTGAAGATGGTTTAAGCCTGAATCCAATATGATATGATGGACATGTTGACGATCTGCTTTAAATGGTGATCTTTGATGTATTAAACGGACGATAAAAACGCGTAAAGTATCAAAAAGAGGCAAAAAAAGTAAAGCAACACCGATGGCAGGAGAGGCGTTGATTTCAAAATTAAACTCGTTGTATATATTCGGGTGTTCAATAAATCGAATAACTAAAATTGAGCAAATTATACCAATTAACATAGATCCAGTATCACCCATAAATATTTGAGCCGGAGTTAAATTAAATTTTAAAAAAGCCATTAATGACCCTAATAATGCTGAAGCTATAATACATAGTACAATTTGATCTGTCATTTTGAACCAAAATCCTAAAGTTATACATATTAGAATGCCCACGCTAGCACAAAATCCATCAATTCCATCAAGTAGATTGAAAGCATTAATAATAACTAAAATAGTAAATAAAGAAAGTAGAATACTGATCCATTCGGGCAAAAGAGTTATTCCAAAAATTCCATATAAGCTAGTAATGCGAATGTTTGCTTTAAAAACTAATATAAAAGCCGCAAACGTTTGACCGATCATTTTTTTGTAGGGAGTTAATGGAAGTAAATCATCTTTTGCACCAATTAAAAAGATGATTACAAAAGCACATAAGATATATTGTAAATTTCCAAAAACTTCAAAGGGCGTCCATAAAATAATACTAAATATTACACCCGCAAAAAGTCCAATTCCACCTAAAGTAGGAACACTTTTATTATGAGATCCACGTTCCCCAGGATCATCAGTTAGTTTTTTAACTTTTGCGATTCTAATTATTGAAGGAATAGCAATAAAAGTTACCATGAAAGAAGTTAAAAAACAAAGTATTATATGGTACATCCTTTAATTCAGAATTAACAATACAAAGAAACGAATAAATCATATCAAATCTTAGAAGTTTATTAAATTCAAAATTAGTTTTAGAATAGTAATTTACCTGGTGATATGCTTCATTTCGTTTTAATTAAATTATAAAAAGCAGTCAAAGTTTATGCTTTAATTCAAGTTATGTATCTTTACTTGATGATTTCAATAAATGAAAGATAAAATAGATTTAAAACGATTGCCAGACCATATCGCGATAATAATGGATGGGAATGGACGGTGGGCAAAAAAAACGGGTCAACCTAGATTATTTGGTCACAAGAATGGAGTTAAAGCGGTACACCGTGTAACGGAAGCATGTGCAGAAATGGGAATCAAATACCTAAGTCTGTATGCCTTTTCTACTGAAAATTGGAATAGACCAATTGCTGAAGTAACAGGATTGATGTCCTTATTAGTCGAAACATTAAAGGTGGAATTAAAAACCTTAACAAAAAATAATATCAAATTATCTACAATAGGCGATTTGAGTAAACTTCCTGCTAAAACACAAGAAGTTTTAAAACAAGCCATTTTAGATACAAAAATGAATAATGGATTACATTTAATTTTAGCATTAAATTATAGTTCTAGATGGGAAATAATTTCTGCAATAAATGCTATGTTAACAGACTTTGACACACAGCATAAAAAAGGGCCAATAGATGAAATGCAATTTGTTCAATATTTAAATACTGCAAATATTCCTGACCCAGAATTATTAATAAGAACTAGTGGGGAACATCGGATTTCAAATTTTTTATTATGGCAATTGGCTTATTGCGAACTCTATTTTACCGAAACCCTTTGGCCTGATTTTAGTAAGGAAAACCTTTACGAAGCGATTATTGATTATCAATCTCGAGAAAGGAGATTTGGTTTAACGTCTGAACAATTAGAAATTAAAAAGGCTAAATAACTTAAATATCTACGTACTTAAAAATATATTGGTATTAAAGTCTTTTAAAAATCAACTCAAGTTTAATTGAATCTTGCTTGAATACCATGTAACATTATTAGTTAATTAGAGGAACGCTAATAATTGTTATAAACAGCTTTAAATCAACAGATTACACATGTGTTTTAATGTTTATATTAAATTACCATTAAATAAGTAAGACATAAGTTTTGAGTTATAAATTATTTTAGTGAAATTTGCATTGGAAAACAAATTACCCAATATAATAATTTTATTAGTTATATATATATTTTTTTAATTTGTTTATTAGAATATTACACATATATAATTCTATTTAATGTGTTTAATATTGAAATTTATAAACAAATTAAATTTAAATATTAAACTTTTATAATAATCCAATTTTATCTTATGCAAACACAACAATTGTACAAAGTTATCATTCAAGGGAAACTGGAGTTTGGAAATGATAGAAGTTTTCAAAAAGTTGTGCAATTATATAATCAACGCTTAGAGACAATTCACAAAAGAGAGTTAGTCTTCAAAATTTCAGATGAGATCTTTTTTGAAAAGGACTTTACCATGAATCTTGGACGTTTTATCGGTAATATTTCGGAAAAGATGTGGAAAAATACGATATTATCATTAGAATATTGTGCTCAATTTTCATTTTCAGGGGTCATTAATGCTTGGATGACAGATAATGGTAAAATCCTGCAATATGCTCATATTGAACCACTTGGCGAAAAAAGCACAATAGCTTTATATCAAGAAGGTAAAAGAAAATCTGAAGAAATCGGTTCAGAAGTAGAAGCCATTAAAATGTTGACGGAGGCTATTGAAAAATATGAAAGGCATTCCCAGGCTTATGAAAAGAGAGGTTATATGAATTACCATCTTAAAAACTTTGAAGATGCGATTTATGATTTTAATAAAAGTATAGCCTTTGATCAAATGAATGCCTCTGCACATTATGGGTTAGGAAGGACCCATATGGTAAAGAAAAATTTTAAGGAGGCGCTTATTTGTTTAGAAGAAGCTACCAAACAGTCAATAGCTCTTCAACCCATTTATTGGGCGGCGAGACGGGTTAAAGCCATATGCTATATTGAATTAAAAGATTTCGAAAAAGCGGCATTTGAATATAAATTGTTTACGTCAAGGACCTTCACAGAGTCAGATCCTAATTTTAAACATTTAGCTATGGCTTGGTTTAATTATGGAAAAGTTTTTTTTGCATTGGGTCAAATTGATGAATCACTGGCAGCTTTTGATAAAAGTCTTGCTTTAGAACCAACAGCTAAAAAAGGAACACATCCAGAACTATTTATGCAACGAGGATTAGCGAGAAAGGCAGCAGGAAAATCAGATTATATCTTGGATTTTAAAAAAGCATCTGAATTAGGTTATGAACCAGCAACCAAACTATTAGCTGAAATAAAATTATCATAATATTTATTTTGTGATAATATATGCCAATGAAATATGTATTTATCTTAATTTTTTTTTGTAACTTTATTTTTGTCTCCTTTTCTCAAAATTACAAAACAATAAATACAATATCAGAAAAGATTCTAAAAATTTATAAAAAAGGAGATCAAGCATACAAAGAAAATCAACTAAAATTAGCTGAAGAATATTTTAAAAAAACGATACAAAAAGAAAATCAGTTTATCGACGCATATATCAAATTAGCTTCAATCAATTATGAATTAGAAAAATATGAAGAAGCAATTAGATATTTTCAAAGTGCTTTACAATTAGATTCCTTTTATAATAATAAAATTTATTATACTCTTGCTTTATCTTTCTATAAGATAAAAAAATACGATAGAGCAAAAACAAGTATCGAATTTTATTTATTAAATGAAAAAGAAAATTCAGATCTAATAATTAAGGCTAAACGATTTTTACCTATTTATTCATTTGCTGATTCAGCAATTCAACATCAAGTAGATTTTAAACCATTTTTAGTAAAAAACTTGAATAGTTCTTTTTCAGAATTTTTACCAAGTTTTTCAGGAGATGGAAAAACTGTAGTTTTTACTCGTAGAATTCGCGATAATGAAGATTTATATATTTCATATAAAGCAGATACGAATTGGACTTTTCCACAATCCATAAAAGAACTTAATACAGTTTTTAACGAAGGCGCTCCGGCAATTTCGCCTGATGGCAATACACTGATATTTACCTCATGTGACAGAAGAGATAGTTACGGAGGGTGCGATTTATATATAAGTAAGAAAATAAATAATAAATGGTCCACAGCAGTCAACTTAGGTGATAAAATAAATTCTGCATCTTTTGAGTCTCAAGCATGTTTGACAAATAATGGTAGTGAATTATACTTTACGAGTAATCGAAAAGGAAGTATTGGTGGAAAAGATATTTGGTTTAGTAAAAAGTTGGAAAATAATTCATGGTCTACACCTCAAAATTTGGGTGGAAAAATAAATACCATATGGGATGAGGAATGTCCTTTTATGCATATGGATGGAAGCACATTATATTTTAGTTCTGATGGTCATGTAGGGATGGGCTCAAAAGATATTTTTTATTCAAAACTTATCAGTTTACATCAATGGAGTAAACCACAAAATTTAGGATATCCAATAAATACACCAAACGATGAATCATCCTTTAGGGTTGATTTTAATGGATCCACTGCCTATTTTGTAAGTGATAATGAATCTATTCTTAATAATCAAGTGAAGAATTTGGATATTTACCAATTTGAATTACCAAATGAATTAAGACCAAATAAAAGTATATATTTTGAAATTACTGTGAAAGATAAATTGACCCTGCAGCCCATAGATAAAGCACTTATTAAAATAGTTAACTTGCAAACAAATCATATATTTTTTCAAGATCATACAGACATAAATGGGAAGTTATTCATTTCTATTCCTTTGGGTAGTATATTTGGAATACATATAACTAAAGCAAAGTATGTATTATTATCTGACCAATTCGACAGTCAGGAATTGAATCTAGATTACTATCCTAAAAAAATTTCCTGGTTCTTAACAAAAGAGGAAGAGGTACAATCCATTGTTTTAAAAAATATATTATTCGAATCAAACTCCGCCAAGTTGAGAGATGAATCTATTTTTGAACTCAATGAATTATATGAAATGATTAAACAGAAATCAAATTTTAGTATAGAAATTATAGGACATACAGACAATATAGGAAGCGAAGAAGATAATTTATTATTATCATTAAATCGAGCTAAAGTTGTCAGTGATTTTTTGGTAAATAAAGGCATATTAAGAGAACGAATAAGTTGTATTGGTAAAGGAGAATCAAATCCTATAGATGATAATTTAAATGAAAATGGTAGACGAAATAATAGAAGAACAGAATTTAGATTGAGTAAAATTAAATGAGAAGAAAGAATTATAAAAAAGTTGAAGTAGACTTTACAGGAATTGCACATAAAGGATTAGCTGTAGGGAGAACGGAAGAGGGAATAGTTATTTTTGCAAAAGGAGCAGTTCCAGGAGATCTAGCTATTGTATCACTTAATAGGAAAAGAAAAGGCGTCTGGACTGGTCAAACAGAAAGTATAATCAAATATTCGAGGCATAGGGTAAATCCAAAATGTGAACATTTTGGTGTTTGTGGCGGTTGTAGTTGGCAACAATTAGATTATTCTGAACAGGTCCGACAAAAAGAGCAATTGGTAAGAGATGCAATGTTGAAAATTGGAAAAGTGGATCCTTCGATTATAGAAAGCATTCTTCCTTGTGAATATATTTACAATTATAGAAACAAATTGGAGTTTACGTTTTCTACCTTTAAATGGTTAACAAACGAAGAGATAAAAAGTGAAAAAAGGTTTGAACTAATTGGAGCATTAGGGTTTCATAGACCAGAAACATTTGATAGAATTGTTGATATTAATCAATGCCATTTACAAATAGAGATATCAGATCTAATTAGAAATTTCATACGATCGTACGCTCTTGAACATTTTATTTCATTTTATAATATCAAACAACATACGGGAATTTTAAGAAATTTGATTATTCGCACAAATCAAATTGGGCAAGTTATGATTGTATTATCTATTTCAGAACCTATATCAGAACAAATTTCAGAATTATTTATTGAATTAAAAAATAGGTTTTCTAATATTGTATCAGCATATTATGCCATTAATATGAAAAAAAATGATTCATGGTTTGATTTAGAATGTTGTAAGGTTTTTGGAAATGAATATTTATTAGAAAAAATGGAACATGTTACATTTCAAATAGGTCCAAAATCATTTTTTCAAACAAATACGTTTCAATCAATAAAGCTATATCAATTAATTAGGTCATTCGCTGAATTAACTGGTCAGGAAATAGTGTATGATTTATATTGCGGAGTGGGAAGTATAGGAATCTTTTTAGCAAAAGACGCTAAATTAATTATTGGAATTGAAGAAATTCCTGAAGCGGTATTAGATGCTGAATGTAATGCTAAAATAAATAATATTAACAATACTCAATTTTATGCAGGGGACGTAAAAATGCTTTTAAATGAAGAATTAGTATTGAACCATGGTAACCCAGATTTAGTTATTATTGATCCTCCAAGAGCAGGGTTACATCAGGATGTCATCCAAAAATTAATACTTTTTGGACCTCAAAAAATTGTTTATGTCAGTTGTAATCCAGCTACTCAAGCAAGAGACATTTCTTTGTTTAGTGGATATTATAAAGTAACACGAATTAAACCGGTAGATATGTTTCCTCAAACAAATCATACAGAGAGCATAGCATTATTAATAAAATTGTAATGAAAAACTTGATTCTTTTATATTAATTATTCCATTAATATTAACCAGTGATGTTAAATCCGAGTATAGAAAAATTTTTGCAACTTGAAGATGATTTACGAAGATATCGAAAAGCATTGAATGCAGCTCTAGAGATAATGTTGGAAGAAGATGTTTCATTGTATCCGATTTTTATTTTACATCAACAAGAATTATCTATGGGAGTACCCGCAATAGAAGGAAACGGAAATAATGGTATCTGGTCAGTACATGCTTCAAGTCTGGAAGAATTTGTAATGAAGAATATTATACAAAATGATAAAGTTTTGGATTTTCAAAAGATTTATAAAGATCATAACCATCACTTTTGTTTGTTTGTATTATCAGAATTGGGAGCTCAATTTATATTTTATCCTAGAATAGAAGAAATCTATCAAGAATATGGAGCCCTCAATTGATTTAACATATATAAGGCAAATGGCTTATATGGATGATTTTCTTATGATAGAATTATTACAAAATTGGGAAATTGATGTAAATGAACGAATAATCTTTATTGAACAGGCCATTCATAACAATAAAGCACAATATTTTTTTAAGATGATTCATGAATTAAAAACTAGTTTTTTAATTATTGGCTCAGGTCATGGTCTAAAATATTGTGAATTTTTAATACTAAACTTATCAAATGGAGGGACTCTAACTCAAATGGACATTTTAAAATTGAAGGAAATTTATATAGAAATTGTCAAAAACATAGCGGGTCAAAAATTAAATCTGAAATTAATATGAAAGGATTTTTGTTATTATTTATTTATTTTTCATTACTTATTGAAAATCAAGGTCAGACGAACGATATAAGGAAGGGCAAACTGTATTTAAGTTGGGGATATAATAAGGAGTGGTATTCAAAAAGTGATATTAAAGTTATCCAGCCAGAATTAGGTAATCATTTTATTTTTACAGAAGTGCAAGGAAAAGATAAGCCAGGATGGAACACTGGAATCTTTAATAAACCATTAACCATCCCACAATATAATTATAGGTTGGGCTATTTTCTTACAAATCATTGGCTATTTGAACTAAATTTTGATCATACTAAATTTATTGTACCTAATCAAAAACTACATCTTAAAGGATTGATAAATAATTTTAAAGTTGATACCTTTTTAGACAGGAATGACCAGGTATTGGCATATCAGCTGAATAATGGAGCAAATTTTTTTTTATTCAATATAGGTTATAGATGTAATGTTTCAAGGCTTTCTAATAAATATTTTAATAATTCTATCTTATTAAAAGGCGGAGCTGGTTTTTTATATCCACATGTGCAAAACACAATATTAGGAAATGAAAATGTCCCCGACTTTCAATATGGTGGTCTTGATGTAGGGATTGAAGGGGTTTGGAGGACAACATTGTACAAATATATTTATATGGAATACGCTTTAAAAGCGCTTTATGCAGATTACAATCAATTAAAAATATATAAAGGAAGGGCTAGCCAAAAATTTTCTTGTTTTGAAATGATTTTAAATCTTGGGATTGAAATTCCTACGATTGCTAATTAAGCATCTTTAAAATGAATGAAATTCAGAAATATTTTAAAATATCGATTTCATTGGATTTATTGAATATTCTATCTTGAACTATTTTATAAAATTAATTTTTATTAACTAATTAATTACATTAACTTAAGACAAAGTAATAATAATATCCCCAATAAGCAGTGAACAGTTCGTTTCTTGTTAGATTTAGATTAAGCAATAATCGATTAGGAAAACTCAGAATGTGACAATAACATTTAAAAAGGGCAAAAGAAATTGAGAAATTAACAAATAAAGTGTTAAAATGAAATTCAAACACCTCCTAGAATTTACAAATATTATCTTTGTTAAATGATACAGAAAATTGTTTTATATAATAGTCTTACTAGAGAAAAGGAATTATTTGTTCCACTTATTGAAGGAAGAGTAGGAATGTATGTTTGCGGCCCAACAGTTTATAATGATGTTCATTTAGGAAACTGTAGAACATTCGTTTCTTTTGATATCATATACAGATATTTAATGATAGCAGGGTATAAAGTAAGGTATGTTCGAAATATAACAGATGTTGGACATTTGTTAGACGATGGTGAAGACAGAATGGCAAAAGGGGCCAGGCTTGAACAATTGGAACCAATGGAAATTGCTCAAAAATATACTAATGGATTTGAAGAAATGATGAGGATATTCAATACGTTATCCCCAAGTATTGAACCAAGGGCAACTGGTCATATAATTGAACAAATATCAATGATTGAAGACATATTGAAAAGAGGATATGCCTATCAGCAAAATGGTTCTGTATATTTTGATACATTAAAATTTATAAATGATAAGCATTCATATGGACAATTGAGTGGCAGAATAATTGACGAACTATTATCAGAAACAAGAGATAACCTAAAAAATCAAGAGGAAAAAAGACATAATTCTGATTTTGCACTTTGGATCAAAGCTTCAGAAGAACATATAATGAGATGGCCATCTCCATGGTCTATAGGATTTCCCGGATGGCATCTTGAGTGTTCAGCAATGAGTACAAAATATTTAGGAAAAACATTTGATTTACATGGAGGAGGCAATGATTTGAAGTTTCCACATCATGAAAATGAAATAGCACAAAGTATTGGTGCCTGTGGCCTAGCCCCTTCAAATTATTGGTTACATACCAATATGTTGTTATTAAATGGTAGAAAAATGTCAAAAAGTGAAGGAAACACGATTTCTCCAGAAGAATTATTCACAGGGAATAGTGTTCATATTACAAAGGCTTATACACCAATGGCTCTTAAATTTTTCATGCTTCAAGCACATTATAGAAGCCCATTAGACATAACTGATGAAGCACTTCAAGGAGCAGAAAAAGGATATAAAAGGTTAATGGAAGCATATAGGTCGGTTGATAAGATTTCCGCTGGAATGTTAGAAAACAATGGTCCAAAAGATAATGAAATATTAATGTTAATTTCAGAATCATATCAACATATGAATGATGATTTTAATGTTCCTAATGCTTTAGCATCGATATTTGAATTAGCAAGTGTAATAAATTCTGTTAAAGATGGTCATATAAATCCGGCATTATATAGTGTTGAAACATGGAAGGAGTTAGTATCACATCTTAAGATTTTTATAGAAGGGATCTTCGGGTTAAAAGACGAATCAAGTCCAGATCAAGAGGGAACCATAGAAGGATTAATGAGTCTTGTTATTGATCTAAGAAAAGATATAAGAGAACGAAAGGACTGGATCTTTGCTGATAAAATACGAAATACGCTTCAAGAACTTGGTATTCAACTTAAAGATGGCAAAGAGGGAACCCAATGGAGTAAACTGTAAATAATTTTTTATATTTTATTTCTATTTTATAGGAATGATAATTAATGAAAGCTAGTATTTTATTTTAATCTCAAACATCCAATTGTTAGTTTACAACCAAATAATGATGATTGTTAATTCATTTGTGAAGAATATATATTTAGTATCCAAAGTCTAATAATCAATAATTTGGTGACAAGACCAATTAGATAATATCACGTTCTTTTAGTTGGCTTTTCTTAAAATATGCCAAATGTAAATTAATTATAGAAAAGGATTAAATAAGTTCAAGGCAAGTCTAAAGTAAACAAACTAATTATCTTATTTGGAAATAATTTAGCTTTGTGGATGGTTTAGTTATAAAATTTGATAATAATAGAAAGGTTTCAAATTTTTTTATATTAATTCGTATCTATAAAATTTGTTAAAGGTACTATTTTTAAAACCCATTAAACTACAAGGCTCCTAACAGATAAAGTTTGTAATAAATTTTACATCTGGTATAACTTTTTTAACGATCAAGTAATAAATTTAATTCTAAATTTTTTATCTTTGAAAAATTATGTCAAATTACTTAATTAATTCATTAACAAAAAAAAAATCTATAGGGATTAAAAGTTTAGCTATTCTTATAGATCCAGATCACTTAAAGGTGAAAAACTTGGAAAAGATATTACTCGAAGCTCAAAAATGTCAAGTCGATTATTTTTTTGTTGGGGGTAGTTTAATTTTACAAGATAGGTTAGAAGAATCCATAAAATTAATAAGAGAGCTTACAAAAACACCCATAATTTTATTTCCAGGAAGTGGTTTTCAAATTAGTCAACAAGCTGATGCACTTCTTTTTTTATCATTAGTTTCAGGGCGTAATGCCGATTTTTTAATTGGAAAACAGGTTGAAATAGCCCCTAAACTTTATCATACAAAGTTAGAGATTATTCCTACAGCCTATTTATTAATAGATGGAAAGCAGAGTAATACAGCTGCATATATAAGTCAAACTCAACCCATTCCGAGAGATAAACCAGAAATAGCTGTTGCAACTGTATTAGCCGCTCAGTTTTTAGGGATGAAGTTGGTTTATCTAGATGCAGGAAGTGGAGCATTAGCATTGGTTTCTGAAGAAATGATTTCAAAGGTATCAAATGTAATAGATGTACCTCTCATTGTAGGCGGTGGAATAAAAGATGGTTTAAGTGCTACTAAGGTGTTAAATTCAGGAGCTGACTTGATTGTAGTTGGAAATGCTATTGAAGAAAATCCCAAATTGATTCAAGAAATGTCTTATGCAGTTCATGGCGGAAATCCTGTTGAATTAATGATGAATTGATGCAAGGGATAGTTCAAAGATCTACAGGTAGTTGGTATGAAATTCGGGAGATGAATTCGCAAAAAATATATAGTTGCAGGCTGGTTGGAAAAATGAAACTTGATAAACATGATTTAACAAATCCAATTGCTGTTGGAGATCAAATCCTTTTTACAATAGATTCAAATCAAATTGGAATTATTTCAGAAATATTACCAAGAAGAAATTACATAATTAGACAATCTCCAAAAAACAAACATCAATTACATTTAATTGCAGCTAATATTGATCAAGCTATTTTAGTAACAACAATTATTGAACCGCAATTAAAACCTGGATTCATTGATCGATTTCTTTTATCTACAGAACCTCAAAACATTCCTGTTACTATTGTTTTTAATAAAGCTGATATATATGGGAAAGATGAATTGGAAATATTTAACATACATAAAAGTATTTATGAAAAAATTGGATATAGAGTTTTGTTAACTTCTAGTATAGATAAAATTGGAATTAAAGAATTGCAAGAACAATTAAAAAATAAGATAACGCTATGTAGTGGACAATCAGGAGTTGGAAAGAGTAGTTTATTGAATGAAATGCATGAAGGCCGTGCACAAAAAACAGGCGAGATATCAGGTTTTAGTGGGAAAGGAACGCATACCACTACTTTTGCTGAAATGATACCATTGATCAATGGTGGTTATATCATTGACACTCCTGGAATAAAGTTAATGTCATTTAATAATCTTCAATTAATGGATGTTTCACATAATTTTAGAGAACTTTTTGAAGCATCTTCATTTTGTCGTTTTGGAGCTCAATGTTTACATAGAAATGAACCTGACTGTGAGGTCAAGTTAAGAGTATCTAAAGGCTTTATTTCAGGAATAAGATATGATAACTATCTTACATTAATAGAAGAAATAGAAGCACAAAATCATTGGGAAAGAAAAAAAAGGTATTAAAAACCTTATTTAGAATTATAAAATTAGGTTTTATGCCAAGTTACTTTATTTATATAAAGATTGTTTATTAAATTTGATAGTTAGAAGGTAATAAACCAACGCTCGGTGCTTGTTTTTATTTGAGGTCCCCATTGTTTTTAGAACTTCATGGATTGCGTCATTTAATTCAGGACCATCTTTTAAGCCTAGTTTTTTAATTAAAAAATTATTTTTTAGTCGATCTAACTCTGTTTGATCTGTTCCAGCAACTGTAGAAGCATCTTTGCT
Organism: Saprospiraceae bacterium; assembly: GCA_044228225.1. Lineage (GTDB taxonomy): Bacteria > Bacteroidota > Bacteroidia > Chitinophagales > Saprospiraceae > Vicinibacter. The sequence goes on along the minus strand of JBGAVH010000033.1, from coordinate 6,370 downwards.
ATAGATGGACGGTCCCAACCCTTTGGTTACTAATTTTAGTAAATTTTCATCAATTGCGATGCCAATTTTCTTTGCATCTTCAACATATTGGGCTAATTTTTCATCAAATTTATTCATTTTATTAAAGTTTGGTTTAAAATTAATTAAAGTATATCAATATATCACCATTTAATTTATTCAACTTAGAAATATTTAATATCTCACCATAAAAATAACAAGAAATATTTAATAACATTAAAAGTAATAGATAAAATATTTAAACTATTTTTAGTAAAAGTAAACAGTTAGGCAATGATACACAAATTTGTTATAATTTTGACGAAATCTTAAAAAATGGATAAAATATTTTTGTATTTATTTTTATTAATCTGGGGAAATGGCCTTTCAGCGCAAAAGAGTTATTTTCAACAAGAAGTAAATAATATTATAAAAGTTAGATTAGATGATATTTCTAATACCTTAATTGCAGAAATACAAATTGAATATATTAATCATAGTCCTGACGTATTGGATAAAATTGGAATTCACTTATGGCCTAATGCATACTCATCAAAACAAACAGCTTTTTGCAAACAAAAGATATTACAAAGGGACTTAGAATTTTATGATGCTCCAAAGGAGCAATTGGGAAAAATATCAGGTTTGGATTTTGAAATTAATGGTATTAAAGTAAAATTAGAATCAGATTCGAAAAACCCTGATATGGCTTGGTTAATGTTACCCTTTCCATTACTACCGGGAGAAAGAATTTCTATTGTCACACCATTTAATGTTAAAATTCCAAAAACTTTTTCGCGTTTAGGCCATGTTAATCAGACATATCAAATTACACAATGGTATCCGAAACCAGCGGTATATGATCGAAAAGGATGGCATTTAATGCCATATCTGGATCAAGGTGAGTTTTATTCAGAATTTGGAAGATTTGAAGTACAAATAAGTTTACCAAGGAATTATGTAGTTGGTGCTACCGGAGTCCTTCAGAATAGTGAAGAAAAGGCATTCTTAAATGAAAGAATTGAAGAAAGTTCTTTAGCAATCAAGCAAAAAGTTAATTTATTTTCAAACAAAATCCCAAGTTCAAAAGAATATAAAACAATTACATATATAGCAGAGCAAGTTCATGATTTTGCTTGGTTTGCAGATAAAGCATTCTATGTTCAAAAAGGAGAGGCAATTTTAAACTCTGGTAAAAAAGTTGAAACTTGGGCAATGTTTAATTACAATGAATATTGGTTTAAAGCAATTCAATACCTAAACCGGTCAATTAAATTTTATTCTGATCATGTTGGAGAATATCCATGGCCCCAAGCTACAGCAGTGGAAAGTGCATTAAGTGCTGGCGCAGGTATGGAATACCCGATGATTACTGTTATTGGAAATGAAGCATCTTTTCGATCTTTAGACAATGTAATTACTCATGAAGTGGGTCACAATTGGTTTTATGGAATCCTAGCTTCTAATGAAAGAGAACACCCATTTATGGATGAAGGGATAAATACATACTATGAAAATAGATATATGAATAATTTTTATAGGGATGTAAATCATTTTTTACCTCCGGTTTTAGAAAAGTGGTTAGGAAAAATAGATGAAAAGGAATTAAGTTATTTGATTTTTGCTAGAAAATTCATTGACCAATATCCAAACCAAAATGCAGAAAATTTTAATTTATTAAATTATGGAACGGATGTTTATATGAAGACGGGTGGATTGTTTTTATACTTGGAGAAATATATTGGGACAGAAAAATATGATCAATTGATGCAATTGTATTATAATACATGGAAATTCAAACATCCATATCCTGAAGATTTAAAATCTATTTTTGTTAAAAATGATACTAACAACCTAGATTGGCTATTTGATAACGCTTTAAATAATAATAGTAAGTCGGATTATAAAATTTGCAAAATTGAAACCAGACATAACGAAAGAATTATTACTATTAAAAACAAGGGAGCATTAAAAATGCCTTTTATACTTTCTGCAATGAAAAATAATGAGATCGTTGATCAAAGGTGGATAACTGGTTTTACCGGAAAAAATAAAATAAAAATATCAAAGCAAAACATTGATAAAATAATGATTGATCCAAAATATGAGTCCTATGATTTGTATGCCAATAATAATATAATTAGAACTCAAGGATTGTTTAAAAAAATGGAACCAATTAAATTAAGCATATTACCAATTATAGATAATAAGGCTAAGACGGAAATCGGAATAACACCCATTCTAGGATTCAATAGTTATAATGGTTTTATGACAGGACTTTATTTTTCAAAACCACTTATTCCTGGAAAATATTGGGACTTTAATTTAATGCCAATGTATGCTTTTAAAAGTAAAAGTATAACGGGTCGATTACATGCATCAATTAGGAAATATTTTCTTGATGGTCCAATTCACAATATTAATATCGGTGTTAGTGCAAAAAGGTACGGGTACGATGATGATAGAATAAACTTATCAACCTTACATTATAATAAAATTATGCCATATATTGAATTTAATTTTAGAACAGATTTAAAGAAGTCAATTGACTCAAGATTTGGTTATTACATAAATTATATTAAAGATGAGGTTCTATCTTTTAAATTAGACTCAGGATATGTGACATATCAGGATTATTTTATTCACCAAATGAGTTATAAATATAAAAATGATAGAATTTTGAGTCCGTATGAATTTAATTTAGGAATGGAGTTTCAAAAATTTGAATCAGCGACTTCTTTGGAAAATAAATATGTGAGAATAGATCTAGATTTAACCAAGAAATTAAGAATTGCTAAAAAGCGTTATTTCGAAATACGTTTTGCAAGTTCTTTTTATCCTCTAAACACTCAATTAAAATCTACAGCGATATCATCAAGAAATGTATTAAATACTACAAGAGGGTCCGCTGGCTTGGCATTTCAAGGCTATCATGATAATACAAATGATGAACTATTTTTAGGGAGGAGTGATGTTTCTGGTATTTGGTCTCAACAAGTTCAAATAAAACAAGGAGGATTTAAATTTGCTCATGGATTAACTCAGCGCGATAATATTGGAAATAGTAATTCCTTTATCCTTGCAGTAAATTTAAGTTCAGATTTACCAATTAAGAAAATTGGCAAATGGGTTAGACCATATTTTGATATTGGTTATTCAAAAATAAATTTAGCAGGAAACCCACAATACCTATATAGTGGGGGCATAAATATTTCAATATTTCAAGATTATTTGGATTTATATTTACCAATTATCCAATCAAAAGCTATTAAAGAATTATACCTTTCATTAGATCGTCCAACATATTTTAAACAAATTACCTTTTCTATGAAATGGAAAATGTTATCAATAAAGGAATTAACCCAAATGATTTATTAAAATAAAACTTTACAAAATATGAACAACACAGTTTTTTTTGAGATTCAAAATAACATTGCATTTATCACTTTAAATAGACCTGAAGTTTTTAACAGTTTTAATAGGACGATGGCGTTAACATTACAAGAGATAATTAAAGATTTAAATGATAATGATGATGTAAGAGCTATCACTATAACGGGGGCAGGAAAAGCATTTTCTGCTGGGCAAGATCTTGCTGAAGCAGTTGAAAAAGACGGTCCTTCATTTGAAACTATTTTAATGGAGCATTACAATCCCGTAATTAGACTTCTGCGTTCAAGCAGAAAACCAATTATTGCGGCAGTTAATGGAGTTGCTGCAGGGGCCGGAGCTAATATTGCATTAGCATGTGATATTGTAGTTGCAAGCAAAAAAGCAAGTTTTATTCAAGCCTTTAGCAAGATAGGTTTGATTCCGGATAGTGGAGGAACATATTTTTTACCAAGATTAGTTGGAATCCAAAAAGCTATAGCAATAATGATGACTGGAGATAAAATATCAGCAGTTGAAGCAGAACAAATGGGTTTGATTTATAAAGTTTTTGAAGAAGAGGATTTCAAGAATGAAGTTGAACGCTTTGTTTTGCAAATTGCTGAAATGCCAACTAAAGCACTTGGATATATAAAATTATTAATTAATGAATCATTGAATAATAATTTGGAGCAACAATTATCGTTAGAAGTTGAATATCAAAAGAAAGCAGGTTTAACATATGATTTTCAAGAAGGTGTAAATGCATTTTTAGAAAAAAGGAAAGCTATTTTCAAAGGAAAATAAATCAAACTTGTAGGTCCTTAAACTTACAAGTTTGATTTTCTTTGTTTTAATTATTCACCATAAGATTATGTCCTGGAATAGCACTTCCTGTACCGCCAATTAAACCTGCAGTATATATTGTATACTTTTTACCTTTGGCGGCTTTGTTGAGCTTAAATTTTGCGATTAATTTATTGGTTTGCGATTGTAATATTTCTATAGAGTGATCATTAATTTCAATAGGGAAAAAGTCAATAACAGATTTATAAGCAATGTTGGATCCAATGGAAACACTATCCACAAGCAAATTAACTCCTGTTGAATTTGATATTAAATTAATAAAACGAATATATGTTTTTAAACTATCAGGAACAGATAAATTATCTTCTAATTTCAATAATTCAATTTTTGCTTTAGTATTAGCTGCAATTAAGGTATAATTTTTATTGTTATCAAAAGTTATATTTGAATTAAAAAAAGCGGTACTTGAATCTCTTATAGAAATACTAAAAGGATGAGTTCCGGCAGGTAATGTTGCGTATGGAATAGAATTTGGGTGTGATACATTATTATTTACAAAGACTGAAGAGTCTTTAAGGAAAATTCTCAGGAATGTGACATCGGTACCTGAACAGGTATGGATAAAGGCAACTTTGGGGTTGACAAGAGGACCTTCTTCTTCCTTTTTACAAGATGTTATAAGTCCAAAAACGAATAAAATAGCAAAAGTCCAAAAAAATAAATTTTTAGTTTTCATAAATTAAATTTATAAGTAAAAAAAAATGCGTGAACTTGAAATAAAGAAAGGGTATAAGGCGAAACGTTCAAAAAAGCATTATTATTGTTGTTTAAATAATAATAAAATAAAAAAATTGGGTGTATTATGGATATAATGATTAAAGAACCAATTACAAAGCAAGCTGGATTTAAATTAAGCGGTCCACTCATTATTGCTTTGATTGTTGCAGGAGTATCAACTTTAAAATATTGTACTTCAAAGACTTATAATGAATATTTAGGAATTTATCAACATGTAAGTATTTCACCCGAACAAGAAATTGCAATCGGTTTACAAACAAAACCTGCCATGATACAAGAATATGGAGGGATTGATCCCGATCAAAGAAGCCAACAATTAGTTAATGATATAGGTCAAAAACTTGTTAACCAAAGTATTGCCAGAACCACTCCATACCAATATGAATTTACCGTATTAAATGACCAGAATACTATTAATGCTTTTGCATTGCCGGGTGGACAGATTTTTATTACAAGGGCTCTTTTAGATCAATTAAAATCTAAAGATCAATTAGCAGGTGTTTTGGGACATGAAATAGGTCATGTTATAGGAAGGCATGCAGGGGAAAGAATGCAAAAAGATGGATTACTTCAGGGCCTAGCTGGAGCAGCCGGAGTTGCATTTGGTGATTATGGTTCCAATCAAGCGGCACAACAAGTCGCAGCATTAATAGGTCTGAGTTATGGTAGAGACCAAGAACTACAATCTGATAATTTGGGCGTGAGATTTATGTTGGATGCTGGGTATAATCCTGAAGAAATGATTGGAGTAATGGAAATATTGAAAGCAGCATCTGGAGGACAACGACAAGATGAATTTAGATCATCCCACCCAGATCCAGAAAATAGAATTGAGAAAATAAGAGAAGCAATACAGCAATATAAAAAAGGCTAATTTTAAAACTAGGGACAGAAATTCCTCACGAGAATTAAAGAGAATTAAAAAATTTGATGTAAATGGAATAATATCGTTTTGTCTACAGCTCATGTATATCTGGAAGACCAATAGCTTAGTATAGCTAAAAATAGTTTTTCCAGTGATAATTCAGGAAAAAAGATAAAAATTAAATTAAAAGTTCTATAAATAAAAAAAGCGTTCATTCGAACGCTTTTTTAACAAGTACCGAAAGTGGGACTCGAACCCACACGACTTTGAGGTCACTGGATTTTGAGTCCAGCGCGTCTACCAGTTCCGCCATTTCGGTGGTTGGCTGTTATGGTTGCAAAAGTATATAAAATTATATTAATAAATTATTGTTTCTCTCAAATTTGTGAATAATTCAAATTTTATAAATAAAAATGTATAAAGTACACAAAAGTGAATTAATTAATTTTTCGAACACTGGACTTCCTCATTATAGTGGACAAAGTGAATAGGTATTATGCTGCTAATATATGAACTTTTTCATAAAAAACTTCT
>JBGAVH010000032.1:0-46483 GCA_044228225.1 Saprospiraceae bacterium | reverse complement strand
GAAACAACTTATATCCGTTTTACCTAATATTACAACTGCCATCGGTGTATCCGCAGGCTTGCATTTAACGGTAATTAATCCATCACCAATGATTATCTGCGGTTCAGGATCTACACAATCAGAGGTAAATTCAAGATCACCGTTTAGTGGAATAATATTGAGTTTAGTCGTCGAAGTACATGGTACTATTACATCAAAACAAATATCGAACATTGATGTCCCTTTTCCTAAGGTCTGTGGACCAAAAGTACCGTTGTCCCATAAAATATTAATCGTGTCATTAGTCTTTATAATCAATGAGGTTTGGACGTTTTTGAGAATAATATTGTCAATACGTTTAAATCTCAATTTCGAGCTATCATACTTAACGGCATATTGGAAACTTTCAATACAGGTAAAATCATCTACATAGATGGGAACGCAGAATTCTGAATTCTCAATGGCACTTGTATCTCTGGTATATATTTTAAGCGTCGTTTTGGTCTCACATACGGTTACTTTTCCATTATCTACTACATGCTTCAATACACCATTTGCATCTTCTATGGAGATAGGTCTGCCCGGTACATCCACAAAGCTAACATTTGTAAAGCTTCCTACAGTACCAATTGGTGTGAAACAAACTTCAAAAATCACTTGATCATCAGGAACCGTAACTGCTAACCCTGTTCCAGAATCCCATAACCAACCTAACTCGGTACTATCAGCACTAAGACTGAAAGTTCCTGTACCCAATCCTTGAAGATTTAATGCTTGAATGCCACTATACCTTGCAATGGTTTTATCCCATTTAAGTGTCCCTTGCATGGATTCAATTTTAATGAAATTTCTTACGCTTACTTTCAGACAACCTATCGTGTTTTTTGGAATACATTCTTCAGATGCGATTAAACTCACATCTGTCTTCGGCGCACTGGTACAAGCTGCCCCATTAATTTTAACTTTTCCAGCTATGGATGTAGTTGGTATGTTTTTACCATCATTTTCTATAATGTCTATGGTCTTCGGTGTATTGGATAAATTAACAAAAGAAGAGTCGCATTCCTTACCGATGAGCTTAAATCTCAAACCAAAAAGGACTGTTCCATTCGGTAAATTTAATGAATCCCCGCTGGATCTATTCCAAGAGCATCCTATTTGCCCATTTTTAAATACAAAAGGACCGGTTTTATGATCTCCAAAGTTAGCATCAATATAATCAATATGTCTGTTGACAATATCAACGAATTCCAGCACAGCTGAGTCATAGGACATAGAATACTCTGTGGCAGAAACCTTCAAAAAATTATCAACGCTAACATTTACAGTGACGATATCGCCCTTGTTGGCATTGGCATTTGCAAATTTAAACACCAATTGAGCAAAGCTGCTTGCAACTGATAAATAACATAATGAAAATAAAACTAACTTTTTCATAATTTACTTGATTTCGGGAATATTCATTAATTAAATGTAGACAAAGATATGAAGACTTTGTACAAGTGACCAATAAATATGGTTATTTTTTATAATGTTTAATACTCAATTTGATTAAAAAAATCTAATTATTTTTTTACAATTTTAATTGTTCATGCCAAAAAGCCTGATTGTGCGTTTAACACAATCAGGCAAAATAACATTGCATTTACTCCATCCTTATCATCTGATAAGTACCATTTTTTTCGTATCCGTGAAGTCATCCGTATTCATTTGAATATAGAAGACCCCTGTTTTTCCTATATCTGTTCTGGATATAACCATTTCATTATATCCCTTATTATAACTCTTTGTAATCGATTTTATAACCTTTCCATCCATTTCGTAGATATTAAATTGAACGATTTGGCTGTTAGGTATATCAAAACCTACTACAGTTTGATTTGAAAATGGATTTGGCTTGTTTTGAAATAAGTGTGAAATGGACTTAGTTGTCGCTTGATCACCAGGTTTATCCGATCTGAATTCTAGACGCAAATCTAATACTTCTACTTGAGAATCATACAACTCTGCAGCTAAATCTTTAGTGCTTAGCCCAATTACCTGACTTAATTGTAGATCTTCTTTGGCTACAAATACAAGATAAAACAATACTTCATCTGCTTTGACAAACTTACCTTCAGCATTTATATAACTCATTCTCAAATGATTATCTACCATAGCATAGTGATCGTCGGTCATATTTAATGATCCATCTCTCATATTCTGGAATGCTAATTTACCTTGATTCATTTCTAAACTCCATTGGAATCCACTAAGGTTAATAGCTTCAGATGCTCTAACTGGTATGATAACTTCCTCTCCTTTAGCAATTTTTGCATCTTGGATTAGAAATTCAATGGACGCATTCGTTCTCGTACCGGTAGCATTTACTCCATTTGATGCATTTGCATTTAAACTAACATCTCCAATCTTAATACCATAAAAGTTGGTTTGCATTTGATTATTACCGATGTGAGTATAATTCATCAACTCAGTGAATGGAAATGGCGATACCGGATTAGGGAATGTGACATTTGTCGGAACAAATCTCCAAGATTGATTATTGGTATAACCTGCTATTTTTCCAAGAATCAATTTTCTAATTTCTACTATGTCAGCTGCTGTAATCGTTTGACTATTATTGGCATCAGCTGCAATGTATTTGTATGGTGTATCGAATCGTTGTTGACCCAAAATATGTCGTTGTATCATTAAGATATCTTGAGTAGATACGCCATTTAGGAATCCTGTATTTTTTTCAGGTCTTACCGTATAATCAATTCCTGCAATAGCAGAATTAAATTTGAATAAACCCGCAGGATCTGTATAAGTTAGATTGCTTCCTAATGGGTTTTGTCTTTCTAGAAAAACAGACACATTATTTACGCCTCTATTGTCTTCAGTAACTATTGTTCCTTGAACCGTCAATCCAGTAGGACATACTCCATTCGGGTCTTGAATTTCTAAAGTTGTTTCACAATAATCAAAATTACCGGCTTCATCAACTACATAGATTCTAAGTATGTTTTTGCCTTTATTACTGCAGTCAAAAACCAATGATTTAACAAACAATCCATTCACATTGAAATAGTATTTTAAACTATCTTTTGGAGTACAATTGTCTTCACTATTGATATTAAAATCTTTAGCCCATATCTCAATACTTTTTGAACTCGGCATGACTGTAGTAGTTATACTGCTGTTGCAATAAGGTGTTGGTTTTTTACCATCTCTAACCGTTAGAAAATAGGTACAAACCGATTCGTTATTACATGCATCTTTAACCTTGAACGTTACTTTATGTTTTCCTATAGGATAGACATTAGTTGCATTAGCCCCTAAGCCATAATATGATGAATCTTTTCTACCGTCATTGAATAAGTCAACTTCATGATACCATACTAAATCAACGGAATCTGTACAATCATCTTTTGCCAATCCAATTAATGGAATATTTCCTTGACAACCTGGTCCAAAAACATCAACCGTAATATCCTTACAATTACTTGAAAATACCGGTGGTACTGTATTTGAAACTTTAATGATTTGTTTCCATGTCCAATATCCTTCTGTTAATGGATTATTCGGTTGGTAAACACACCAGTCTATTACAGTCCAGGTTCTTATAATCTTCAAACATGCATCAGGATCCAATGTAAACTCTTGATCGGTTGAGTTCACAAATATATTGGAACATTTATCTTTACCATTGATTACTGGTTTACCCATTAACTCAGGTGTTAAAAATGGTTTTGCAATACATGTCGTATTATTAACCGTATCTCTAGGCCACTTAATGGTAATATTGTTAGGTGTGAAATCTTTTATTGTTATGGTTTGTATACAGAAACTGGTCAATCCACCTGGATCTCGAGCTTCAAATCTCCTGGTAATAGTTCCTCTTCCGCATTTAAGATCATAAGTTGGAGTTTCAGTAACAGTCACACCACAACCATCATAAGCATATCCATCAATGGCATCACCTTTAGGTCCATCATGATTGTAGTATAAATCTACAATATTGATTTTTTTGCGATCCGCAGCATTAGCACGTACAGTTCCAAAAACTGATAAATCCGGATAATCAAATTCACAACTAACGGTAATATTTGGTGGACAGAAAATAAATGGTGCTATCTTATCTTGAACAACAACCTCAACCATACAAGTATTACTATTACCGGCAACGTCCCAAACTCTCATGGCAACAAGGAGTGTTTTTCCTATATCATCACAACAGAAATAAGCATATGGACCCCATTGTCTTGAATTAATTGTATTTTTAAAAGTACTGTCGCAAGGCACTCCATCGTCCATTCTTTTTACTTCAAAATAGTCTATGGCACAATTGTCATGCGATCCATCATCAAAAGTATAAGCACCGATTTTAGCTGTTCCATCAACGGTTAAACTCACTACAGTCTTTTGATCACAAACTGCTGTTGGTGGCACTTGATCTTCTACCGTTACACGAATACAACAATCCGTTATATTACCACATTCATCAGTTCCTCTAAAGACTACTGTCGTATGTCCTAGTGGTAATCCTGATATTGAAAAATATCCATTTGGTAATTTCAAAATATTAGCTGTAGAAGTACCATTAAATGTACAAGCACCATTTATTGATAAAATAAAAGGTTTGTATCCTACTTGAAAAGTTACTCTGGAGCAATCTTTATATGTTGGTGGAACAAGAACTACTGAACCTGTACAAGACCATACATCTGTGCTCACCGTTACATTCGGTTGACAAATTAATTCCGGTCCTTGATCATCCAATACTTTAATAATTTGGAAGTGTGTAAATATATTACTTCCTGAAGGTGCACACCAGTCTATAACCGTCCATTTTCTTAATACTTTGAATGTTTTTGGACAAACAGGTATAAGCTGATCTTCAAAGGTTACTGCGATTTTACACACACCCCAAGATGGATATAAAGGATCGCCATCAACTAATGGAACACCAGAATATTTAGATAATGGAATGGTATCAAAATCTTTACATGAGTAAATGGTGTCTCTTGGCCAAAAAATATCTGATTCTTTGAATTTTTCGAAGTAAACACATTGTTCACATGTATCAGATCTATTACCACTTGCATCAGCATAATAATATACCACTGTACGCTTACCAATAATACTATCTAAAGGATTCTTGGTGCAGTCAAACATGACAATATTATCTGATAAAACTACACGATTCACCCCACTGCAATTGTCAGTAACAATTGGTGAAATGAGATTAACCTGAAGCTTATTACAGAATACGGTATCAGCAGGTGGACAAATAATTTGTGGTGGCAATTTATCCTCCACTATTATATGTCCCCAACAAGAATTGCCGTTTGAATAAACAGCCACTTGTAAAGTTTTACCTATATGCGATCCATCAACTATCGGAGATGGCAATGGCAAACCATTGGTTCCAAAAACGACTACTGTATAATTACAAAGTGGACTTGTTCCTTTATCTTCAAGGATCATTTCCGGTGTAATTGTAGCAGAACAATTTTCGTCCAATGAAACTTGTACAAAGTCATCACAGGCTAATGGGCATACTTGGGCACTAGCTGGAGCGCTTAGTATTAAAATACTGAATAAAAGTCCAAAAAATAAACTCGGTTTCAGTTTGCGAGTTTGGACGTTAAAGGGTTTAGTAAACGTTTCCTTTTTCATTGTTTTTACTTTCGGTTTAAAGGATATAAAAAAATACAATCATTATTTTCAATTCATTAAAATGCATTAGATCCATTGATCTTAATACAAGTGTGCCTATTTAATTTTGTGATTTAGATCAGATTAAAATCTCTGGCTATTTTCACTAAACTAAGTGCACTATTTGCTTCAAGTTTTCGCATCACGTTTTTCCTATGAACATTTACCGTTTCTTTACTGATAAATAGTTCTGATGCGATATCTTTTGAAGATTTACCTTGAGATATCATTTCCAAAATTTCTAATTCCCTTTTTGTTAAATGGTACTTTGCAGTAAACCTATTAATTGCAACTGGGGCTGAAGAAAGTTTATTCTGGTCTGCTATTGTTCTGTAGGTCGATTCAATTCCTTTTCCAAAGAATATTTTACCTTCCATTACCTCTTCAATAGCCAAACTGAGATCTTCATAATCAGAATTTTTGGACAGATACCCATCGGCACCTTTTTGGAATGCTTCTCTAACCAACTTCACATCAGTAGACATACTGACGATGATAATTTTGATTTTCGGAAACAATTCCTTGAGTTTTGGTATCAATCGAATCCCATCTGTTTGTTGTAAGTTGAGATCCAAAAAAATAAGATCTAATGTTTCTGAATTTAGTTTTTTAAGTGCATCTGCTTCATTCGTACATTCTAAAATGATGTTCAATTCATAACTTGTCTTTAGCTTAGACAGAATCAAAACGAATCCTTTCAGAAACAACCAATGATCATCAACTACACCAATATTTAAACTATTCATAAAGTCTTGGTTCCTATTTTAATACTATCACAATCGCAAAAGCAATGCCAAAACTTGAAAAAACAGGTGAAAGCCTTATGGAATATAGACTTGAATTATGCACATAGCAATGAAATAGAATATCTAAATTGCTGATTTACAATAATAATACAAATAATTATATATTATAATATGATAAAAAAAATAAATATAAAAAAAATGTAATATTTCTTTTGGAAGGTAGAATTCTTAGGGTTTGAAGTAAGAATTTGCGTTTATAAGCTCTAATTTTCCATTTCTTGCTACGATATATTGAAATCCTGGTTGTAGGCTATATCCACCTATTTCTCCCTGTTTGTTAATAGCGATATACCCAACCTGTAGATCTTTATAGCCCTTCAGATCTAACAGCCTTTTAATAGCAGCTTCACAAGCTTTTTGTGGCCCTTTGCCATTTCTCATCATTTCAACTATAGAAAAGGAGCCTACTTTTTTGATTACCGCTTCACCCAAACCTGTAGCCGTTGCAGCTCCTACTTGATTATCCACATATAGACCAGCACCAATTATTGGCGAATCTCCAACGCGCCCTTTCATCTTAAATGCCAACCCGGAGGTCGTACAAGCTCCACTTAGATCCCTATTATGATCCTGGGCTAAAATACCAATCGTATCATGGCGCTCTACATTGATTTTGGGTTGGTACTCAGATTTCGTCAACCACTCCTTCCAAGCTTTTTCGGCCACTGGAGTTAAAAGATTCTCCTCTTTAAAGCCTTCAGCCAATGCAAAACCCTTGGCTCCTGCACCTACTAAAAATACATGAGGGGTCTTTTCCATAACCCTTCTTGCTACGGAAATGGGATGCATAATACCTTCTAAAAACATAACACCACCAGCATTTCCCATATGATCCATAATAGAAGCATCTAAGGTCACTGTTCCATCTCGATCCGGATAACCACCATAACCAACCGATATATCCATAGGATCAGCTTCCGGAACTCTGGCTCCTGCCTCTACTGCATCTATGGCTAATCCATGAGCTTCCAATATTTGCCAAGCTGCCAAAGCGGCTTTATGATTATTCCAAGTGGCGATTACAGTAGCTCCATTATATTTATTAGAATGTTCTAAAAGCGCAGCCATGCCTTTTAGCTGATTTGAAACTGCAAGTCCAAAAGTTGTTAAACTGGCACTAAGTATAAAATTTCGTCTGGTTTTCATTGTTTTAGTTTTACTTGAATTTCATCAGCAAAGATCCATGTATCGCCTCCTGCTCCGATATGCCATGAAGGAAGCTGGCCATAATTTATAGCTTCTATACGAAGATACTTAGTTTGTGGAATATCATAAGCTTTGAACTTATAATCTATTGGGTCTCCAGTTTTTAATGGAATATCATGATGGACATCAACCAACCATTTGTATTCCTTGCCATCCAAAGAATAATAAAATCTGACCTCCTTAGGCAATGCTATCCAGGAATTTTGATCTTGAAGACAACGCAGATTTATTTCTTGAACCGGGCTTATCGTATCTAATTCGATATCAACATGAAGATCTTTGCCCCAATACCCTTGCCAAAAACCATCCCTAAAATCCAGACTCCCTGAAAGTCCATCATGCAGTGCATTATCACCTCCGGCACTATATTGTGATGCATACGGTGTATTCAATTGAATACTTAATCCTGTAGGCCTTTTATCAAATACCGCTTTCAACCATGCTCCATTTGGTTTGGTGTGGCCTACTTGTTGAAGTCTGAAAAACAATGCTGTATTGTTCTTAAATACCAGTGGCTGATTATATTTAATGATAATATCATTGGGTTGCCCCAAACAATATTCGATAGGCACTTGATTTATATGCGCCAAGCTGACTACAGTGCTATCGGTAAAAACCCGATCACCACTTTGTACATAGGGCAAAATCATGAAGCTATTTTGCATGCTGATTATCGAATTATGATCTACTTTATCCATCTGATCAGTAGTTAAGAATTCCAATTGATCTCCGGGCTTAATGTCAAAAGGAGACTTGACTGAAGATCCATTTATTTGGATGGCTTTAAAACGCTCATTTTCACCCTTTATGTTGACTTTCAATTTTATTTCTTTTTGTCCTGGAACAACAATTTTTGCTGAACCAAATTGAGGAATACCCTTATCGTATAACCCAATTATCGGATTAACAGGGTAAAATCCCAAAGCACTAAAAACATACCAGGCTGACATCTGTCCACAATCCTCATTTCCACACAATCCATCTGGCGCATCCAAATAAAATGAATCCATAATATGTTGGAGGATATCCTGAGTTTTATCGTATCTCCCACAATAATTATAAAGATATCCCACATGATGACTGGGTTCATTACCATGGGCATACTGTCCGATGAGACCTGTAATATCAGATTGTACTCTGCCACTCATTTCTGAACTGGAACGGAATAAATCATCCAATTTTTTTTCTAATGAAGCCGTGTTTTTTTCTGATACAGACAACCGCCGATGAGACAACAATTGTTTAATTCCTTCTATATCATGATGTGCTCCAAACATATAATGCCATGCATTCGCTTCCGTATAATGTTGATTAACTTCATTCGGAGCAAATGGTGAAATAAATTTCTGATTCAATTTTGCCTGAAAAAAACCATTATCAGGATTAAACAAATTTTTATAATAATATGCAGCCGTTTTTAAAATAAGGTCTTCCGGATTCATCAGACTTGCAGCATAATAATCAAGACTATTTTCTATTGTTTTAGAAACGGATTCACTACTTTCTTCTGATGAAATATATCCCTGTTTATTAAAAAATTCTAAACCAGAAAAATTTTGATTTAAAGTCTTTTGAATAGCCGTTGTTATTAAATGTTTAGAATACTTTTTTGGATGATTTAAATAAGCATTTACAATCACAGGTATGGAATGATTACCAATCATACAGTAGGTTTCATTTCCAGCTAATTCCCACACCGCTAAACGACCACATTCTTTGAATTGCTCTAAGAAAGTTTCAACAAAAAGCTGATTGTATTCAGGATAGATGAGTTCATAAAGTGGATGCGCTGCTCTGTAAGTGTCCCATAAGGAAAATACGGTGTACCTTGGTTTTTTTAGATCACCTTGATGAATTTTTTTATCCATACCACGAAATCTTCCATCCACATCTTGGAATATATTAGGGTGCATTAAGGTATGGTATAAAGCCGTATAAAAAATTCTTTTCTTCGTCAATGGTTGTTCATCTTGTATTCGAATTCTTGACAACATCGATTCCCATGTTTTGACATTTGCTTCATATGCTTTCTTAAAATTAAAATACATATGTTCAGCTTTCAAATTCTTTTTTGCTCCTTCAATGTCAACAGGAGAAATAGCACATTGAAGTAAAATTTTTCCATCCTTGGGTCTTTCAAAAAAACAAATCAACTGCATAGAATCTGCACTATATTGAACTTTATAAAAAGGAATAGAAGTAATCAAATTAAAATAGATATGTTGTTCTTTAGCCCATGAATTTGAAATGCGATAACCACTTATTTCATTGGATTTATTTATGGTGAATCCACCTTGAATTAGTTTGTCGCGATGTTTTAAATCTATAATAATCCATGGATGGGTACCTTTTGGAAAAGTATATTCATGAATACCAGTTCTAGGAGTGGTTGTCAGTTTAGCTAGAATCTGATATTTATTTAATACAACTTGATATAATCCCGGTGAAGCGTTTTCTTTTGATTTGTTAAAAGTCGAAGCATAACCATTTCCTGAAACTCCAAGATTGACAAATGTCGGATCACCGGATGAAGGCATGATCAATACATCACAATAATCAGGAATACCCGTACCGGATAAATGGGTATGACTAAAGCCATAAATAATACTATCGGAATAATGGTATCCGGAACACCCGTCCCATCCTTCCAGTCTGGTGTCGGGTCCCAATTGTACCATTCCAAAAGGTGTTGTTGGGCCCGGAAACGTATGTCCATGACCTCCGGTTCCAATAAATGGATTGACCAATTGTGCATACTGAGCAAAAGTGGTAGTACCTACCAATACCCACAAAAAAATTAAACTATAATTTCGCTTCATCGATTGAATTAAAGCATGAAATTATTAAATTAGCTTTAGTTAGCCATAGTTTTTATTTTTACATCTGATTATGATCGCCTATTGGTTCTTTCTGATATTCATTCAAGTCTTCCGTTGGATACCTTTTCCAGTGTTATACATTATCTCCGATGGATTGAGGTGGATCCTCCAACACGTCATTAAATATAGATTATCGGTCATACATAAAAACCTAAATGCCAGCTTTCCGAATGTATCAGCTGACATTAAAAAACAATGGATCAAAGGTATTTATTTGAATCTTACTGACATTATGCTTGAGTCCATCAAAGGATTAAGTATGACTAAAGATGAAATATTAAAGCGAAGTTTATTTCTCAATACTGATTTTGTAAAAACGCTTTTAGCTTCAAAACAATCCGTTATTGCGACTGCAGGGCATTACGGTAATTGGGAATGGGGCATATTTGGATTCGGGTATAATTTTCCAAATCAAAGTATTGGCATTTATAAGAAAGTCAATAATGTCAGAATTAATGATTATTTGAATAAACTCCGATCCAAAGGTTCTATAATGTTAATTCCTACTTCTGAGACCCGGCTAATCAAAGAAGAAATCCCGAAGGGAAAACTCATCATAATGATGTCCGATCAAAATCCATCGAATGTCAAGGATGCGATATGGGTTCGTTTTTTGAATCAGGATACTGCTTGTGTTCATGGCATGGAAAAATATGCCCTCAATCATCAATTACCCATCGTATTTGTAGATATCCAACGGGTCAAAAGAGGTTATTACGAACTTACATTTAGTCCACTGGTTGAGGATCCAAGTAAACATAAACCAGGCGAAATAACCCAAATCTACATGTCCAGATTGGAGACAATCATCAGAACCAATCCACCAAACTGGCTTTGGACGCATAAGCGATGGAAGCATCAAAAAAATGCAGATAAAATACAAGTTTGAACTGTTTTAAAGAATAAGAAAAAGGATCCAATAATAAAAATCCAGAATCAATCCAATTCTTGTACATTTATTAAAAAAATAATTAATGATACTACGTAATTTTATTTTAATCTTTCTTCAGTCCTTATTTTTAAATATACTAATTGGACAAAAAAAGATTGACACCATATATATAACCAATGGTTCTTTTGATGGGATTCCTCGATGTTGCAAAGTTCCAGATGGATGGATCGATTGTGGATCTAAATTTGAAACTCCACCTGATATTCAACCAGTCTTACCACCCTTGGAGCCAATGTTTGGTGTCACTAAAAAAGCATATGATGGCAATACGTATTTAGAAATGGTGGTTCGACAGAATGAAACATTCGAAAGTATAAATCAGAAACTTTATAAACCGCTTTTAGCGGACAATTGTTATTCCTTTTCTATATATATAACAAGATCTTTGGAATTTATAAGTGCTTTATCGAAGGGCGATCCTGGATTAATACCTTTTACTACCCCAGCTATTTTACGAATATGGGGCGGAGATACAAGTTGTCATCAAAAAGAGCTTTTAGCGACCTCCCAACTTGTAGAAAACACAGAATGGCAACGATATGATTTTGTGTTTATGCCGAAATCAGATATATCATACTTGCAGCTAGAAGCATATTACAATCCTACCAGTCCATTTCCTTATAATGGAAATATACTTTTAGACCATGCATCGGATATTATTCAGGTACCATGCAAAACGGACAAATAAAATTAAAATCCATTACCCCAAATCCATAATAATATTCCATCCTAATGGTTTCAAATACAAAGACTTAGCCTTAACTTTGTGATTCATGATCAAATCATAGTAACTTATAAAAAAAATTATACATTAAGACAATATTAACCAACAAATGGGCGATCAATTTCGTTTACCATTTCGATTGAACCATCTATGCGTAAAGTTTTTATTCTTTTCATATTATCAATGTGGGTTTGGAACCTCGCTCAAAGTCAACAAAATGATGGCGTGATCACCATTATTAATGGGTCATTTGAGGGAGCTCCAAAATGCTGCAAACCCCCTGAAGGTTGGATAGATTGCGGCTTTAAAGAAGAAACACCAACGGATATTCAGCCAGTCTTGCCTCCATTAGAACCATTATTTGGCGTCACAAAAAAAGCTTATGATGGCAATACCTATTTAGGCATGGTGGTTAGGCAGAATGAGACCTATGAACGAATTAATCAAAAATTAACCAAGCCGCTATTAGCAGGTAAATGTTATTCCTTTTCCATATATATGACACGCTCACTGGAATATTTGAGTGCTATTACAAAAGGTAATCCCCAATTACAAGCATTTACGACACCAGCTATTCTCCAAATTTGGGGTGGTGAAGCATACTGTCATCAAAAAGAGTTATTAGACCAATCTGAAGTTGTTGAAAACACAGAATGGAAGCGATTTGATTTTGAATTTATGCCCAAATCAAATATTACGTATCTTGAATTAGAAGCTTATTATAAAGTTCCAAACCCATTTCCATATAATGGCAATATTCTATTGGATAATGCTTCTCACATTACGATTATGCCTTGTCCTGCTGAAAAAGCTAAATACGATGCTTATCTAAAAAAACGTGACCAACAATTTGAAGAGAAGGAACGCAAACGCCTGACTCAAAATACAACATCACCCAATGAGTTAAAAACACCACCTAAAAAACAAACGGTAATCACCGCTACACCTACTCCAAATAAATCCAATAAAATATTAAAAGAACTTGATCACAACAAAGTAAAAGTAGGACAAACTATAAAAATTGAAAAACTATTTTTTGCGGCTGATAGTGCAACTATTAATAGCAGTTCGTTTGCTGTTCTGGATGAAGTTTATGATTTTTTAAAATCCAATCCAAAAATTACAATAGAAATTGGAGGCCACACCAATAATATTCCCACGAATAACTATTGCGACAAACTTTCTACGAATAGAGCTAAAGCGGTCAGGGACTACATCCTGAGTAAAGGTATTTCTGAAGATCGGGTTACTTATAAAGGTTATGGAAAACGAATGCCCATTTCGTCCAATGCCACAAAAGATGGACGCGCATTAAATCAACGTGTAGAAATAAAGATTATTAGTGTTTAATTGGAATTGATAAATGTCAATTGTAAGATGTAAAATGTCAATTGTAAAATGTTATACCATTAACCATTTATCATTGACCATTAACCATTTATCATTGACCATTAACCATTTATCATTAACCATTTATCATTAACCATTTATCATTAACCATTAACCATTTATCATTAACTCAAAACCAATTGTTTTTAATACGTTCCAAAATTCTGGAAATGATTTTTTTACGACTATAGGATTATTTATTTGCACATCTCCATTTACCCCTAATAAACTATAGGCCATCGCCAATCTATGATCATTATGGGTTTCCAAAATATCCAACTCAGAAAATTTAAATCCACCATTATTGGCACGAATATCAAGTTGTTCTTCTGTAGTTTCATAATTGACACTAGATCCATAATTACAAATAAATTCACATAATATTTTTAATCGGTTGGATTCCTTAAATTGTAAATGTTGAACATTAGTAAAAGTGGCATTGACCTGTTCCTTTGCACATAAGATCATCAATGCCGGAAATAAATCCGGATGATCTAAAAAATCAATAGTTATATTTTTTGGACGAATCAATTGTGGTCTAGATAAATGACATCCTGAATCCGTCCACTGACATCTAACACCCCATTCATTAATATAATCCACTATTTTTTCATCAGCTTGAAGTCCGGACTTTCTTAATCCCTTAATAAATAAATCTACATCATCTGCTAATGCCGCTATACAAAAAATAAAAGCTGCAGAACTCCAATCAGCCTCTACCGTATAAGATATATGCTTATAATGGGATGGCTTAATTTGAAATGTATGTTCATCGCATTGAACTTCTACTCCAAATAATTTCATTAGTCTAATGGTCATATTAACATAAGATGCTGAAACCATTTTGTGTGGTAACCGAATCTTCAATTCATGCTCCAAATAGGGCGAAATCAAAAGTATTGCAGATACAAATTGGCTACTTTGATGTGCTTCAATTTCTATCTCATTAATATTTAAAATACTAGGCGTCGTTATGACACATGGAAGACTATTTAATTCTTGATCAAAAGTAAAAGATGCTCCGAATTGTTGGAGTACATCTATTAATGGTTTGATGGGCCTCCGGGTCAAACTTTTACTAGCCGTTACATGTCTGGTCTTTTTACTAACAAAAAAATAAGCTAATACAAATCTCAATACCGCAGCACCTTCACCCACATAAATATCGTACCCATCATCGTTTAAACAACGAATCATATCTTGAGTATCCTCAGCTTCAGAGACATGCTCGACAGGAATTTGAGATCGACTCAATGCATTAATCAACAATACTCTATTGGAAATACTCTTGGATCCAGGAAGAAAAACTTCACCACTTAGCATAGTTGGCGACTTTACAATTCTTATTCTGTCCACTTTGAAACAAGTCTATAAAGATTCATTTTCCGGCCAATGAAACGTCAGGATTTCCTTTAATTGTTCACTTAAACTGCGACCAACCGGACAGGTTCGGGCAGCATGCTCTAATATTGATTTTTGTTTTGATGTATAAGCCTTATCTGGAAAAAAAATACTTACATGTATTTCTGCGATCCGCCTTGGTTGATCAGCCATAACTTTGAGAATGTCAGCATAAGTTCCATCCATATCAATACCATGGGTTCGTGCCGCGATCCCCATGACTGTCAGCATACAAGATCCAAGTGCAGAGGCCACCAAATCCGTAGGAGAAAAATACTCACCTTTTCCTTGATTATCTATGGGTGCATCCGTAGTTATCCATTCTCCACTTCTAAGATGTGTCGCTTGTGTCCTCAGATCTCCTAAATATAAAACTTTAGCTGTATTCATTACTTATTCTTCTTCCACATTAGACCGATTCCGATTATCCTCTTTTTCATACGCTTTCAAAATATCCTTTACCAATCGATGTCTTACGACATCATCAATGGTTAGAAAAACAGATGTAATACCCGATACCCGTCCCAATATTTTAATGGCTTGTTTTAATCCTGATGTTTGTCTATAGGGCAAATCAATTTGAGTCAAATCTCCTGTAATAATACATTTTGCTGATGGACCCAGTCTGGTTAAAAACATTTTCATCTGGAGCGTGGTGGAGTTTTGTGCCTCATCCAATATAATAAAGGCATTATCCAATGTTCTTCCTCGCATAAATGCCAAGGGAGCAATTTCAATAACCCGGTTTTCAATAAACTGATTTAATCGTTCAGCCGGAATCATATCATCGAGCGCATCATAAAGAGGCCTTAGATATGGATCTATTTTTTCTTTCAAATCTCCGGGCAAAAATCCTAAACTCTCTCCAGCCTCTACTGCCGGTCGCGTCAATATAATTTTCTTGACTTGTTTGTTTTTAAGTGCTCGCACTGCAAGGGCGACTGCAGTATAAGTTTTACCGGTACCGGCTGGTCCTATGGCAAAGACAATATCATTTTCTTCAACTGCTTTCACCAGAAATAATTGATTCTTAGTCTTAGCGTATATAGCTTTTCCTTCCCTGCCATGGAGCAATACATGCTTGTTCTCGTGTTGAGAAATTTGGATTTGCAAAGGGTTATCTCCCTGTAGTAAATCCTCCACATTATGAACTGATAATTCATGGTGCTCCCGAAGAATTTTTACCATCAATTCTATCTTGTGTTTTACCTCCTGTGCATCACTTTTTTTACCAACTATCTTTAACTGTGATCCCCGTGAGGTTATGGTAATGTCAGGAAAGGCTTTACGAATGAGGTTCAGTTTTGAATTTCGTTCACCATAAAGTGATATTGGGTCAATATTCTCAATGGTTAAAATAATTTCGCTTTGAGACAAATGAAAATTTTTATTGAGCGGTTAAAATATTAAAAATCAATTCATTAGAAATCTAATTAGAAATCTATTCATACACAAATGTAAAGTTTATTCAGGAAATGCCTAATTTTCCAACATTATTTAATTATAATTAATTTGTTTTGATAACTAAACCCCAATTAATTAGTTTGACCACGGATTTTGGAACTCGTGATTTTCGAACTGGCGCGTTACAAGCTTGTATACTAAAACATGCTCCTAATGTTCAATTCGTAGATTTGAGCCATGAGATTCCGGTTTTTGATCTTGTGCAAGCAGCCTTTATGATTAAGAATGGTTATCCTTTTTTTCCTCATGAAAGTATTCATCTAGCTTGGGTTTTTAACGCCGGTGAAGACAATGGAATTCTTTTGGCTTATTTTGAATCCTGTTATTTTATTTTACCCGACAATGGTTTGTTGAATATGATTTGTGATGAACAATCTCCTGAATATATACTGAGAATAAGTGAAGATTGTTATCAATACCGCGAGCGCATTGCAGCTGCTGTTTTCCAAATCACTAGTGGTGAAGATATGATGACATTATATGATAAACTAGAAAATCCGGTTCGAAAAATAAATGTTTCTCCGGTCTATCAAAAGGACAGAATTCAAACGAAAGTAAGTTATATAGATCGCTATGGAAATTTGATCATGAACATTATGAAAGAACCTTTTAATAAAATTGCTGCAGGAAGATCATTTTCATTCCATACTAAAACACATGATGTCATTTCTCACTTTACAACAGATGAAGTCCTTCCGGTTAATGGTGGTTTTTATCTTTATTTTTCGGATGCCGGATTTATGACATTAGCCTTATGTGGATCAAACGCTGCAACGACTTTGGATATACATGTAGATGATAACCTTCAAATTATTTTTGAATGATTACACGTATTGTAAAAATGAAATTTAAAGCTGAACACGTCAATGATTTTATTGCATTATTCCAATCAAGCGCTCCTGTCATAAGAACATTTGATGGGTGTCTTCATGTAGAACTTATATCTGATATTCATCATCCACAAACCATGTGTACATTAAGCAAATGGACCAGCGAAGATTCACTAAATCAATATAGAAATTCTACTTTTTTTTTCAATACCTGGACTGAAACAAAAAAATTATTTCAAGAGAAAGCAGAAGCCTGGAGTTTTGTTGAAATAAAATAAAACCGATCTATATTATTTTATAAACTATGGACTCTATTAATATATTTCCAATATGTCATTAACCATCATTAGACCCTTTGCTGAAATTGCATTTGCTGAAGAAATAAAAATGCTTATTGAATTGGATCGTCAGGTCAAGCCGCCCAATTGGCAAATGTCTCCTTGGGCGGTAATGAACTATATCATGGGTGCAACTTTACCTAATGGAACAAAAATTACCCCTAAATATTTTGGCGATAAAAAATTAGTTGAAATTGCTATCGCCACCTTACTATCAGATCGCGCATTATTATTAACCGGCATTCCGGGTACTGCAAAAACTTGGTTAGCGGAACACCTGACTGCAGCCATATCCGGATCTTCTGATTTATTAATTCAAGGCACAACCGGCATTAATGAAGATGCTTTAAGGTATGGATGGAATTACGCTTCTTTAATTAAACAAGGTCCTACACAGGAAGGATTAATTCTATCTCCAATCATGAAAGCCATGGAATCAGGAAAAATTGTAAGAATAGAAGAGTTATCAAGAATACCTACTGAAATCCAAGATGCATTAATTACTATTTTATCTGAAAAGACCTTGCCAATTTCTGAATTAAATCTTCAGGTACAAGCTGTTCAAGGATTTAATTTGATCGCCACTTCCAACGATCAAGATAAGGGTGTCTACGAGATGTCTTCAGCACTTAAAAGAAGATTTAACATTATCATTTTACCACTCCCAGCAACACTTGAAGAAGAAGTGAATATCGTTCAATATCGGATTCAGCAAATAGCCAAAACTATTGATATTTCACTGGCAGATATCAAAGAAAAACAAATGGAACAGCTGGTTACTCTATTTAGAGAATTAAGATCGGGAAAAACAATAGATGGTAAACAAAAAATTAAATCTACACAAGCCCATCTCAGTCCTGCTGAAGCGATATCAATCATTCATCAAGGAAGGATTCACAGTTATTATTTTGATCAAAATAATGTGACTGCAGAGCATTTAGTCCCCGGTATACTAAATACACTTAGACAATATGATGATGCCGAATTAAGTACTTTAAATGAATACAACGAAACGATATTGAAGAAAAGAGCAGGTTGGAAAGAATGGTATGATGTCATCAAGAAAAATCTGGATTGAACCGGGCTTCATCATGTTTATACAAGTCATAAATATACATAGCCATTATTCGTGCTCTTGGTAGGTATATTGGTCTTTATATTGTTTTCTAGCGATAAAACCAGCTACAACTCCAAAAATAAATCCACCTATATGCGCCCACCAGGCCACCCCTGCAGATTCAGCTGTAGTCGGATTTAATGATCCCACACCAGCTACTAATTGTTGGACGATCCATATTCCCAGAAAAAAAAGTGCGGGCACATATGCTGTGGTAAAAAATATTAAGATTAAAACTTTTATTCTCGATGAAGGAAACATAATTAAATATGCCCCCATGACTGCAGATATAGCGCCACTTGCTCCAACCATTGGCACCTCGCTATAAGGATTAAAAAAAATATGAATAGCAGTTGCCGCAACACCACCAATGATATAGAAAATCATAAAATTAAAGGTACCCACTACGGCCTCAATATTATCAGCAAAAACCCAAAGAAAAAGCATATTACCAATCAAATGCATCCATCCACCGTGAAGAAACATACAGGACAATAAAGTGTACATATCCTGGCCTTGTATTATTTCTTGAGGAATAGCTCCATAAGTAGTAACCATCATCTCACTTTGATCTGGAGTCAACATGATTTCATATCCAAAAACAAGTACATTTATCAAAATTAATGTATACGAAAAGAGTGGTTTTGCACCTCCCTGTACTTGATCATCACCAATTGGAAAAAACATAATTCACTTATTTTAAAAAACAAAATTTAAATAATTCCCTCTCTTAGAATATCATGTAGATGAATTATACCAACATATTTATCGTTCTCTAGAACTACCAATTGAGAAATTTTATTGTCTTGCATGACTTGCAAAGCATCTGTGGCCATAGCTTCAGCAGAAATCATTTTAGGATTTTTATTCATTATGGTTTCCGCTGTAAGTTTGCTTACATCCGAATATTTTTCAAATGCCCGTCGAATGTCTCCATCTGTTACCATTCCTGCTATTTGTTCTAATTCATCCATAACTACTGTTGCCCCTAATCTTTTGGAAGATATTTCAATCAAGGTATCGTGAAATGTAGCGTTCAAAGCAACTTTTGGTTTATCATTCAATCGGTATAAATCATCAACTTTAAGATGCAATTTTTTACCCAATGAACCTCCGGGATGATAGTGCGCAAAATCCATTTGAGTAAAACCTCTTAAAGAAATGAGCGCAACTGCAATGGCGTCTCCTATGACCAATTGTGCAGTAGTGCTCGATGTTGGTGCAAGATTATTAGGTTCTGCTTCCTGACTAACTGGAGTATAAATTAAATAATCAGACTGAAGTGCTAAAAAAGAATGGGTTTGAGCGCAGATTCCTATGAGCAAACTTCCTCTGCTTTTTACCAAGGGAACCAATAATTTTATTTCCGGTGTTTCTCCACTTTTGGAAATACATAAGACAATATCATTGGATTGAACCATACCAAGGTCTCCGTGAATGGCATCGGCTGCATGCATAAAAAGTGCCGGCGTACCCGTAGAATTAAGTGTTGCTACTATTTTTTGTCCGATTATAGCGCTTTTTCCAATTCCTGTTATGACTAATCTTCCGGGAGATTGGTAAATGCTATATATGGCTTGAATAAATGCATCATTAACTGAAGTATGTAATTGGGCAATTACCTGTGCTTCTATGTTGATACAACTCAAAGCGGATTCCTGAATGGATTTTTTAATGGATTCTGTCATCTCGCGTAAAATTATAAAAATTTTCGAGCTTGGCTTCAGCTTTCATAAGAATTACAAAATACTAACTTTTAAAACATGGAACTTTGAGAGCCCATTTACTGTTCTTCTTTTTTTTAATTATTATTTCTTTTGATCCTTATTAAAACTATTTTTACTATGCGCTTCATTGTGTTGTTATGTTTGTCGGGTATATTATTTTTTTCATGCTCATCGGAACCTCATCATCATCGTAAACCTTATACAGGCGATTATGATGTTGTTGTAAATCTATCAGAGGAAATATTAAATTTTGATCACATCAAAGACACCATAAGGGAACATATTAATCAAGCAAAATCTGAAATCAATGATTTAAAACTGGAAGATAAGATTAATGTAGAGCATAGTTTGACTATAGAAGAAGATGGTCAAAACATTATAAACGAAGATTCACTAAAAGCTACTATAAAAGATTTAGGATCAAACATTGGTGAATTGGCAAAATCCATTACCGAATTTGCCGGAAATATAAGTATGAAAAGTTTGGACCTGCTATCTGATTTAAAAAATAATTTAAATTTTAAAGTCACACTCAATGAAGATGGAACCTTTAGTTCTACAGATAGTAAACTGGGAAAATTCATTTTAGATATTGAAACCTGGGACATCAGAGATCATCAATTTATTGTATTAGATGATCAAAAAAAATCGAAATACACATTCACGATTGAATCGAAATCTGATACCGGATTCATATTAAAGAATGAAGATATGCGCCTGGAATTTAAAAAAAGACAATAAGCTTTTATTCCTTTTTTAATTCACATTAATTGCTTCCTATATTGTGGCTACTCTTAAAAGCTGTAAGGCCACATTCTAGAAATTGATTGTATGCATCCACACCTTCCTTATATCCTCTTGGCTTGGCAAGAACTTCTTCGTCAGGACTCATGATCACATAAAGTGGTTGGGAATTCTGATTAAAATTTACGATTTGAAAATCAGCCCATTTGTTGCCTACATTACGAATGGTGCTTTTGGTTACCGCTGATATTAGTTCCTTTTCTAAAGGCTTTCGATCATCTACATATAGAGAAACTAAAACAAAATCATTATTCAATTTATTTCTAATTCTGTCATTTACCCAAATATGTTCTTCTGTCTTTCTACAGTTCACACAACCATATCCGGTAAAGTCAACCAATAATGGTTTGCCCATTTCCTTGGCATAGGCTTTGGCTTCGTAGTAGTCTTTAAAGCAATCAATATTATTGGCACATTTAGTAAAAGAAATGTACTTGGATTTAATTTCCTGATTTACAGTCGGTGCCCCTAAAAAATAATTATAATTGGCAGGTGGCGCTAGTCCACTCATTAATGGCAATGAATGATAAGATTTATATTCATCACTATATCTAAATCCTGTAGATAAATAAATGGTAATTGCCAATGCGCTTAATGCAAACATCCAGCGCACGGGAGATAATTTCTTGATCGGACTATCATGCGGAAATTTAATCCATCCAAACAGATAAATGGTCATCAATGCGAATATCAATACCCACAATCCCATAAATAATTCATAACCCAAGATACCCCAATGCTTGGTCATATCTGCTACTGATAAAAATTTAAACGCCAATGCCAGCTCTAGAAATCCTAGTACAACTTTTACACTGGACATCCATGAACCTGATTTTGGCAAACTATTCAGCCAAGCCGGAAAAGCAGCGAATAATCCAAAAGGCAAGGCCAATGCCAGCGAAAATCCAAACATAACTATGGATGGACCTATTGGGCTTTTTGCCGACTCTACTATAGCGGAACCTATGATAGGACCCGTACAGGAAAATGAAACTATAGCTAAGGTAAATGCCATAAAAAATATGCCTATCAACCCTCCTTTGTCAGCCATATGATCTGTTTTATTAGACCAACTACTCGGTAGGGTAATTTCAAAATATCCGAAAAAAGAAAAGGCAAAAACAATGAATATGATAAAAAATAAAACGTTTGCTACCCAATTCGTAGACAGCTCATTGAGTGCAGTCGCCCCAAATAATGCTGTGATCACTAATCCAATCGCTACATAAATAACGATAATCGATAATCCATATAATAAACCATTTCTTAATCCGGAAGCTTTGTCTTTACTTCCCTTAGTAAAATAAGAAACAGTAAGAGGAATCATAGGAAACACACAAGGTGTAAGTAAGGCCAGTAAACCACCCAAAAATCCGAATAAAAACGTCCAAAAATGATTGGTTCCTTTAATCAATTCTTCGCCGCATTGTCCAATGGGATTTTTTAATGTATTCACCACTGTTGGAATGGTCTGATCAAAACCTTCGCCACCTTCTCCGGGCATCAAGAAACCGGTTCCGCCTTCGTCGCCTTCCATTTTAATACTTCCATCCTGAGCATTGATTTCAAATGCTAAGGTTTTAGGTGGTAGGCACTTAGTCGCATCACAGGTCTGAAAGGTCATACTACCTTTAATCGGAATTTTAGGATCTTTGACATCTATCCCCTGTTCAAAAATAACCTGCTCTTTGTACTTGATTAACTCCATTTCAAAAATCTCATCAAATCCGGTGACTTTGTGGTCACTGAATTCCTTAAGCTCTCCATCAAATCCGTAATGGGTTCCTTTATCCCAATCTACCGTAGTTGGGATAGGCCCATCTTCTCCGATTTTATTGGAATAGATAAACCATCCTGAATCAATTATTGCTTTGAACTGAACCTTAAGTTTGGAGTCGCCCTCTTTAGTCAGACTCGCCTTAACTTTTACCGGATCCAACAATCCCGCATGATCCTGAACGGCACCAACACTGATGGGCATTGCGTTAACGGAGGCTTCAGGCTGAGCATTTCCACCTACCTGGATGGTAAAATCCTTGGAGGTAGGAGGAATACAAGTTGAATTATTGCAAGATGTAAAATATACAGATGCTTTCAAAGGCTTTGAAGGATCCAGGATTTTTACTTTTTGGACAAAATCTACGTGGTCCTTATATTTCGCTACTATAATGTCATCAAACAATGGCTCTTTAGATTCTTTCTTCTTACCCCTTTCTTCGACTTTTCCAATAAGTGAGAAATGGGCGCCTTTAGTAAAGGTAAGTTCTGTCGGTGATGGGCCCTCAGGGTTTGATGTCTGGCTATATATGGCCCATTCTTCATCTAAAACTGCTTTGAAAATGATTTCATATTCATTTTTAGAAATTAACTTGACCTCTGTAGACCAATGAACCGGGTCTAAAATCTGAGCATTAGCCGTGCAAAAAGTCAATAAAACAGCTAATAAAAACATGTATTTTCGCATACCTGATTTAATTAAAACTAAATTTAAAGTAAAGTTAAGCCGACACTTCTACATTCTAAGCTATTTAACCCTAATTTAACCAATTGATTAGGCTATCAGCATACTGTGCTCTCTGATCCATACCAATAAACTTTCGAACAAAAGTCGTCCATCGGTATTTCCCAATTCAGCTTCAGAAGCCCGTTCCGGATGAGGCATCATGGCAAAGACGTTCCGGGTTTCATTACAGATTCCGGCTATATTCCAATAAGAACCATTAATGTTGGATTCATCATTCACTTGACCATTCTGGTCACAATACTGGAACATGATTTGGTTATTATCTCTTAGCTGTGTTAGTGTAGCTTCATCTGCAAAATATCTTCCCTCAGCGTGCGCAATGGGAATTTTATAGGCTTTGTTTAAGTCCAGATTATAGGTAAATGGGGTATCGGTATTACAAGGCTTAACATAAATATTCTGGCAAATAAATTTTTGTTTGTGGTTCAACAATAATTGACCCGGCAGCAAACCTGCTTCACACAATATTTGAAATCCATTACAAATGCCGAATACATACCCTCCGCTCTGAGCAAATCTGATGACCTCATTCATTATGGGTGAGAATCTGGCAATGGCCCCACATCTTAAATAATCACCAAAAGAAAAACCACCTGGAATGACTATACAATCATTGGGATTAAAATGGGCTAGTGAGGTTTCTTTATGCCAAATTTTAGTTACTTTTTGTCCTAAAACATCTTGGAGCACATAAATCATGTCATCATCACAATTTGACCCTGGAAAGGTTATTACCCCAAATTTCATAGACTACCAATTTTGAAATTGCAAAAATAATGCAGTTAGAACAAATATCAGGTGTAAAGTTTCTTCAAACAGGGAATTTTTAATTTTTGTAATCAACAAGCCCAACAATATGGATAATGGTGTGATAAACATCAATAAATGACTAACAGAAACTACTTTAAGAAAAAACAGAGAAAACAAACTAATAAACAAACACCAAAAAATCAAATCATAATATTTCTGAATATTAATGGTTCGTTTAATCTGAAAAAAACTAAACTGTATCAGACAAATAACAAATAAGATAAAAATGATCCCAAAAGCCACCCATCCTTTAGATGTGAATTCCATCGAGAACATATAGGGACTGAAATAAGACTTAATCTGAGTATCCATAAAGACTTGATTCAGATTCAACACATAAAAAAGTACAAATAATAAAAAATACACATTGAAAAATCCAAAAAGAATTTGAAAAAATTCACGCAATACAAAGCCTCGAAGAATAACCAGAGCAAGAACTCCAAAAAAAATAAAAATGTAGTAAGGCACATAAAACAAACTGGCCAAACCGATCATAAATCCAAAATTATATAAATGGAAAGGCACATTTTTACGGATGTAAATATCAAAAACAGAATACAGAGCGCCGCAAAAAAATAAATTAGCTACCAGTATGGGAGATAAGGCTAAAGTACTGTGATGAAATCCGCATAAAATAATAAAAAAAATACCTGCAAACAATTGTCCCTCGGGATTCAATTTCAGATGAATCACGATGCGATTGATCATGATCGCCTGTATCGCAATAAGTAGGGAAGAAACAATAAATGAAGATTGGACGGACCAGCTTATGGAACCAAATAATTGATGGTATATCCAGTCTGACTTATAGCTCGGTTCTTGAAATTGACCAAGCCAGGTACCCAAATGCAATACCATTGCATAAGGAAAAATTAAGAAGGTGGTAAAAAATAGATTTTTCCTAAAAAGCTGGAGCACGATAGCTTAATTTGCTGCTAAGATAGACTATTTTAATAAAACTGAACAAAGTACCGGAAAGGCCAGTTCTATATATTCAAGGGTTCCATTACCTTTAAGCCTAAATGATCATGAAGACCAGCTTAAATCAAATCAAGTCTCCCATAGAAAACGAACTTAAGTTGTTCGATACCCATTTCAAAAAAGCTATATCCAGCCGAGTTTCTCTTCTAGATAAAATCAGTTACTATATCGTCAAAACCAAAGGCAAACAATTCAGACCATTGATCGCTTTGCTGAGTGCCAAGGTATTTGGCCCCATAAATGAGGAATCCTATACCGCTGCAACAATGGTAGAATTGCTTCATACAGCTACTTTGGTACATGATGATGTCGTGGATGAATCTGACCAAAGGCGTGGGTTCTTTTCCATAAATGCATTATGGAAGAACAAGATAGCAGTCCTCGTAGGAGACTATTTATTATCCAAGGGACTCCTTGTGGCTCTGGAAAAAGAGCAATATGCCATGTTAAAGATCCTGTCTGAAGCGGTCAGTGCAATGAGCGAGGGTGAATTACTACAGTTGGAAAAAGCCCGAAGGCTGGATATTACTGAGGACATTTATTTTGATATCATCAAACAAAAAACGGCGACCCTGATATCTGCCTCATGTACCTGTGGTGCCATAAGCACTTGTCAAAGTGAAGAATATATACAAACCATGAAGCGCTTCGGTCTTAACCTTGGGATTGCTTATCAGATCAAGGATGATTTAATGGATTTATCCGAACACAATACCGGAAAACCCAAAATTCATGACATAAGAGAAAAGAAGATGACCCTTCCTCTAATCATTGCCCTTAAGAACGCTCCGCACCCTGAAAGCTTCCAGATCATCCAAAGCATTCGCAACCGTTCAGAAGACGAGACCGTAATCAGCAAAGCTGTACAATTTATTATCCAATACAACGGTATCAACCAATCCATAGAACGCATGAATGCGTATCGGGATCTTGCCCTTAAAGATCTGGCTACACTTCCATCTAATGATGCTCGTTTGGCCTTAGAACAATTGTGTTACTTTGTTACTGAAAGGGAGAAGTAAATCTTTAGATTAGGTGGCAAAAAAAATTAATATCTTTGGAAAAAGATGGAGATAAGCACAATTATTATGGAATCGGATGAATAAAGCAAAAGTTGTAGTGAATTAAGCTTAGTAAATGAATTCATTTCAAATAAACCACCTAGAGACCTCACAAGCGTTTAAACAATGACACAATTGCTTACAAAAGAATTTTACAAAACTTATCTATCCTTACTGGATACAAAACTTGACGATGCGTTAAAGCAAATAAAGGAACGTGAATGGAACGTAGAAAATTTCAAATTCTTTACAGCTGTTTCCGTGATGTCATCTTTAAAAATTGAAGGTGAAGAAATGGAAGTAGATAGTTATATAAAACATAAAACACTGAACATAGAATACTTGCCCATACTTACACAGAAACCAAACGATTTGTATGAAGCGTATGAATTTGCAAGAGACCATAAACTTACGAAAATCAATTTTTTAAAATCGCACGGCATAGCGACTAAACATCTATTGCATGAATCTCAACGTGGTGTTGTCAGAACAGGCAATATGATTATTATGGACCAACAAACGAAACGAATCCAATACGAAGCTGCAAGTGCATCCATTGTAAAAAATGAGTTTGAAAAGCTTTGGGATGAATTGGATATATTGTTGAAGACCAAACTCAATACTGAAGAAATTTTTTATTATGCTTCATTGCTACATTTGGTGTTTTTAAAAATTCATCCGTTCAATGATGGTAATGGCAGAACTGCTCGATTACTTGAAAAATGGTTTTTAAGTACTTTGCTGGGAGAGCACTTATGGTACATAGGGAGCGAATATCATTACTATAAAAATATTCAATCCTATTATAATAATCTTGCCGGCACGGGTCTATTTTATGAAGAACTATATTATGAAAAATGTTTGCCTTTTCTGTTAATGTTACCTCATGCAATGATAATCAAGGAAGCCAATGGAATTTAAAATATATTTTAAAAAATTAAGTTAGAGCATTGTGGTGGCACTTCTTGAGGATATGCTTGAATCAGAATCGAAAATATACAGGTTCTGTTTTTTAAGTTAAATGATCAAGATTATTATCAATTTAAATGCACTCCCAAGAATTTTTAAACACTTCCATGAACTTCCATGAACTCCCATGAACTATCCCACAAGTATCCCACAAGTATCCCACAAGTAACCCACTAGGAAACACCTAGCTGTCTTGAATCTGGATTTTGATGCATTTTTGAATGCCAATACAACAATTAACGCAGTTCTTGGAAAATATAACTAAAGGTAATATATTTGAAAGCGCTAGAAAATGTCAGCACCGCAGATTAAAATGATTAAATGATTTTACTATGATTTCAAAGGAACAATATAAATACAGCGATTTAACGGGTAAGATTATAGGCTGTGCAATGGAAGTACATAAAATATTAGGTAGTGGTTTTCAGGAAGTGATTTATCAACGGGCATTAGAAATAGAGATGACTTTGCAAGGTTTATCTTTTAGTAGAGAACATGAAATGCCCATTTTTTTTAAAAATCACCAAATAGGAACTCGAAGAGTTGACTTTTTGGTGGAAGCTTTAATTTCTGTTGAAATTAAAGCCATTACTAAATTAGAAGATGTACACCTAGCCCAAGCTATCAACTATTTGGAAGCGTATAATTTAGAAATTGGATTACTCATCAATTTTGGAGCAAAAAGTTTAGAATTTAAACGCTTGATAAATTCTAATTTTGATAAATCAAATAAATCATAAAATCTGCTAAATCAGTGGTTCAGACAATGTCTGATCACAAAGTCTTTATAAAAGCCACTAAATCTTGTTTTTCCAAGGTTGTAAGTTTAATACCTTGTACCAAATTAAAAAACTCCACAACATCTTCCAGTGTCAAAAGCCGACCATCATGCATATAAGGTGGCGTATCCTTAATTCCTCTTAAAGGGAAGGTTTTTATGGGTCCATCAGCTGAAGCCATCATGTCGTTAATCATTTGAGGCTTATAGAAGCGCTCTACTTGCAGATTGTGCATTAGATTATCGGTATAATATGGTGCTTGGTGACAGGTGCCACATTTCGCTGTTCCAAAAAATAATTTTTCTCCATTGAGTTCAGATTTTGTTGCTTTTTCGGGATCCAATCTTCCGTAGATATCTAATTTAGGTGCCGGAGGAAAATCCAACAAGGCTTGAAATTCACTCATAAAATGAACCTGACTACCACGGTCTAAGATATTCATACCTTTCTTAGCAGCTAAGGTAATATCTCCATCAAAATAAGCTGCGCGCTGTTCAAATTCCGTAAAATCTTCAATGGTTTTTAATGCGCGCTGAGACCCAAATAACTGTTGAATATTTAAGCCTCTTAAAGTGGGTACATCCAAGCGATGACGAAATTCCTGAGGGCGAATATCACCAACTAAATGTGTAGCACCATTAGAGTTTCCATTCGTATGACAATCAAAACAGGTCACACCAAGGCTAGCAAACTCCGATCTTCGATCGCTGGTAGCATTGAATTGTTGTTGAGGAAATGGGGTAACGAGCAGACGTAATCCTTCCAATTGCTTAGGATTAAGTATACTATCAAATATATCATAATAATTTTTGATGGTCACCAGTTGTCCCTGTGAAACATCCCCTAAGTCAGGTCTGGTAGTAAGGAATATAGGTGCAGGAAATTCCGGAAGAAAATGTTCCGGTAGGTCAAAATCAAGGTCGAATCTGGTCAGATCGCGCCCTTCTTGTTTTTTGATTTCATTAATATGAGATTGGGGAAACAGCATTCCACCTTCAGGATGATTTGGGTGAGGCAATGGATAAAATCCTTTTGGCCAGACTCCTTTTTCTTTAATTTCTTCAGGTCTCATGGCTGCAAGTTGACTCCATGTTGTGCCTTGAGAAAGTTTTACCCGGATGCCTTTTTGGGTAAACTTTCTTTTTCCGGACATCTGTAGATCAGACACGTTATTACTTAAGTCGTACCTTTCGCTTAGTACGTTCTGTTGTTTTTTCATTATGCCGCCTTTTTCTGATTTCATTTTCTTCATGATTTCAGCAAAGCCACCATCAGTATTGCTTACCGTAAATGCCATTAGGAATACCAAGCCAACTAGGAAAAATGTTGCCATCAGCTTACTATTCTTGAACATGTGTGTATACTTCATCGTGTAAATATTTTTTGTAATTCAAAAGTGAACAATCAAAATGCAGTATTATGAATCACTTCATTCAGGTGCTGGAGCATAGTATTGACTTCCATCTATTTTACAACTCCCACTAGCTAAGATTTATAGCTGATCTGATAAGGAAGTTAATCTGATACCAAAGTTACACAGCTACAATATTGCTCTTGAATGAAATATTCTTAAGGGTACAAAGTTTGATATATACAATGGTTCAGTTGTTACACTCATTGAATTATAAGTTACATGATTCACGGATAAATAAATCTGTTTACTCAATTAAACGAGGCGTGTACATTAAATATCCACCCTGTTTAATCCATTTGATTTGTACTTGGGTCCAATAGTAGTTTTGGTCCCACCCTAGTCCATTTCAAAGTGAAATACTTTGATTATGCTAAAAGAAAGAAATTACAATGATCAAAAACGAACAGGATGACCAATGTGACCCTCGGTATAAAGTCTATAAAATTTGAATCCTAGACTAACTGTATTTATAAGCCAGCAATCCCTCAATCTCTCTTCTGCCCTGATCCAATTTCTGCCGATACGTTTGGAATAATTCTACCCGTTCTCGTTCACCCTCATTACTGATCAATGAGCTATGCCTGATGGTGTGTTCCATCCAGACTTTGGTGTAAGCAGTAAACCTTTGGTCAGACGTTCGTACGAGATTAGGTATGTCAAACATGGTAAATACGATCTCCATATCTGGTGAACCTACGAAAATTATGTCAGAGGCACTTACCAATTTAATGAAATGAATTTTATTATCGATCAAATAAAAATTATATCTTTATAAGTCAATAGTAGACTACTTTAATATCTTTGTTTTATATTGAAAATAAACGCATGTTATAAAAATATACGTTTAGCCAAATGTTGTAGGCAATAATACATCAAAAAAATGAAATACGAGGTAAAAATCATCTTATATCCTGATATTCATAAATCAAAAAACGGAGAGTTTTTTGAGAGACTTATGCACACAATTTTTAGTCAACAAGGATATGAACTTGACCAAAATGTAAACTTTACAGGTTTGGAAATTGACCTATATGGAAAGCATAAGTATAGAGATGAAACCCTACTTGTTGAGTGCAAAGCCAAACAGAGACCAGATGCAAATGAAGTAACAAAGTTTCTTTTTAATATTTTGACTGCTAAAAAGGCTGATTATGGCTATTTTATGCATACAGAAGAACTTGTTTACCAAGCAGCGGGGCTCAAAGATGAATGGACAGCAAAAAAAGATGAAAGTAAAAAATTCACATTTTTGGGTCCTAAAAAAATAATAGAGATTTTGACTGATGCTAATCGAATTAAACCTTTTAGTATTGATAAACCAGATACCTACACTGTTGAAAAACTAATTTTAGTCTATACCTATTTTGGTATTTACTACATAGCAATAACCAATACTGGAAGTAGCCAAACAAATAGTTTTTATATTTTTGATGCCCTGACAATGGAAGAAAAGATGGATTTATCTTTATCCATTGAAGATGAAAGTTTGGTTGGGCAAGCATTTGAAAAAGTCATAAAGGAATCAATAGTAGAGATTAAAAACTTTAAACACATAGTTTCCACAAAACATAATGAAACAGAAGGGACAACCTGCCCTGAAATTTCGGAAAAATTTAGCGCGTGGCTAGAAAACCCTGGTGCAAATTTCACTCACCCTCAAACAAGTGATTTAAGATTAGATGATATTTTCGTATATCCTGATTTAGTAGAAAATAGCCTTAAATCGTTTAGTAAAAAATCTAAACACACATCATTTCCAAACTTGCGTACCATCACAAACGCAACAACCGAATCAGGCATGAAGTATGTATTTATTGGTAATGATACTTCGGGTAAAACAACAATTTGCAAAAGACTTTTTATAGACTACTACAATCATGGATTCTTGCCTATTTTCATTAATGGGCAAAACCTGTCGAATAATCTTAGGATAGAAATCTTTGAAAAAACTCTTAGAAAATGCTACCAAGAGCAGTACCATGAGGAAATATGCCCATTTGATAAAATAAATGTAAGTGAAATCATAATAATTATTGATGACTTTCACAAAATAAAAATCAAAAATGATTATCGAGCAGTTTTAATAAAAAACATTTGCAATAAGTATTGTAACCTTGTCATTACAGGCAATGCGTTGATGCCATTGGAAGGAATTAAAAACAAGGTTCATGAAGATATTTTTAAAGACTTCATGAATTATAGCATTCAAGAGTTTGGCACTAAACTGAGATATGAATTAATATCGAAGTGGAATACTGTTGGAAGAGAAAAACGGTTTTTAGACACTAATGAACTTTTAAGGCAAAATGATTTTGCAAACAATCACATCAACAGTATTATAGGAAAGAACTATATTCCTTCCTATCCAATATATTTGTTAGGTATGCTGCAAGCCTTAGAGGCAGGTTCTAATTTAAATTCTTCAAATAATTATTCGCAGCATGGATTTTACTATGAATTGGTAATAAACGAAGCCTTAAATAAAGCTGTAAAAAACAAAAAGGAGATAAGTTTGTATGTAAATTACATAACTAATTTTTGTTACTTCCTTTTTGAGAAAAAATCGAAAGGGCTTACAATTTCAGAGTTTAACGATTTCCATGTATTATATTGTGATAGGCATGACATTAAAAATTTCGGTGCACAAACCATCTTAACAGTCTTTGAAGATGCTAAACTTTTTGATGTCAACTCATACGTTTCTGTTAACTACAAATTCGTCTATTATTACTTTGTTGCAAAGTACATGACTAATAATATTTCTAAACAAGAAACAAAAGTTATTATTAGTAAAATGGTTAAACGTCTTTACAGAGAAGAATTTAGCAATATTATTTTATTTCTAACTCATTTATCAAAAGACCCGTTTATTATTAACGAGTTGGTTGCAAATGCCAAAACTATTTTTGAGCAAAATGATATTGCAAAATTGGATGGTGATGTGGATAATATCAATGCACTTATAAAAGAATTGCCTAAGCAAATTCTTGAAAATATTGATATCCATCAGCATAGAGAAGATGAATTAGAGGAACAACAAGAAATCGAACGTTTAGAAATTGAATACGAACACGACTATCAAAATGATGGTGAATTTGATTTAGATGAAGGCATAGAAACAATAGATTCACTTGCTCGGTTTACTTTGGCTCTAAAAAATATTGAGATTCTTGGTCAGGTTGCAAAAAAATACTGGGGTGAAATGACGGGGGATATTAAGTATGAGGTTGTATCAGAAACATATAATCTAGGTTTAAGAACGCTTAATAATTACCTATCTTTTATGGAAGATAAAACGGAGATGTTGATACCTCAAATTGCAAATTTAATCGACAAAAAATTCATTAAAGATAAATTTAAGTTAGAAAAAAGAGTAGAAGATTTGGCAAGCGATTTTATATTTAGGCTTTGCTTTTTAGCCTCTTTTGGTGTAATTCGTAAAGTTTCCAACTCTATTGGCTACGAAGGTTTAGAGGAAACCTTTAATAAGGTCTTGAAAGAAAATCCGGCAAATTCGGTCAGATTAATAGATTTATCAATTAAATTGGAACATTTTTCCAAACTTCCAATAGACAGGATTGAACAGGATTATAAAGATTTTTCAAACAATAAACTTGCTTCAATGGCACTTAGAAACCTAGTGATTAATTATATGTATATGTTTGAAACTGATTATATGCAAAAAGCTCAACTGTCCAGAATATTGGGAGTTGATATGCAGACGCAGTATGTAATAGACTATACATCAAAAGTTAAGAAGAAATAGCCTACACATATAGCTTGCTGTTCATGCCGACGAACAGCCTGCCCGCAAGCCCAACGCACAGCGGTGCGGCAAAAAGCCAAACGTTAGCTGTAATCCCACAGACATCGTACATTCAACAAGCA
The DNA here is from genome assembly GCA_044228225.1 of Saprospiraceae bacterium. Lineage (GTDB taxonomy): Bacteria > Bacteroidota > Bacteroidia > Chitinophagales > Saprospiraceae > Vicinibacter. The sequence continues at coordinate 12,741 of JBGAVH010000032.1, read as the reverse complement.
AACTAACCACTGAAATAGAAAATGATAGAAAAAATCACCATAAAAAAAGTTGCAACCTATGATGACAATGGTATTGTTGTAAGCGACTTGAAAAAAGTAAATTTTATTTATGGTGCAAATGGCTGTGGTAAGACAACAATTTCCAATTTCATTTATAATCCAACGGATAACAATTTTAATCTTTGTTCACTTAATTGGCAAAATGGGGTTTCAATATCTACTTTAGTATACAATAAAGAGTTTCGGAAAAGAAACTTTGGAAACGGAAAATTAGGTGGTGTTTTTACACTTGGTGAAGCAACTGCTGAACAAGTAAAAGTTATTGAAGATAAAACGGAAGAACTTAAACTAATCAAGGCTGATGGAATAAAAAAGAAAGAAACTCAAGCTATTCAAATTCAAAAAAAAGAACTTTTAGAAAATGAGTTTAAGGAAACTACTTGGATTAAAATTTATAAAAAGTACGAATCAAATTTTAAAGAAGCATTTATAGGAACTTTACAGAAAGAAAGTTTTAAAAATAAACTTCTACAAGAGTTTAACATTAACACTTCTTTATTGGACACTTTTCAAAATCTACAAGAAAAAGCAAAGACTATATTTGGGGATATTCCAAAATCTATAACACCTATTAATCCGATTTCATTTAATAGAATTTTGGAAATTGAACAAAATGAAATTTGGAAAAAAATTATTGTGGGAAAGGCAGATGTAGATATTGCAAAGCTTATTCAAAAACTAAGCATTAATGACTGGGTAAATCAAGGTAGAGAATATTTAGTAGAAAATACAACTTGTCCATTCTGTCAAGAAAAAACAATAACAGAGGATTTTAAAAGCCAATTAGAAAGTTTTTTTGACGATACCTACTTGAACGACATAAAAACTATAAAAGAGCTAAAACAAGAGTATAATTCACTAACTCAAAACTTAATCAATGAACTGAACACAGTTGAAGCATATCAAAAAGATTTACAAGAAAGCAAACTTAATAATGATAGATTTTCAGCTTATCTTAAAACATTAATTAGTCAGAACGCCACAAATAATGAATTTCTAAATAACAAATTAAAAGAACCAAGTCGAAGTTTTGAATTAAACTCAATAGAAGAACAGTTAGTTCTAATTTCTGAATTATTTACAAATGCGAACATTGAAATTCAAAAGCACAATGATATAGTTGCCAATTTTAATGCAGAAAGAAGCAATCTAGTTAATGCAATTTGGAAACTAATTATTGAAGAGTACAGAACTGAAACAACAAAGTTTATAACAGATAAAACAGGACTTGAAACTGGAATTTCAGCATTACAAACTCAAATTGATTTAAAACGGAAAGAGTATGTTGAATTAGATAATGAAATTAAAACCTTAAGTAAAAATGTAACTAGCATTCAACCCACAATAGATGAAATAAATAGGCTTTTGAAATCATACGGATTTCTGAATTTTGAGATAGTGCCTGCAACAGAAGAAGGCTTTTATCAAATCCAAAGAGAAGATGGAACAATTGCAGAAACTACTTTAAGTGAAGGAGAAATCACATTTATTACATTTCTTTATTTTCTTCAATTATCTAAAGGTGGAATATCAGAAGAAACAGTTAATGATGAGAGAATTTTAGTAATAGACGACCCAATTTCAAGTTTAGATAGTAATGTTTTATTTGTTGTAAGTACATTAATTAAGGAAATAATAAAAGAAATAAAAGCAGAAACTGGAAATATTAAACAAATTCTTCTGCTGACTCATAATGTATATTTTCACAAGGAAGTTACTTTTGAAGGAATAAATAGAAAAGGAGAAAAATCTCAATTTTGGATATTACGCAAAAACAACAAAATATCCACTATTCATTTTTATTCTGACAAAAATCCAATTCAATCTTCTTATGAATTATTATGGAGAGAAATAAGAGAGTGGGAAAACAATTCTGGAATTACAATACAAAATACATTACGCAGAGTTCTTGAAAATTATTTTAGTATTTTGGGCAACAAACGAGACGATGTTTTAATCAATAAATTTCCAACACAAGAGGAACGAGAAATTTGTAGGTCTTTGTTAAGCTGGTCAAATGAGGGTTCACATACTTTACCTGACGACTTATTTATTGAAGCACCCGATGGAACAATTTCAAAATATTTAGAAGTATTTAAGAATATATTTACGCTAACTGAAAATAGTGGACATTACAATATGATGATGAATATAGATGAAAATGCAGACTGACGAAAAGGGACTACAGCTAACAAGGGCTTGGCAAAATGGGGGCAGAAGTAATAAATTCAACATTAGTACTTCTATCAAAATTGTTGCTGAACTGAACATTTGTGCTTCTAATCCCCCACTTCGCCAAGCCCCAGACCGTTTTAGGTAAGCTTATGAACGACCAACAAATTATCGAACATATTAATAATGCTCTCATGTCTCTTTTTGAACGTGACGATTGGCTTATTAAACAGGATTTAAGCGAACAGAGTATTTCTCACAAGCTCGCAGAATATTTACAACCGTTATTCCCAGACTACAATGTCGACTGTGAATACAATGGAAATATCGATAGACCAAATGGGAGAAAGAAAATATCTCTGGTAAAACAACATCTACGAGACAAAGGACTTTTAAGGGAGGTTGAAGAGAACGACTTAGAAAAAGAACTAACAGAAAGGGCTACGTTTCCAGACATTATAATACATAAACGTGGGACCAATGAATTTAATTTGTGCATAATAGAGGTTAAGAAAAATACAAGCTCTGTTTCTTCCAAGTATGACTACTTAAAATTAGAAGCATACACAACTGAATTAATTGGAAATGACTTAAAATACCAACTTGGCATCTTCATATCCTTAATAATTGACAGGAATAATCCTTCACACGAAAAATTGTTCTACAAAAATGGCCAACGACATAATTTCTAAGATGAAAACAATTGTTATCGATGGAAATAATTTTCCTTCCTTGGAATGTTTTTATAATGAAATTGAAAATTACTTAATCGATGGAGAATGTCCTTGGGTATGAAACTTAGATTCATTAGATGAAATTGTTTCGACTTTATTTAACTTATCGGAAAATTCTGACATTAATGTTTCCAAAATAGTTTGGACCAAGTGAAAACTTGTATTTATTTTCAATGCCTCTTCAGCCATTTATCCAGTCGCTTTATACACGAAAATTCTGGCTTTTCAAATCCTATGGGCTCTTTTAGTGCGTTCCTTAATTCTTGAACTGCCGGTTTAAAATCTACGCCCTGATCTTGGAATTGATCTGCAGCTTCAAGGGCGTGTCTTACTTCTGTGCTAAATTGGCCTTCATACAAGTTCGAAGGGTGATTGGTTCTACGCAAGTCCTCACGAATTAAATGCGCCTGACTCCATATTCCCTTTTCCACGCCCTTGGCAAACCGCGCTTTATCCACGACATCATTAGATAAAATGAATCGGAAGGCCTCATCTACTCCATCGCCTTCAAACATCTTCAAAAGGTCTTCCTGCCAATCGGGTTTACTCTTGATTTTAAGAACAGCTTTCTCCCGAATTGCTCTGGGTTGATTGTCGCCACTGAATATAAAAAGCGAAGTGATGTCCTTGCTCGCATCACATTCTTCAATTTGTTTCAAGATGCCCAATTGGAAGTCGTCCAATTCGTTGCTTGATCGGGGCCAATGGATGTGCAACCTGCTTATGACCATGCCTAAAATAATTGTGGCGAGTATCAGACTGTTGAGTCCAAGCACCCCGGACAGGCCCCACTTAACGAGTTGGGCTGAGACCGTGGCTTTCAGACCATCGTTCAACAATACTGCAGAAGCCATCATCAGGACCAGTGGCGTCAAAACACTACTCACTAAACCCAAAACAGAAACCATCTTATAGCTTCCTCTCATACCAAGATTCACTCCTAAGATCAGGACCAAAAAACACAACACCAGAATTCCACCATGTGCAAATCGTCCCAGACTAAGCCAGGTATAACCACCGCCTAAACCAATTACACAAGCCACCAAGGCCATACAGATCCAAAAGGCAGCCAAAAACATGAGCAAGACCCAGGAATAACCGACACCATAATCCCCTCCCGGCATTTTTTGTAAAAAAGTCATTTTGAATAAACTCCCGGCAGCGAGCAGGGCTAAAAACAAGAGTATATTTCCGGCGATTTGCATGATTGAGCTTTTTGTTTTATGTATTCTATACGTTAACAATTCGCAAGCAATAATACGGAATTTTAAAAACAGTAATCCTGAAATAATTTGTGCCGTGCTATCATCATTTCTCTTGGATAATATGTGAGTTCTAATATTTTGTGAGTTTTTTTAAACTATGAGCAATTGCTACATTGAACTAAAATCGTTTGACTAAAATGAATTATGCTTTTCATGGTTTATATAGAGCCTAAAGTATTATCTTCGATTTATCTTGGAAATAAATGCTTGTTTTTTTAAAAAAAGGTGCTTTTAGTAATGTGTTACTAACAAATTTTTTTTGGTCTACAATTGACCAAATAACAATAATGAATTTCAATTCATAAAATGGGATACATTGATTATCTTTGGATTCATATTGGAAATAAATGCATGTTTTATAAAATGATGCGTCTATTTAAATGAAAGCGGAAATATAAAAACAAGAAAAAAGTAATAAATAATAAACATGGTTTCAATTACGATTTTTTATTAACAACTCAAGAGTATGAAAAATTCAGTCTGTTTTTTTATCATATTCATTGCATTGATCGCCATGACATTCAGACAAACCCGGAGAATGATTTACTGTAGTAATGTTGAAGACCATTCATATTCACAAATTGAAATTTGTAAAAAATTATCAGAAAATAGTTTTGCTTCAGGTGAGGAAGCAAAGAAGGTAGTTGGTACTACCGTTGATGCTTGTGTCACCCCTCAATATCGTTCCCCTTCTTGTTAACCAGTTAAAATTATATTTAATATGAAAGTTGTCAAATATTTAATTAATGCATTAGCTACTTTAATTTTTCTCCCAAGCCCAAGTGCACAAAATCTTATACTAATTGATAGTACAGAAGGAGTGTTTGGTGATGCAACTTATTCCAATGGGTTACTTTTTTTTAAGGGCTATATAAAATATTCGAACTCAGAGGAACTTTGGAAGACTGATTGTTTTGCTTTAGGAACAGCTAAGATTATGGATTTTCATGATTATAATATTTGGGATCTATTTAGTGTTAATAACAGTTTGTTTTTCCATATTTCACAAAATAAATCAGGTGCTAAACCTTCAGAATTATGGAAAAGTGATGGAACTAAGAATGGCACTGTAGTAGTTAAAAAATTCGATCGTTTTCTAAATTCCCACTTAATTAATAACATGATTAATGTTAATGGTACTCTATATTTTACAGCTGAAGATCAAATATATGGCAATGAACTATGGAAAAGCGATGGGACAGAAAAGGGGACCATTTTGGTCAAGGATATATTTCCAGGAACTGTAAGTTCTAATTTGGCCAAGAATAAAAATTTCATTAATAACCGTGCTAGCAGTTCTTTTGGTCCGTGTAATTCAGATCCTCATAATTTATGTAACGTGAATGGAACGTTATTTTTTGGAGCTTTTGATCCAATTGGAGGAGAAACTTTGTGGAAAAGTGATGGAACTGAACAAGGTACAATTATGATAAAATATTTTGGCGCTGGGATGATTGCTTCATTTGTAACTAATTTAACTAATGTTAACGGAACTTTATTCTTTAGCGTAAATGATGGAATCCACGGAAATGAATTGTGGAAAAGTGATGGAACTGAAAAGGGTACAGTATTAATCAAAGATATATATAAAGGAGATGAAAGTTCAAGTATTAGTAAAGTGACCCAGTTAAATGGTATATTATATTTTATTGCTAATGATGGAATCCATGGATTTGAGTTATGGAAAAGCGATGGCACTGATAGAGGTACATTATTAATCAAAGATATTTGCCAAGGAAAAAAAAATTATATTGATTATTTAATGCCATCTAGTAATTATTTATATTTTAGAACCATCGACAATAAACATAGGTCAATGTTGTGGAAAACTGATGGAACTCTGGAAGGAACAACAATGATTAAAGATTTTGTTCCAGAAAAAAAAGAAGGCTACATTACTAATCAAATAGCCATTAAGAACGGTGTTTATTTTTTTACTAGAAATAATTTCAACTTTAATTTATGGCGATATAATGAAGATGATAATAAGTTCCTTTTAATAAAAGATATTTTTCCATCTAAAGATAGATGGAATATGGGTATAAATTCGTTGACAAATTTCAAGGGAGATTTAATTATTCGGGCACTAAATGGAAATTCCAAAACTTTTTTTTGGGCTTTAAAATCACCTATAATTATGAATGGAGGCAATTAGATTAATTCAAACTTAAATTGCAAATATTTAATTTAAAATTAGCCGCTTTCTAGGCACTCAACGCCACCCTCAACCAAGCCCAATCCGAAAAGCCTATGCAGACAGCGGTATGCGTGAGTGCCACCTTTATCTCACATAAAAAAGCCACATTAAGTAAATAAATTGTTAAAAATTGCACTTAAATATATTAGACATGATTACAAAAGTAATGGTAAACGATCAAATTAAGGAAATGCCTGACGAATTTACATTAGACGAACTTATAGAAAGGTTATTAATTGTAGAAAAAATCAATCAAGGATTAACAGAATTAGAACAAGGGAAAATTATAACTGAGTATGAGTTAGACCAAAGAATGGCAAAATGGTTCGCATAGTTTGGACTGAACTTGCCACACAGGAGCTTCATCAAATCTATGAATTTATTGCCCTAGACTCAAAACTTTATGCAAAAAGGCAAGTATTAAAAATTCGAAGTAGAAGAAAAATATTAAAAACATCTAAATACTTTGGTAAAATAGTTGACGAAATTGGTATTCCTGTTATTTGAGAAGTAATTGAAGCTAATTATAGGATAATATATAAAATACGCAGTAAAAATGAAATTGCTATTTTAACAATTCATCATTCAAATAGAGATCTATCAAAACGTGAAATTGGGAAAACATGAGATAACAATTCAATAGCGGTTAGGCTCTCTAACGTACGCCCATCGGCTAGTGCTTGAAGTTAATAATATATGATTTTTAGTTTCTATTTGGCACATTAAGATTTAGGCTTACTCCGATTCACAAAATGTAATAGATAAATTATCTTTGGGTTCATGTGGATATAAGTGAATGTTTATAAAAACATGAGTTTAGCCCTTTATTAGTGGCAAATTTTTGACTCTAAACCATAATTAAACATAAATGATAGGCATTCTTGTTGAACTACTTATTTCTTGGATCTTATTGAGACTTATTCAGAAGCAAAATTTAACAGCAATAGGTATTGAGCCTTCTTCTCAACGTTTGAAATATATAGGAGTCGGTTTATTACTTCCAACTCTCTATTATTCCATTTTATTCATGGTCTTGTCCTATGTCGGGAAGAATCCCTATTATCTTAACAATAATTACACCTTGGCAAACTTTTTAGAAGCCACATGGTATGTGTTTAAGTCTGTAGCTTTCGAAACATTGATTTTCCAAGGAGCATTGCTTTATATGCTGATTAAATACTTTGGCTCGACTAAGGCAATTCTTATTTCTGCCATTTTATTTGGAATTTATCATTGGTTTTCCTGGAATTTATTCGGTCAGTTATCTGCCATGATTGTTACCTTCCTGACAACAGGTATAATGGGTTATGTGTGGGCTCTTGCGTTCGACAAATTGAAATCCATTTATCTTCCATTTGCATTACACCTTGGATCTAACTTTACATCCATGGTACTATTTTCAAAGGATAAAAATATCGGACAACAACTATTCATCCAGACTTATACTGCTGACCCTTATAGTCCTGGAACTATAATTTCCATTCTCTTACTCCTGTGTTATTATATTGGTTTTCCGCTATTGCTATTTTTTTATTTGAGGAGCATTCAATATGGAATTGAAATTAATAAAAAAGTTACAGCAACCAATTAAAATTCCCACTTACCCAAATATACCTAAGCTGGATCTTAAAAATCACATTTGGGAATAGACACATGAAGTTACAAAAGCCCACCAACATTTTTCTACAAAACATTACGAATAAAGGATTTAGTTTTATGTTTGATTTATTTAGAAATAGGATTATTATGGTCTTCATTTGAGACCAATTTAATATCTTTGAATTCTAAATAGTATAAAAGACAAATTTTAATAAAAGATGCTTTTTGGGGGATGTTGTAGGTCTGAGCGTCACATTAATTTATAATTATTCTACATAGAATTATGATAAATAATATAAAAACAATTGACAACAATCAAGGTCATAAACTAAACATTGCAGGTGGAGCTTATCGTATCATAGTTTCAGGAAAAGATACTAACGGAGCATATGCTATTATTGAAATGACTGTTCCAGTAGGAGCAGGACCAGTTCCACATGCTCATCCAAACTTTGAGGAGATTTTTTACGTCATTGAAGGAGAATTAAACTTCAGATCAGAAACTGGACATTATACTGCTCAAAAAGGGGCTACAGTCTTCATTCCAAAAGGTGGAATTATTCATAATTTTAAAAACAATTCTGATAAACCTGCCACACTACTGTGTACAGTTATTCCAGCAGGATTAGACGATTTCTTTGTTGAAGTAAATGAGTTCATTCATTCAAATCAAAATAAACAAACTGACTTAAAAGAGCGTATTCAGTTGATTTCTGAAAAATATGGCCAAAAACTTTATGACGCCAATTTTTGGGATTTGTAGTTTTTAGTAAATTGAACTATGGTAAGAAAAGTAACAAACTCCGAAAAACACGGCAATGATCATATTTCAATATTGTTTCCAGGTAATGCCATAGATCATTCCGACACAGGTATTGGAAGTATTGGACGTATAGACCAAGCCCGTATTCTTGGAGGAACTACAATAAAAATGCACCCTCACATAAATGATGAGATTTTATCCTATTTCAGAATTGGACATGTAATGCATACTGATTCAGAACAAAACTCGGAGGTTATTTCAAGAAAAAAGTTAATGCTGATGAAAGCTGGTAAACTATTTTATCACCAAGAGCATATGCTGGATCAATTAGAAGGTTTACAAATTTTCATTCGACCTCAGACAAAAGACTATACTCCTGAAGTAATTTTTTACGACTTAGAGAATGAAAACAGTTTAAATACTTGGAGGTTTTTGGCATCAAACAATGCAAAGACAAAAATTCAGTTCACGAGCGAAACAGAAATTTACGATATTCAGATTGACAATAAAGAAATTTATAAGATACCGGTATCTGAATTAAAAAATACAACTTTAATATTATATGTTTTTCAGGGATCAATTATAGTTAATAACAAATTTTCTTTGATAAAAGGAGAATGTATTATTTTTGATGAAAATCAAATTTCTTTTAACACAAATTCGACTGCAGAACTTGTTCTGTTTGTAACTAATAAAAATCAAGTTTGCTTTAAAGATGGTAAGTTTAGTGGAAATCAAAAGATTTAGCAACCTTGGGTAGGAAATATGAATTTGTTATATAGGATTATAAAGATACAAATAAGAGCTTGGAATTCGTTAATATTGTAGAATAAACAAGATCATTGGAATTTTGAACTCCCAAACATTTGGAAATTCAAAACACAAAGGGTATTAATAATTGGAAGGTGGTTTATATTTAATTTAGTAAGAATTAGATGTATTTCAGTTCAATATTCGCACCCATAAATTATCTTTTGAATCATTAAGAAAAAATACACACTTAATAAAAATAAATAGGTTTTTTTAAACAGTTGTTTTGTGATACCAATGAATACAAATTTAATTCGAAATTTACGTTATAAGTGAAACGAAATAAAATTAGTTTTGACCTATGAAAATGATCTCCATAAAAACATACCTACGCCTGTTAATATGGTTCATTTTCTGTTCTTCTTGTAATGGACAAGTGAAAACCAACCTACCAAAAGACATAAAAAAATCAGAAACTGACAACGGACTTGGATTACCAAAAAGTTCAGAAGAAATGAAAGCTTTTTTGGACGTAGGTGTTGACCCTTACTTTATAGAAACGAAGGACACGTTCTCAACAAAAGGACCGCAATGCATAGTCCGAAATCTCATTCAGGATAAGTTAGGTAATATATGGCTGGCCACCTGGCATGGTATTATAAAATATGACGGTAAAATATTTACAAACTATACTTTAAAGGAAGGTCTTATTCATTTTCATGTTATAGCTTTATTTGAAGATTCAAAAGGAAACATTTGGTTTAGCAATGCAAGAGGAGGGATTTACCGCTATGATGCCCGCCTCAATGACACAGTCGGGCAGGGAACTTCATTTACACTTTTTACTACTAAGAATGGCCTGATTGATAATACTGTTAATTGTATTGCAGAAGATAAAAATGGGAACATTTGGTTTGGAACTGAGCATGGTGCAAGCCAATATGATGGACAAAAGTTTACTCATTTTACAACTAAAGATGGTCTAAGTGATCCATACATTAATTCCATAATGCAAGACAGAAAAGGAAAAATATGGTTTGGAACAAATAATGGCATCAGTATCTATGATGGCCAATCATTTACAAAATTTAGAGACAAAAATCATTTGCCGTTCAAACAAGTAGCTACCTTGTTTGAGGATAAAAATGGAAACGTTTGGATCGGAAGCGGAGCTAAAGAAATAGGCGGCTATGGATTATGTCTTTTTAACGGAAGGTCAGTGAAGTATTCCGTTAATCCTTATTTTATTATGTATATGTGTCAAGACAAGAAAGGGAATTTGTGGTTAGCTCATAATAAAGGTGCGAACCATGCTAATTTCGCATTATATAATTACATTGGGAAATCATTTACTAAAATCGTTGAACAACAAAAGATCGACAACCCTTTAATTTTCGGAATTATTGAAGACAAAAGTGGCAACATTTGGTTTGGTACAACTAAAGGCGTATGTCGCTATAATGGAAGATCATTCAACTATTTTACAAATTAGCAAAGAATGATAATAATACAAATGAACAGATATCAAGACGTATTTCAAATAAACAAGAATCCTCAGTTTTTAAGTTAATTTTGTTTTCAGCTCTTAGTCCATTTGCCTGTTGTAGATCGTTTGTAAGATGTTCTCTAACAAATGATTTGTGATTTAATTTTGACCTATTAAGAATTATGCTAATTCAGTTCACAATATGAATTGGATATAATATCTTTGGGTTAATATGAAACAATTCGCATGTGTTATAAAGAGATGCTTTTAGCCAGATTATACATGAATTTTGGATATGCCCGATTATAAAATAATAATCTTATATTTGTATTTAAATTCCAATTATGACAAAACAATCAATAATTGATCGTACTGTTAAAATAATAAACCAATTACCTGAAGCAAAAGCAGTGGAAATTTCGGATTTTGCCGATTTTGTGATAAATCGTTATGAAGAACAATCGCTTTCTGAAGACATACAAAATATCATTTCGGGTAGCCAGTCATTTGATTTTTTAAGAGAAGAAGAAGAAATATATTCCTTAAAAGACCTAAAACAGATATTTAGTGAATAAAGGTGATATAGTTTTAGTGTCATTTCCATTTTCGAATTTATCTGGAAGTAAATTTCGTCCAGCTGTTGTTCTTTGTGAATCTTCGTTAGATTTTACAGCATGCTTTGTAACAACTCAAATAGATAAAAAAGAAACTACAGATATATTTTAGCTTGCCAATTAAGCTAATGGATTAAAAATTGATTCATTAATTCGAACTAGTAAAATTTCAACTATTGATAAGCACCTAGCAAAAGGGTTATTAGGAACACTTAGTCTAGCACAAATAGATGAACTAAATGGTCAACTTCGAAAGTTACTAAATCTATAGAAAATTAACACTGCTAAGATGAATTTGAATCAATTAAAGCAAAAGTTATTTCTTTGTCCCTGAATAAATCATGAATTTGGCTTCAGATTATTGTTTTGGCTTTTCGGTAAATGCTTTGCTTACAAACATCTCTTAAGTTTTACAAATATTTGATTTGTGGCTTATATTTGACAAACCAAGAATTAGGTTTTTTCCGGTTCACAAAATGCAATAGATTTAATATCTTTGAGTTTATATGAAACTATACTCATCTTTTATGAGAAAGAGCGTTTAGACAATTGTCAGTAAATACTTAATGAAAAATATTGAATACAAACTAAATATTGAAAAGCCTTGCTCCCAGGATTGGGAAGCAATGAAATTAGATATTAATAATAATAAGTTCTGTCAACATTGTCAGAAAACCGTAATAGATTTTTCAAATCTGAATGATATTGATATTTCAAAAATCCTTAATGGTAATTCAAATAATATTTGTGGTCGATTGAATCAAAATCAATTAAATAGACCCATAATACCTAATTCATTAAAATCCAATTCATCGATTCTCCAAAAAGCTATTTCAGGGATTTTATTTATTAGTGCTTTTGTTACTCATCCAACGAACGCCCAAAATATTAATACAGTAATAAATCAGAAAATACAAAGAGAAAACTACCCTTTAGAAATAACTTTTAAAAATAAAAGCAAGCTCGATAGTCTACAACATCTCATACAAGGTAAAATTATTGATGGCGAGACAAAAGAACCTTTGCAATCTGTGAATATATCTATTTTAAATTCAAATATTAGTGCGATTACAGATATTCAAGGAAATTTTAATATGGTAG
>JBGAVH010000031.1:0-48699 GCA_044228225.1 Saprospiraceae bacterium | reverse complement strand
CCTATAAATAAATAATCTACACTATTCCAAACAAGTAATAAAGTCTAAAGCATAATTAGCTCCTACTTCAAAATTCTACTAACATAATTTTTTAATAAATAATGGCAAAGGAACTCAAACAAACAAAATAGAATAATATCATATAAACTAAATTATTAAACATAATAAAGAATACTAGAGATTGAAAAATAAGATTATATTTGCGAAGTCCATATTAATTAATTATAACTTAGTATTTATATATTTTGAAATACAATTGGGTAATAGAATATTCGGAATTATTTAACGATTATAATGAAATAGATATTTACAATTTATTAGAAGAAGTTCCTCCAAAGGGTATAATAAATATTATATGCTATTTAGATAAATTACTTTTTATACATGGAAATTCATTGGACATGCAAATAGGATATTTGAAGGAATTGATATTCTCATTTCCTGATCCTCTCAAAAAGCTAATTGAAGAAAAATTAAGTAACCAAATTGGCAAAGTTAATAATATAATAATATGGAATAATTTAACAAATTTAGAATTAGCTAATTATGCATTAGTCAATACAAATAAAGTTGAAGAATATGAATTAACAAAAGAGAACAAGATTAAATTTTTTAAAGCATATTTATACTACAATGAAAAACACACTTCAAAACAAATAATAAATATACCTGAAAATACGGTTCCGAGTTTAAAAGAATATTTATCTGTATATATACAAACACAATTAGCACAACAAACGATAAATGTATCATCAATCATAGCCATAGAAATCTATAAATCTTATTCACTATTTGAATTTTTGGAATCCAATGTCGAAAACTCTGAACTATTAAACAAATTTTTAAATCTCCATAATGTCTCAAATAGCCATCAATATTTAACAAATATTTTAAAATTTATATTAATACCTTATAAAGATGAAAATGACATTCAAGTAAAAATTAAAATAAATGACTTCACTATGTTAAATAGAATAATAAAACCATTTCTTATAAATGAAATTAATATAGGTGAAAATTCAGACTTTAGGAAAATTAGAGAATATCCAATATATAAAATAGATGCATCTAATTACACGGTTTTAAATATTAATTTTTTAATTGATAAAATATTTAATGGAATTCAATTTACACTTTCTAAAATAGCAAGTGAAAATAAAATAAATATTTTGAATATAAAAATTAATACATTCCCTGATTTTAAAAGTATATATTCAGAAATTTTTTCAGAAAAATATCTATTTATAAAAATTATGCAAAAATGCTTTTGTACAAAAAAATCATTGTTTTACTTAGAAAGTGAATTAAAAGAAAAAATAGCAGATAATATTGGTCATCCTGACCTTTTAATACGAAGTGGCAAGAACATTTTCCTATTTGAGTTTAAAGATTCAATTATTCCATCTACAGTAATACATTCATATAATTTTAAAATAATACAAAAAGAAATTGTTGATAAATTTGCAAAGTTAACAAAAACAAAAGCAAAAGGTATTGGCCAATTAGTAAATTGCATAGCTAGTATTGAAGATGGAAAATATAACTCAATCAATATTCATTCAGAAAAAATAAATATCTATCCCATTCTTGTCTTCACTGATAAAACATTGAAAATAAACGGATTTAATTATTTATTGAATCAATTATTTAAAGAAAAATCTTTACAATTCAAAAAAATTAAAAAGGTAAATGAATTAACAATGATACATTTGGATACATTCATTATTCTCCAAGATTATTTTAATAAAAATAAAATAAAATTCAAAACCTTAATTGATAAATACCTTAAAAAAAGAAGATTGAAAAGAACAAACGAAGACATATCCAAAGAATTTTCAAGAGTATCTGAAAGAATTGACGAAGTACTGATAAATTCTGTTAACTTTAAAAATAAAACAAACCCACAGTTTATAGAAGATATCCGAATCAAACTTTATCAAAACTAAAAAAAAGACACAAAATAAATAAAATTTTAATCCAAATTTGAAACAATAACAAGTTAAAAATACATAAAAAAATAACTTCATAAAAACCATTAACTTAATTGAATTAGTAACAAAATATAAAGAGGTGTAAATAGAATTCCTGAAATTAAAATTATGACTAGAAAGTAATTATTCAATGCTTAAATAAAAAATATATGAAAAGTGACTTGCTAAAACTTAAACTAAAGAATTGCTATAACAAAAGAGAAATTGAATTCAAACACCTTAAGAAATTCCTTATAAATAACCATGAAATTGTGGCTAGATTTAACAAAAAAACTGCAAGTGATCTAGTCATTAAAGGTAGCAATGCAAAGGAAAAACTATATTTCCTACTAAATGATTGCCTTAATGCAGCAGGAGGAAATAACTTGACAAGAAATGGGGAAACAATGAAACAATTTCTTGAAGCATTGAATAATCTGCCATCTACAAAGCAAATTACATTTGATGATTTATGTGATAAATTTGGTGTTAAGAATGATTACTCTGGCAAATTATTATTTGATAAACTAAAATCAAACTATTCAAATTTCAAGTATAAAAAGGCAGCTTTGTTTATTAAGCAGTTACACTACTTGCAGCAAACAGATGAGAGGATATTTATAAGTGATCAGAAATTAAATATTTTTAGACCAATACCGTTTGATGCTGTCATAGCATTTGTTATTAAAACAATATTGAAACTAAATGAAATCCCAAGTTCATCACACGCTGAAATATTCAATGTTTGGGCCACAGAAACTCTACAAGAAGAGGCTTATTTATTAGAAGACATTTGGTTTTGGGGATATTTCACTACAACGATCAAGGAGAAAAAGAGGGAATTTGGATTTAATACTGCCAAAGTCAATATGAATATTTGGGATTTTCCAGCAAATCTAGAAAAACATAAAGAAAAATTTGAATTGTTTAGGAAAATCGTTGAAGCCTAGTAAGTCATAATGTAGATACAATAAATTTTTAATGCCAAAGGAACACTCAGGCAAATAAAAGCTAATTCAATATATTACTAACATATTGGTAACAGACATAATGAATACTATTCCCCTTTCTGTATTGATATTATCATAATTTAATTTAAGTTTTCTATCTCTAGATTATACTTAGAACAAGCTATTGACAACCTCACCATAAAACTATCAAAAATTCCAATGAAACATCTAAATTAGTGCCAGATTACAAAATCAGAACAATCAAGCTATAAACATACCAACATGGGATTCTTTCAAGACACCGTTGTAAATAAGTATCTAAAGACTAATGACTCCAATATAATAAACCAAGCCTATATAAGGTATAAGGAGCATTTTCACAATCTTAGAATACAGGAAAATATTAGAAATAGCAAAGAAGAACAGTATCAAGGTGAGTTTCTTATAGATCTCTTTGTAAAGGTGCTGGGCTACACCAAAAACCCTACGGATAACTTCAATCTGACTACAGAATATAAGAATGTCAAGGACAGTAAAAAGGCAGATGGAGCCATACTAATAAATGGGGTTGTAAAGGCTGTTATAGAGCTAAAAGGGACTAATACCACAGACTTAGGCAAGATTGAAGAACAAGCCTTTGGCTACAAGAATAACCAGCCAGAATGCATTTATGTGATAACTTCAAACTTTGAGAAGTTAAGGCTATATATAGATAATGCTATAGAACATATAGAGTTTAACCTGTTCACTCTTAACTATAAGGATTTTGAATTGCTGTATGTATGTTTAGCCTATGAAAATATAGAAAAGAATATACCTAAGAAGATAAAGGATGAATCTCTAAGTGAGGAAGATGTCATTACCAAAAAACTCTACAAAGACTACTCTATCTTTAAGAGTGAACTTTTCCATAATATAGTATCACTGAATCCAGATATTGATTCTATAGATCTGTTTCAAAAGACTCAAAAACTAATTGACAGATTTCTATTCTTGTTCTTTGCTGAAGACAGGTCTTTGTTACCACCAAATTCAGTCAGGCTCATATTAAGTGACTGGAGAGATCTACAAGACAGAGATGAGGATATAGGCTTATATGATAGGTTTAAAAAGTACTTTGAATATCTAAACACTGGCTATAAAGGTAAAAGGTATGAAGTGTTTGCTTACAACGGTGGATTATTTAAACTTGATGAGATCTTAGATGTATTAAAAATAGATGATGAATTACTGTATAAGCACACTTTAAAGCTATCTGAATATAATTTCAATAGTGAAGTTGATGTAAACATACTTGGGCATATATTTGAAAATTCATTAAATGAGCTAGATGAATTAAAGGCTCAATCAGAAGGTGAAGCTATTGATAGAAAAAAAACAAGAAGGAAAAAAGATGGAGTTTTCTACACACCAAAATATATCACCAAATATATAGTAGATAACACAGTAGGTAAACTGTGTCTAGAAAAGAAACAAGAAATAGACATTAGAGATGAAGATTTTATCTATGATAAGAAAAGACCAAAGAAAACAACACTTGGTTATATAGAAAAGATAAATCAATACAAAGAATGGCTCTTACAGTTAACTATCTGTGACCCTGCCTGTGGTTCTGGAGCATTCTTAAATCAAGCTTTAGACTTCTTAATCAAAGAACATAAATATCTAGATGAACTACAAGCAAAGCTATTAGGAGAAGCATTAGTCTTTAGTGATATAGAGAAAAGTATATTAGAGAACAATCTGTATGGTGTAGATATTAATGAAGAAAGTGTTGAAATTGCCAAACTATCATTATGGTTAAGAACTGCTCAACCAAACAGAAAATTAAATGATCTGAACAACAATATTAAGTGTGGTAATTCATTGATTGATGATCCAGATGTTGCTGGAGACAAAGCTTTTAATTGGAATAATGAATTTCCAGATATATTTTCTAAAGGTGGGTTTGATGTTGTGATTGGGAATCCACCCTACGTGAGAGCAGAAAGTTTTTTAAACATAAAGGAACACTTAAGTAAAATGTATAATGTTTTTAATGGTAATGCTGATTTATATTCATTTTTCTATGAGAAAAGTATCATGATTTCAAAGCAAAGTGGATTGATATCACTAATAACACCAAATAAATGGATTCAATCAAACTATGGAAATGAGCTTCGTGTGTTTATATCAAGATTTAAAATATTGGAAATAATAGATTTTGGTGAATTACCAATTTTTGAAGACGCAAGTACATTTCCAATAATAATTAGCATTCAAAAAAAGAAAGAAATAAATAGTTTTAATTTTAGAGAAATCACGACTTTAAGGGATGCATTTAATGTAAATGAAAGGAAAAATTTAATTCAAATAAATCAAAAGTTACTTGATAATACTAATTGGATTTTAAAAGGAGAACAAATATTGAATATAATTAAAAAATTAGAAAAAACAAATTCACGTTTAGGAGAAGTATTTGGCAACAAATTCTTAGCAGGAATTAAAACTGGAGCAAACAATTTATTTATATATACTCTAGATCAAGTAAATGAAATAACAAAAGGTAATGAGAACGAAAAGAAGTTATTTAAACCAATATTATTTGGTCAAGATTTTGATAAGTATATAATAACTCAAACCAATATAAAATATTTATTTTTTCCATATACTTATGTAAACGAAACAAATTGTTTAATAGATTTAACATTATATCCTATAACATATAATTTTTTAAAATCAAATGAATCAGAATTTGCCAAAAGAGCAATAATAAAAGAAGGCATTATAAAGGGTACTCATGTTTGGTATGAACTACAACAAATAAATAAGAATTTTGATTATGCAAAACCTAAAATTATTTACCCAGATATAGCTAAGGAAAACAGGTTTATATATGATAATAATGGACTAATACCAGATATGACTTGTTTTTTTATTCCCAGCATGGAAAAAGAATATTTACCAATTCTAAATTCATCCTTTTTTAAATTTCTTGCATCAAACTATTGCCCAATATTAGGCACAATAAAAACTGGTGGTAGAATTAGGTATAAGTCAACTTATCTTTCAAAAATACCATTCACCAAATTAAATTCACAAACCAAACAGCCATACATATTGGTAGTTGAATCCATATTTAAATTAAACAAAGTGATGCTGGAATTAATCAAAAAATTTAATCAAAGTTTAAAGCGCAAATTTGCATTACAAGAAATACCAAAAAAACTTCAAGAATGGCACAAACTATCTTTTGTAAATTTCATTGGTGAATTATCCAAATTGAAAATTAAACTTACTATAAGTGAAGAAGCAGAGTGGGAAGAATACTTCAATGCAGAAAGAAAAAAAGTATTAGATATATTAGCTGAAATTGAATCTACAGATAAAGAAATTGATCAAATGGTTTATAAGCTTTATGAGTTAACAGAAGAAGAAATTAGAATTGTTGAATCTGGTAATTAATTAAAATGGCAAATACAACTTACTTATTAGGAGCTGGAGCAAGTGCAAAAGCAATACCAACATACTTTAATCAAAAAAATGACTTCACACAGAAATTCATTGAATATATATATGAATTTATAGGATCAAATTTAGAAAACATAATAACAAATGACGAATACTATAAATTAATTGTCCAAATTAGAGAAGAATGTCCAAAGCATTATACCATAGATACTTATGCAAGGAAACTATATCTTTCAAATTCAAAAATAAACAAAATCAAACTAAAAATTTTAAAATTATTACTATCTAATTTTTTGGAATTCTGTCAAATGCCAAAAACAAATCAGAATAAATTTGATGTTGTTGATATAAGATATGATGTTTTATTATCATCAATTTTAGAAAAATCAAAATTAAATCCAATATTACAAGACGACATTAGATTTATATCATGGAATTATGACAACCAACTAGAAATGGCCTTATTAAATTTCAATGATGCAAACTGGAAGATTGATAAAATAATGGAAAAATATCAATATTATCCACGAAATTTTACAAAACAAACTGAAAATTTAGAACAAAAAATAGTCAAGCTAAATGGACTTGCAGGAAAATATTTATTAGAAAATTCAAAAAAAAATAAAATACTTAATCTTGATAATGAAGTTGGAGAAGTAAATATAAAAAATAGATTAAGAATTGGATTTGCAACATTGAATACTACAGAATATTTAATTAATTTTGCATGGGAAAATAAAACAAATAATATATCACAGCAGGCAATAAAATATGCAAAAGAAATACTCAAAAATACAGATAAATTAATTGTTATAGGTTATTCATTTCCAGGATATAATCATGATGTTGATTTAGATCTATTTAAAAGTTTAAAATATACTGCAAAAATCCTATATCAATCTAGAGACAAAAACTCAGAACATGAAATAAGTAAAATAAAAGCCTTATTGCAAGGGAATCAAAAGAGAGATGCTAAAGTTGAGCATACAAATTATTGTGGTAATTTTGTGCTACCATATCAATTTGATCAATATTTTTAGAAAATATTAAGTATATTCTAAGCTGGACTATTATGAAAAGTTATATTAAGTATATTAATTGGTTATTATTAATGTTAATAATATCAACAATAATTTTGCTATGGCTTAATGCAATTCATATTGCAAATTGGATTAATGGTACAACATATTTAAATCATTATAAAGATTTGTCACAAATAGGAGATATATTTGGAGTGGTAACTTCTTTGTTTTCAGCATTATCAATATTAGGTATAATAGTAACAATATATCTCCAAAAACAAGATCTTAAATTGCAAAGACTAGAGCTTGAAGCAACTAGAAATGAGTTTACAATAAAAAGAATTACAGAGGTAATCTATCATCAAATAGAAATAATTGACAAAACATTTATAAAATCTCCATTTTATTATGTAAAAATTACTTGGCAACAGGTTCAAAACCCAATATTTGGTAAAGTTAAAAATGAAAGAACTCAATCTAATAATGGCATTGATGGAATATATAAATTTAATGATGGATTTAGAAATGATATAAATCTTATACTATCACAGGAAGGCAGCTACGTAATAAAAAATATTGAAGTAAAATGTGTCGTTAGTAATTATCCAACATTAATATATCTTGGCAACTCAATTATAAAATCAATTGAAATAATTGAAGGACTTATAAAAAACATGCCTAAAAGCAATGAAAAAGATAATTTACTTTCTATTTTTAAGGCAAGTATTGGGGAGGAGATATTTACATTTTTTAAAATAAATAGCATCTTTTCAAACTATTATATTATGAATAAAGATAATATAACATTTCAAAATCAAGAGTATACAAAAACTATTAATAATATAGTTGATTATAGTAAAAAGCTTTCTGATTCATTTATAAAAGTTGAAATTAATTTTAGAGATATTATAAACCAAAAAATTATTTAAAAGCTATATTTTTATATAGCAATAAAAAGATTAAATCAAAAGCAACTTGATTAATTAGCCACTGGAGCTGGCTACAGAGCTGGTGGAGCCTTCTGTCAAGGCTGAGAATCCCGAAGGGATGAAAGCATTGGCCACTGTGATCAGCAAGCATACCTTTAAAGAAATACCACCAGAGGTGGTTAAATAGAAAAGCTTATGTGCAGCGGGAGGCTCCCAGCTGCCAGCTCAAAATTAAGTAAGCAGCGGTGGATTTATAAGTGTTTGAAATGAAAGAGAGAATGAGGCTAGATAAAATGTGTAGGCATGTGTATAGGTTATCTAGACTCATGAAAGAAAGAATGAAAACTCTTATAAAGACAGGAAAGCTGTGGATGACGAAACAAGCTTACCTACAAAAATCTGTGCCAAATGTTCTATAAATGCGTTGGCTTAGGAGAGGCTTATAGATCATGACAAACCCAAAGGGTTTTGGCACATGTTTTTGTGTAAGTGAAGTTGAGGAATGCCATATAACAGATGTGCTATGAGTGAAAACAAAAGCTACCTGAAGGGAAAGAACACACTAGGAACATGAGGACATAAAAATACATTCATTAAAACCCATTAACCAAATTAAGAATTTCATCTTTAGTATAATTAGGAGAAAACAATTTATTCCTTTCAAGATCATATAAACCCCATACTCCATCAACTAATCCACAAGCACAATCACTGGCGTTTCCACATCCTCCAACTTCACAATTGTTACATACACCAATGAAAATTTTAGAATTTTTATAGCCTTGAATTAACTCAATTCCATCAAACATTTTTTCATCAATAATTAATTCAGATAAATTATTAATAAGGCCTGCGCTTGTACCAATAATTAGGTTATCACAACTCAACTGTTTTAAATTGGAAAAAGAGAATAAACAATCTTTGTAATGTTGAATATACTTAGCATTAAAATCATAAACTAAATTATCTTTAATATTATATAAAAAATTATTACCGCTATTTAAATTTCTAATTACAGCTGTTGAACAAGAGACATTAGAAATAAACATAAAATCTTTAAGCTTAAGTTCCTTGCCAGTATTAATGTTTAATAAAATACCTTTAAAATTAGAATATCCATCTTGAATTGTTAAATCAAACAAAATATCTTCATCAAAATTATAAACAAAATCAATCAATTGAATTCCCTTTGAATCAATAACTCCCCAATAAGAACCTTTTTTGACCCATTCAAATCCACTATAAAATTTACCATTTATCCCATTAAATATTGGCTCAGTAATTCTTTTACCATCTAAACCCAATAATCCACAATAGTCATACTTTAACAAGTCCAATTCATAATTACCTTTATTGTCAATTACAAAATGGTCTTTTGTTCTCATATAATAAATAGCACATAAATGATCGTAACTTGCTTCAATAAAATCATAAACTAAAGGAGAAATAACTTCTCCAGATTTATTTACTGTACCCCATTTACCACCTCTATGACCACCGCAACAGTTACCTAATTCACGACCTCCTTTATTAACAATATAAACGTTTGAACTTAATGGCCAAACATAATCATAATTACTTAATGGAACAATTTGATCTTGCATAACAAAAGTATCTATATCTATATCTTTATCAGTTAATACCTCAGATTTGTCGTGGACATCAACAGAAATTTGTTTTAAATTTGCTGTTTCAATAAATTGTTTTTTAGAAGAATAATAATAGGATAGTATAATAATGGCAATAAAAATAATAAAAATAGAAAATAATGCTTTTTTATAAAAGTTTATATATTTACTCTTAACATTAAGAGCATTTTCATATTTATATTCGTTATCTAAAATAGTTTTATTTTGTAATATTAAAATTTTCTTTACTAAATTTCCCTTTTTATTAATGCCTACTAATTCTAAGCTAATATTTTTTTTATCATTCAAATTATTTAACTTATATGTTTTATTTCCATTAGCTGCAACGGCTCCAAAAGGTATAATCTTAACTTCACTACAATACTTTGTTTCCCATTCCAGTTCAAATTCTTCTCCACTAACTATTATATATTTTGATGAAGTAAATTTAACAATCTCTGGATCAATGACAAATTCAGTTTTTTGTGTATTAGTTGATAATTCAGGGTCATTTTTCATTAAATTTTCATACGCTTCAAGAATATCTTTAAATCTTTCTTCAAAAAATTTATCTCCAGAATTCATATCAGGATGAAACTTTTTAGAAAGCTTTTTATATGCGACTTTAATTTCATCTTTAGTAGCATTTTTTGAAACTCCAAGTATATAATAATAATCCTTCATAGTTGTTATACAGACAAGATTAAAAAAGACAAATAATTAATTAAAACATAAACAAATTCAAAAAAAT
The DNA here is from genome assembly GCA_044228225.1 of Saprospiraceae bacterium. Taxonomy (GTDB): domain Bacteria; phylum Bacteroidota; class Bacteroidia; order Chitinophagales; family Saprospiraceae; genus Vicinibacter. The sequence continues at coordinate 37,999 of JBGAVH010000031.1, read as the reverse complement.
AAACTATTTTCTTTAAAACTTGAATCTATTGATTAAAAGTATTCAATTCATTTAATAAAACAACCAAATATATATAAATTTCAGAATACCAAATCCAAAAAATATTTAATTAGGCAAATAATTTAGGTCTATAAGATGTTGTTTTCTTATAAAACACATCTTAAAGTTATGTATAAATTAATAAAACATAAAAAAGGAAGGTGTACATCAATGACATACACCCTCCAAATAATGGTAACAGTTAAGCTTCTACCAAGCTACCATTTGTACTAAATAAATTGACATCTGCTCTCACAGCGTTGGAAATAACAGTGTTCTCATCCTGTCTGTTATCTGGGACATAAACCCACCTGTAATTAAGCTCTAGGATCTTACCTGTTTCTGGAACCACATAATCATAAGGTTCACATTCCTGCTTGTCTATAGACCCAGGAAGTTGCTTACCAATCATAGTCTTAGCTACATCTTCAGAAAATGTAGAAGCAATGTTAGCTTTTTTGACCGTAGCATAAAGTCTACCTTCTTTTGATTGAATGAATTCTAAATCTCCAGTAAGAACCAAAACAATGAAATCTTCTCCATCAGCATTCTGCTTTTTGGAATAACTCGAAACTGTTACCATTTTAAAATAAATTAAGAAATTAAAAGATCACCTTAAGAATAAAGGGGCAGGGAAACTTTCACTGCAAGGATAACAAGGGGGTGTAGGGTTGGAGAGTAGATGGGGGGAGGTTCTCAAAAGAAATTGAAAAGAGGGGTAAAAAAAGGTGTTGGAAAAATATAAAAAAAAATAAAAAACCAATTACTACCTTTGATTATCAGTTTATTATAGTTCATTCAAGTTCTTCAAAAGTGAGACCCTAAAATAAGATCTCCCAGTTTTACATATTCTGCTAATAAGTAGAAATGTAAATTTGGGTTAACTATCTATAAAATCACTTGTTTTTTCTTCTGACCTATATTTTGCCTCTGGAATTTCAAAAACTTTTTTATTCCCATCACCAATAAGACCAAAGAAAATAGTTAGCATTTGTTTATAATACAAAGGCTCCTTTTTAGATCTTGTTTCAAAAAATGAAAATGCCGTACCTTTTTTCAAAAAAGGATCATGATCACAGATTTTATTTATCAAGTTCTTAAATGTTGGCTCATCAAACTTAATTTCAGGATATTTTGAATCAGGATATGTCTTCATTGTTTTTCTGCCTTTATTTTTTAACTCAAAATCATCAATAAATATTTTAAGCATTGCCCAAGCTTTTTGTAATTCAGTTCCCTCTTTATTTGAATGCAAAATCCTTTGGTTGATATAGAAAGATTTCATAAAACTATCAGAAACATTTTCCTTTTTAAAATCAATTCCTTTAATATCTAATGCAACATATAAAGGCATAAGTAATGCCAAGAGATTATTGTTGATACTCTTTTTATTTATGTTCTTGCCATCAATCTCAAGTTCAACTTCTACAATCTCCCCTTCTTTTTTTACTTTTTTTAAAAGACCTTGACAATCAGTATATACTTCATTTATGGAAAAATGGGATAAATCTAATGCTGATGCAAAGTTTTCAGTATCAATAAAATCTCTAAATTCATTAATAAAATTTAATTTTGTTAGCTTTAGCGGTATAGTGATTTTTTCAACAATATAAATTTCATCAAGAGTACAATTTGTAAATTGATCATTGTAAGCAGCCCAGATAAGCCAAGGAGATGCATCTTTACCGGATGATAAGTATTTACTCACCAAATATTGTTGACTGTAGTTAATTATTAAATTATATTTGTTAGCAAATAAGGATTTTGTATTGATTCTCAATCTATGATTTATATCTTGCTGTATTAAGTAAGAGCCTTCATGTGGAGCGCTTTTATAATACTTTTCCAATTTTTGCAAATCATCATCTAATTTTTCAATAAAATATTCTTGTTCAGACACTTTCCTGCTTATAAAAGGATCTAACTTTTTGTATTCGTAGTTAATTGAATCATATTTTTCACTTTTAAGTGGATTTAATTTTGGAAAGAAGGATTTAAGATTTAAAAGATAATTACCCTCAATAATGGACTCAATTTTCGGCAGAATTACGTATACTGTTGTATTATTTCTTGACCTTGCTATAGTTTGGATTATAGCAGGTACTCCGTCTGAAAATATCCCAAGCTCTCCATTTAAGTAATCCCTATTTAGGAAATTTGGCATTATTATAAAAAGCGTATCACCACCTGGTATATTTACTCCAGATTTAAAATTGGTTCCAATGTTAATTTTTGTTTCATCGAATTTATCCTCAGTTTCACTTGTGCAAATATTAGGATATAATTTACCAAACCAATCGTTATGTTTTAAAGCTTCAGCAATTTTTCTGCTATAGGATAGAATATGAAATTTCTTTATTGATTTAAGTTTAATTATTTCCTTAATAATTCCAATTGGATAGATCTTAGTGGCAGAATAAGATGAGTTTGTAAACACCAATTTTAATGAACTAGTGGTATCTTTTTTAATTCTTTCTGAAACCATCACCCTTGGATCATCATATCTGTAGGAGCAAATTAAAGATACAACATTGAATGCAGCCTCTGTATAAGTAGCGGAAGCTAAGGTGATTTTATGGAACAAATTAATATTAGCAAGTAATCTACTAATATATTCATTGCTAAAATTATTAATGCATTCGTGCAGTTCATCAATAAATAAATAAAGCTTTTTTTTATTTTTTAGGGCGTACAGTTTTAATAAGTTTAAATATTTAATCTTTATGTCGGATTGAAAAAAAGCTAAATCACCTGGATTTCCAACTAAACTGTGAACAGTAATGATATGTATCCTTTTATTTTTAATACAGGTTTGAAATAAAATTCTGGATGAAAGTTTAGACTTCTGTAAGAGTTCAGCATCGTATCTTTGTATATAAGCAACACTGATTTTAGATGATAGATTTGTATAATCTTTCTCAACCAATGATTTAAAAGGGCTTGCCATAATGACAATATTATTATCATCTTGAGTTAAATCTTCTATGATCTCATAAATGCCTTGCGTTTTACCTTGTCCAACTCCGGCGTTAATTATCAATACTTCAGATAAATCTTTATGGAAATTAGCCACCAAATCATTTGAAATATAACCTTTGGAATCAATAATTAAAGGATGAAGGTTAGCTCCGGAAGCATGCATAATATTATTACCCAGTGAACTCCAATCAAAGTCTTTAAATTCAATAGGAGTTAAGGGGGTTAATGTTGGTATAAAGGGTTTATAAGCCATGCTTTTTTTCCCAAATTTACAGTTTAATCCTATACAGTACTATGTAAAATTGGGTTTATCTAAAAAAAGCTTAAGCACTTCTTTATCCAATGATTCATTACTGATTTCTGCATAATGCTTCTCAGTTATTCTGGAATCAGCATGGGCTAAAAGGGTGCTCACTACCTTAATAGGCACATTATTAGCAAGTAATACAGTGCTTGCAAAAGTTTTCCGGGCCAAATGAGTACAAAGATTGCTTTCTATTTCAGCTATTCTTCCAATTACTTTTAAATGCCTGTTCATTAATTGATTGCAGATTATGGGTAATTTTCCATCATATTTATTCCAAATGTCCTGAGCTTTGGGAAGCAAGGGTACGCTCTGGTATTTTTGAGTTTTTTGCCTTTTAATCCGGAGCCAGTTTATTTCACCCCTTTTTACAAGATTTGAAGGAGAGAGTTCAGAAAGCTCTGAGTACCCAAAGCCACTATAACAAGCAAATATGAAGCAGTCTCTTACTTTTCTTAGTTTCTCATTAGCTAAGTTTATCGCTTCCAGCTTATGAAGTTCTGCTTTGGAAAGATACTTGATTTCAATATTTACAGACTTTCCTTTATGAACCATCCAGGGATCTTTATCCAGATAGTCATGGGTGATAGCATACTTCATAATAGTTTTTAACCGCTGTGTTGATTTATTGACGGTTATCTGCCGTAGTTTTCTCTCTGACAATAGGTATTCTTCAAATTCTACCAAGTGTTTTAATTTGAGGTCAATCAGAGGGATGTCCTTAACCTTATATAGACTTTTTATAAAGTCCTCAAGCTGCTTGCAGATTACTTTGAATTTCTGGAAGGTGGCAAGAGTATAATTCTGCCCTATTTGCTTCTTAACTTTTTGATTGTAGTGATTAAAGACTTCCAAAATTCCTACTGGATTACTATTTCCAATATTATATCCCAGATCTGCCAGAATATGATTTAAATCCGGATCATGGTTATTGAAAAATGATTTTGTTAAATGCCCTGTTATGATTGATTTCCATCTTTCCAAATTGGCAAAAGCTAAAGGATTTTTGGAAGGATTTACCAAGAGTTTTTGATTATCCCAATGATCAGGATTAATAATTGAGCCTGTAGCAATTACTTTAATTGTAGATCCAATTTTTATTCTACAGTGTACAGGGGCATTACCTACAGAATTTGATTTTGATTTTAAAAGGAAAAAATAGAAAGATGCTTTACCGATTCTCATATAAGATTTGGTTTTGAGCACCCAATTAGGAAGGTTCAGCAAGAGAAACGTCAACCAGAATATCAACCAAAAAGTCAACCAGAATTGGCCAAAACTCCTTCAAATTAAAAAAGGCCTTTATATATAATAAACTATATAACAGCCTTTTAAATTTAGATGTGGCGGAGGCAGGACTCGAACCTACGACCTTCGGGTTATGAGCCCGACGAGCTACCAACTGCTCCACTCCGCGATATGAGGCCGCAAAGATACAACTAAAAACATTATTTTACTAATTTATGTTATCTATGTTATAACTTTAATTCTACAATCAATCCATGAATCTAAATAAAATAACTTTTTTTCTAATTGTATCTTATTTTTCGATAACGGGATGCCGAAATTTTCAGACAGAAAATCCTAAAAATAATATTCCAATGAATCAGTCAACTAATAATATGATAGAAAACAAGGTACTGGACACGGCTTATTTTGGTGCTGGTTGTTTTTGGTGTGTTGAAGCCATCTTCCAAAATATCAATGGCGTAACCGAAGTGGTATCCGGATATATGGGTGGCGATGTTAAAAATCCTTCATATCGCGAAATATGTACAGGTACTACAGGACATGCAGAAATTTGTAAAATAACATTTGACACAAGTCAAATCAGTTATTCTGAATTGTTGGAAATTTTCTGGACAACACATGACCCTACCACATTAAATAGACAAGGCGCAGATCGAGGCACACAATATCGATCGGTTATATTTTATTCCAATGACACACAAAAAGAATTAGCAATACAATCCAAACAAAATGTTGCTCCAACACTTTGGGATCAAGCTATTGTGACAGAAATTACACCTTTTAGTATTTTCTATCCCGCTGAAGATCACCATCAAAATTATTATAATGAAAACACTGAAGCCTATTATTGCCAACTCGTTATTAATCCAAAACTAAATAAACTTAAGGAAAAATTTAGTGCTAAACTTAAAACCCACTGAAATAATGGAAAAGTCAAAATACAACAAATTAACCGAAGAAGAAGCCTATGTTATATTAAACAAAGGTACTGAAAATCCATATACAGGTAAATTTGAAAACCATACTGCAGATGGAATTTACCTCTGCAAACAGTGCAACACACCACTATATCATTCAAAAGATAAATTTCATTCGGGCTGTGGTTGGCCAAGTTTTGATGATGAAATACCTGGAGCAGTCAAACAAATACCAGATCGTGATGGCAGAAGAATAGAAATTGTTTGTGCTGTTTGTGATGGACATTTAGGGCATGTATTTGCAGGGGAAAGATTTACTCCAAAGAACCTTAGGCATTGTGTAAATTCCATTTCTTTAGACTTTATTCCTAAGGCCGGGGAATAAATCTTTTTCTGACCAACTTTTTTGAAATAGGGTTAATTGATCTTGGATTAATTCCTGTGAACGTTCCGTTAAAAACATAGCATCACTGCTTGCTATTGGATCAAAAAAATGGATATTTATGATGGTTTTAGGTTTAGAGAACGTAATTAAAAATTGAATTAATAAATGATCATGAATCCAAAAATCACGTTTAGGATTTTGTAATTCCATTGCAAATGGTACTACATGAGCATTGGTTTCTGCCGCCGCTTCAAAGGATCCTTTTTTGAAAGGCAACATCAGTCTATCAACACCAACGGTTCCTTCCGGAAACAAAACAATAGATAATTTTTCTTTTAAATATTTTGATATTAATTCCTTAGCAGATTTCCTGCTGCCTGAATCACTTCGTTCTACAAATATAACCCCTGATAATTGGGCACCAAGTCCTATTATTGGATATTTCGCAACTTCTGCTTTACTGACTGCATAACCATTTTTGACAAAAGAATAAATGATAACAGGATCAATTAATGATCGGTGATTTCCTACATATAAAGAACCTGGAGTTAAATCAATATTACCATTTACATGCAATTGAATACCAAGAATTCGGATAGCGATTTTGCACCATTGCGTTCTTAAAAAAAAACCATGGGCTTGATTGATTAACCCTAATTTAATTAAAAGAAAACCTATACCAACAAATAAAATTAAGCTAAGAACCAAAAACACTAATCTCAGTGCTCCAAGTAAAAAACTGAGATAATACAATAGAGCACGCATAGTCTATTGTATTAATTGCAAGGCCTCAGGCACTTTTTTTACAGGCAACTTACAAATTTTATTTCTGCAGACATAAATAAAAGTTTGACCTTCCTGTTTCTTTTCTTTAAGTAACTCCAAAGTTCCTTCGTTCATTCCACCTAATAATATGACACCCGGAGTATAGTTTCGCACCCATTCATTCCTCAATTCTGCACTTTGTTCTCCAACTATGGCAACTTCATAATATGGTTTAACAAAAGTGCCCAGAATTCTAACCCAATTGGAATAATATGCCGGAGCGTTAATTGCAACATGAGAAATTACACCATCAAGCATTTTTTCACTTCGATCGAGATAAGTCTTATCATAATAATACAATCCCAATCTGTGCAATACGTCACACATTACTGAATTACTTGAAGGAATAACCTGATCGTCCAATTCAATTTTTCGTGTTAAGAGTTGTGGATCTAAGTTGGAATTCATATAAAAAAACAAACCGTCTTTATCTGAAAAATGATTCATCACATAATCTACCCAATATTTGGCTTGCTTCAAATAAACTTCATCAAAAGTCAATTCGTAAATTCTTAAAAATGCATCAATAGAAAATACATAATCTTCCAAAAATGCATTGATGGTTTTGTTATTATTGTGAAAATTACGATACAATTTATGATCTTGATCCATTAATTTACTGGTGATCATTTGAGCGCCTTTTACGGCTAAATTCAGGTATTCCGCATTCCCAGTAGCACTATACGCATCCGCATAAGCTTTAATCATCATGGCATTCCAAGAAGTTAATACTTTATTATCAAGTCTTGGTTTTACTCTTGAACTTCTCTTCGCCAACAATTTAGCATAACTGTCATTTAATATTGCTTGTAATTCAGCATTCGTCTTATTATATTTTTTAGCTACTTCAGAAACAGAAGCTGATTGAAATAAAATATTGTTTCCGTGTTCCCAATTACCGGCATCAGATAATTTATGTAAATCAATTAATATATTCAATGGTTCGCCAGCTCCAATTACCTGCTTTATTTCCGCTAGAGTCCAGACATAATATTTCCCTTCTACGCCTTCTGATTCTGCATCATATGAAGAATAAAATCCCCCATCAGGACTTGTGAAATTGTTTTTTATAAAATCTATGGTTTGGGTTAACGTCTGTTTATAAAGTGGATTATTCGTTGTTTGATAAGCATAAGACAATACACTTATCAATTGCGCATTATCATACAACATTTTTTCAAAATGCGGAACCCGCCACGTTGGATCGGTGGTATATCTTGAAAAACCTCCTTCTACAATATCATAAATTCCGCCTGCAGTCATTTTATTTAATGTGGTTTCAACAAAACTGAGTGCATCCGTATTTTTATACAGTTGTTTTTGCTCCAACATCATCCTAAGTAATGTTGGCAAGGGAAATTTTTCATTTGATTTTCTCCCTCCATTGATTTCATCCAAATCCGGCTTTACTTTATTAATCAAATCAGTTAGCCTGGACGCTGTAAATTCTTGCTTAGTACTTAAATGTATACTGGAATAGTCTACATCTAATTTGTTGTTAATCGACCGGGCCATTTTTTCCAATTCATTTGGATCTTCAGCATAAACACTCTGAATGTTTGTAAGTAATTTCAACCACTCATCCTTAGTCAAATATGTCCCCACCCAAACAGCTTGACCGTCCGGCAATGTTATGGCATTCAATGGCCATCCACAACCACCATTTTGATTGATAACCTGGCAAGCGGTCATGTATACATTATCAATATCTGGTCTTTCCTCTCTGTCAATTTTTATAGAAATAAAATCACTATTCATGATTCGACTTACTGTGGTATCACTAAAAGATTCTCTTTCCATTACATGACACCAATGACATGAAGAATATCCGATACTCACGATCATTAATTTTCGACTTTCTTTAGCCTTTTTTAAGGCTTCATCTTTCCATGGATACCAATCCACTGGATTATGAGCATGTTCTAATAGATATGGAGAAGTCTCATTGATTAAATGATTTCCTTTTTGGTTATTTCCAAGATGAGATCCTTTATTATTACAAGAAAAAATGAAAATACTAAATAAGAGTATGATATAGAAATTCAGATTCATAAAAATGCTGGTCGAATTAACAAATAACAAAATAATTACAAGATGAAGTCTTAAGATTTCAAAACGAAATCTCATAATAAACCTAGAAAAGATTTAAAAGTTTCTACAATAATTGATTTTAGAAAAAAACTATGTTAATAATAATCTAAATCAATTCGTCATGTCAAAGCAGAATCTCGATGTATTTATCAATAGTATTAAGGAAATGATTTAATGTCACAACCATTAAATACTACAATTCACTCTTCACCAAAAAAATAAAACATCTATTAGGCTTTAACGAATTTGAACATTTCAGGTTGGCCACCTGATCCAGAATTTATGAGTAATAAATAAGTTCCAAAAGGCAATTTTTGGATATCAATTTCTAATTCTGATCCATTGGATTTAATGGAAAAATCTCTATCTAATAATTTTTGACCATCTAGTTTAAAAATACTTACGGAATATGTTGTATTCGTACCATTATCGATTAATTTCAATTTGATGGTTTCATGAGTTGGCACCGGATAAATAAACTCTGCTACCCATGAATTGGCTCCTGACTTTACACTAATAATTGGTGAGTATACGAAAGATTTATCACGATCTATCATCTTCAATCGATAATAACAAGTTTGATTTATATCCTTATTATCAATACATATAATTTTATGTTGAGATTGCTCAGCATTTGTTTGTGGAAAAAACGAATTAAAAGAATTTACAAAGGAACTTTGATAATTACTTCTCTTTTCCAATTCATAATGTGAAAAAGATTCATCCGCTATTCCCGTCCAACTGATCACATTCTCTTTGTTTTGCTTATAGGCTTCAAAGCTGATTAATTTCAAAGGAAGTACCAAACCGCAGACGATAATTGTACCATTTCCATTTGGCCCACCTGTAGAAGCTACAAACTCATCCCCATCGCAATCCTGGTTCTCCCAAGCTCCAGTTGTTCCATCTCCAGTTACCGTTATTACAGGTCTTAAGGTTGTTGCATTACCACATTCAAAAGTTGCACTTAGACAAAATGGTAACAAATCAGGAAACAAGGCCTTTGGTGTTCCAAATCCACTGTCTCCATAATTATTTGTAGGATTACCATCACCATCGTCAACATAAAAACCTGGTCCTGGCAAATCGAAACTTCGAGCATGCAAGGAATCAATAAAAATCCATTTCCTGAAACCGTGTTGTGTATTTTGCTCTCCAGAAACACCCTGTACAACTCTAACTCCTGGCGGCATATTATCCCAGGAAATAAAAATACCATGAGCCCAATTGGTACTGGATTCAAAAAATTGATTTAGGTTAAAACAAAAATCATAGGTAATTGTACCCATCGCAGGATCCTCATATGTTCCTAACCCTGACGTAGCTTTTACATTTGATATCGATAAAACACCATTTGCACACTGCGCATACGATTGATTTAGATGAAATGCCCATATAAATAAGACAATTGGCACTAGAACTAATTTTTTCATAAGGGTTGGATTTCTTTATTAAAGTCTAAAAAAGATAGTCTTAATTGTTATATCGATCCAAAAAACATGCCAAATGAAGAAATTACCCTAAAATATTAGTCCTTTTTTATATATTTAATGAGAATGTTAGCCGTTACTTGGATTAAAAAAAGTGATTACGAGGATCATTAACGTACTGATATACATCAATCATTAGATATCGATCATGGAATAGTTACTAATTCGATCAATTTTTATACTTTTGGTCAACCAATATATTACACCTATCTAAGTGGTATTTTTAGGATCATAAAAAAAATCAACTCTTGGCGGAAAATAATTTAATTCAAATTTATGTAACTGGTGGCACCTTCGACAAAGAATACAATTTTGTCAATGGTCAGTTATTTTTTAGGGACACTCATTTGCCTCAGATTCTAGAACTGGGACGCTGTTCTCTAAATATTGATATAAAAACCCTCATGATGGTTGACAGTCTTGAAATGACTGATTCTGATAGAGAAATCATCATTCATAATTGTGTAAAGTCCCAAGCCAGACAAATTTTGATAACTCATGGAACAGACACCATGGTTATTACTGCAAAAGCCATTGCAGAAGCCAAAATAGAAAACAAAACCATCGTTTTAACTGGCGCAATGATTCCTTATGCTTTTGGTTCTTCGTCAGATGGTTTTTTTAATTTAGGAAGTGCCTTGTCTTTTGTTCAAACTTTGAAGGAAGGTGTTTATATCATTATGAATGGTAGATATTTTGAATGGAATAAAGTCAAGAAGAATACTAAAACAGGTTTTTTTGAAGACATAGATTAAGATATTGTGGATACAGCTAATTGAACTGATTGATAAAATTTGTACTTGTCAATCACAAATAGCTTCATCTGTTCTTTTTGATTCTTGTCACCGATAAATTTCAAAATTGTTTTTAAGTATTTGTCTCCATCAATTAAAAAATTTATGGAATCTAATTCTTTTAAAAAATTAGGTCTCTGTAATCAATAAAAAAAGAGGTGCCAAATCTAAACTTAACACCTCTTGCTTTTTATAATAATTCCATTTAAATTTTTATCAATCTTATAGTTTTGGATTGTTTGTTACCTGACAAGATCTTGGCAAAATAAATGCCTGGAGCCAAGGAATCACCAATAATTAAATGACCTTGAGATGCATTCAATGGATAAGATTTAACCAATACTCCATTTGTATTGATAATGCTTAATGTAGCTGATTCAAAAGCATCAACATTTTGAAATTTGATTTGGCAAGTATGATTAAAAGCAACCGGCAATGATTGTAATTCAATTTCCTGATTAATTTGTTGAGTAGTTACCGGTGCACCTTCTATAACTAAAAAACCATCCAAACCACCTTCTAGTAAATGTCCGGGCAAATCATCTGAAATGTTTAGAATTAATTTCATTTTATTGGATGGTGTGATTAGTGATTTAACATCTATATTTCCACTAAAAACCCATTTAGGTTCATTTTTAGTTATTTCTTCTATCGGCACCACGGATACTCCACCATCTGACAAATTAATAGTCATCCTATCATTTGGATTTCCTGTTCCTCCGGCATTTCCGAACCATCTGTAATAGGTAATAATTGGTTTATTATAAGTACTTAAATCCATTTCCGGCGAGGTCAAAATCGTTACTCCTTCATCGACATCACCATCTACAGCCATTCCAGCTCTATTTTCTGTAACATAACATTGGTTCCCAAAATCTGAAGCAAGATCCAATTCCGGAGCGAATAGTTCATTTTTATAAGTTGTTCCAATTGGTTCCGCTCGTTCCCATTTACCTGCTACCGCAGTACCTGAAACCGTCCATCCTTGATCAAAAATAAAATCATCTTGATATCCTTTTCTTAACAATACCACGATATCTGCTGAAGGTTGCTTAGAATCAAAATCAATGCTAGCATGTAAATAACCCCATTTACCAGCTACTACTTTGTATAAAATGGTATCCTGATAAACCGGAAATAATGCCTCTCCTTGAATACTTGTATTGCCATTGACCGCCCAAATACTATTAAACATTGCAATCGATGCGCCTTCAATAACTTTCAAAGTTTTAGCATCTTTAACAATAACTTTTTGAGTTATCAAATTTCTACGTGGTACGAGTTGAACATCCTTAATAGTGATTTCGCCATTCTTTAGAATAACTTCAACCGTTTTTGGAAAATAATCCGGTGAATCAAAAACAGCTTGATATGTCCCTGCAGTTGCGTAACCTGTTTTATAAATTCCTTTTAAATCGGCTTCATCACCATGTTTTCTAGGAGTCAATAATTTAATTTTGGCCCCACTAATCGGAAGACCAGTAATCGTATCTGTAACCAAGCCTTCAAGATAACAAGCTCTTACATACGTAGGTTTTATTACAAAAAAACCACCATCAATATCTGAAGCTACGATGGTACCACTTGGAAGATAAGGACTCACACCCCAACAACCTCTAAAACCTTCTCCTGTACCTTTGTAGGTATCAACACTACCTACCTCTACTAAATTATCCGGCTTGTGCGCGTCAATGATCTTAACACCATCGGTATAATAGGCAGTCACTAAATAACCGTTGATATATCTAGTATTGTGAGGAATAACGCCTTGATTTTCCGTGTCCTTAGGTCTGTATTTGTCCAAAAGACGAATATTGTTAAAATCTGAGATGTCAAAAGAGGCTACATAAGCGTCTGCTCGTTCATCTGTGGTAAAAATATATTTGTTATCATCAGAAGGCCATGCGTTATGTGTAAATTCTGCAGGTGTTTTGACTGAAGCCATTTCTACAGGTGCTGCTGGATTTTTAACATTCCAAATACTGAGTAAACCGTCATAAACATCCGATGTAAACATAGTATCTCTTCTGATAAAATTGTCATGACAGTATCTTTTAGTCTCTGAACCGATAAATTTAGGAATTTCCGGATTTGGTTTTAGATCAAATAGTAACACGCCTCGCCATTCTCCACAACCATTTAGACTAAGAATTCCTTTTTCATCTACAAAAACTGTGTGACATGTTGATAATACTTTTGTAATGTTATTGGCTGTTACCGTTGGGCTCCAAAATTTTCCAGTAATTTTGGTTGGAGCTTGTTTCATATTGATAATTATTACACCATCGGATTTGTTGTCCGTTACAGCATAAATATATTCTCCATAAAAAAAGACTTCTCGCCATATCGTATTTACCCCAGGAAATCTAAAACGCTCTATAGGCTTACTTGGATCTTCCAAACTATAAACTACCAATGCATCGGTATACCCCATAGCCGCATATTCGATTCCATTTTTACCCAAATAATGCCATATTCCACTCCCATTTCCCTGCACATGGGCAATAATGCTCATATTTAAATCACCATTTTGTGCAAAACTCTTAATGAAGGTCAAAACCCAAACTAAAAAAATATATTTTTTCATTATTTTTTAACTATTTGATTGTAAAATTAAACAAATTATTTGATTTAAAATAAATCCTCGTTCATTTTGAGACTACATTCCCTAAAGTACCGAGAATTACTCATCTTTGCGCTCTTAAAATTCAAATATGGAACTCATAAAACATGTAGAAAACGGAATATATTTCATTACAATCAATAGAGAGTCATCACTAAACGCATTAAATAAAAATGTAATGCATCTATTAGAATCTGCTATTCAAGAGGTTAATGACCATATCCACGAATACAAGGGAGTCATCATTACAGGAAGTGGACCTAAGTCGTTTGTTGCAGGAGCAGATATAACAGAATTATTAGGATTGAGTCATGCAGAAGGTGAAGCACTTTCATTAAGAGGACAAAAGATTTTTCAAGATATTGAAAGACTTAGCATTCCGGTTATTGCAGCGGTTAATGGATTTGCATTAGGTGGAGGTTGCGAATTAGCTATGGCGTGTCATATGAGGGTAGCTTCTGAAAATGCAAAATTTGGGCAACCTGAAGTTAATCTTGGATTAATACCTGGTTATGGTGGTACTCAACGCCTCATTAGATATATCGGAAAACCAAAAGCTTTTGAACTTTTGTTGACCGGAGATATGATTAATGCTGAAGAAGCCTATCGTTTGAATTTGGTTAATTACGTTGTTCCAATAGGATCTGAAATTAGCAAGTCCATCGAAATCATCGAAAAATCAGCCAAAAAAGGACCACGCGCTATAGCTAAAGCCATTGAGCTTATGAATGAACACTACGATTTTGAACGAGATGCCTTTGCACATGAAGCCAAATTATTTGGCGAGCTTCTCGATGAAGAAGAATCACAAGAAGGCATTCAAGCATTTATCAATAAAACCAAACCCAATTTTAGACGATAATTCGAAAAACTCAACCCAAAAGGTCTAAAATCTATATGCTAAGCTTAGTGCGAGTAAGTTAGAATTAAAATCCAGGCCTGCTGAAAGACTTGTGTTTGCTGTATCTCCTTCTATTAAGTTGATATTCGTGTTGATATACATATTAGGCAGTGTTTCAATACCTATAATGAACTTACCATTAAGATCGTACATAAAACCAATGATATAGCCAACAAAAGGGTTTATCCTTATACTTCTTAACTTTGAATCTCCTGAAAATCCAAAAGTTAATCCTGGTTCCCAACCATGATATATATAAAAGTCATTGGTTAAGGATATTCGCTTTTCGGTACCAACAGACATAGATGCTAACAAACTATAGGCATGGACATCATTGAGCTTACTAAAATCAATTTTACCAGCATTTAAACGCAGTCTTGTATACTTATTTTCAGTTTTTTCTTTTTTGTAAACAAAAGAATACCCACCTGAACCTCCCATTCGGATTCCTACTTCTTTATGTAAGGACTGGGAAAAGCCATTATGAAAATTAAATAAAATCAACATTCCGACAATAATTACTAATTGATATTTCATATTTCAAGTTTTAATTCGTGAGATAAAAAACAAATTGATTTCAAATTATAATCTAATATACCTTGCTCATTTTCATTAGGAAATAGGTTTCATAAATGGTAAATATAAGATAAATAAACAAGCTTGGCAGTATGATTTCCTGTTTAATCAAATGCCATTTTTGGATTGCAACAACTATGATGGCTACGAATAGAAATATTTTAAAAAAAACAGACACCAAAAAGACACGACTAAATAAATACAAATTTTTTGAATTTCTAATTCGACTGGAAATAATAAATAGAATCAAACAAAAGAGTGTAAAAAAACCTACAACGCCAAATAAAAAATTCAATGAACGAGGGTCAGATGGATTAAATAACCCTAGCACGATAGACGATAATAATGCTGACAAAAATAAAAACAAAGTGAATTGATAAAACTTCATTTTTTGGATTTATTTAGATCAAAATAAATCCAAAACATCAAGGCCACAAACAACAAGCCCTCAATAATTACAGTACACCAAGGCTTATTTAAATTCAATTTATGGTCCAGCCATTTACCTAATAATGCTCCGACTGCAAGAGTACCAAATAATTGAAACGCCAATCCAGAATATTTCAAATAGGCATTTGTCTTGGATGATTTTGGGAGCATGGGTAAAAGAAAAAATTAATTAAGGTTGTTTTCATTTTTTGGGACAGGTGTTGAAGGACGAGCTGAAATCTGAGAGGACATTTTACTCACTACATTAAATTTAGCTCCCGGCGCTACAGATAATTTATCTGTATTAATCTCACCTTCTACATTTGCTGTTTCTTTTATATGAAGCAAATCTTCGATAAAAATACTTCCTCGAAACTGACCTTCTATAACTGCATTTTGAGCCTTGATTTCACCTTCGATCTGGCCTTTTGGGCCAATAATAACCTTCCCTTTGCATATTAGAGTACCTTTAAGAAATCCATCAATTCTGATGTCACTTTCTGCGGTTACAGTACCCTCGACGGTAGTCCCGGCGACCAGACTATTCAATGCCCCTTGTCCTGGAATTCCAGGAATTCCTTTGGGCTGTTCTTTGTTATCGTTTGATTTATTTCCGAACATGGTTTACTATTTTTTGAGAACTTTAAAATTACTATTTCTTTTTCAGATTGGTGCAAATTATTTTTGATCAAAAAAAAACACCCCAAATTTGAGGTGTTTCATATGAATAAATGGATTATTGTATACTTTTAGAAATTCGGACAATAGATTCCTCTATGTTCTGGACTACATATATTATAAATAAATGATAATTCGAACGCGTTATTCGCTCCGCTAGCTTTACGTAATCTTGAAGTGTTAATATCATAACTTAAGCCAATACCATATTTATGATAGTCAAATCTAGTAGATAAGATTAATGCATCCATGAGAATTCCACCTTTTTTGTCTGTTGTCTGCTCAATGAATGATTCCTTGTTAGCTAATCGTGCCCAAAGTCCCAATTGGAATGCTTGCTCATCATACTTGGACTTACTCATGTTAAATCTGAAACTTGTACCCGCATTTAATTGCCAGTGTGGTCCCTGGAAAAAGGATACGATACCAGGGAGAATACTATTCTTGCGATCTATGGCAAAGTCACCTCCTGCGTGAACTGTTAATTTAGAATATAGCGGAGAGGCAACAAATCCATTACCTTTTCTATAATGGTTTTGCAATGGTTCATTCAAGTGACTGAATGCACCGCCAATGTAATAATTATTTTTTTTGTCCAAGACAGAAAACCATAAGAGACCGACAGAAATATCAGCAAACAAGAATCCCTGATCAATGTCTAAAGGTTCGCCAGAATTAGTATTGGTATTAGGTCCGGCAGAAGTAATCTGTGTTCCCCAAATAGCGTTTTGAAAGTTTACGCTTCTTTGATTAAGACCTGCTTCACCTCCAAATACTAAATAATGAGAGGAAGTTCTAGAACCAGCCATTCTCTTACTGTAAGATCCTGACAATTTGAATTGTATGGTTGCAAAGTCCAATGATCCTGCTTTGTCACCCCAGAATGTTCCACCAAAACCAAAATAATCATATCTACCAACAGGAATTTTTTGGTCGAATGACAAATTATAGGTGTTAAATGAATTGGATTTCAGAATTGGAGCCCATTGATTTCTATAATTCGCTACGACTCTCATTTTGCAATTCATAACCCCTGTAAGTGCAGGGTTTAAATTCAAAGGAGACATATAGAATTGTGAAAAATGGATGTCTTGAGCAAATAAGCCCATGTGACCACATAATAATGTTATTAACAGCAATCGCTTCATACCTACTAGTTTACTAAAGCATAAATATATAGCTTTACTTTCAAAAAACGTTCCTAAATTTATCATATTCCAATACATTTATTTTATTTATATATATAACATCTTAATTTTTACGAGGCAAAGCCCCAAAATCATGAATTAAATGGTCATCATAAAAATTGGCTAACTCAAACAAATTTTTTATGGTTAGCTGGCCAATTTCTGGTTTAAAGTATTGATCAAATAAAATCATAGATAAAATGATGTCATTATTATTGATTCCAAAGCTAAGACCCCTCAACTTGTGATTTTGTTGCAAGAGGTATGAATAAATTGGTTTTATTTTTTCTTTAGGCAAGCTACATATCGAGGCATCACCTGCTATCATACCGGATTCTTCATGATAACTCAGTAAAATTTTTGCAGATCCATTAATAATTTCCCAACTATTTGGTCCTCTACGCGTGAGATTGATTGAATACCCCAGATTCGAAATGGTCTCTTCAATCTCCCTTTTTATACCTTTGGGTTCATAATCCGCAATCTGACTAATCATTTTAATTGCTGAGCCACAAAATGGGCAATATTTCAATTCTGGATTGGGCTCAAAGACTAAATTACCGCAAGAAATACATCTTACCCCTAAAGTATTGGGTTGTTTCTTAAATTCCTGAATACATTGATCCAAGTAACTGACGGGTAAAGAGAATCCTATGTTTTGCCCATTTTGTATGATAAAAGTGTTTACACCAATAACTTTACCTTCAATGTCAATTAGTGGACCACCACTATTACCAGGATTAAGGGCAGCATCATGTTGAATGTAATCTATCTCATTTTCCTTGTGTGCTATATTGGATATGATACCTTGGGTAGCCGTGTATTTGAGACCAAAGGGATGCCCAACAGCCAAAACAGTATCCCCTTCTATTATTGACTGTTGATGATTCAAATAAATAGTCGAAAACTGATGAATACTTGGTGCTTTTATAAAGGCCAGATCATACATTGGATCTAAGTAAATAACTGGACATGTCATTCTTGTCACACCTTTACCTTCAATGACGACCTCTTTATTATCTTTTACTACGTGTTCATTCGTTACAATCAGATCAGGCTCAGCCAGATAGAATCCAGTTCCTATAGAATAAGGTGTAGCTATCTGAATCACGGCATCCTTATAAGCTTCAATTATTTGTTTCAATGATTATAAATTTAGATTTCGAATAAGTGTTATATAAGAGATAAAAAACTTGAGTCTGGATGAAAAATCCAATTTGACATCCAAGTTCATTTGTGGATATCTCGATTGATTCTGCTTCAAAATGGCTTTTACTTCAGATTTAATTTGATACTCCCATTTAGCAATATCATCTGTCATATTATAAGGAGTCATAAATCCTAAATCTGAAAAATATTTGGGCTCAACGATTCTATAATATAAATGGCTTAACTCAGCAACTGGCTGCGGCAAGGCATAATTATAAAGACAAAAGCCAATCAGATAACCACAAATGGCGAATATTACAAAATCATGCTTATTTTCTTCATACCATAGGATTCCTTGTAATTCAGTATCAAAAATTTGACAAATACTTGCAAATGGCACCGATGAGTTCATTTCAAAAGTATGGGTTACATGGTACAATTCTTTGTAAAAATCTTCTTTACTAATGTCTTTAAATTCCAATATTTTAGATTCTAATGCATACACTTTACTTAGGGCGTTTTCATCAGGTTTATCAAAATAGTTGAGATGAGCTTGATTAATAATTTCTGCAACTTTTGACTCAGGCTTGATCAAATAATCCAATTTGTAAATAGCATCTAAGTAAATATAGACCAACGCTCCTGGGAATCTATCTCTATTAAGTGTACCTAAAACACCTTCTGCTGTTATGATGTCAATCACCTGATTAAAAAATGTCCATTTAATCGATTTTTGTGCTTCGTCGATATCAATAATATGGTTTATATTAATAGGTACAAGCTGTTCAAAAGCATTGATTAAAATATCATCTTGTTCGTCTGCTAATAAGGCCATTTCTTTTAAACCATTAAAAATCTTATATGGCGAGGCTTCCTCAAGATGACTATCAAAAACCAAGCACAGATGCTGCTCTTCATCCAATGTATAGCGCGCGTATTGCAAATCGAAATTGGTTTCTAATGCTTTTCGCATAAAGCCTACATGCAATTCTTTACAAACGGCTATTTTAACTTCCGCATAAAATTGTAATTGATCTACTAATATTTTAATAACCTTAGAACCCTGAACCAATTCATATTCAAGCATATTTGAGTTTTGAATGGCTATAATATTGTTATGGTGAGCTGTATTCAAATATTCAAATAAAGACTGAATGCTACGCTTAAATTCACCTTGGTTAAAATAGTTAGTAGCTTGGTTCCATGCCTGAGTTTGCTGTGGACTCAATATCCCATTATAGCTCCTACCAAAAAGTACATCCGGTGTTACGTCAAGTTTGTTTGACCACAAATTTTTCCAAAAACTCATAATTTGATTATAATTCAAGGCAAATGTATCTCTTTCTATTTGAATAATACAGTCCAATTATTTTGTCCGACGATACTTTTAGGTTACAATTACATTGATAGCTGAATTGGATTGCTGTTGCCTTTATTAGTGCAATTCTTCAGTTTAAATTCATCATGAAACTGATCAAAACAGCGTCTTATAAATTTTGATTGCGATAAAAGATAATTATATCCTTTCATGTCAAATAAACTAACCGCCTGAGGGATTGGGATGAAAGATTAATATTGACATAAAAATTAGCCAAATGATGACATCCATTGAAAACAATTCTCTTTCTCAAAGCTGTCAATTGATTACTTTTCATGACTATTAACACCCTTTAATAAATTACTCTAGAATGGTTATTATCATATAATTTTACATCAAAATAGTTCAATGTCAAAGCGAAAAAAAACAGGAATGTCTCCCGGAAGCATCATCTTTACGGGCCAAAAGAAGTTGGATCATCCGGAGATCATTAGTTTAGAATACGAACCCGAATTCGTCAAGAACATCAAGCTAGAGGATATTTTAAACAAAGTCCAATCGCTTGATAAGAACTTATGGATTGATGTGCATGGGATACATGATGTAGCATTAATTAAAGATATTGGCGAACATTTCATGATACATAAATTGGTTCTTGAAGATATCGCAGATCCAAGCCAAAGGACTAAAATCGAACCATATGATATGGGTATTTTTGCCATAATCAATAACTTAAACTACGATGTTGAAGCAAAGCAATTGAAACAAGAACAAATTGCGATATTTTTTACTAAAAATTGGTTGGTTGATTTTCAAGAGCATCCTGATGATACCTTTTTGCCGATTCGCAATAGATTAATGGTAGAACATTCAAGATTGCGTACGTTGCGGTGTGATTATCTATTTTATGCGTTATTAGATTATATAGTGGATTGCTATTTTTTGGTCACAGATGCCTTTGATGCTGAAATCACAGATTTAGAGGAAAAAGTCCATCTGGCGCATACTGAAGATTTGATTAACAGGGTGTACAAAATCAGAAGCAACCTGTTAAAGTTTAGAAAATTTATTTATCCACTACGGGAGGAAATTGGAAAAATAAAAAAATTAGAAGGCTCATGTATTGAAACTTCTAACTTAATTTATTTTAGAGATCTAGAAGATCATATTACACATATCACTGAAATCGTTGACAATCAGAGAGAATTATTGAATGGCATCAAAGACTTAGCTATAAACCAGACTAGTCTCAACATGAACAAAGATATCAAGTGGTTAACGGTAATTTCTACGATTTCTATCCCAATATTATTTCTAACGGGAGTGTATGGAATGAATTTTAAATACATGCCTGAATTAGAGTGGCATTATGGATATCTTCTGTGGTGGGTATCCACGATAAGTATCATATGTACATTGATACTGTATTTCAACAGAAAAAAGATGTTCTAAGTAAAATATTTAAATGATCGAAAAAAAACTAAAATACCTTAACAGTAACCTAGATCCTCATCGTTTTCTAAAAATTCACCAGTACGAGGTTTTGTTTCAACTTCGTGGTCTTCATCTTTCTGACGTCCTTTGAAGAAGCCTTTTTTTTCTTTTGCCTTTTCTTCTTCTTTGGTGTTTTTGGATTTGAAAATGTTTTTCATGGAATAAGCTAATTAAATGTTCATGGATAAATACGTACAAATATATGAAAAAATTTATATATGTTAGTTGTATTTTAACAATACATTAATAACAGACATAAACCTTTTCGTTCTTAAATAAAGATTGCCTTAAAAATATGTCTCGATTTAAGAAAAAAAATTCGATAAACCCTTTTCTAGTACAACTTCTAAAAGGGATAAATAATTCCTTAAAATTAGAAAATTGATTAGATAAAAACTTACCTGGTAATTTAAAATACTATAGTTTATGGCGCTCAAAAAGAATTCACTGCGTAGTTAAATTAATAACCTTGCAATTCAAGATGACAATGGGTTCATCCTTGATGCAAATGTAAGAAATTAATAATTAAGTCGCGAGAAAAAAGTTATTAAATTTTTATAATTAACAATAATTTTATATAGGACTTTAGGCTCTCCCTTCAAAATTACCAATTTTACTTAATTTAGCTGCGTTCTAGTTTCATTTGTGGGAATAACAAAACCTCTTGAATTGCCTCTTGTCCGGTCAACATCATAGTCAATCGGTCAATTCCTATTCCTAATCCTGAGGTTGGTGGCATACCATATTCGAGTGCTAATAAAAAGTCTTCATCCATAGCCATAGCTTCTTCATCACCCCTTGATGCCAATTTCAATTGGTCCTCAAATCGTTCCCGCTGATCAATAGGATCATTTAATTCAGAATAAGCATTAGCAATTTCTTTACCATTCACATATAATTCAAAGCGCTCTACCAATCCGGGCTTCGATCTATGCTTTTTAGCCAATGGGGTCATCTCTATAGGATAATCGATGATATATGTGGGTTGAATTAAGTTAGATTCTACACATGCTCCGAAGATTTCATCGATCAGTTTGCCCTTACCCATGGTGTCGTCGATAGCAATATGTTTAGATCTACAAAATACTTTTAGGTCTGCTTCAGATTGGTGTTCAACATCAATTCCTGCATATTTCAAAATGGCATCATACATGGTCAATCGAAGATATGGTTTTTTAAAATCAATATCATTTTGTCCAACTTTGGTCTGTGTACTTCCATTAACTGCAATAACAACTTGTTCTAACATAATTTCTACCATCTCCATCATCCAAATATAATCCTTATAGGCAACATAAATTTCCATAGAAGTGAACTCAGGATTATGGGTCCTGTCCATCCCTTCATTTCTAAACATTTTTCCAAATTCATACACCCCATCAAAACCTCCAACTATAAGTCTTTTTAAATAGAGTTCATTGGCTATTCTGAGGAACAACGGCATATCCAGTGCATTGTGGTGCGTTTTAAATGGTCTTGCAGCAGCGCCACCATGAATACTTTGTAACACAGGTGTCTCCACTTCAAGCCAACCTTGCTGATCAAAATAATGCCTCATCTCATTTATAATTCGGCTACGTTTAGTGAAAATTTCTTTTACATGGGGGTTCACTATTAAATCCACATATCTTTTTCGATAGCGTTGTTCCGGATCCGTGAATGCATCATGTGTTTTTCCGTCAGCATCTACCTTCACTATGGGCAATGGATGTAAAGACTTTGACAAAAAATAAAATTCTGCAACATGCACAGAAATCTCTCCTGTTTGTGTTTTAAAACCATAACCTTTGACGCCAATAAAATCACCAATATCTGTAAGTCGTTTTAAAACCACATTGTATAAATCCTTATTCTCTCCTGGGCATATTAAATCCCTCCCAATGTAAAGTTGAATTCTTCCCGTACTATCTTGAATTTCAGCAAACGAAGCCTTTCCCATATTCCGAATCATCATCATCCGACCAGCAATACTTATTTCCTTAAATTCATCCGGGAATTCTTCAAATCTTTCCTTGATGGTTTTTGCTGTCGTATTGATAACAAACATTTCTGCAGGGTAAGGGTTAATTCCCATCGCATAAAGTTCTTCCCGGTATTGTCGGCGAATTATTTCTTGTTCACTCAGATGCTGCATAACATTTACTTCTTTAATTAAGCGCGAAATTAATGCCTTTTTATTAAATATATAATTATAATATATATAATATTGATATTGAATGAAGTAATTTTTAGTATCGCAGGGTCATGCATTTAATAAAAGGAAAATTAAACCCTTTAGTTAAAACTTTTTTATATCCAAAACGGAACAAGCAGCAACTTTACTCCTAATAATACAAACTCTAAAAATAAGGCTCTATGCAATAAATTCAGCCAACTTAATTATTCAATAGATAATAATATTTATTTAAGCCTGCCTATAATTGATTTAAAAAATCTTAATATTTAGTTTACGGCAGATCAAAACAAATCATGTATCTTTGATACTCAATTCGTGAAATTTTGAAACGTTTCATACTGATTATAGTACTATGTACTGGTTTTACTTTCATTAGCTGGGCTCAATGTCCTGAGATTACTAAAACAACCATAAATCCAAGTTGCACTCCATCATGTACCATGTGTGAAGGAGAAACATTTACTGTGACCTTAATGGGTGGCGATCTTCCCAATAATGGTAAAATAGAATATTATTATAGTGACAATGCCGGATTTAATCCTTACAATGGTGAAGGAACAAAAATAGGTAGCGCTAATATTACAACTCCGGGACCTCCTTGTCGAATATGTCCATCCTTATTGGGTTTTATGATTGATGCCTGTGGCACTGAACAAGACAATGAATTTATTATTATGTGGACCGGAAGCGGTTTCAATACTAGTAATTTCAATTTTAATTTTGATGCTAACAACAATATTGGAGCAGGTAATGGTAATATTGGTTCCGGTTGTTCCATTGTTAGCGGTAATGCTGGTCTTGTTGGAGGTTGTATGGCGACTGCTGTTGGAAGTGGCTACAATTTACCAGCTAATGCAATATGGATTGTTTTTACAAGTGCAAATGCGAGTACTAATTATGACTTTTCTGCAATCTGTGGTTTCGATTTAAAAGTATTTGTAAGTAAAAGCAGTTGCAGCAGATCTATTGGTGGATTTTCTAATTCAACCTCTACCGGCAATAGAACACAAGGATTTACAATAACAGGATGTTCTTGCGGAGAAACTGTAACTTACAGTACAGATGATCCTGCTATGTTGGGTAATGGAGATAGTTGGGCAGGAGGTGTCTCTAATAATGGATGTTCTGCAATCGCCAATTCTCCTCCCGGATATACACCTGCTATAAGCACAATAGATCCGTTTACTTATAAAATACCTCCTGAATGGTGCGATAAAACCTATGAAATAGTGGGTATCGTCAATCCAAAACCAAATCCTGCATGTTGTGATGAAATTTTTACTGAACGATTCGAAGTTACGGTCAAATGCCCTAAAGCTTTTCCGTCAAAATTAGAAGCTTGCGATCTTGGAAATGGCAATGGAATATTTACTTTGTCAGATGCTGAATCAGAAATAATTGGGATAGGTTCAGGTACTGTAGAATGGTTCAAAGACATGGCTGGAACAATGAAGATTTTTTCTCCATATACATCAAATGCCGGAACTATTTATGCAAGAGTAATTGATGGAACATGTAAATCACCTTTAGTTCCTGTTAAACTTATCATTCTTCCAATGCCAATTGCAAAGGCTACTATGAGTGAAGTTTGCGATGATGGAAATGGAATCGGTATTTTTGATTTAACCGCTTTAGAAAATATAATCACAGGAGGCAATCCAACGAATAAAGTAAAATTTTGGCAAGATAAAAACAAAACAATACCCGTAACATCACCATATCAAACTACAACAACGACCATTTATGCAACCACATGCAATGATAAATGTGAGTCCCAACCTGTAGACATTAAATTAACGGTTCTTCCAATATTGATTGCATTTACTGCCAAGGATTCATTGTGTGATGATGGAACCGGAAAAGCCAATTTTCAACTCACTAATTTAATCAATAAAATCACTGGTAATAAACCTGGACTTAAAGTAATCTTTTATGATGATAGTTTTTTAACCAATATCATCAACCCACCTTTTCTAACAGGATCTATAACAATCTACGCAACAACAACAGACACAAAATGTGAATCCAATCCTGTTAAAATCATTTTAAAAGTAATCAAATTATCATCTATTCCTTTTGTTAGTGATAAATTATGTGATGATGGTTTTGGTAATGCAAGCTTTGATCTAAAAAACATTCAAGATCTGTTAACTCAGAATGACACCAGCATTCATATTAGTTGGTATGAGGATACACTTGGGATGACTAAAATAAATCCACCCATAGTTATAAATAAACTTGATACCATATATGCCTTTGCACAAAATGGAAATTGCATTTCGCCTTACATCACCATCATATTAGAAGCTGTTCCCAGACCTAAAGCTAAATCTGTAACTTTGACACTTTGTGCAGATAGCTCTGGACAAGCCATTTTTGATTTATCAACCATTACCAATCAGGTTAATGAAGGCAGCGGATTATTTGTGGGATTTGCGGAAGACAGCTTGTTAAATAAATTGATTGGAAGAAAAGTATACACTTTTGGTGATACTGTTTATGGATTCACTTTGGATGGATCTTGCACATCAATAGCTGTACCTATCATTTTAAAAACTGTACAAGGCCCAATAATAAACAATTCAAACGATACCACTTTATGCGGAAATTATATAGTACCAAAATTAAGTGGGGTCAATTTAACGCCAAATGCATCCTATTATACGGGCCCAAACCGAAACGGAACACAAATTTTTGAAGGTGATACCATCAAATCTTCCATCACATTATATCCTTATGATCAAAATGGTCAGTGTATTTATTTAGACAGTTTTGATGTCATCATCAATCAACCAGTCGATGCCGGACAGGACCATATGTTGTCAATTTGTGAAGGTAGTATTGTAGATTTAAAACAACTACTCATCAAAGCTCAAAACGGAGGTCAATTCTATGAATTCAAAACCAGTGGAACATTAAATAATTCGGTATTCAATTCATCAGGTCAAAATGGAAAAAGTTTTCAATTTTTCTACAAACTCAATGGAACTGGACTTTGTCCCTCTGATTCTTCAGAAATAAATATTTCAGTAGTCAGGACGGTATCAGCTGGATTAGACACATTGCATACTTTTTGTGAATCATCAATCATTGATTTAAGCAATTTATTACGAAATGCTGATGTTGGTGGCACATTTAATGATTTGAAAAATACCAGCTCTCTCAATCAAAATATATGGGACTCCAACATATCGGGACCAGGACGTTTCGATATCAAATATGAAGTAGGTGATGGCATCATTTGTCCAAAAGATTCTTCTCTTATTTCCATTCAGATACTACCTTCCATTGATATCTTAATGCCCAGCAACATTCAAAGTTGTGATTATCTTGTACTGCCAGCTATTCAAGGCAAACATACTAACGGATCATGTTCCTATTATACTGGACCAACTGGAACAGGAATTCAGTATCATCCAGGAGATACGATAAGATCAAGTCAAAACCTATTTATTTATGGTTCAGCTATGGGGTTGTGCGATGACGAGACCAATATTTCTATTAAAATTGACTCCAGTGTGAATTCTACATTCATCCAAAAAAATCTTTGCAGTGATGAATTTTATGTAATTAATAATGTGAGATATGATATTAATCATCCTACAGGAAAAGAAATATTACAGAAACAATCCATTCGTCAATGCGATTCAATCATAGACATACATCTTGATTTTTTACCTGAAAATATTACACAAAACACAACACAACTATGTGAACGGGAATTTATCATTATCAATAATGTTCGATACGATATTAAGAAACCTCAAGGCCAAGAAGTTATTAAAAATGGTTCAGCTAATGGTTGTGATAGTATTATAAATATTGATCTTAAATTTTTTAATTCAAGTCGTTCTACATACAATACTACCCTATGCGAAGGCACAAGCATCCAAATTCATGGAAAAACATATAATGAAACAACACTTACCGGTATTGATACATTGGCTAGTGCTGATCAGAATAAATGCGACAGTATCGTAACTATAATGATTACGCTTAACAAACCCCATACTTTTCAATATCGAAATATAATTTGTGAGCAAGATTCTATAAATATTAATGGCAATATATTTAATAAAAACAATACACAATTACAAAAAACTATAACTAATGGGGCAAGTAACGGATGTGATAGTTTAATTGATATTCAAATTCAATTCTACCCTACCCCGATCTCTTCTTATAAACAAAATTTATGTAACAATCAATCAATCACTATAAACAATACCTTATATAACAAATTAAATCCTAAAGGTACCGAAATATTAAAAAATGCATCTATAAATGGATGCGATAGCATAGTAGACGTAGATTTAATATTTAAAAATGCAGTTACCACTTCTATTAATCAAGCTCTATGTGAATCTGACAGCATACTGATACATAATCAATATTATCATAAAAACAAATTAACGGGAATAGACACTGTCAAAGGTGGTGCCACCGGTGGTTGCGATAGTATATTGAATATAAATCTCAAACTATTAAAAAATGGATCTTCATTCATACAAGAAAGATTGTGTGAGAACGATTCAAAAATTATTAATGGTGTAGTATATAACATAAAGAATCCAAAGGGCGTCGAAAATATTAAGAATGGTTCATCTAGTGGTTGTGATTCAATAATAAATATAGATTTAGATTTCTTCAATCCTAAACTAAGCTACACCACAACCTTATCAATCATTCCAGGAGGTCAAGTACTCATAGATTTAAAGACTAATTTTATTCCATTAAAAATAGAATGGTCTCCAAATAATACACTCAGTTGTACAAACTGTTTAAATCCCATAGCAAGTCCAACAGAAACTATGACCTACAACATAATACTGACAGATACTTCGGGTTGTAGCATTAGTGCAACGATAACGATTATAGTTGAAATTGATGATGATGTTTTTATTCCTAATGTTTTTTCTCCTAATGGAGATCAGGTAAACGATATTTTAAAAATCATAGCAAAAAATCCAAATTTGGAAATCCAACAATTTGCTATTTTTGACAGATGGGGTGCTACTTTGTATCTAGAGCAAAACACCACTATCGAAAATCATCGCGGTTGGGATGGAACATTCAAAGGTAGTCAAGTAAATCCCGGCACATATGTATACTATATAAGTACCAAATTACCTGGGACTGCTCAAAAGATATATACCGGAGATGTAATGATCATTCGTTAACTGGTATGAGTTTCTTTTTTCAAATTTCTCATTAATACCCATCCTTTGTTGAAAGACAAAGAAATATTGCAACTGCTAGTATTTCTAAAATAGGCAAATATATTTGAAGTACCTATGAAAGAGGGCTGTAAAAATATTTGGAATTCGTAATGTAGTCCTACTTACAACTTCGTATCATTAGATTATTTCTCAATAATAGCAGCTTGAATAGATATTTTTATTTTATAAATATCAAAGTCTTGAAGTAATCAAATCATCTTATCTTTACATTTAGTTGGATCACATAAAATATGTCAATTCGTTATTGCCTCTATATATTCAGTTTATATTTATTTATGCACCAGCAATTGTTAGTTGGGCAATGCAATCCCTATTTTAATAAGGCATTAAGTTCAAGACCAACACATTATCAAATCAATGTGGAGCTCAACGATAGCACTAAAATGATACAATCTAAACAGACTATCCGCTACATCAATCAAAGCTCAGTTGAAATTAATGATTTGCGCTTTTATATGTACCTTAATGCTTTTAAAAATTCCAATTCCAGTTTTTTAAAAGGCACTTCGGCTATTTTTGGACAATCCTTTGCTAATAAACCAATAGATGAATGGGGCTGGATTGATGTGCAAAAAATAAGGAGCACATATAGGGGTGCATTGAGTGATTTGAGTCCTACGTTAAAATATATTTCACCAGATGATAATAATCCTGATGACCAAACTGTATTACAAGTATTTTTAGACAAACCACTTCTTCCAAATGATACCATCGAATTACAGCTGGATTGGTCTGCAAAAATGCCCAAAACGATAGCTCGTTCAGGGTATAGTAAAGAGTTCTACTTGTTTTGTCATTGGTTTCCTCAATTGGGTGTTTTTGAAAAAAACAATGTAGGTGATTGGGCCTGGAATTGTCATCAATTCTTTAGATCTACTGAATTTTATGCCGACTTTGGTGTCTATGATGTAAACATCATCACAGATAAAAAATTTAAAATGGTGGCCTCCGGATGCTTAATCAATGAATCAGCAAATGATAATCATAAGGTTACCAGAACCTATCATGCAGAAGATGTCATTGACTTTACATGGGCAATAAATACAGATTGCAAAATTACTGTAGATCGATGGCAGGATGTTCAAATCAACTTGGTTCTTCCCGATGATTATTTAAATCAACGAGATCGTTTTATATATATTTTGAAATTCGCATTGGACTATTTACATCAACATGTTGGAAGTTATCCATACCCAAGCATCAGCGTAGTATGTCCTCCTTTTCATGCATTGCAATCCGGTTTAATGGAGTACCCTACCCTCATCACTACAGGATCTTTTTATGGTATGCCACAAGGGATCAGAACGGTTGAATCTCTATTAGTTCATGAATTCGTTCATCAATATTTTATGGGGATGGTAGCTTCAAATGAAAAAGAAGAACCATGGTTAGACGAAGGCTTTGCAACTTATTTTGAAGATCGGATTATAGATGCAGCATTTGGAGAAAAAAAATCATTAATAGATTATTTTGGTATAAGACTGGACAATCAAGAATTAAGTAGATTAGAATATACCAGAATGAAAAATCCAAGAGAAGGCATAGTAGCCAGACCTGCATGGTTGTTTACTGAATCTAATCGTAAATCGCTCATCTATAGTAAAACAGCAACCACATTACACACTTTGGAACATTTTATTGGTGAAATAAAAATGGATCGATTCATTAAAAACTACTTTGAACAATGGAAGTTTAAACATCCTCGAGGTCATGATCTTATGGCTGTTCTAAAATCTTCATTAGACCAAGAAGTCTACTCAAGCCTTGCAAACCAAATGTATTCTTTCTTTCAACAAAGTATCTATCAAGCTCATGTATTAGATTATGCAGTTACACAAATTTCTAATGAAGCTATTTTAGAACCCTTTGGATTATTGGATCAGAAATTAGATCAGACCAATAAACAAATCCAAAAAAATACAATTCGATCCAAAGTTACAATTGAAAGGTTAGGCGATTGGATATTCCCGGTTGAAATTCAGATAAACTTTGAAGACGGCACTTCAAAAAAAATTCATTGGTCCGGTATTGAAGGAATGAATGTTATAGAATTCACAGGAAATACAAAAGTAATTTCTGCACAAATTGATCCCGATCAAAAAAATCTATTGGACATCAATATCAACAACAATAGTCTTAGCATAAAGAATGACTCTGTTACTTTATGGAAATTTACAACTAAATTTATGTTTTGGATACAGAACTTATTCCAAACCCTAAGCTTTTTATTTTAAATCATGAAAGAAATAATATTAAAATCCTGTAAAAGCACCATGAAGCAATGGTGGATTTTGATTTGGGTTTATTTCATTCAATTGGCGGTGGTAATATTTCTCGGCTTACAATATCATGATATACTTAAGGATCGTTTTTCCTATTCCTTAGATTTTAGGAAATTGATATTACATTATGACCATACCATTATTAATGATTTTCTGAATACACATTGGCAGTCGATAACAAACCTATTTAATCAGTTAAAATATCTTATACTCATTTGGTTATTGATAAGCATTTTCCTCGATGGAGGACTGGTCTTTGCAGCCACACAAAAGGAACAACTCACAGTCAAGCAAGTCTATAAAAAAGCCTCCACTTATTATTTCTCCTTTCTTAAAATGGCGATCATCTATTTGACCATTGCTGCTATATGGACAAGCTTGGTATTCTTGCCATTAGCTTCAAATCTTGAAGCGTGCATCAGGTATTTCTCATCGGAAAAATATGCTTTGTGGTTGATTGCATTGATCATTATTATCTGGATCAAAGGTATGGCTATATTATTTGCATGGTCGATATCAAGCCGAATCATTAAATTAGAACAAGATGTTTCCATTTTTCAAAGTCTAAAATCTGGTTGGATTGTATTAATTAATAACAAAACAAAGACCATATTGATATTAGTACTCTTGATCTTTATACACCTCATGCTATTATATGTATATCTTACTTTGGAATCCAGTTCAGGAATGACAAGCCCACTTTTAGTATTTATATTTTTTATTTTACAACAATGCTTTGTTTTTGGACGAATCGGATTGCGTCAGAGTGTATATACCGGTATTGCCCTTTTACATCCATCAAAACGATAGGATTAAAATTATATGAACTAAGGCAATTAAATTATTTAATTCTTTTTTTCAGCACCAGACTGTCAGCAGGATATTGTTCAGCAATCAAATTCATTTGTAATTGTGCCCATGATGTAATAACTCCTCTCTGGGCATCGGTCAATTTAGCTTCAGGATGTAGGCCAAAATAAGTATATGATTTCAAAGGCATCTCCCCTTCTTTGACTTCTTCCAAAATTTCTTCAAATTTATGGTTTTGTCTCGCTATTGACCCATTCGCAAATGTTGAAAAATTGAGTTCCCTCCTAGCTTCTGAGATGTGATTATTGAGCCACCACCCTACAGGCTGAACATAACTATACCAAGGATAGCTTACCACATTAGAATGACAATTGTAACAAGCATTTTTTAAGAGGGTCGATACTTCCTCAGGCATATTATATTTGGTGCTCATATGAAAAGTCTCATCGGTTTTAGACGTTTTATCGATCTGGATAAATTGAATCAAAATGAAAGCAATGGCTAATACTTTTAAAATTTTTTTTAACATCTTTATTTTTTTTACAAATCATTTATTTAACCTATAAATGGAACGATTAACCCTCTATTAAAAGTATCTATAGTCCCAATTAAAGCAAATCCAACCCACAAAAAATCCTAACAAAGATATCATAAAAAAGATACTTAATTCTCAATGATACTAATTAACTCATGCTACCATCAGCAAAGCTTGAAATCATCAAATTCTCAGAAACGGAACACAAAATTGATTTCATAAATAAAACTCCTGCTATCAGCATTGCATTAATAAGAGGAATTCAGCATTCAAGTCCTATTTAATACCAATGAATAAAATAGATTATTTTAGAAACTCTAATAACAATCAACAAAAAAAATTTCAAACTTTAAAACCGGGTTATCACATAAAACTTCTATATTTACATTGAAAGGCTAATTCAATTCATATTGATAAACTTGCCTGATTTATTTCGCATTTTTATCTTTTTTTCTATTCCTTAAATTCTAAAAAGGATAAATGGGTTTAAAAATGAAAAACATTCTAAATATTCTTTGGATAAGCATTATAATTCCTGTTTTTTCCCAAGCACAAATTATCTATGGAAAAAATAATTTCACTGCTTACCAGAGAGGCCGATTACCCATCATTATTTCTATCCCACACGGCGGAAATATTGCGCCAGCGAACATCCCGGACCGTACCTGTAATAATCCTACAACCGTTACAGATGCCTACACCATAGAGCTAGGTCGCCAGATTGACAGTAGTTTATTTAATTTAACTGGTTGTCATGCACATGTTATTTTCTGTCATTTAAAACGCACCAAACTCGATTGTAATCGAAACCTTGATGATGGTGCATGTAGTAATCTTGAAGCTGAAAATGCATGGATGGAATTTCATAAATTCATTGACACAGCAGAATTCTTAGCACAGCTAGAATATCAGGGAAAAGCATTATTTATTGACCTGCATGGTCATGGGCATGCTATTCAACAACTTGAATTGGGATATTCGTTAACCGCAAATCAGTTGGATCAATCAGATAGTGTACTCAATACCCAAAATTATATTAATTCCAGTTCTATACGAAATCTTGTTTCGAAAAATAACAATGGATTCAGTCATGCAGAATTAATCCGAGGTCAATATGCCTTAGGCACTATCCTGACAAATGCAGGCTATCCATCTGTTCCAAGCTTTGCAACACCTACTCCAGGTTCCAATCCTTATTTCGATGGCGGTTATAATACACAAAACTATACGAGCAATCTTGCAGGGAATACGGTTGATGGTTTACAAATAGAATGCAACTACACGAATGTCCGTGAAAATTATACAACCAGAAAAGTATTCGGGGAAGCATTGGCAAAATCGATATTAAGCTATTTAGAGATTCATCAGAATTTAGTACTTACTCAGTGTTCATTAGTAAATGCTACATTAACAAAGGAAGGCAATCCTTACTATTGGTATACCAATACTGCAAATCAATCGATGTACTTCCAATTCAATGATTTGAATCTGAAAGGAAAGCAATACTTATTGCATAATTATCTTGGAGCTGAAATCAGGCGTGGCATCATTAATTCGGAAAATCAAATTCAAATAAACCATCCCTTATCTTCAGGCATTTATTTTATTTCTATTTATGATATGAGATTTACCGCTCCTATTAAAATATTTGTAAAATAAACATATTGTATTCTTTACTCGTAAGGCACAATTTTATCGTTGGGCACAAGTTGCACTTGTCCCGACCGAAGCGTCGGGAAACTTGCGCCAACATGGGATAAACTTTTTTTATTTAAATTTGAAATATGCTCTATCCATATTACTATGGATAGAAGCATATCTCCGTTAATTTATTGAAGTCAATTAAAATAAATTACGATTATTCAAGTATTAATTTTTTAGTTTGTCGTTTTCCATTTGACTGAACTTGTAATACGTAGACTCCTTTGGCTTGACCTGATAAATCAATTTCATGAATTGACTTTGAATCTATAATTGGTGCATATAAAATTGTCTTTCCTGACATATCCATGATGTTTATAAATTCAATATTTTTATCTGATCCAAAACTAATATTTAATTTTCCGGATGAAGGATTTGGATAAACTTTTAGCAAATCATTATTGGTTTCATTTTCAACTGCTGTTGCATTACCAAAGTAAATGGAAGCAAATACACTAGATTGAATGTCTGGTTCACATTCACTATAAAGAAATAGCTCAAGATTTGGATAAGAAAGTGGACTATTTGCAGAAAGTTGTTTTACTTCAACGATTAAATCTTGTAAGCAAGAATTCGCAGGAACCATATACGTTTGCCCTAAGTCATTTCCATTCAAAGGCACTCCAGAAGCTGAAACTACTGCTCCATTTAGATTCGATGTCGCATTTAGTTTTAAATTATAGTTTCGGGCCTCATTAGATTCATTACAAATATCTAATTTAAATGTTACTGAGGAGCCTATCGGATTTTTTGTAGAAGTGATATGATCATTAGTTGTGCCGTCATGTTTTAATTTTGGCTGATCACGTTGATAACCACCTTGATAAGGGCATGAACTTTTTGTCGAAGATTCTAGACGGAACACTGGTGTGCCAAACATAGGGTCTCTTACGATTTTAACATCAAATTTATCACCAGCATCATCATCAGTAAGCGTATATTTTACCATCTTCTGAGTTTCCTGAGAATTAGTGGTTGTATTGCCATATCTATGTTTGTTCGTATATTCGTATCCACCTGAAACACCTGAACCAGCCACTTCTACGAGGGCAGATATACCCACTGAAGCCTCAAGATAATTTTGAACATCTAGTGTGTTTGTGTTAACTACGGTTATTCCTGATTCTTCTGTAATTGTAACCCCTTTGCCAAATGTAATATTTTTAATTAGAGAGTTAGATGGATTGTCCTTATTTGCTTTGTTCATGGCTAAAATTTTCTCCCAAACATCTGCTTGATTAGCTGCTAGATTTCTGGCCTTTACGGTGGTGTCTGTTCTTGCTGATACAGATCTTTGATAGGCTATATCATCTAAGAGTTGTTCCTCGGTCATGAAGAAAGTTCGTGCATTACTTGACGGAGCGTAAACTAATCCAGAATCTAAAGAGGTTAAACAGGTTTTAGCATCCTGTCTAATCATTCTGTAAATACCATAATCAAGGTCAGTACCGTAGCCCATAAATACATCTCCACTTCCTTTAAGACCGATCATTGCACCTGTAGAAAAGCCTTTGGTCATCGTAACGCAAGTCTGATTGGCATTGCTTTTAATAGCTAGATCACCGGCTGTGAGCTTAGCACTAAAGGTCACTGAAAACTCAAAATCAGTAGTAACAAATAAACCTGCTGATCCTGCAATACCTATTTTAACCGCTACATCGGCGTTGTGTACGGATTCTGTTTCTAAAGTAGTTGAAAATTCTCGGCATGAGGTTTTGGTCTCAGCTGTTTCTGATGAGCTTCCATCACCAGGAGGAGCATGCAATACCATATAAGGTACCATGGGTTGAATGGCCTTACCCAAGACAGAAATCTTTTCCTCTATTTGCCCAGTGATAATAAAAGGGATATATAATCTAAGTGATTCGCCAGTAGGTCCTTGACCATTACTATGGGTTTGATTTATTCCGGTATTAGTATATAAATATCCCAAAGATGCACTTTTGTTAAATGTCACTGTAAATTTTACCTTTTGGATTGATTTATCATTATTGAAATCAAAAGAAACTGATTTTTCTTGATTTGTCGGTTCAGATTCTGAAGCAGTATACCATTGAATAGTTTGAGGTCCATTAACATCAAGAAAATTATAATAGAAATCCCCTTTAGCATTATAAATATTTTTAGCACCTTTAAACTCAAACTCAACAGTGATTGGCATTCCTGCTTTTGCTTTAAATCTTTTAGCAGGATTTGATTTACTTGCTTCCAGTAACGTTCCTCCTTGTGGTGCTTTTACAACATACACTTCTGGATTGCCACATATACCATCTGGCTGACTAATTTTAATTATAACTGAGTCTCTAGTTGGGGTTTTATACTTCCATGTTGATGATTGAGCCTCTCCTTCTATCACCTTGAGTGACAGGAAACACATGATAAGCAAAAAGATTTTTGATTTTTTTGAAGAATTGTAAAAATGTAACATGATTTTTTGTTTTGATTGTTGTAATAATGACTTCATATAAATTTGTTTTAATTAATGAATAAACATGTTTTCAATTGATCCTTCTATAAACTTTAAGAATTAAGTTTTAAAACAGAAAGACTTCATTTTAAATGACATTACAAAGATCTGACTGGGCTGAATGGTGGGCTTCCTCTGAGGGTTCAGGATTTACTTAGTATGGTGCAAGGAGGTTTTTTCTTTACTTGCTATGATGTATTTAAAAACTTACATGAAACATAAATAATTAATATACAAGGATATAGGTGTAGCATGGGTATTGAACCGTTAGGGATTTGCTAAATTTGATTATAAGTGGCGTGTCATGTTTATATGGAGATGTTAAAGGAACGTAACCTGGGAGGGCGAGATGCTGAAGCATCGTAACCCAGTGTGGGTTGGTAGCGAACCTTTAGGTTCTTGCTAATGTGATTGTATGTAAGATGAGATTCGCAATTGGGGATGATAAAGCATCGTAACCTAGAAAGGCGAGATGCTAAAGCATCGCCACCCAGTTGGGATTGGTGGCGAACCTTTAGGTTCTTGCTAAATCTGATTGTAAATAACATGAGATGCGCAATTGGGGATACTAAAGCATCGCAACCTAGGAGGGCGAGATGCTAAAGCATCGCCACCCAGTGTGGGTTGGTGGCGAACCTTTAGGTTCTTGCTAAATGTGATTGTAAATAACATGAGATGCGCACATGGAGATTTTAATGGATCGTAACCTATGAGGGCGAGATGCTAAAAGCATCGCCACCCAATTTGGGTTGGTGGCGAACCTTTAAGTTCTTGCCGAATTTGCAATTACGACGTATGAGATGGGCAAGGTTTTGAAATTAAATTATCTTTTATTATTTTTCTTATAGAATTATTCGAGATTATTGTATCGGTTCGAAGCCGAAGACGCTAAAGCATCGGCACCAACTAAACATCACACCTATACATGTATGGCTCATGTGAATAAATGTCATTCAGCTTAGCCGCTCGTGGGTTGTTAATCGTGTAGTAAAAAGAATTATTATAGTGTTCTTCATTTCTAATATATCTATCAAATGACTCAGTTGCCCAAAGTTTGCCAGTTCTTTTCATTGCTTTATTAATTAAATAGGAGCTACCACCTTTTATAAGTTGGAGCCATTTATCAATTTTTACTATTTCGCAGTTATCGAGCGTCGATAAAAGTATATGAACATGATTCGGCATGATACTTAAACAATTTAGTTCAAAATATTTCTTGTGATAACTTAAAATTTTATCATACAATATTTGTGCTATCTCAACATTTTTCAAAACACATTCTAGACCTCCTCAAAAAAGTGGACATAAAGATAAGTTAGAAATAATATTATATTCACATATTAAAAGCTTATTAGATG
>JBGAVH010000030.1:0-48764 GCA_044228225.1 Saprospiraceae bacterium | reverse complement strand
CGGTCTAAGAAATATTATTTATTCAAATCAGTTTCATTTATTAACTACGTTTGCCTTGACATAATCAGCAGACCCTAAATAGGAGAATCAGTTTGTTATTAAGTCTAGGCTTATAGATCTTTTGAAATGGCTTATTTTACTCTATAAGGCTGGTATTGCGTTTATCATTCACATCAAAGTCTGAGACTTCGACGATCGGATTGGGTTAATGATCCGACCTTCGTACATGCGTAACACCGGGTAGCTTAGATAAGGATTGAATAATAAGATTGATTTGATTTTTATTAGCTACGATCAGACTCATCTTACCTTCGAATGTGCCTTCGTTACTGGCAATGCTGAAAGATTTAATGTTGACACCAAGTTTGCCGGAGATATCATGGGTCAACCGTTGGATTACACCAGGTCCATCATCTATTCCTGTGATGATCAGATCTGCAGTGAACGCACTACCTAAATTATTGGACCATTCTGCTTTGAGTATGCGATAGCCATAATTCACCATCAGATTTTCAGCATTCGGACAATTGCTCCTGTGAATTCTCATCCCATTGTTGGACGTGACATATGCGAATACCGTATCACCTTGAACGGGATTACAACAATTGGCAAAAGTATATTGGTATGTATCTCCGGGTTCGCCGTTAATCATCAACCTGCCGGAAGCATCGGGAATGGTATCGTTTTTCTGATCATCTTCCTTGATGATCTCTTTAAATTCAATTTTAGTATGGATTAATTTTCCGTTTTCAAAGGAGAATTTTTTTATGACATCTGCCCAAGTGATTTCCTCTTTTCCAAAGGCACACAGCATTTCCAATTTTGTTTTATAAGGCAGGGCTTTATGGAGTATGTCGATGTTTTCATCAACAAGCAATTTGTTGTTCTTAAATTTACGCTCTAGAATTTCTCTACCATAATCTGCTATTACTTTTTGTTCTTCACGCAATGCAGATCGAATTCTTGATTTTGCTTTTCCGGTTGTAACTAGTTTAAGCCAATCTTCATTGGGTTTTTGCTTGACATTAGTTATGACCTGAATTTGATCACCACTTTCTAACACATATCCTAGTGTAACCAATTTATTATTGATCTTAAAGGCACTGGCGCGAATACCAATATCAGTGTGGATGCTAAATGCGAAATCAAGCGCTGTGGATCCTTTAGGTAACACCTTCATCTCACCTTTTGGAGTATATACATACACTTCTTCACCGTACAAGTTGGATTTAAAATCATGCAGAAATTCCAGGGCATCATTGTGTTTGATTTCCAGCATGTCACGAATACTGTCGAACCAATGATCATAGATGCCATGAATATTGGTGACCCCCTTGTATTTCCAATGTGAGGCATACCCATTTTCAGAAATATCATCCATGCGCTGACTTCTGATCTGGACCTCTACATATCGGCCGTGTGGCCCGATAACAGTGGTGTGTAAGGATTCGTAACCGTTGGACTTAGGTGTGGTGATCCAGTCACGCAATCGTTCTGGTATTGGTCTATGGACGTCAGTAACTATAGAATAAACTTGCCAGCACACTGATTTTTCACGTTCCTTTGGAACATCAACCACTACACGAACAGCAAACAAATCAAAGATTTCTTCGAAGTGTACTTTTTTGGTTTTTATTTTATTGGCAATGGATGATATGGATTTTGGACGACCAAATATTTTGTATTCTATGTTTAAATGGTCTAAGGCAGCTTTGAGCGGTTTGATAAACTCATTGATGAATTTATTCCGATCCTTTTGTGTTTCCTGAAGTCTTGAAACAATTTCATGGTACAAATCAGGTTCAGTAATCTTTACACAAATATCCAGAAATTCTGATTTCAGATTATATAAGCCAAGTCGGTGAGCCAGAGGTGCATAGATATACGTGGTCTCAGCAGCTATTTTAAGTTGCTTGTGTTTCGGCATGCTGTCGATCGTACGGAGATTATGCAGGCGATCCGCCATTTTGATGAGGATCACCCGTACGTCATCAACCAAGGTGCTTAGTACCTTTTTAAAATTTTCAGCCTGGGGACTTTCGACATTGTATAAACCATCTAATTTGGTGAGCCCATCTACGATTTTTGCAATTTTATTTCCAAACTGTTTGTCGACTTGTTCCAGTGTAACCGGAGTATCTTCGACCACATCATGCAAGAGTGCTGCAATCACGGACTTATATCCAAGACCCATTTCTTCATAACAGATACGGGCTACTTCCAGCGGGTGTGTAATATAAGGCTCTCCTGATTTTCTTCGTTGATTTCCATGTGCCGTTAGAGCAAATTCAAATGCTAATCTAATCTCATTCTTTTCTTCATCCGTCGGGGGTGTCTCTCTGGTAGCCCGCAACAAACGTCTATAGGCAGCCTTAATTAGTAATTGATCCGGCTCGGGCCACGCAAAGGGCGTTATCGGTAAAGATTCTAATGTTAACATGGACTATGCTACAAAATTAATCAAAATCAGGCCAAGTTCCTATTAATCAACGATATTAAATTATAAATTGTTCTAAAAATCAATTTTTACATATTACATTTAATTTAAATATTAAAATATTTATCAGTCTTTTTTAAGGGCAATAAATATCCAAAAAATTACATCTTTTAATAACTTACATCCGCACTTCTCCTGCATGAGTTTAAGACTTAAATTATGTCCCTGGCTTGATCGCTACCTCCTAACAGCTTGAATAATAAGCTAAATCGTACAATTTCTAAAAACAACCTAGTGACTTGTTAAAAAAAATATCTAAAAATAAGGGTCAAAGTAATAATATTAGTGGGTATAGCATATCTTTGCGGCGTTTCCGCGGATGTGGTGAAACTGGCAGACACGCTAGACTTAGGATCTAGTGCCGAAAGGTGTGTGGGTTCGACCCCCTCCATCCGCACTTTTTTTCCCTCTTTGGTTCATTTTTCTTGAACCATTTCAGTCCTTAACCCTTAGTATGTACTTAAGATCATAATTTATGGATATAAGCCTTCATTCAATAGCACCTCAACACGCTAATTTGCGTCTCATACTGGAACCTAAAGATTATGAGCCCCAGATCAGTCAGGAACTAAAATCACTTCGCAAGAAAGCGAATATCAAGGGCTTTAGACCCGGTACAGTACCCGAATCGATGATCAAAAATCTATATGGAGCAGCAGTCCGTGGAGAAGTCTTAAATAAATTAATCAATACGGCCATTGAAGACTATCAAAAGAATGCTGATGTTCATTTCTTAGGTGACCTGTTGCCCGTAAAAGATGATGGCGAACCTTCTTTGGATCAGACAGAGTTTGTTTTTGAAGTTGGCATAGCACCTAAAGTAGATTTACAAAAACATTTAGGTAAACTCACTGTACAACGACATAAAGTCAATATTACTGAAAGTCGAATCGAAGAAGAAGTCAATTATATCCTAGAGCGATTTGCTGAGAATGCTGAAGTAAGTGAACCAGTATCTGAAACAGATTTGGTTGAATTAGAAGCTCAGGAGTTGTCCAATGGTCTGGTTAAGGAAGATGGTGTAAAATCTGTATTTACGGTAATCGTAGATTCTACGTTAACACCAGCATTTAAAGATCTATTGATCGGCAAAGAAGTGAATGCTTCGTTTCACGGAGATATTACTCAAGTGGAGCATGATATGGATGCTAAAGGTGTTCGGAAGTATTTTCTAAAGTTGCAGGATGACGATCATCGTGAATTCGAAAACCAATTTAATTTTACCATAGTAAAAATCTCTAGAAAAGTAAAACCTGTATTCAATAAGGAATTATATGCTAAAATTTTTGGACCAGATACTACAGTAGATTCCGAAGAATCCATGCGAATTCACATTAAGGAAAATCTGGAATTGTATTATGAAAGTGAATGCAATAAGATTTTTGAAATAGACTTGATCAAAAACTTACATCAGGAAATGGCACTGACCTTCCCCGATGCCTTTCTAAAAAAATGGTTGGTGCTATCTTATGAAGAGTGGCAGAAAAAAGATGAACATACACTTGCGCATGATCTCATTCACTTCAAAGAAGGATTAGCATGGCAAATGGTACGAAAAGATATCGTAGAACAAAATGATATCAAAGTAGAATATGAAGATATGATTCAGGCTGTCATCAAACAATTTAAAACCATGTATGGCGGCATAAATTTTCCGGAAGAATCATGGAGACAGGTCGCACAAAATGCATTGAGTAAGGATAAGGACAAGGCTCAGGAATATTATCTGAATGTACTCAATGATAAATCCATAGAATGGCTTAAATCCAACATCATTGTCCTTGAAGATGAAATCAGTCTGGATGAATTCCGCGACTTAGTCAAAAAAATCCAGGAACACAATCACGATCATGAGCATCATCACCACGAAGCTCACGATCACCACGAGCATGAACATCACCATCATGAAGGTGATGACCATGATCACAAACATGCATGAACCATTATTTAATTGATAAAAAATTTTAATTATGTTTCCAAAGAATGAATTTCAAAAATATGCAAAGCAACATTTAGGAATGTCGACGATGCATTTAGAAAAATATATTAATTCGACCATACCGCATATTACAGGATTTACGCCAACAGTTATAGAAGAGCGCTCTATGAATATAGTTGGGATGGATGTCTTTTCACGATTGATGATGGATCGTATCATTTTTATGGGGGTTCCTGTCAATGATTATGTCGCTAATGTGATTCAGGCTCAATTATTGTTTTTGGATTCTGTAGATGCCAGACGTGATATTCAGATGTATCTCAATAGTCCTGGTGGATCGGTAATCGATGGTCTGGGTATTTATGATACCATGCAATACGTAAATCCTGATGTGGCCACTATTTGTACCGGTTTAGCTGCTTCTATGGGTGCCGTACTGTTATGCGCAGGAGTAAAAGGAAAGAGAACCTGTCTTAAACATAGCCGTGTCATGATTCATCAACCTTCAGGAGGGATGCAGGGACAATTCACAGATATGGAAATCTCCTATAACCTGATAAAAAGCATGAAACACGAATTGTACGAAATCATGGCCCTACATACCGGACAAACAGCAGAAAAAATAGAAGCGGATTGTGATCGCGACAATTGGATGAGTGCAGAAGAAGCAAAAGCTTATGGCTTGGTAGACGAAGTATTGACCCGAACCAAATCAAACAGTAATGCCCAAAAGTAATAAAACTGCGGATGATTCATGTTCGTTTTGTGGACGCACCCGC
This sequence comes from Saprospiraceae bacterium, assembly GCA_044228225.1. GTDB lineage: Bacteria > Bacteroidota > Bacteroidia > Chitinophagales > Saprospiraceae > Vicinibacter. The sequence goes on along the minus strand of JBGAVH010000030.1, from coordinate 43,549 downwards.
AAGGAAGTTTTGGTATTGGTCCAAGGTGAAGACGTAGCTATATGTGAAGGATGTACCCTTCAAGCCAATAAAATTGTAGAAGAAGAATTAGGTGGAAGTAAAATAAAAAGTCCTAAAAAGAAAAAAACACCATTCAATAAAAGCATGACGCCAAGAAAAATAAATGAATTCTTGGATCATTATGTTATTGGTCAGGACGAAGCCAAAAAAACACTCTCAGTAGCTGTATATAATCACTATAAAAGATTATCGGAGACGTCCATCAATGAAGTAGAAATTGAAAAATCCAATGTACTTTTTATCGGCCCTACAGGTTCCGGAAAAACATTAATGGCAAAGACCTTAGCTAAGTTTTTAGAAGTGCCTTTTGCCATTGTTGATGCGACTTCATTTACGGAAGCTGGTTATGTAGGTGAAGATGTAGAAGGTATGTTGAGCCGATTATTACAGTCTTGTAATTACGATATTGAATCTGCAGAACGCGGTATTATTTATATTGACGAGATGGATAAGATTTCCAGAAAAAGTGAAAATCCATCCATTACCAGAGATGTATCGGGAGAAGGTGTGCAACAAGCTTTATTAAAAATATTGGAAGGCGCTGATATTAATGTTCCTCCTGCCGGAGGACGAAAACATCCGGAACAACAATTTCTAAAAGTCAATACACAGAATATATTATTTATTTGCGGTGGAGCTTTTGATGGTTTGGAAAAAATTATAGCACGCAGATTAAATACGAATGTCATAGGATTTAAACAAGACCATTTGTCTACAGAACAAAAGGTGAATTTGTTGTCTAAAGTCAATCACCATGATCTCAAAAAATTCGGTATCATACCTGAATTATTGGGGCGTCTTCCGGTACTGGCATACCTTGAAGAATTGGATTTGAACGCTTACGTAGATATCCTCACCAAACCAAAAAATGCCATTCTAAAACAATATGCTAAATTACTATCCATCGATGGCATCGATTTAGAATTTACAAAAGATGCTTTGGATAAAATAGCCTTCATCGCATTAGAAAGCAAATTAGGTGCTCGTGGATTAAGAACGATCTGCGAATCGATACTTAAAGATGCTATGTTTGATCTGCCATCGCACCCCAGTCAGAAGAAACTTCTTATAGATGTAGATTTTATAGAACATCAGATGAAGCGTCAGGCAAGTTGAGGAAGAACGATCGGGTTATAAATTTCTATTAATGATGACGCCCTTTCAGGGCTGTTTGGATTCTCGATGGGCTGATACCCATCGTTACCTTATATCGCTCTTTCAGAGCTATTCGAATGAATTCGGTTATACTCGATGGGCTACCACTTATCGTTTGCTTATTACTCCTTTTCAGGGCTGTTTGGATTTTTGGAGATTCTCAATAGGTGATTACCCATTGTTAACTTATTTTGCTCTTTCAGAACTGTTCGAAGGAGTTCGGTTATACTTGATGTGCTAGCACCCATCGTTAACTTTTGTCGCACTTTCAGAGCTTTCCAATACTTATATTTAGTAGGTGTGAATAAATTCAATGTATTATACATGCCAAATATGTCTAATATGTTATTATTACGCAAATCATTTCCAAATCATATGTAAAAAAAACATATCAAAAATATTTATATATAGAACTTTTGTACTATATTGCAGGGTGATTTTTCTTTTCAAACAAACAAAACAACTTTATTATGAATGCAATTACAGGACTAGGTAAGTACATTTTTGCGATTCCAATGCTCGTATTTGGACTTTTTCATTTTATGAATGCCGATGCTATGGCAGGTATGGCCCCATTCGGAGGTGCCATTATTGTTTATCTGACGGGAGCGTGTTTAATCGCTTTTGCGCTCAGTGTTTTTATTGGAAAATATGATAAATTAGCTGCCATATTGCTAGCCATATTTTTATTATTGACCATGTTTATGATTTTCTTAAAAGGAGTAAGTGCAAATGATCAAACAGCTACGACCATGTTTTTAAAAGACCTTGGATTGGTGGGTGGTGCGCTCATGTATGCTCATGGTTTTGCAAAAGATAATTCGATTATTGGTTAAACACACACATTAAATAAATTAAAAAATTAAAGTAGGAAGTGATTCCTACTTTTTTTTTGTAACTATTTTTTAATTGCCCAAAATGGGCAACTTATTTGTAAACGGATGAAATCCGTCTCGTCATGTAAATTATTATTTTTTTTTGGCGAAATTTTTGCTTGTTTTTTGCAAAAATTGTGACAAAAATAAAACGCTTCTGTTATTACGATAGTAGTTATTTTTTTTGAATATTGAGTTTTATTTAAACACTATGCGGATTTTTATTGAAATTTGTTTTGATGGTACGGCTTATTGTGGATGGCAGAAACAACCCAATGCACCATCTGTTCAACAAACTCTGGAAGAGCGATGGAGTGAACTATTTAATATTCCCGTCACTTTACTAGGCTGCGGCAGAACGGATACTGGTGTTCATTCCTCCCAATTTTATGTACATCATGATGTATTGAATGAAGATTATTACGACCGGCTGACCGTTGCCAAATTAAATGCAGTGCTACCTGCAGATATTGCAGTCAAACAACTATTTAAAGTTTCGGATGACTTTCATGCGCGTTTTGATGCCAACAAAAGAAGCTATATCTATCGATGTACGCACATTAAAAATCCAATCAACAGACATTTTACTTTTTATTATCCACAGATCCGTGAGATGACATTAGAAGCCTTGCAGGAAGCAGCTGATTTATTGTTCGCCGTTGATTCATACCAGTCTTTTACCAAAACGAATTCTGGTGTGGAACATTATCATTGTCAGTTGTATGAAGCACAATGGGTACGTACTCCCGATGGATTGGAATTTCACATTTCCGCCAATCGATTTTTACGTGGGATGGTTCGATTGATTGTGGGAATGTGTTTTAATTATGCCCTTGGAAAAATTTCTAAATCCCAAATCCTTGAAGATATGAATCTGGGTACTCATATTCAAAAAAGTTGGAGTGTACCTGCAGAAGGTCTTACATTAGAAAAGGTGGCATATCCAATACCACTTGAAATATTAAGCGCCGATTTCAGGATATAGTGGAAATTGTTCCATATACTGATTCACTTTTTTCTTAATCGATTCGATCATCACATCATTCGATCTATGTATGACCAACTCATTGATCCATTCACTGACCTGCACAAAATCTTTTTCTTTGAATCCTCTGGAAGTCATTGCAGCGGTACCCAAACGAATACCTGAAGTCGTCATCGGTGGCTGAGGATCGTTGGGTATCATATTTTTATTGGTCGTAATATCAGCTTTAATGAGTAAATGTTCCATTTCCTTTCCGGTAATATCTTTATTGCGCAAATCCAATAAAAACAAATGATTGTCGGTACCACCGGAAACCAAATTGTAATTTAATGCCTGAAGAGCATGGGCGAATGCCTGCGCATTATCAATAACTTGTTTGGAATAAGTCTTAAATGCAGGACTTAGTGCTTCACCGAATGCTATTGCTTTACTCGCGATAATATGCTCTGAAGGCCCGCCCTGAGTCCCGGGGAACACTGCACTTTGAAGTAAAGTGGACATCGGCAATAACTTGCCTTTTTTATCTTTCTTTCCAATGGGATTATCGAAATCCTGTCCCATCATAATAATCCCTCCGCGAGGTCCCCTCAAGGTCTTGTGGGTTGTGGAAGTTAAAATATGACAATGTTTTATGGGATCATTGAGGAGTTTGGAAGCAATCAATCCGGCGGGATGTGCTATGTCAGCCCAAAGCACGGCATTCACCTCATCAGCGATTTGTCTAAATCTTGCATAATCAAAATCTCTGGAGTAAGCTGAAGCCCCACAGATGATCAATTTAGGGCGATGATTTAAAGCCTTATCTGCGACGTCATTCATATCGATTCGGCCATCTGCATCGACTCCGTAAGACACCACCTTGAAGTACTTACCGCTGATATTAACCGGTGAACCGTGGGTCAAATGTCCTCCATGTGCCAGATCCAAGCCCATAATGGTATCTCCAGGACTCAATAAGCTGATTTGTACGGCCATATTAGCTGATGCCCCTGAGTGTGGCTGCACATTGGCATAACTCGCCCCAAAGAGCTCGCATAAGCGATCTATGGCAATCTGTTCGATTTCATCCACCACTTCACATCCACCATAATAACGTTTTCCGGGATAACCTTCAGCATACTTGTTGGTCAACCATGAACCCATGGATTGAATGACCTGTAGACTGGCAAAATTCTCAGAAGCGATGAGTTCCACGCCGCGGCGCTGGCGATCTAATTCCTGATACATGTATCCCCGGATGAGCTGATCTTGAAGTTGCATGGGTCGATAATTTGGTCAAAAGTAAGAATTGTAATTCTAATATTTAGGAAAAGGTAATCGAGAATAAAGTTTGAGGGGTAATCGGGGTGGAATGGTAATCAGGTTGGAATGGTAATCGGGTGATCAGGTAATCAGTTTGAATGGTAATCGGGAAATCGGGGTGGATGGTGATCAAGTTTGAATGGTGATCGGGTGACATTTATAAATTCGCCATTTGAAAAATGCTAATTTAATTGGAAAATATATGTCCATTATCTATTTATAGTGGAAAATATTTGTGTAGAAGCCATTAATTATAGCTTATAATGGAATATTTTTTAAATATTAATGTTGATTTGAGGTTATAGTGGAAAAAATTTGCCCATAATCTGCGTATAGTGGAAAAATATTTAAAATCAGGAATTTAGTAAATGGTTTTTCTAATGGTCACAATATTAGTAGACAACTTTCTATGTTGCTCAATACAGGACAGATTTTTTTCAATCAGCAATTATTGTGATTTTATTATCGGAGGTTTTTCTTTTTATATTGCCGTAACAGTTTCAAGGTATGATCTAATGAAGTATGGTCTGACCAATCCTGATGTCCGGGAATAATATAATTGGGATTGACAAATTTTCTCTTTATCTTTTTTATGGTTGAAGGCCACTGCTTAGGGTCTGCGTCACTGAGATTACCGAGGTCAACAGCTTCTGTACTTTTTACAAGACAACCACCATACAGAATTTTATTTTTTGGAAACCAAATTACGATGTTGTCTGGCGTATGTCCTGCACCAGGATAATACGTTTGAAATGAATATTGACCCACATTAAATACGGTATCCCGGAGTATTAAAAACACTGCTTGTTTTTCATTTCTGGATTTACTAATTTGGTCTGTTTGCAGGGTCGTATAAGTTTTAATTCCGTTTTGTTTATAATACTCAAGTCCACCCGTTCTGTCTTCATGCGAGTGAGTTGCAATACACAGAACTACATTTTTGTTATGTTTGATTTTAATGCTGTCGAGTAGGACCTGAAACTGTGTGGTGTCCCATGGTGTGTCAATGAGCACTACACCATCATGAGTTACTACATACATACCATTGGAAGGAAATAGCGTTCCTTTAAATTCACGATACGTGGTAAACACATAAAAGTCTCCAGACAAATGAGTAATGATTAAATTATTTTTATGGGTCTGCCCGAAAAGATTAGATAAAAAAATAATCCCAAATAAAAGTGTTGTAATTGTTTTCATTATAATCCGTCTTATAACATGGATTTACCAGAGGGAAGTTTTTTTTATAATTTATTTATTGAAGTTCTCAAAGTATTATGGAATTTGCCAAAAGAGTTTATCATTATTGGTTTTAATTTTAATCCACGTAGTGTTTGTTTTATCATCTTTATTCTCCGACTTGTCCGGTGATTGCTTAAAATAATCTAAAGGAAGTAGTTGAATATAATTAAAAACCCTCCCGTTTTCTACAGTCTCCATGTTGTATTCACTGTTTACCGGACATTCCAATAGGTATAGATTTTTTGCCATATAATTCATTAGGTAATATTCTTTTGTTTGAAGATTCCGATTGTTCCAATTGGCATCTGGGTTTATGATTAATGGTTTGTTCTGGATTATTCGGGAACGAACTTCTTCAATACTCAATAATTCTCCATGTTCGTTCATTACATAAGCATTGAAAGTAGGATCTATCCAAAGCCATTTTTTAAGCGTTTCAGAATAAACGGAATTAATCACATGACAATCATTATCGATTTTCAAACTGTCTTTAGGGAGGCAGGTAACTATTCGTGATTTTATGCCTAAAGATAAATAGCATTCATTTAATACCGTAGCTAGTCCTCTACAATTTAATCCTCTGTTATCGCGCTTACACTCCGCTATCATACTCATCGCATTTTTGACAACCGGGTTGTTATGATTGCCGTCATGTGGAATTAAATGGTGCATCCAATGCAACAGGTTAAGTATTTTTAAAACGTCAGTCCCTTTCCCAGCAATGCTGTCCAGGTTCAATGCATTACGTAAAGCCATTAAGTTAGGATTATCACTGGATTGATAAGTAAAGCTTGGAAGCAATCTGGTGTCGTTACGATTGTATTGATCTGCTTTTTTTAAAATGTACAGATAGTCGCCAATGCTCCTAAGATAATTATTGAGATCTAGAAATTCTTTTTCCTTGCGGATGTTATCTAGATCAGAGTCCTCTTGAATGTGTTGGTAATTCATATAGCCAGCGTCAATGGATTTCTTGAGATTAGCTATAGCCATCTGTTTGTTGCCCAATATCGAATGGGTACAACTTAGATTGTAATACGCTCCACTGAGATACCTAGAAAAATTCTTTTTTTCGTTCGCTGATAATTTGTCGTATTTTGATAAAAATTCAGTCAATAACTTATTGTAAGTGTTTACATCTCTTTGTTCATACGCAACAATAAACAAACTGTCTTGTCTAAAGGCAAACTTCTCAAACATGTCGCTCGCACCTTGTCCAAACGCAATGGTCGCAGTGAGCAAATAAATACATAAAAAAAGTGGTCGAAATTTCATGGGTTAATTTGTTTTTGTCCTTTTGTTTTGTGTTCCGTCTTGTTATCAAAGTCATATAAAGCCAAACGCCTGTATCAGTCCCCTTTAGGATATCTAATTGTGAGCGCTACTGGATCAGCAATACTTAATTTATTAACGTTCATTTTGGTATCCTATTATTTTTCAAATACATATTTTCATTAAATACATGATTTGAAAAGTGCTTATAACAAATGGGACTATATGTTGTGTATTACGATAGTAGGAACTTGCTGTTGTGTTTTTTTGTTGGCTAAAGCCAAGGTACCAAGCAAGTTACCAAGAAGGAACTAGAAGCTCCCTTAGGATTAAAAAACGAGCTATATTCTAAAGCAATATTGTATTAGATGATTTCATTCATTGAGGTGTTTTTCAATATCCATTTTCTCATGTAAAATCCTCTCTACTTCAATAATATCATTTTGTATAAGTCTATAAAATATTATATGTTTATTGCTACTTATTGCTTTTAATTCCTTTATTATATTGTCATAATTTTTACCAGTCAAAGAATCGATCAATAATTCATTTGATCCTTCAATTAGTTCACTATGGTATTTATCTGTTTGCTTTTCTGGCCAATTAATACAGGTATATTCCCAAATTTCTTTTAAGTGAACTACTGCTTTTTTAATTGATTCCGAGTTTATTTATTTGATAACGATTAAAGACATGAACGAACGATTCTCTCTCCTGCATTTGAGGAGAGAGATATCACACGACAGTATGATGAGTGAGACTTGTCCGACTTTTTTTTGGCGGAGAAGTGCGTTAGCACCATGAAGAAAGATGCAATAGGAACAGATTTATTTGATAACTTAGAAATAATCTCGTTTTGGAAATACCTCATCGAGAATCATCATTTGATAAAGTAGGCCACTTAGTATTGTAAAGTTGGGTCAGTTTACTCTGGTTTTTATTATCATTGACTCATTTAAATTCCTGTTTTTCTAAAATAAGGAACTTCACATTAATCCAGAATTGAAAGGTCACCAAAGTTCCCGATTATGGAGATTCTAAGAACTCAATGCGTCAACTTAATAATCTGTCTTGCAAATTCTGGTATGTCATCATTATTTTTTGGTTCATTGTCAAGGGAAAGTTGCACCAATATAGGTTGTTCGTTTACAATCCCATAAGCAATAATTTGATACTGCATGCTACCTTCAGATTCATAACTTATTTTATAGCCTTTCATTACTTGATCAAGTATGTAAGGGTTAATCATTTCTTTATGAAAGGCTTTCTTTTGTCGCTCAAGCTGTGAAACTATTGTATCAGGTAACATCTTCATGATTCCGTCACTCATATAAAACCACTGGATAGAATAGTTGTCACATTTAAGTTGATATGATGTTTTGGCTGTGCAACCAATTGGTGTTTTATATTTGTTGTTCAAAAGTATTAAAGAGTCGTATTGTTTAGCTGCTTGTCCATTAGCCATCTTAGCTGCTGCAAGAATGATTAGTACTAATAGTTGTTTCATAGAAAGTTATATTCTTTAATCTTAAGAAGTTAAATGTATAAATCCATAAGTCATTATAGTTCTAAATAAAGTATGTAAATATCTAAGCAATCTCTATTTAAATATTATTGATTTAAAAATTTTGTTTTAATGGAAGCTAGAATTTTGTTTTTCGATTGTATTACTATAATATAATTTCCACTTCTCAATTGGTTTGGGACTTCGATTGGAACTTCGATAAGACCCGCATTGTAGGATTTATTTGGAACTAATTCAGTAACATATTTCCCTGACTCATCAAATAATCTGATACCAAATTCCAATGATTCTTTCAAATTCATTTCAATAGTAGCATTATGCTGAAATGGATTTGGAAAAAATTTAGTTAGGGAGATCGTTTTATACTGATCTATGACCCCAACATTAATTTTGTTCTTCAATTTAAGTATAATTGTTTTATCATCAATGGAGTCTTCTGAAAATCCGGCAGCAATAATTTGACCTGTGGGGTATATGAAGAATGAATTGAAATGATCGGTTTTGTTTGATCTGTTGAATTGGAATACTCCATTTACTGCAAAGCTAGAGTCTATCGTTCCTTTGCTAGAAATTCCAACTATGCATGCATCCGGGTAACCTGATGTTGATATTCTACCTGACAAGCGGAATGATTTGTCTGATGTTATTTTCATTGATGTAGGTGTCATACTAGAGGATCCTATTGGGTTAATTGAGATGCCCTTATTTCCGAAATTAGCGTCTAAATGTCCGAGCGAATCCAATTTAGCAATGATTATTTGGTTTCTATTACTTTTTGTGGTATACCCACCAATCCAAAATGCACCATCTGCTTGAAGAATACTACAACCCCCATCAGTTTGATCATTAATGTCAATCATTAGTTTACCATTGACACCATAAGTTGAATCTATGGTACCATTTTCATTAATTAAAAAACAATTGATGTTATAGCTTGTTGATGTTCCAGCATAATGATTAATTAAAAGTAATATTTTATTATTATTGGTTATAAGAAAGTCAGCAACATAACTTTGGTCCTTTGGCCCAAAATTGAGAACCAAAAATCCTGTTTGATTAAAACTTTTATCCAAATTTCCTGCATGATCTAATCGAGAAATAAGAACATCAGTATAAAAACCATCGCCCGTTGTACCAGCCACCACATACCGCCCTTTTGTGTCTTCTTTTACTCTTTTTGCCGCATCTTCCTGATCATTATAATTAATTTCCTGAATTCCATCTCCACTAAATGTTTTATCAAAAGTTCCATTTTCTAAAATTCTCCCAATTAACATATTCTGTCTAGAAAATCCATTGATTCCGGCAACTATAATGTTATTATTGGCATCTTCATAAGAATCATAGATGGTATAGAAAGTTGAATTGATGATCGTTCCGGTAGAATTAAAACTGCTATCGACCAAACCGTTACTATTTAGCCTTGTAATGAAGCCTCTATCACTAGAACTAGTACTAGAACCACCAGATACATATATTTTGTTTTTAGCTGATAAAAAACATGAATTGGCTTTTTCATCGTCATTTCCAAGGTCTAGAAGTTTATATCCAATCTTGTTAAAACTTGAGTCAAGTAGACTATTTACTTGCCCATTAATCATAAATGGCAAGGTCAACATAAAAACAGTAAGTATTCTATTCATAATTATTAAGTTTAAGATTACAAAAATAAAAGCTTAAATAACATTGTGTTTAAAAAGTTTTTGATCTGGGTGATTCATTTCAATTGTTTAAGTCTGCTCAAATAATCATTGAACGTTATAAAACTTTCTTTGATTTTAGATATCGAGACGACAAAAATAATGTAAATACTTTAATTCCAAGCCATAGGAATAAAATAAATGCTGAATCCAAAGATTTTCCTTCCACTCCGTTGGGTTCTCATCCATAGCTATTTATCAACAATAATTAGCAAATTAAGGATGATTTACCTAACAACCAATACATACAAGTTAAATATAAAAATAAAATTCTTCCTCAAAACAGGTATTTACAATTTCCTTTTATGTTTAACCAGGTGCTAGCAAGAAATATGCAACATTCATGCAAACCAGTTCAAAACTAGTAGATCAATTTTAATCTAGTTTTCGATTACTCTTTAAAAAATTCATTTCATTCTAAGGGTAATGATTAAAATGATACCCGGTTGATAACTACTTAATGCTTACTGGATTGATTCTTGATAGATGGTTCATATGGAGTTCATGGGAGTTCATTGGAGTTCATGAGCGTTCATTCCAAATAAGGACGAGCACGCTTAATTCAGCTTTCTAAAAGCCAGATTAAATAATTTTAGGTAGTTCAGAATTTTTTGGCACTATTTGTACAGGACTATTACAGGTGTATTCCACGAGTTATCCACGTCTAATCCGAAATTTTTCTTGACCTGGGCGAGAGGGCCTACATCACTGTGGACGAGTCGTCTGATATTGTCTGGAAGATGAGATAATCAATCAATGACATTTTATCTGAAATTTCAGCTATAATTGATACCAAAATTGGAAAAATACCTACGCTGGTTTAAAAGTTCCCTACGTTCGTTTAAAAGGTCTTGACAAAAAGGGATGGGCATAATACCTTTGATTTTGTAAATTATAAAGAGTGAAATGATAAGACTTAGGCTGACTGATCCTATGGATTTGATAATTTAGATAGTTAGATAGTGCTTGATATGAAAAAAAGTGAATTGCATGTAATGGTCTTTAACATTATAGCAATTGTTAGTTTTGCTGGTTGTTTTGATCCAGATGATTGTCCTGATCGATTTCATGTGCCTGCTGAAATAATACCATATCAGAGAGAATATCACATTGGTGATACAATAACATTCATTTCTAAGTTTGATCGTATGGTTCATGAAATAAAAACTAATAGAAAATATGATATGAATAATATTAAATGGAGTCCTAATACTATTGTGAATTTATTAGATACAATAGGATATTCTAACATTTCCGATTACTTTAATTGTACAACAGTAAATGATTATCAAGAATTTAACCTTTCGAGTGGTAATAGTGTATTATCTGGGCAGTATAATTATATAGAAAATAAATTCATTCTAGAATTTATTTTAATTCCAAAAAGAACAGGAAATTATTTTTTATCCCAAAAATGTGCGATTGGTCCCAATCATGGTGATGTTGATTTTCCTGGCAAGTGTAGAGGTAATGGTTATGATGTCATAGTAGATTTGAATTCAGGAAAGGATGGGAACATAGATATATTGAAATCAAGTCAAGATTCATTATACAATACATGGGTATTAGGTGATCCTAAAAGAAACTTTTATGATCGAGGTGGTTTTTGTTTTAGAGTCATCCCATAAATTTGTAAGAAAATACTAATACAATGAATACAGAATTAACGTCTGTTGTACATTTGGGCTAGAAGGTACATAACAGGACTGACTAACCAGTGCTCAAGGTTTTTTAGATATAATATGGTAAATAGATAACCAATTGAATTGGTATTACATTGAATTGCCTGATCAAAATATGCCTAGTATGCTTCAAACTTACCAACTTTTAATTTATGTAATATGAACATTACTTTGAGACTCCCATATAATACAATTGTACGTACCTATAATGGGCACTTATCGGATACATCTTGTTTATACGGGTCAGTCTATGGAAGAAAATCCTTAGACAACGGAACTTACCCAACATCAATATCAATTACTCAGTCAGATATACAAAATATCTTTAGAGAAACTAATAAACTTACTTCTGGCCATAGAATAAAGATTAAAGGTACTTGGTTTGGTTTTGGTATTAATGGAGTTCCTAGATTAATTCTTGATTAAAATAACCTAATAAATGAAGGCGTTTAACAATGAGCGCTTTCATTTCTTTTTTAAATAATTAAGCAATGTGGTATAGAAAATTGTCTTCAACAAGCTGTTTAATATTTATAACAAATATTATACTAAATAGTCAATCAATAAATATTGGATTTGGTCCAATTTACACTTTGACAAATCAATCGACGCGTATGATTAATAGCATTGATGATTTTCAGAACACCACTTCACAGCGTAGAATAACTTATGAGCAATATTTTAAAGAAAAAAAATATTCCATATTTAGTTCACTTTCAAAATTTGAAGGACATACCTGGATAAAATTTAGCAATGGAAGTGTTCTATCAAAAGATGGATCGCCAACTCTTGGTGTAGGCTATACTGGTGTTGATCTTTATAGATTGGACTTTGGATTAAGTTACAACCTCATTAATAAATTTAAAAAATATTATTTTAAACCTCAGATTGCAATTGGAATTCTTAAGTCTTCGAGTAATAATCAAGATATTTATAGTGAATTAATTGAAATAAATGGACCGGATTACTATCAACTCGAGTTAATATCAGCTGAATCATACAATAATCTTCAGCTCACCCCATTACTAGGCTTTTCAACAGGTTTTCTGTTTTGGAAAAAACTTGACTTAAACTTTAATATTCAAGGTGTCATTGGCTTTAAAGCTTTTCAAAAAATGTTTTTTAAGTATAATTATAAAGGTACGCCTCAGGAAACAGCAATATTTGAGGGTCGAGGTACTGGAATTTACACCACTTTCAGTGTTGGTTATCGCTTCTTTAAACATTAACTTGTACTAATATCGTTAATTCTTGATTAACTAAGTTAAATTATCAAAGGGGCGTTTCTAATATCCGTTCCTTTGATTTAATTCATAAAAAATAGTATGCAAAGTAGATTGATTTTAACATTTAGTGCAATTTTTGGAATTCAAGTCGCTTTAGTTTGTCAAACTTTAAATATTGGTTTTGGCCCAATTTACACCCTCACAAACCAATCGGCTCGAATGATTAACAGTAAAGAAGATTTCCAAAACACTGATTATCATTTTGTTTGTTCATACGAGCAGTATTTAAAAAGTAAAAAATTGTCAATTATAGCTCAATTTTCCAAATATGAAGGCCATACCTGGATAAAATTTAGTAAAGGATCAGTTATTGCTCCTGATGGTTTTCCAACTTTAGGTGTTGGATATTCCGGAGTTAATAATTCAAGGATTGACTTATTATTTTCATATAATTTAATAAACTATCATAAGTATTTCTTTTTAAAACCTACTTTAGGAATTGGACTTCAAATTTCAAAAGAAAATGGATCAGAATACGGTGCATTTGAAAGACAAAATGGACCAGATTATGTAGAACTGGAACCAATTTCTGCAACAACAAACAAAGTTACTCAAATTGTACCACTACTTGGATTCAAAACAGGTTTTGCATTATTTCAAAAATTAGAAATATCCCTATCTATTAATGGCTTGTATGGATTTAAATCCTTTCAAAAAATGTATTTTAAATATGCCTACAAAGGCATAATACAACCTACCGCAATTTTTGAGGCAAGTGGTACAGGATTATACACTTCATTCATTGTAGGTTACCGCTTCTTCAAACGTTAATTTGTCCTAAAATCGCTATACAAGATTACAAATAAAGCCTAAAATTATTAGGTATCAATAATTGGTAATCCTATTTAAACTATGCAAAGTTTAATACTAGAGTTGATGCTCATTTTTTCATCTTTTAGGCTATTGGAATTAATTTAAAATAGATCAATCTGAATTGTGACAAGCGCCAAAGTAAGTATTAGCTAAAGTAACAACTTTACTAAACTAGGTTTTTGAATGTTAGATCTTCACCCCAAATCAAAAAATTGAACTTGGGATATAGGATACTTTTTAGAGCATCAGTTTATTAAACAAACAACATTTTGGCTTAAATCTAAGCCAAAATTTAGACCAAAATTGGAAAAATACCTACGCTGGTTTAAAAGTTCCCTACGTTCGTTTAAAAGGTCTTGACAAAAAGGGATGGGTATAATACCTTTGATATTGTAAATTAAAAGATAGAAATGGTTGGCTATGAAATGGCTTTTTCAATAATTTCTTGAATTTAAATGGCTTGATTATAAAATTCTAAAATTTGTAAAATGTGACTGGATTTAACTGAGCATTGAATGATAAGTAGGGCTTTTACCTTACTGTTTAACATATTAATGGTTATCAGCATGGATAAAGAAAAATAACTAACAAATTGATTTACTGATACAATGAATTTCAGCATCAAAATATGGAGGATATGCTTCAATGAAGTATTCTTTATATATCTGATTACCGGGTGAAAAATTTGATCCGAAAGCACCTGAAAACTAAGTAGGACATCATTTTTTAATACTTTAACATGAGACATTTATTTTTATTATTAATTTTTATTTTTTTTGATAATGGGATATTTTCGCAAGCAGCCATATTTAGTTATTCAAATGGACCACTGAATCAGACTGTAGCTCAACAAACATTAATTACTCATGCTTCCTCAATTCCATATTTTGGATCTATCCAATATATACAATTCAGCCCATTGTCCAGTATAGGATCAGGAAACATTATTAATCTAAATATTCCTACGGTATTAAATGGCAGTAATTTGCAATTTGAAATTGATGAAGTTTTATACTCCAATCCTAGCCAGTATTCCATTCAAGCTACAAGTTCTATTGGTTCTTTAACATTGTATATAACTCCAGAAGGAATTGGAGGAGTAATTGATCTGGTTAATAGGAAATTTACTATTTATCCACTTGGTGGAGAAAGTGCGTTAATGTTCGAAAATAATATTTTTATTGATAATAGCAGCACTTGCGCTACTAATGGAACTAGCCACGACCTTAATCAAGATGTCGATTTTTGTCATGGTGATTGTGGGGCCGGCATTTTAGATGTACTAGTTCTCATATCACCAGAGGCTCATACTTGGTTGCAGGGCACTTATAACAATTGGGCATGGTGGTTTTTATTTACAGAGTCAAATAATATTAATTGGGCATTTTTTAATAGTGGAGTCCCAAATAAGTCTGTTAGAGTTACTTTACGCGAATTTACTCCAGATTTTGCATGGTCATTAAATCAATTTGTTGATAATAGGATAGATGAAGATTTAACAAATATTGGACAAAGTTCAAATGCGCAAAATTTAATGAACCAAAATAGAGCCGACTTAGTTGTTCTATTAACCGATAATGACTATGATGGACCAATTTCAACAGGAGGGCAAGGGGTCATCTTTGGTGCTGCAAATTCATTGGATCCATTTTCTAATAATAAGTTCTGTATCACACAAGTTCAAAATATTGATCCATCTCGATTCACAATGGCTCATGAAATTGCTCACCAGTTTGGTTGCAGACATAGTACTCCAATTGGTAATGGCTGTCAACATGGATTTAATATGCCAAACGGGAGAAATACCATTATGGCTAATGGAGCGGCAAATAATTCAAGAATACAACATTTTTCTAATCCAAATATAAATTTTATAGGTAATCCAACAGGTATAATTAATCAAAGAGATAATGCACAGCAAATTAGGGCTGCTTTTTGTGAAAGTGTAAATAATAATACTCAACCTACCTTTGCCACAAGTTTTTCACCAAACGAGAAAGTTTGTTTTGGAGAACCAGCCTATTTCACTTCCAGCGTTATTCAAGGCAGATGCCCATTACCGCCCGTGGGCACTTTAGGGGACTGTGGACTACCACCTTATATTTATGAATGGAGGGTTTCATCTACATTAAATTTTTCGAATAGTATAATAGTAGGTACGAATCCTGATCTAGAACTTGAAGATGTTGGATGTCCTTTTTTCTTTTTACGATTAACCGTCACTAGTGCCGATGGATTAATTGCAACTTATACAAGAAGGTTAAAATGCGTTAACGGACCATGCCCCAGGTATAAAACATTAAACTCAAATTTACCTCATAATGTTGAGTTATATCCAAATCCTGCCGAGGATAAAGTATTTGTAAAAATGAAGGCAGAAGAAATATTTCATTCTTTATCTTGCATTGATATTAACGGAAAATTCCATTCCTTAAATTACCAGCTCTCCGATGATCTAATTCAAATAAAAACAGATGAGCTCATTGGGGGTCTTTATATTGTTAAAATAAAAACAAATCAAGGTATCAAAAATTTAAAAATGATAATTAATTAATTTATTAAAAAATGAAGCAGCTTAAATATTAAAATCTGTGTGCTGCTTTTAAATTTAATCTTATGAAGAAATATATTTGGAGCTTTATATTGTTGGGTTGTACCATTGCATGTGATAAAGATTGCCTAAAGAAAATGACGGATGATTGTGATATGCATAATTTAAAAATTATTGATCCAGAATGTATAGATCTTTCCAAATATACTATTAGACAAGATACATCTTTTCAATATGGATACAGTACTTGCATTAAGTCAATTCTTGGAAAAGGTGAAATTCAATGGACAGCTAATAATTCAATAAGAAAACTAATTGGAGGATACTATTTATCATTTAGCAATTATTCAGATTCTACATGGAGAGACTTAGAATATTGGGCATTTCTTCGTGAAGTCATTTTAATTAGAATTGATGAATTAAACATTTCTAAAAAATTTATTACTAATGAGACTCAATACAAAAATGATACGAGCTTGAACTATGGATTATATAATAAAAATTTTGATGATTTTTTTGGTGAGGCTAAATGGGAAATTGATATAAACAAACAAAGCTATCTATCGATTAATAAAATTGATACCCTAAATTCAAATGATATAATAGTTTCAGGTGAATACGACTTAAATTTTAGACTTACAAAGCAAAGCGTAGATCCGAAGTTTCAATACCAAGAAATTATTAGATTTCGTTGTGGACAATTTAAGGTCAAGTTATTTTAATATTCACATTGTATCTACTGAAATGGATGTGATTTTTGTTCCAAGATTAAAATAAAAAACAAGAAAATCGTATACTTTGGTTTTATGGGGTCTTGATGGTTGTTAAATAGTATTATCTAGACCCATAATAGAAATAATCTAAACCCTACGAAGTTGATAAAGAAACTACATTTTGGTATTTTAGATTAGAATTCATCTAGTTAAGGTTTAGAAAATGTCATCCAATTGGTGTGAGAAACCGGAAAATAACACCTTAAACACAATGAGTACGGCCCAAATCTGAACGGGTTAGTCAAGATAACACATTGAATAAACATTTATATTATGAAAACATTTAAGTATTTTTTATTTTTGTCAATTGTGACAACAATAACAATTTATTCTTGCAAGAAAGATGACCTTTTAGATCATCCAAATAATCTACTGGCATTAGAAGGGGCTTACCCTCCAATTATTTCTGGAAACGGAAATTATGATGAAGAAACTGAATCAACACCTACAATTTTAGGTGCGGTAAGGACGAATCCATATTCAGTAGAAGTTATGACTCAAGCATGGAACATGTTGTATCCAAATAATCAAGTTGGTAGTTTAACTCCAACTCACTTGTATATAAAATTTTCACCTAATAATGCTGATGAACTTAAACTTATTGATCAAACTGGTGAAATGCTATATGATTATCCATTGGAAAATGAAATGATTCAATTAGGAGATTATTATCCGCAGCCTGGAAAAGATATTCCAGATTATTGGGCTGTTGTATGCCCGGGATTCCAATCTCCAATATCTGGCTATCAGATCATTTCTCAACTTGTGATTCCTCCCTACGAATCCATTTTGACTAAAACAGCATTTGATCTAACTTCAAATATATGGTCGACACCAGAAGATCCAATAACTACACCACTACAAATTAATTGCGCTCCTGGCACACCTGACTTTCCTAACTGTCTTAATGCATTAAACAAACATTATGGCGATGGGCAAAATGGTGATGGTGATCCATGTTATCCATTAGTCGGAGGTGGAGGAGATATTATTAATAATGCTTGTGGATGTCCAGTCTACAGCGATCAACGCAAACCAGGCGGATGCGTAAAAGTAAAAGATGTAGAAAAGAATATTTTTGAAGGGGTAAGACGAGTAAAAATCATTATGAAAGATACTTGGTTTACTGAAGATGAAACATTTACTGATGATCAAGGATGTTGGAAGATTGGAGAACGATATCATGGCAAAGCATGGATGTGGATTAAATTTTCTAACGATAAGTGTCAAATTCGTGGAACAAAAGCAGGTTTAAATGTACTTAATGGATGGATAGATCCGGTAAAAGATTATCTTGGTAAAATAAGAAGTGGACCACCTTATAATAACATTGAAGTTAGATATGACATTTGGCAGAATCAAGGTTCACAAGCCCACGTACATTGGGGTGCTGCAACTGTTAATAATGCCTTACACGAATTTCATGATTATTCACCAGTAGAAGGAATAAATACCCCACCAACAGTACTGGATATTTACATAGGAAGAAATAATGATTACGGTTATGCAATAATGTCAAGTCAATATTTAATTTCTAATACAGCATTCTCATTGCTTTTACTATCTACTCGCTTTGTTAGCCCTTTCGATCCTTTGCTTATTTTAGTCGGAAATAATGCTCTTAGAAGGTATTTGCCTGATGTATATATTGGAATTAATTTCAAATCTTCTGATAGATTGAAATTATTAGCTTATCATGAAATTGCACATGCTTCTCATTGGACTAAAGCAGGTACTTCATTTTGGAATGATTTGGTTATTACAGAAATTATAAATAATGGACATGGCAATTCTGGAAGCAGTGGGGCAGGACTAAGTGCAATAGCAGAATCATGGGCAGAACACGTTGCATTAACTTATACACACAATACTTATGGAGGCTCAAATACGGCATATTGGCCACCAAGTTGGGCATTTACAAGAGAAAGGGTAAGAAATGAAGTAGCAAGTCATATTCCAATAGGATTATACAATGATTTAATTGATGGCAATGACGAAGAGTTTGTTCAGGATTATTCAGGGGGCACAGGAACAATTGTAGATTGGGTTAATGGATTTACCAATGCTCAGATGTTTAATCTACTGACAGAAAGTACAACCTCTCCCGTTATATTCAGAGACAAGTTTATTCAAGCATACGCTAACGGCAACCAACAGCTTATAAACCAAATAAATGGTCTATTTGCAGGTTACTAATAAGTAATTGAATTAATATAGGAGGTAACAATAACCTCCTATATTTTCTAAAGATTAAAAAATACTTAAAATGAATAAATTAATTTTTCTCGCTTTACTTATACTTACTTCCGGATGTGATGGATGCAAAGACCCTGATGATTGTCCTGATAGATTTCATGTACCTGCAGAAATAATACCATATCAGAGAGATTATCATATTGGGGATACCATTACATTTATTTCAATATTTGATCGATATGTACATGAATTGCAGACCGATCAAAAATATGATATGAAAAATATCAATTGGTTTCCGAATACTTACTTCCAATTTTTGGATACAATTGGGAATTCCAACACAATAATTTCCCAATATTTTAAACTCGTTTTAGATACAAAATGTAAAGAATATTTTTCGACTTCATTAGGGATTAGCGGCTTGGATTGTAATTATACATATGATAATGATAGCTTTTCATTAATTTATAAATTTATTCCAATTCGAGTAGGAAATTATTTCTTAATACAAAATTGCGCAATTGGACCCAATTTCAATGAGCAGAATTTTCCTGGTAAATGTAAAAGAAAAGGTTACGATGTCATTGTAGATATGAATTCCGGAAAGGACGGAAATATAGACATATTGAAATTAGCGAAAGATTCATTATACAATACATGGGTATTAGGTGATCCTAAAAGAAACTTTTATGGTCGAGGTGGTTTTTGTTTTAGAGTCATCCCATAAATTTGTAAGAAAATACCAATATATTGAATACCGAATTAACGTCTGTTGTACATTTGGGCTAGAAGTAACATAGTTGGTCTGGATTTGCAATACTGAAGGTTTCTTAGATATAAACATGGAAAATAGATAACAAATTGAATTGGTATTAAATTGAATTTCCTGATCAAAATATAGCGGATATGCTTCAAGTTTATCAATTTTTAATTTATATTATGAACACAACTATGAGACTACTATATATTACAATTGTACTTGTAATTTTTTTACCCTTATTTTTATTTAGTCAAGACTTTATTTACAACTCCCCAGCTGCAGAAGACAGCTGGGGAATTATATCGGTACTTGAATTGCCAAATCATTATTTAATTACGAAGAGTGATTATAATCTGACTGGAGATAGTGTTTACTGTAAGATGAGCAGAGTTTCTAAAGATGGACAATGGATATCTGATGAGTATTTTGTTTATTCAGCCATTTCAAGATCAGAATTTTTTACAAAAATAAATCAACAGAATTATTTGACCATATTGGCTTTGGACAAAGACCCAAGCATAAATCAGTTTGTTGAAATAAATCTTGATACTAGAGAAACACAATTATTTCCTCTGAATCAGAGAATTGATATTTCAGCGAATGATATTTTGAATATTAACGATACAGTCTATTTATTTGCCTATTATGATACCAAAAATCAAATGCCTAGACTTCTAAAAATCAATAGAAATAATGGGCAGTTAAAGTACAGTCGGATCTTACAAGCTGCTCCATCAGATATTAAATTTACGCTTGATGGTAAACATATTTTGGTTAAAGGATTAGGTGATATTGATATATTTAACTTTAATTTAGACACCATTCTTATCAGTTATTTCAGTCAATATTATGGTGATCTAGTTGGAGATATTAAACCATTGCCAAATAAAAATAAATATATTAATTCCGGAGGCCAACTCCAGGATGTTTACCATTTTGATCATCAGGATACCGTTGATTTAGGTATATGCTTATTAGATTCCAACTTAAATGTTATAGAGAACTATACTTTTGGAAGAACCGGAGACACCGTCGACATTCCAGCAAGGACTCAAAGTATTGCAGATACTGAAGGAGGCTTCTATTTTGGAGGTACATCGAATTTCAAAGTGTGGACGTATCCTTATGGATTCGAACCTTCTTGGTATATGATCATCAAAACAGATTCTACCTTAAATGTAAAATGGAAAAGGGAATTCGGTGGTGATGCATATTACTTCATGACTGGCATCATGGGTACTTCTGATGGCGGATGTTTAGCTTATGGCACAAGACAGGATACTGCTAAAGGAAACCATAATAGAGATGGTTTTATGATAAAATATGATAAAGATGGTTTGGTTACTTTTACTAAAACTATTCCTTCCGGGGTTAAAAAAAATTTAATCGTCTATCCTAATCCTGCATCGAGTCATATTACCATTAAAGGAATTGATGACCTCAATCATTACAATATAAAAATTTACAACGATGCAGGAATCCAACAAAATGGTTTTACAATTCAAAATAATAAAGACTCCGCTGTAATAAATGTATCTGATTGGTCAAGAGGAATATACATTATTAGTATGTTTAACAAAAATGGATTATTAATGGCCTCGGAAAAAATATTGGTGAAATGAAATATGGATTTAAATAATAATTAACTTATAAAAAGATAAACTCTAATTACACTGATGTATTCCATAGCGTAGTTTTCATTTCAGTTGGTTGACCTTCTATCTCTCAATATTTAGCTTTATGGATATCGTTACACCCTATTGGTAATTATAGACTAAAAATAATTTTTACAATCCTGTCCCAATTTCAAACCCTCATTCGTCATTAGGTTGTAATTCAATTATTAAACGCTTAAAAAACAAAAAAATGGCTACAAGCACATTAACTACCCAAGAGGTTGCAACTAGATTAGTGGAACTTTGTCGCAAAGGACAGGTTCTCGAAGCACAGGAAGAGCTTTTTGCAGATGAGGTAACAAGTTATGAACCTGCCCACTCCCCTACACCACCTGCTATTGGAAAAGATGCTGTAATGGCTAAGGGAAGACATTTTGCAGCTTCCATTGAAAAACGTCACGGTGGTTCTTTTGAAGATCCCATTGTTGCGGGTAATTACTTCAGCTTTGTATGTAAATTTGATGCTGATTTGAAAGGAATGGGTCGTGTGGTCTGGGATGAGATTTGTGTCCTTGGCGTAAAAGATGGCAAAATCATTTCAGAACAATTTTTCTATTAATCACCATTTAATAAATACAAAATAATGAATGAATATTTAATGATTTTCAGAACTGAACGCATGGATGGCGAAATGCCCTCACCAGAACAAATGCAAATCGTAAAGCAACAATGGCAAAAATGGATTAGTGGGATCGCAAAAAGTGGAAACTATTCAAGTACTAATCGTCTATTGTCTGAAGGAAAAACCATACATGGAAATGTAATTACTGATGGTCCTTATATGGAAGGCAAAGAAATGATCGGTGGTTACCTGATCGTAAAAGCCAATTCACTAGACGAAGCTTTAACTATGGCTAAAACTTGTCCTGGACTTACTATGGGTGGCAAAGTAGAGGTGAGAACCGTCATGGCCATCGATGATGACCCGAATTCAAATCAATTTTTAGACCCAAAATCTTGATACCTAGAGAAAGATGAAGGAGTATCTATTTTTATTTAGAGGAGGCCATCAGGAGTTGGAACACCAATCTCCTGAACAGGCACAACAACACATGCAAAAATGGGTGAAATGGATGCGAGAGTTACAAGAAAAAGGCTCTTTACTGAATGCCCAACCCCTTGATCAAAGTGGCCGCAAAATTACAGGGAGCAAAAAAATAGTTACCGATGGAGCCTTCATGGAAGGAAAGGAAATGGTGGGGGGTTATTTAATGTGCAAAGCCATTCATTATGATGCAGCTATTGAAATGGCTATGAGTTGCCCGCTTTTAGACTTCGATAGCAGTATCGTTGAAATTAGAGAAATTAAAGAAATGTAATTGAATAGTTCACCCCATAACATCAATACATTAACAGACCATCTTTTCCGTCATGAATCGGGAAAGATGGTTGCTGTTTTAACAAAAATATTCGGTACAGAAAATTTAGAAACTGCCGAAGATGTCATTCAACAAACTTTTATGGTTGCCATGCAGGTTTGGAAACTGAAAGGCATTCCGGAAAATCCTTCTGCGTGGTTATTTCGAGTTGCAAAAAATAAAGCAATAGATGTCATTAGAAAAAATAAACATTCCCTTCAATACGATTTTAATGATAATGATAATGAAAGGGCTTTATTGAAATCAGAATATACACTTACGAGCACTATGGACCATTTATGGAAGGAAGAAATGATCAGTGATGATATGTTGCGAATGATGTTTGCATGCTGTCACCAAGATATTTCACAAGAAAATCAAATCACGCTCATCCTTAAGACCCTTTGTGGTTTTAGTACAGCAGAAATCGCAAAAGCATTTTTGACCTCAGAAGATACGGTTTCAAAAAGATTATATAGAACCAAAGAAATATTTCGTAAACAAAAGATAAAATTGGAAATCCCAACATCTAATGAATTAAAAAACAGAACCGATGCTGTATTAAATTCCATTTATCTGCTATTTAACGAAGGTTATAACTCGACACATTCAGATGAATTAATTCGGAAAGATCTAATCGCTGAAGCTAAATTGCTGTGTAAACTTCTATGTGATAATCCACAAACACAACAACCGGAAACCTTTGCACACATGGAATTGATATGTTTTCATTCTGCACGCAGTGATAGTAGATTGACTACTGAAGGAGAAATCATTTTGCTGCCTTATCAAAATCGTAAACTATGGAATTGGGATTTGATTAGAGAGGGAAATGATTACATGAATAAGGCTGCTGTCGGAAATACTGTTAGCATCTATCATTTTGAAGCTGCCATTGCATATGAACATTGCACGGCACCAACGTTTGAACTAACCAATTGGCCACAGATCCTAAACTATTACGAAATGCTTTGTAACATTTCAAATTCGCCCATTACAGAAATGAATAGAGCCGTGGCAATCATGCAAGTGCATGGACCAGTAATTGCATTCCAATTTCTAGAAAATATGTCTGACAAAAAAAAATTAGAATCTTACTATTTGTATCACAGTTTACTTGGTGAAATTAAAACACGTCTTCATTGTACCATGGAAGCCAAACAACATTTTGAAAAAGCGATGGGACTAACCCAATCAAATGTAGAAAAGAAAATGTTGAATATGAAAATGGGTGCGTTGTTGAATTAGGAAAGTCCCAATACAAAATGGGTTTGATTATTACAATGATTAGAAATATCATATAATCCATACGAATAATTAAGTCATAGTAATTCATTGCTCTATT
The DNA here is from genome assembly GCA_044228225.1 of Saprospiraceae bacterium. Lineage (GTDB taxonomy): Bacteria > Bacteroidota > Bacteroidia > Chitinophagales > Saprospiraceae > Vicinibacter. Next base: position 18,993 of record JBGAVH010000030.1, on the reverse strand, counting down.
TACAACAACCAAGAGTATTCCAACAATTTTTCGATAATTACAATCCTCCAAAATCGATTATTTTTATTTTATACAACGCCCTACTTATGATAAATAAATGGTTAGTATTATCTTTAAATTGTTAAACCAGAATAAGTTTTCTGTCTTTAAATGTTAAAAAATAAACCAAATGGATACTCACCCACACCCAAACAATAAGACCTATGATTTTCAAATTAATGGTTGCAAAGAAAAATCAACTGATCAACCAATAAAAAACGACCAATAACACAAAAAAACAATATGGATATTCGCAAAAATATACACCACCGTAAGTCTATTCGCCTAAAAGGATACGATTATTCCAAAGCGGGTATTTATTTTATAACGATTTGTTGTGAAAATAGAGCACATCGTTTTGGAAAAATTGCAATTAATGAAGGGATTGCCCAAGCCCAAATGATATTGAATGAATTGGGACAAATAGCATACCATGAATGGGCAAAATTGCCGGAAAGGTTTCCGAATATAGAATTGGGAGAATTTCAAATAATGCCAAATCACATGCACGGTATTATTATATTAAACGATGCACCCGTAGGGGCAAGGTTTACCCTTGCCCGAAATGATGTGATATCCCGAAATGATAAGATATCCCAAAATGATTCAACACCCCAAAATGAACCATCATCCCAAAACAATGCAATTTTCCAAAATAATGTGATACCCGAAAATGAACCATCATCCCAAAACGATGCAATTTCCCAAGACGATGTGGTTAATCAAAATAATTCAGATATTCCAAATAATTCGTTTGCCAATAATGAATTGAGTGTTCATAATGAATTGGGAATCAATAATGAATCGGGTTTAGCAACCGCGAGGGTTACGACGACGGTATCTGACATTATTGGGGCATACAAATCATTGGTTGCCAATGGTTGTTTGGATCTATATAAATCAAAAAATAAAATTATGGGAAAAATATGGCAACGCAATTATTACGAACACATTATATGCAACGAAAAATCATTTAATAACATTTCAAATTACATAATAAAAAATCCGGAAAAATGGAATAATGATAAATTTAATATATAATGAATTCACCGAAGAAAAATGGATTGATTAAATCCCAATCCCTTAATACAAGTAAACATCTCCCTGAAATTGCCTTTTAATTTTACACCATTTACTAAAATATACAAGACGCCAAACATAGGTGCCGTTACTGTATCCGATTCCATCCCAGCCTTTATCATAAGGTGAATTAGATCTATATACACTATTCCCCCACCTATCATATATTTCGAATAAATAATGATCAAAATATGTAAAATCAGAATAAAAAATTGGTTTGAAACATTGATTCACAGCATTGCTACTGGAAGGTGAAAAGATATTTGGAAAGAAAACAAGTTGCTTCTCATAAGGGTACTCAATAAAAATGGAATCAGATGCCACACCACAGTCGTTAGAAATTACAATAGCATATAATCCGGATTTTCTTACTTCAAGAAAAGTATCTGTTGTGAAATTATTCCAGGTATAATTCCAAGATTCAATATTCGGCACTATAAGCAATTGGTCTTTAGAACCACAAAAATCAGACCCAAAATTAACGTATGGAATTTTATGTACCACTACATTGTAATGATATAAAAACGTATCGCAGCCTGATAAATTGACAATTTCAATTGGATAGCTTTTCGAAACTTTTGGTTGAATCTTTAAGTTGGGACCTATTCGACTTAAACTTGGCCAGAAAATAGTTCCGATTCCTTCACCTTGGACATTAATTTTTATACTTTGTCCTTCACAAATAGTAGTATCCAAATTCATGTTTAATTTTACTGGAGGAGCCTGCTTCACAGTTACAGTTACATCCCTTTCAACATTGCAATTTTTTCCAGTGTTGACAATGACATGATACTGTGTTGAAACAATTGGTGAAACCTTTATACTTTTTGATTTGAGATTGCCCGGTGTCCAATTTAAAGTAGTTAAATTATCAGGAACATCAATGGATAATGTAATTGAATCACCCAGACAAATCAATTGATCAGGACTAACCATGATAGCATCACTTGGAACAAAAAGATTAAAAACTAAAGTATCACTATTACACCCAAAATTATCCGATGAAACAAAATGAAGTTCGGTAGTATCTGTGGCATGAATCAGAAATGAATCTGCTGAATACCCTCCTTCTATCCAAAAAATTTCGTTTAAATGAATACCTGTTGGATGCACCCAAACCTTTGTTCCAGGGCAAACTAAAGTATCATTCATTTTATTAAATTTTGGTATTGCCAGTTCTTCAAATTCCGGAATGGTATCCTTCAAAGTCAAGCTGCAACCAGTAGAACTTGTAACTGTTACAGAATAAATAGTTCCAGGTTTAGGATTTTGGACTACTATAGTTGAGGTGGTGTCCCCAGTGTTCCATAAGTAACGATCAAATCCTTGAGTAACGATTAATTTTGCTGTAGTACTGTCCTTACAATAACCATCGATTTTTATTTCAAGTGGCTTACATGTGGCATCTAAGTAGGCATATCCTGCGTGACCTCCCAGACTACAATCGGTAGTTAATATTTCAATATTGATCACTTGTCCTATATAAGATTGCAATTCAAATCCTGCTGTAGTCCAAGGTCTAACACGCCATTGACCACAATTTTCAAAACCAGGAATATTTCTTGCGGCTTTTACAAAATATTCACCACAGGGAAAAGTATTACCATTTTGATCTTTTATCCTCATTTCAAAACGAGGTTGTTCAAACGGTTTATGATCTGGATCATCTAGCAAAAGTGCATATCGCAATAAGAAAAATGAATTGTTTGGTGTTACTGTAAAACTCAATACAATTCTTTCTGCTTCAGCACCAACATTTGAATTTCCTAATCTCATCGAATACTGTCCACCACCAGGAGGAACTATTGGTAAATTTTTATTCACTTGGCAGTAAGTCATCGCAATAGGATCGAATCCTTCATTCTTATGCATAACACGATGCCTAACTGGAGAAATGAATTCTGTTGCAATGACTACATTGCCTTGTTCATCTATGTTACCTATATAGGTTGTATATCCTTGTGTTGTACCACTTTCAAAACCAGCATCAAAACAGTTTTGCGCTATAGTATTCATTGAGCATAATGATACTATAATAATGATAAAATTGCATCTCATGTGTCCCTAGGGTTTAGTATTCAAGAAACGAGGTGTCTTATTCTTTCGCTGCTTTGACCCAAATATTTAACATTTGAATAAAGAAAGTAAAATGTGAATGATATAATACTGAATCTATAAATTGAAAAAATAATTTAGCAATGAATGAATCAAATTCAATACTATATAGGTGCTTTCTCTAAGACCAAATTTAGATAAATAGGATAATCATTAACTTTCGATGTAATGTAAAATTCAATCCAATTTATAATTGAAAAATAAAAATATTGAGTGTAAGAAATAGGATAATAGTTCGATGATTATTCCCAAACCAAAAAATAGTCATGTGCCCAAATTCTTTGGAATAAATTCCAATAAAATATTTGCAATGATGTTAAATGACACCAATGAATCACAGAACGTAAACCAATGATCAAGAAATGCAATTATCGATTACAAAAACAAAGTCTTTTTCAAACGAATGAAAAAGTATATACAGTAAAATGAATTGCCCTACTTAATTACAATAAGTTTCTTAGTACTTTGTTGTTCATTAAATTGAATGGTACAACTATATACACCATTAGGCAGTTCACCAGGTGACCATTCGAATTCATGATGTCCACTTTCCTGGTATTCATTCAACAATTCACTGCAATGCATTCCGGAGGCATTGAAAATATTAATTTTAACCTGACTACGTCCCGGAATTTGATACTTAATTTTTGTACTGTTCTGAAGAGGATTAGGAACAATTTCAATCGATTCATTGGAAGATGAAGTTGGACCTGACACTGAAGTAGGCACGGCCAAAACGCTGGTGTTCCATGAGTTGCCTACCCTGATTCCATCAAGATATATTCTACATCCTTCTAAACCGGTCTGGGCATAATTATTATTGATATATACAGATGCCTGACCTGTAAGATCAGGACCATCATTTGTTGAACTTAAGGGAATGGCGGGCTCAACATTAGGGACACCAGTTTCAAATGCATATAAACTGGATACGTCATTATCATTTCCTCCTATTATGGAATATTTTAAAACGATAAGATATGTTTTATTAATTTCGAAAACCGAATTATCAAAATCTATATTGTTCGTTTTTCGCACTCCAAGATTAAAATTTACTGATGATAATCGTCTAATATGTAAAGCTGTATTAAGAAATGTACCTCCGGTATTAGGATTGAAAGAAATACAATACCCTTGAGTGAATGTAGAAGGCAAACTATCTAATTTTAGTAGGAAAGACAAGTATACGGATCCAGAAGTTATGGGATCGGAGAAATTTCTGTATATAATATCTCCGCCTCCAAAATTACTTACAAGGGCGCAGTTTCCCTTAGCTGAACCAACATAACCCAAATACTCAAGACCTGGCGAAACCACTTTGACATTGTATTTCGCATTGATACCGCTTCGACGCCACAATCCTGAATTTTCAAGACTATCTACGGGCATAAAATTAAAATCTTCCGTTAACACATTCTGAGAAAAACTGGTTAGGGTAGAAGACAAGGTTATAAATAAGCACAAGTAAATGATTTTCATAAATAAGATTTTTTTATTAAGTTTAAAGGACCTTATTGGAAGGCATGCAATAACTAGAAATACTGAAGCATAAGCCCTTCAAATAAAATCTGGTGCGAATTTAAGTATTCATGCATATTTATCAAAATGATTTTTTTCAACTATCGATTCATGATAAACCTCTAAAATCACATTTATTAACAACAACTGGCCGTTAAATAATTGAATCAGTGCATATTTCCATTAAATTTGAATATTGTTCCTGAAAGCTTTGACATGCCCAAATTGATTAATTGTTTAGATTAACTTTAAGGCTTTGCTTCAATCATTTTGCTAGTGAGTCTTTTCATGAATCTCTATTTTGAGCTTTGCCTAAAGCACCTTTTTGACTCACAAGAGAAGATGTTAATTAAGTTAAATTATGAACTTAATTCAAGCGATTGCTAAAATTGATTAAGTACCTTTTGTGAAATACAGAGTTTCAAAACATATAAGAGATCCTTAATTCAGGTTTGGCATTAACTTTTCGAATCAAGTTCTTTATTTCGTAATTAATTCCTATACGACCGTACATTTGAAGTCCAAATTCCAATTGAACAGGAATTCTTTTTAAGTGACAACTAGTAGATATTCCCGATAATAAAGAAGCATATGTCGCAGTGTTCTCGACATAGGAATGAATGAGATTTCCACTTATTGTATAATAATCAGTACTAGAACTAAGTAGCCACCAGGGAATAAAATAATTCGAAAACTGACCACCTGTGGAAAATGAATTTATAGAACCGATAAATTCACGCTTATATCGCAAATATTTAATCTGACCCAATTGTATACCTGAAAGGATATTAACATTCCATAATCCAGATCCAAAGCTAAATTTATGCATAAATTCACAGTTTACGTTTTGCTTAAGATAAAGTTTTTCGATAACATAGTCAGAAGATCTTGGTACTTTAGAAGTTGATTTAAAAAAGATTAAAAACAAATCTGTATCAACACTTACGGTATCATGGATGACTTGGTCATTGCTTCTAATCAGCTTGGACGTAGTGTTATTTCTATCCACATTAAGATTTGCAAGAATAACATGATTCTTTTTGATTCTTCTTTCATAAAATATAGATACGTTTTTTCTGGATGAAGTTTTAATATCATCAGGTAGATAAGCCATTTTTTGGAAATGTAAAAATTTTGCATAGGGTGTAAATTGAAAGCCAAGGGCACTCCTTTTGAATTCGTTTGGAGTACTTATTGAACTGAAATTGCTTTGAGCATTATCTAAAGATTGGAATATTAAAAACATGAAAAATAAAAGGTAACCATTTTTTGGGCTAATCATTTTTAAAGATTTCATAGTTATAGTTTTATGTTAAAGATATGTAATTACTGGTTTAGGTTTTGCCCGTGGGGTATTATAAGATCTTGTAACCGTACTTAAAATGTTCTAGGTAAATTTCTCTTTCAAAAAAGTAACAAAAACTTATCAAAATGCTGATTAATTCTCTTTATTTAAAAACCCTATTGTTATTAGAACAATACCACAAAAATAGATGCACTAAATAGTTGGAATTTATCTATTTCTGAGAATAACACATATTATTTTATATAATATGTATAATAATTAGCAAAGGTTGAATTCAATCTTACATAATATGAAAAAAAGCTGGAAATAATTAGTTTTAAGGTTTTACTCAAATTAAAAAACGAAACCCTTACCAATTTTAACAAATAGATGATTCGAATTTATATATAAATCATTGGTCAAATGAGGCGATGTTTAGTGGCATATTAAGTTTTGTTTTTTGAAAATATCTCTTCTTGATTTGTAGAAAAAGGGGATTTAACCTGAGTAAAATAGGGATATTTCCTGAGAGTATTTGAAATCAATAAATAGATATTTGCCTGATATTTATAAACAAGGAGTTATCCGAAAATCCTAAAAAGAGTAAGACAGGAATGCTGAAAACTGAATAGAGTAAGCAAAAAAAAAAAATTAACGGTATGCCAGATTTAAAAGTATTTGAAGCAGCGCTAATGAAACATCTTAGTCATGGTGAAGTTGACAAAACACTATTAAAAAATGTTTCATCTGCAATTGTGAATCTTAAAAAGAATGGATTGGAAATTGATCAAGTGCACATCAGAGGAAAAGTACGACCTGATAAGGTTCTGATTAATGGAATTGTTGATCCTGAATTTTGGGGAAGATTTCGTGATTTAGGAAGAAACTTTAGACGTTTTGAAGTATTTCCTTACGGAATTATTAATCCTGAAGGATTTAGATTTCGAGGAACAATGGGTCTATAATGGAAACATGCGCATCAAATGAAAGGGTCGAGCTTAGGTCCGACCCTTTTCGTACCATCCAAATTCACCCAACCCGAAAGTGCAATTTATCATGTCTACATTGTTATTCGAGTTCCGCACCGCATCTTAAAGGAATGCTTGATATTAATGCTTTAAAAAAATTCTTACCTTATGCTTTTGCTCATGGTTATAATAATATTTCAATTTCAGGTGGAGAGCCTTTCATGTATACTGAGTTAGCAGAATTATTGATATATTCAAAATCATTAGGATTTCAAAACACAGTAGCATCTAATGGAATGCTCCTTCTTTCCGAGAGAAATAAAAGAATTCTAAATTATATTGACCTCATCGCTATTAGTGTTGATGGGCCTAGAGAATTGCATGATCATATTAGAGGTCAAATAGGAGCATTTGATAAAATGTTGAATGGCATTGAACTTTTGAAAAAACTAGAAAAGCCATTTGGATTTATTCATACAGTTACTCCTCAAAGTTGGACCTCTTTGATATGGTTGGGAGAATTTGCTCATGACCATGGTGCCAAATTACTTCAACTACATCCATTAGAAATGTATGGCCGGGCTTTAGAAGAACTTACCAACATGGCTATTGATGATACCTTGGCACATCAAACCTTTATTCTTGCCAATTATCTTCGTAGTAAATATGCAGAAACGATGGTAGTTCAATTAGATTTATTACATCGAGACTATATAGAAAGTTTTCCTCAAATCGTAAATACATTTGTTGGAAAATGTTCTTCTAGAAAGAAAATTTCAGATATATTTGACACTATAATCATTGAAGAAACTGGTAAATTATTACCTTTCGCTTACGGTTTTGAATCTTCCTTGGCCATTGGAAATATAAATAACTTTTCAAATTCATTATTTGAAGAATACTTACATGAAAAAATTCCAGTTATTGAATCCTTATTTAATCATACTTATCAAAATATTATAAAAAATAAAGAAGTTGATATTGCTAATTGGAATGAATTGATAGTTAACAATAGCAAGAAAATTGTGTTTGAAGGGTCTTTAATAGATTGACCACAGTTAATTGATAAGAATGACATTGATAATTTAGATTGATTTGGGTATAAACAAAATCATTTTATTGTTATGCAAAATGAATTGATTTCATTTGAGAATACCATTTATCATTTTCAAGGCATCTAACAAAAGTTATATTTCAAACGGTCAGAATGCTCCCAACTTTGTGTTCCAGAAACGGTCAAAATTAAAATGTATCAAATAATCATTTTTTATTACAAAATCATTATTTTTACAAATCCCACCGATGTACTAATCAATTGTAAACCTTTTAAACAGAAGTTTTATGCACTTTCCAGTTATTTTTGATGTAGCGATAGGGATCGTTGTTATTTACTTTATATCTTCCCTGATACTTTCCTTTGTGATGGAGTTTGTCATTGTCAGACGCAATTGGCGGGGCGACTTTTTGTATAACAAACTGTCCAACATGTTCTACAGCAGTCAAGGAGGTTTTTATAATATCATAGAAAAGGTATACCGTCATCCACTGATTTCAAAGATGCAACAGTATGCTTTTAGGCGACCAGAGCAAATAGATTCTGCCATCTTTTCGAAGGCATTTGTTCAGGTATTGAAAGAAGTAGGCGAGGAATATATAAAATGCAAGCCTAAAGAAGAATTTGAAAAAGAAGATCAAAAAAGCAAAGTAGAAAATGAACCAAAAGAACAAAAAAAAGAAATTATTATTCCTATAACTGAATCGTTACATTTAGCTTTAGAAAATGAAAAATACCTCGATGGGGATGGAAAACGTCTAGTGGAGTCCTTTCTGATAGGTCATGAAACGGATCCTGAAAAAATCAATACTAATATCCAGGAATGGTTTATCGGATTTCAGTCCCGACTGGATTATTTATTCAAAAGAGAAGTGAAATGGTATTTGTTTTTCTATTCATTGGCCTTTTGTGTTCTAGCAAATATAGATACCATAAAGATATATCAAAAACTTACCGTGGATGAAAAAGCCAGAGGAAATATGATTGTCATGGCGGAGGGATTTACATCTGTACCTTATGATTCTATTAAAAACAGAATCTTTAACGACTTGCAGGTTTCTCTGAATAAAATGGTCGTTTTGAAGGATAGTTTGAAAAATAGCAATGGAGTAAATGTACCACCAACAGATACTTCAGGAAATCAACTAAGCCAGGTCAATGACACCACTATAATTAAAATCATTCAGGAACTGGAAGCCTCAATCCAAAAAACATATGGCGATGGCTACGAATTAATTGGTTGGACTAAAAAAGAAATAAATGAATTATTTAAAGGCAAGGATATAAAAGTTGGTGATAAAGCTGTATTTTCCAATATCATGTATGAATTGTTTTTTAAATTAATTGGAATCCTGATTTCTGCATTTGCATTGATGTACGGAGCACCATTCTGGTATGAATACATGAAGTCTATGTTAGCCATTCGGAAAGTCATTAATCCCAATCAAATGACGACTAAGAGTTAAACAAGTAAAAGGATAGTAGTATGAAAACGTATTACAATAGTCATGTTCACATTTTTAGTAAAAAGTGTATCCCTGTTTATATTCTTGGAAACAATTTGTCCTATTTGATTAAAGCCTTAGACTGGCTTCAAATGAATCGATTCGTAATATTTCTGCTAAGTGTTTTTAAGGTATTACCAATAACCAGGGAAGCGATACCAAGGCTTAAAATGTTTTTTCGGTCTTTTGCTCAAGGGTCACAACATGAAGTCATCGAACACCTATTGTACCAAGAGTATGATCGATTCAGTGAATCCGGATCTTTCAAAATAGTTTTGCTTTCTATTGATTTTGATTCTCAAAATGCCGGATTAGCACCTTTAAATTATTTAAATCAAATCAATGAAATCGCGGAGTACAAAAGATTAAAACCCTATCGCGATAGAATTTTACCATTCATAGGAATTAATCCATACCACACTATTTTTATAAATCTACCTATTGAAGATTTTGTAAAAGAGTACATAGAAGTTCATCAATTTGTTGGAGTGAAATTGTATCCTGCCACCGGTTATTATCCAGATGATTCCAGAATGGAAAAACTGTGGGCATATTGTGAAAAAAATGATATTCCTATTATGAGTCATTGCACTTGTGGTCGGATACACTATCAGGGAGATGCAAGTGAACGATTAAGAACACCGAGTTTGTTTCCGAATATGACAGGAGACGATCAACAGGTTAATTTTACCGATACAGAAAATTTTAAAGCCTTACTTGTTAAGTACCCCAAACTAAAAATTTGTTTTGCACATTGTGGTGGGATCGTTTTTTCTAAATACAATCAAAACGAGTTGGAACAAAAACTAATCTCCAAAAATTTTGATTCTCCTCGAGTCATTGAATACAAGTGGTATAAACAAGTATTAGCATGGTGCCAGAGTACTGACTATCCAAATATATATTTAGACATTTCATGGATTAACCATGACAGAAAGACTTTAGAAGATCTCAGAGATGAAGTTATAAAACATAACATTATGCATAAAGTACTCTATGGTACAGATTTTTTTGTCAATATAGATAAGACCACTGAGGAAGACGCTTACTTATTGTCTAAACAAATATTTAATATGGATATCATTGCATCGGAAAATCCTCAAAAATATTTACGGAGTCTAATTCATGGTGATTTGTAAATAAACTCCTATGGCATACGATCAAATTTTTAATAATTACCAATCTAAAAAAGGCGTATCCTGGTTTTCTGCAGGCGTTCTCATCCAAACCATAATTGATTTATACACTTCCAGCAAGGCAACAGATCACAGAGAGGAGGATGCACCGTATGAGGCCTTATTTTTAGATCATCTGGATGATCACTATGATGATGGTACTTTTTGGATGGATTACATCTCTGATACGGGAGATGGATTCAATGAAACGATTTCGGTATTATACAAATGTCTTCAGGATCAAAGTATAATGAACCATAATTTAAAAAAAGGCAATATCGTCTTTTTTGGCGGTGATGAAGTTTATCCCATAGCATCTTCAGAAAATTATGCGAATAAATTATTTGGCCCATTATTAACTGCACAAGGACTTCATTATGTCAATAGAATGAAGAATAAAAACATAGAAGCTAATCCGTGCAGCAATTCAGATCGAGATTATTTCATTCACGCCATACCGGGCAACCATGATTGGTATGATGGACTCTATGCTTTCAAAGAATATTTTTGTACCAATAGACAATATGGATCCTATTTATCTTGCCAATCAAGATCATATGGTGCTGTTAGACTCACAGAAGATGTTTGGTTATGGAAACTTGATATTCAATTGTCAGGAAATTTTAATAAGGATCAAATAGAATATTATAGAAATTTTTGTAATATAAAAACTAAATTTAATGAACACAATAAAATCGAAAAATGGAATATCATTTTAGGCATTGCACAACCCTATTGGTTTCAAAAGTCGATTGACAAAGAAGATAAATTGTTTACTATTGTAGATCATTTTATTAGTGAGTTGTTTATTAATAATAATCCATATTTAATTGCTAAAGAAAAACCTGGTAAAAACGGAAAACAAGTTAAGTATAATGTTAAAAGAATCTTAAAGCTCAAATTAATTTTAACCGGAGATATACATCATTACACTCGTTTCAAATTGAATTTGAATAAAAAATTAAATACCTACGGATCTGATGAGAAATTTAAAATAACTAAAGAAACACCTATTGATCGAGACTTAAACATGATCACATCAGGTGGCGGCGGAGCCTATACTTATCCAACACACTATCTAGAAAACAAAGTAAAAAATAATGCATTCCAAAGCAAGGTCAATAATCAATCGATCAATTTGGTGAATTACTATCCCGGAGCTTATGAATCCCATCAAGAAATGCCAAAAGCTGGATATTCCATCATAACCAAAAACTTTTCCTTTATCGTTTTTCCTTTAATTATGAATGCATTATGTTGGCTGTTCTTTTATAATTACATTCCTCTATTTATTGATTTACCTAAAACGTTGACTATCAACAATGTTCCATTAATGATCTTATTTCATGTATTTGGATATTTTAGTTTTAGTTACCTACTAGCTAACAAGTTGGATAAGTATTTCAATTATATGCCCATCTATCATAAGTATTCATGGGTCTTCATGGTTATTGGTTTTGCATTAGTAAATATGGGAATATTCTGCTTAGGAGGTTATTTCTTTAAAGCATATGTAAAAACTTGGGTGATTGGATATCTTGGAATTATTCCAAAATTAGAGGCAGGCTTCATTTTTTATTTGATATTATTCACCTGTGCTTTGATCAATACCATATTATTTGGTATATATTTATATGCGTGCAATTCACTGTTTAGACTTCATGATAATGAAGTTTTTTCCATTTCGAAAGTCAATAAATTTAAAAATTACCTTAAGATTAAAATTGATAAAGATAATATTACAGTCTTCCCAATAGGTATAGATCATATTAATAACTCATTAAAAAAATCATTTGATAATAAAATTTATGATCAATTGCATAAAGACCTTGATCAAACGAAAACAAAAATGATTGAGGAACCGATAGTGATTTCATTGAGATAGTTCAATCAATAGAACTAAAAAATATAAATTTTTAAAATGTCATTAACAAACTTAAAATACCTATATCGTTTAACTAATAAATTCAATTCAAATGTAATAATAAAATAAATGAAACTAGAATTTACTTATCTTTAAAATTTATTGTTTCAATTCTAAATCTGGTCTGACGCTTCATAAATTGATTATCAAGCTCCCGTCTAATTGAATAGAATATTTCGTTGAATACTTTCGCCAATCCAATGCTTTCATCATTTAACTTATCATAACTATGCAATTCATCTCCAAATAAATTCATTCTCTCTCGATTAATGCCTTTTCGTTCTAAATAATCGCCAATCATATCAACTTGTATTTGAGACAGAAGTGGATCTCCTCCTCTTTTGGGACTATCTGCCCAGCGCTCTATTTTTAGAGCAATAGAACTGTTCTTATTTAAAAAATATGCTACTGAATCGAGCAGCAGATAAGATTCGGGTAAAATATTACCATTGATTTTATCAAATTGAATTTCTTCTGTTTCAATAATTTGATCTGCACAAAAAATACTATCTTCAAAAGTTATTCTATCAGGCAAATCTATATTATTGATATAAAGGTATTCATTGATTTGTATGGTATGTCTATCTAATATATAGAGTGCCTTTCTTTCTAGTTTATTTGAATCGGTTAAATAATTTCCGCCTAAATCAGAACCGACCGGAAAATATTTAATAATAATACTATCCTTTTCAACAACGAAATTTCCAGTATCAAAGTAATTTCCAACACAACTTGAGGAACCAAAAACTACTTTTCCTAAGGAATCAAAATTATAAGAAACATGCAGGCTAAATCCTTTACCAAATTTCCATTCACCAATTATATTAGCTTTCTGTCCAAATGTCTGAACAGTTAATGCAATTAAAGTAATGACAAATAAAATGGCTTTCATTTAAAAATTGATGATATCTAAAACTATGTAAAAACAAATTCAATCAATGAATTCTTGAATTTATTTTCTCGTGTAATAAAAACCATAGCTCATGGTTGCAATACGGTAAATGTAAAACCAGAATCTGTTGGTTCGCCTAGGTGGTTGAAAGTACTAACTATCAAAACTGCTCCCCCGCCGGTACTCGTCCATGACAATGTAATAGACTCATCACTGGTACTGGTTAAATTTACAATACCTGTGGAATAATACGTATTCACCGTATTGTCCCAACTCACTTCGTACTTTCCCGTTTTAACTTTAGTAACCGAAAAATTATTCGAACCGGCTGTCTTATTACCAAGGACATCTATATTTCCATAAGCCACCAGACCATTTGCAGCTCGTTTAGCATATAATGCAAAGGGCACACTTAGTAATTCACTAGTGCCTGTAATGGTATAATTCGATCCTCCATTGATATCCGTTTGCGTTCTTAAAAAATAAGGACCATTGGCCCAATCGATGGTATTAAAAATTCCATTTACTACTGTACCTTTTCCAATTTCTAATGTGACTAAACCGTTTTCATTAGTTATAGGCTGATGTGTTTCACTATAGATCGGTACACCTGTGATACTGGATTTCAATATGGAGATTTGCATTCCTATAAGTTTATTTTGAAGAAGTTCGTTGTTTGCGCTTCTCATTATGGCTTGATAGCTTAATTTTTCAGGAGTTTGAGCACTGACCAACAAGTATGTTCCCAATAAAAACAAAATGATACATATTCTTTTCATGGTTATTGTCCTTTTATAATTTTAAATGTTTTAATATTATGATTCTTTGAATTAATGATTAAACAATAAAAGCCCTGAGGTCTGTTAATCATATTTATTATGGTTTCTGAATTTGAAATTTGATGAGCTTCAATTATTTTTCCCAAATCATCACAAAGTTGGTAAGTCAACGGAGTTTGGATAGGGTGGGTCATTTTTAATAAGAGTTGATCGTTTTCTCTTTGGTGTACTAAATGTATCGTTGCCTGATCATTGTTGGTTTGGTAAACTTCAGTAATTTTATATATTTCAAAGGGTTGCTGTACTCCCGAACTTAACTTGCCATTGAATGCAGAAATAGTATTGATTTGAATTTGACCAACTGAGTAATTAATGGATCCATCTGTACTATGGGCATTTCCACCTGATGCGTCAACAGTAGCATGAAATGACTGTGCACATAGTGTTACCTGCAGTCCAAGATTTGCAAATAACAACGTCCATAATAATTTTGACATATTTAATACTATTTTAAAATAATGATGATTCGAATCATACCCATCATGATCCCATCTATTCACAAATATAGCTTTTCGTTATTAAATGTATAATTATAGGTAGTAATAATATATCTTGTGTATATACTTACGGATCATATCTCGCTTAATGCTGTAAAGGTCGTTTTTTAATCATCCCGCCCTTTGTATCTTTTACACTATTCATGACAACAAAGGCATCAGGTTCGATTTTTTCAATTTCAGTATTTAATTTGTTGAGTTCAAGACGGGTAATTACCGTGTAAATAATTTCTACATCATTGGTTTCACCACGCTTTCCATAACCACTTCTGCCAGTATACACCGTTACACCACGACCCATTTTATTAATTATCATTTGTCTGATTTCTTCACTGTGAGAAGAGACAATTGTCACACCGATATATTCATCGATGCCTTCTACAATAAAGTCTAAAGTTTTTGAGGCAGACAAGTAAGTAATCATGGAATAAAGTGCGATCTCCACACCTAGGAAATAAGCGGCTGCACCAAAAATTAGGACATTGATAACAATAATGATATCACCAATTGTAGCACCAACTTTGCGGCTTAAAAAAATGGCAAGAACTTCTGTTCCATCAATAACCGCACCACCCCGAATTGCAAAACCTATTCCAGCACCAAGGAAGAAACCACCAAAGATGGCCACCAACAAATTATCATCAGTTACATTAGGAAAGCTAACGAAAGCCAATACAAGTGCGAGTCCAGCTATTGCCATTGCGGTCTTAATTGCAAATAGTCTGCCCATAACCTGATGCGCAAGAATAATAAATGGGATATTGACACAGATGATAAGTATGTAAAGTGGAATTTTAGTTAAAGCTGAAATAAGCAGTGAAATCCCTGTTGCTCCTCCATCAATAAAGTGATTGGTTAGGAGGAATCCTTTAAATCCAAATGCAGCAGAAAAGATACCTAATGTAATGAGTATAAAATTTTTGATCTGTCGTTTTAAATCAATTCGATGATTTTTATTTCTATCTACATTTAATAGGGTTACATCCTGATCGGTGTATTCCTGATTTGTATCTCTTTTCTTATCTTTTGCCCTCCTCATAATTAGTGTCCAAAAAGGATTAATAATAAATGATCGTGGTTTGATGGTTAATCCAAAGGAACTGATCTAGGTTATAAACACCAAACTAAAGTCAAAAATATGCAAATATTGTTGCAATTATTTGAATGATTAGCAAACTCATACAAAATGATCACATTGGATCAAACTTATTATCCTAGATGATGCAAACAATCAAAAATTTGTCAGAAATTCATTTAACAAAAAACATGTAGATAAAAAGGATAAATTCTGCTTGATAAATTCTATGTTATTCTAATAAACAAGGCTTATTTAATTTATAATTTAAATTGATTTCAAGCTAAAATTATTTTTACTTATACTGAATCAGAGCGAGGACTTCTGATCTAAACTAGACTAAAAGTCAGGACGAAGCTCTTCGTTTCTCATCTTCAACGCCAGATTGCCTTTGTCTCGCACGTGCTACTGTTGTCTTTCCAAATCGATGTGAGAAACTTAGATTAGCTACTGTGGAATCCCAATTTCTATCGGTGTGAAATTTTTGATTGTCATAGTCGACGATGACCCGTATTTTATTGGTGTGTAGAATATCCGTAATGGCAAATTTAACAACAGATAATTTATTCTTGCTTTGCTTTTGTATTCCAAATGAAAGTTGGCCAAGATCTCTGATAATGAATTGTCCCCAGGCCATTTGTGATTGATAGTAGTAGGATAATTCAGTAGCCCATCCTTTGGTACCGATGGGTACATTATTTTGGAAACGCGCATACCAACTCAAACTATTGTTTCGTAAATTAGCCGAACCTAATGGACCTTGATAATCATTATAAAAAACAGTAGCGTCAAAATTGGATTGCAACCATTTCTTATACTTAATTGGAAAACTTAAGGTTAGCGAATAGGCATTAACATGAGCAATATTTGCTGGAATTTGGTATGAAATTTTTGTGCTGTCATCTTGTGAAAACACATCGGTGATTTCATTATTAGTTTTACTATAATTGAAACTTGTGATTATTTTGTCTTTAAAGGTATGTGTTAGGTCAAAGGAATGCGTTAAGCTCGGCAATAAAGATGGATCACCTACTACATAGGTGTATGGATCTACAAATACTCTAAATGGATGTAATTGTCTAAAGGTGGGTCTGTCGATTCTGCGACTATATGATAATGCGATGGATTGATTTTTTATTTTTTTATAAATGCATGAAAGACTTGGAAATAAATGGGTTAATTGTCTATCAAAATAGTCCTCTGAATTAATTTGGTTACCCTGTGAATTCGTGTTTTCCAAACGCAATCCGAATTGATATTCTAAACCCTTCCATTCATTTCCAATAATGGCGTAGGCAGCATTAATATTCTCCTCATAATTAAACTTACTCGAACGCGTGGAATCATATTCATTCTGATTATTGACTACATTGTAAAAAACAATATCATTTTTTGTTTTTACTAAAGTGGATTTGCCACCCATTTCGAATTTATATGCGCCAAAAAATTGGGTATAATCGGCTTTAGCTGAATGAACATAAATATCGCCGGCTTGATTGGCATTTAGTGCATACGAATCAAATAATACTTGATCCGGATTGAAAAATCGATTTTCAAAATTTTGATTGGAGGAGTTTGAATAATTTCCATAATCCAAATCGATGGTTAGTTCTTGTCCTTTCTGATTAAATTCATGTTTAAAATTTACATTCAGTAAATTATTTTGTTTTTGGTCATCATAGGTATTCGCAGTATGGGTAGTATACAACAATTTATTATAGGCATCCGTGATGGTCGAATTGGTATAACCTTCCCGATCACTTGAACTTAGTATCGTATTAGCTAATATGCCTATGATTGTTTTTGCATTAAGGTAGAAGTCCAATCCTATTTTTGCGTTATGATTTCTTAGGGGTTGTTTAGCAAAACTGGTTTGGTCGAATATGGAAAGAACTTGATGCGCTGAATCAAAGAATTGTCTATTGATATAGAAATTGGTAAAATTATTGGGTTCGCTGTAATTGTAGTTTCCGTATAGATTCCATTTTTTATTCCTATAGTTGGCATTTATACCTCCACTGGGCTTAAAATAAACACCTTGCCCTAAGTTAACATTTACACTACCATTAAAACCTTCATTTTTATCTTTTTTAAGTCGAATATCAATGATTCCTGCATTTCCCTCTGCATCATATTTGGATGAAGGTTGTGTAATGATTTCAATTCGTGAAATGGTGCTTCCGGAAATACTTTTTAAATAGCTGGTTAGATCTGCACCTGATAGATTCGTAGGCCTTCCGTCGATCATCACTACAACTCCCTGTTTACCTAAAATCTGGATGGCTATATCCTGATTAACAAGAACCCCTGGAGCTTTTTCAATCAGTTCTAAAGCCGTATTTCCAGCACTTGAAATACTACTTTCAACATTCATAACCATGCGATCCAATTTTCTTTCAAGAAAAGGTTTTTTGTGCGTAATATCTATGGCGTTTAAGTTGATACTTGATGGAGTTAATATAATGTCCGGCAATTTTAGGACATTGTTTTGTTCCTTCAATTCCACTTTTGAAGAAAAATGCGAGGAGTACCCGATTAAGTTAATATGAAGATGATAAGCTCCCGATTTGATTCCTTGAAATAAATAGGCTCCTTGATCATCTGTAAACGCAGCCTTGGCTAAACTGGAATCGCTGGCAAACAAAAGTTGGACGGCAGCAAAAGAGATGGGTTTTCCATCATTTGATTTTACTTGGCCGACTATAGAAGACAATGTTTGTGCATGGGTGTAAGAAATAGTAGTAACTAGTAGAAAACACAATAAATGATTTTTGATAGTTATCATTTTGAAGATTTGAAAAGTGATACAGAATTAATAAAACCAGTTAGTTTTTACTGATTAATTCCACAAATATACGAAGTCTTTCGTATATAATTTGTCAAATCCTGCTAATTTTGAATGGTAAATATCAGAATGGTAGGTGAAACTTTATTACAAATCAAAGATTGAGGTGTAATGGACATTTGTGGTGTTTTTTAGGAGACCCTTTAGTCAAGTGGACAAAAATGGTGTTCTTTTTTTATCAA
>JBGAVH010000002.1:0-252569 GCA_044228225.1 Saprospiraceae bacterium | reverse complement strand
TCCTTCTTCGGAATCAGATTCTTCTTCTGGTTTACTTTTAGATATTTCATTTTTTTCAGTATTCTTATTTGTATTATTTCCTTGTTCCTTTGATAAAAATTGTTTCACGATCTCTTCATTGATATAATTAATATCATCAAGGGTTAATCGCTTTCTGAATTCAACAAATAAAGAATGATCAAAAGGTTCTTCATTATTAAAACTACTAAATCCAATAAAATACTGCATATAAATATTCTCTTGGATTTGTTGAACTGTTTCTCGATCACTCAAATTACACATGTGTTTTATGATAATCGAACCAATAGCAACTCTAGGATTAATTCCATCAGCACCCATGCTTGAATTTCGCATTTGTTTTTGATATCTACTAACTAATAAATCCCACGGCAATTGTTTGCTTAGGATAACCCACCGATTATTTGGATTCAAATTTTGTTCAAATGGTGTTTCAAATCCTGGTAAAGTTGGATACATTGGACTCATGTATTTCAACTTGGATGCACGGCTTTTTTGAGCTTTTGCCATATTTACTTGCATTTATAAATCGAAATATATAGTCTTTTTCTAATATCTGCAAGCCTTTTTTAGTTTTTCACCAGACCCTAATTATTAACTTAATTTCGTTTCACTTATATGAAGCATTCGATCTTCTAATTCCTGAACAAGAGAAATATATTTATCGGAACGTTTCAACTCTCGATTTCTGATCAAAGGTAGATCAACAACCATTTTGTGGGCAATATTTGAAGGTTGGGATTTAAGAATATAAATTTCATCAGACAAATAAACTGCCTCATTAATATCGTGTGTAACAAAAACTATGGTGGAATGAAATTTATTCCATAGAGCAAGTAACAATTCCTGCATTTGCAATCTTGTTTTAATATCCAAAGCTCCAAATGGTTCATCCATAAGAAGAATTTCCGGATTGGTCAACAAACTTCTAGCGATGGCAATTCTTTGCAATTGTCCTCCTGACAAATTTGGATACTGTGCAAATTTTTTTTCATGGCCTGCCAGACCAACCAATTCAATCATTTCCATTGCCTTTTCGTTCCGGATTTTTTCAGGTATCCCTTTATATTGTAAACCAATAGCAACATTATCAATAACGGTCATCCAAGGAAATGAGGAGTATTGTTGGAATACCATACCGACATGATCTTGATCTGTTCTCAGTTTTCCGTGAACAAAAACTTCACCTGAAGTAGGCTGTTGCAATCCGGCAATATATCTTAAAATAGTAGATTTCCCACAACCTGACATTCCCAATAAAGAAATGAATTGACCTTGAGCAGGTTTATCGACAATAACTAAGTTAAAATCTTTTATAGTCATTGTCTTACCACCATCATAAGTTTGATTTATATTTCTTAATTCAATTATTTTAGGCAAATCCGATTTAGAAAATAAACTCATAGGAATTAAGCTTGCTTTAATTTAAAATAGCTGTAAAGAATTATTAAAAATCCAATGACACTCAAAGTAATTGCCACATTTAATAAAAATGATAAACCCAATGAATTAGTTGAAACAAGCCCTAAACAAATTGACCCAAGTATAATAAATACACCTAATTTGGCTTCGAAAGTACCTGGTAATTCCATACTTGTATATTTATTAGGATGAAGAATTCGATCTATCCATCCAAATATTTTATCTTGCAATAAACCGATTAATGTAATCACTACTAACAAGGCAAAAACTCTATCAATTTGACCTTGCCTTGCTTTGGTATAAATCAATGAACCAATTCCAGATTCTTTATTAAGCAATTCAGCAATAATAATATATGTCCAAGAAATAGCCGTCAATACTCTAATATCATCAATTAGTTTACTCATCACTGCCGGAAAAAAAACATGTTTTATCTGTTGGAACCTAGAAGCGCCCAAGGTAAATGCAGTTTGAGCATAGACATCTTCGACTTCAGAAATCCTTTGTACAACTACAGGTATTAAATAAACCAAAATTCCTACAGTTAGAAAACCAATTTTCATTAAATCTCCAAGCCCAAACCAAATAATAAATAAACCTGTCAAAGCTGATAATGGCAAATATCGTAATGCATCCACTTGCCTACTGAACAAACCCTTAAAAATAGGAAACAGGCCAATAATAAATCCAATGGGTATAGCTAGAAATATAGCCCAAAAATAACCTTGAATATTGAGCCAAACAGAATGTGTTGTGTTCAGAATTAATTTGTCCTTAACATATAAATCTTTAAATGCTAAAAGAACTTTATCAGGTCTTGGCAATATCGGATATACTTTTTCAAATTTCGTTGCTGAGATGTAATTTATAGAATCTAATTTTAAAATAGAATCTCTCGATTCTGTTTGCATAGAATCTAATGAAGATGGTAATATGGAATGGTAATTTTCTACAATTGGTTTGTTGGTTGAAAACAACTCCGCCAAAATCCACCAAAATGTTATAGTAATAAGCAATCCCAAGATGGTAAAAACCCACGATGATTGCTCATCAAGATTACCCCTCAGTTTAAACCATTGTTTTATCATTAAATTTACTCGCCAATTAATTCAAAATCGGTTCTGCGGTTTTTTGCCCTTCCTTCTTCTGTATCATTAGTTGAAATGGACTTATTGGGACCATTACCTATAACCACAAATCTATTGCGTGACATCTTATGAGTATTCACTAAATAATCAACTACGGATTGGGCTCTTTTTTTAGACAATATAATATTAGAAGCTTCACTACCAACGTTATCGGTATTTCCTTCAATTCGTATTCTTGAATTTGAAAAACCTTTTGCAATTTCTACAAATTCTTTATCAATTATATACTTTGAATTTTCATCCAATTGGAATTCTCCGGTTCTGAAGCTAATGGATACATGCTTAGTAGCAATGGCTTCTTTTGTTTTTGCTTCATTCTCATTTGCTTTTGTAAAAACTTTTTGCCCTTCTCCTGAATGTTCCGGGCCTGTTAAAGCCGTAGCACTTTTAATTGCATCAGAATAAAATATGGTACGCCACGATGGAATCTTACCTTCAGCATAACCTAAACCTTTATACAAGTTAGTCATTCTAGAATACAACTGTTCTGCTGACACGCCTTTATATTCAGTGTTTAATCCAAAGAAATTCAGATTATCACCGTGGGTACATAATCTTACATTATTAATGGCTCCTAAAGCGTCCTCTTCAGAAAAACCTGTTAGCCCATCTGCTAAAATTTTAGCTGCTTTTTTCTTATTGGTTTCGCTAGCATTAATTTCAGCAGCTCCAATCATCCAACCTTGATATAATTTTTGTATTTTCTCTTGATTTTTTTCAAGCCAAGAGCGCTTAGCGATAAAAGCATCAGCAATTATATTAGAAGCTGAACGTGTACTCTCCAAAATGCGTGATCCAGGCACGTCTTTAAGACAAGCTACATCATCAGGGCTCCAAACTACGGCTGCATCGACTTGTTGGGATTTAAAAACCTGCGCTGCATCAATGGCACTACCCTGTTTAATAATTTCAACGTCAGTCGCTTTCAGTCCTCCAGCTTCAAGCATCCAAAGTAAAAATGAATGAGATGGAGTCATTTCAGCTACTGCAATTTTTTTACCTTTCAGATCAGCGACTGAATTAATACCACGACGGACTACAATCGCATCACCTCCTCTAGACCAATCTGCTTGAAAAACAACTACAGGATCATAATCAGCCAGTCCAGCAATCTCAGTAGGCAATGCATCAATCGTACACCATAATAAATGTACCGCATCTTTTTTCCAAGCTTCACGCGAAACTGGCACATCATCCAGAATTTTGAATTCAACCGGAAAACCATATTCCTTCAGAAATCGTGATTGACTATTTGCTTTAAATCCTTCATTAAAATACTGACCGCCAATATACCCGCCCCAAGTAACAACTCCAACATTAATAGCCTCTTTGGACAAAGGACCTGAAGCCTCTGCATCACCAGTTGGACTTGTATTATTTGAACCAACTTCCTGACTTTTTTCTTTTAAACCCTTACCAAATGAAGTATTATTCAACACATATCTGCCCAAAAAGAAAATACCAGCTAAAATGGCCAAAGTCATTAAAAACTTAGAAAAGGGAGTCAATCTTGAGGTCATATTATTTAAAGTTTAGAAACTAATGGTAAAGTACATAAAAATTCATTACTTGTCATTAAAGAAATCATCGTATGGATTTTGTCGATCTGCACTTTGTCTTTCAGGAACAGCCTCATGTAGATCTAAGGGTTTATCATCTTTTATCAAATCAGCTTTATCACTTCCCAATAATTTTGAAACACCTTGTTTTTCCCATTGTTCAAGCATTTTTATCCCCTCTTCTTCAAAAACTCCATTTTGCAAATCAACTGAAGACATGAAGTTCTCAGATAATTCCATAAACTGTTCCATTTCGCCAACTTTCAAACTTACATCGTCGGCCATCGCTTCCAAGGCTTCGTCAAAAAGTGCCCGCTGGTCCTTATCTCCAGAAATAACGCTCATTGCTGATCTCATAGCTGAATGACTGGCATGAATAGCTGCCCTTTCCTGACCCTTAATTTTAACCTGATCAGAAATATCTTCTGCCATTATTTCAGAATTTTCATACATCCTATTGAGCACTTTATATAGAATTTCCATTTTTCTATACAGGTCCTCTAATTTAAAATTAGATTCTTTAAGACGCCCAGCCTGTCTTGATTTTAACACCATAACTGATTCTTGCTGAACTTGTTGTGCTTGTTTTGCTTGATCAAGACTCGTATTAATCTGTTTACTATTATTATAAATTTGCTCCTTTAATAAATGCATTTGAGATCTCAACTTAGTAATTTGTTTGTTCATTTTACCCAAGTTATCTTTTAAATCCTCAACATAAGATTTAAGAATACCAATCGGATCTATCTTAACAAACAAACTCGTAATCCAACGCATAGAACTCTTGTACATATACCAAATTAGGGTTCTTGCTTTTGGATCCAAAGCAATATAAATCAAAGCCCCTAGTATGATAAGCATCCCGGCTAAATATAAAGTATTGGAAAGCAGACCAATTAAAATAGGTAAAAACTTATACAATAAATAGCTACCACCAGCAATTATCCCACCTAAGATTAATCCTCCAGTAACTCCTTCAGGGCGCGACCAAAAACTTTTCTTTTTAAACTGTGATTCCATATATTTAGACAAAAGTGATATTTATTTTAAATACGATTCCATTTTTTCGACATCCTTCCGAATTTGGTCGACAACAGTTAGATAACTTTGCTTAAAATTTGCTTTATTGGTATCCACTTTAGATTTTGATTGTTCCAATTCCATTTTTATCTTACCCAATCTTGTTTCATGTTGACTAAGCTCATTTTCTAGTGATTTCAATTGAGCTGATTTTTGCTCAATCAATAAAACTAATTGTTTAGATTCGGCTTCTTTGGAAGCAACTTGCTGACTTAAATAATTATTTGCAGATTGATTAAAATTAGTTTCTTCAACCTCCAAAATAGATAAATACTTCTTCGCAGAATCAATTAAGGTATTTGGTTGAACATTCATGGCTTGAGCTGCAGCAAAAGCCGTTTTAAATTGAGTTGGCTCGTCCATCGATTGTAATTTGGCAACAGACTGAACGGCTTTTCGGTATTCAAGATAATCAAAGCCCGGTTGATTGTTTTTCTCCAAGACTTGAGACAGTAATTCAATAAATTTTTCTGAAGATGAACCTATCACGTTAGGGCTTGAAGATAAATCAGGGTTGCCTGGCTTCATTTCCGGAGTAGATTGCCCAGAAGAATTTGATGCATTCTCTGTATTACCTTCATTGTTTTCAGATACTATGAATATAGCTTTAAGTTTGTCAAATATAGGCATAATAAGCTTATTTTATAATTAAGAACTGGATTTTTAACCCAACACAAAAGTGCAAGTAAAATATGATATTTTAGTTAAGCAATTCTAAATATTTACCAGCTATTGATAAAGCTTAATATCTAAATGATTATAACCACAAGGCTGTTTGTCCTTATTCCAAAGATATAGCTTTAACTTATTAGACCCTAATTGGACTGGAAGGCTAGGAACTTTAACACTAAAAGTTTGTCTTGTCTCCCCTGGCTTCATTTGAAGCCCTTCCCAATAAAGCGTGCTGTCCTTTGAATCAACTGCCTGAACAACAAACAAGCATGATGAATTCATTACATTAGACAACTCTAAATCAAGTTGTATTAAAATGGATTGATTACTCACATCAATATCTTTTGAAAGTCCAACAAATTCATCGTTACTCACATTCTTAGAATCATTAAATATTACTTTAAAATCATTCTTACCTATTCCGTTAAAATAATCCTTTGGTGGCAATATTTTATTAAATTGGCATGTATAGCGGCACATTAATTGGAAACAATTTAGTTTATTTATCATTAAATCCTTTACAACTACATCATCAAAAGGAATTAAATTGAAACTTGAATCCACTTTTGCTAATTGGGATTTGTTAGACAAGAATTTACCATTATCAAATAAGTCAATTATTTCCCTGTTGTCATTCATAAAGGCTATTGTTTTATCATCGTTGTAACTGGCTTCAAAGAGTAATTTATGACCTAATGCCGCACTATAATTAGGTATGTTAATCCCATATTCGCGATTCAAATAACTCAATAATGTTTCATAAAGATCAAGGTGAGAGGCCACTTCATGAAAAGTCTCCGGATGCTTTAACAAAGGGGAATACATCAGTAATGGAACGTGATACCTCCATAAGGAATTCTCAATTGGGATTTCTGTCATGGGATGATCTCCGGTAAGAATAAAAATAGTATTGTTAAACTCTGGTAATTGCTGATAAGCATAAATAAAATTTCTCAATGCATCATCCAAAAACATTAATGACAAATATTGCTTTTCATATTTTTCAAAATGCAACTTGTACGGAGAATTCACTGGAATCAAATCCATAAATCGTTGCCGATATGTTGATTCATCTGCAATCTGAAAGGGCGCATGCGAAGAACCCGTAAAATAAACGTCCAATCGGGTATTAAAACCTTGCTTCTTAACTACTTGAATGGATTGTTCAAATAGATCTTTATCATTATAACCCCAAAAGAATTTATCCTGGCCTACTATAATTTTTTGGAATCTCTGATCAAAACTATCTTTATCAAAAATGCACTTGGCATTACTGTATTTAAATAATGCGTCTGTGTTATGAAACCATGCACCTTGCCCAATAAAATATGTGCTTGAATAATGATTGGGATTCAACACATTCATTAAAGTATGATGCAATGGCAATTGATCCAAAAACATAAATCCACGCTCCCCGTATGGAAGCGATCCAGTCAAACTTGGAACTGCCGCAAAAGATCGTTCTCCCACTGTAAAAAATCGATCCCAATATAAACTTTGAAATTTCAAACTATCCAAAAATGGCATTAGATTAATTCCCTTATAATTTGAAATAAATTTATCTCCCAATCCTTCGATTATAAGAATACAAATATTCGGTGTTTTATCTGAATGTATAAAATATTTACCCATGTTATTGCTGGTATCCATTTTATGCAAAAGAGGATAAGAACTGCTGATGTAATCAGGTCGTGGAAAAATAGTTTGGTATTGAGATCCTATCCCAACCATATTTGTTAATTCATCAGATTCATTTAAAAAATAATAGAATGAATTCCTGAAGAAAAACACAGATTTATTCATAGAAATCTGATGCTTAAAAAATTTTCCTTTATATACAATCAAACAAGAAATTCCAATTAAACTTAAAATTAATATCCATTTAAAATTCAATATAGAGTTGAAAAAAATTCGTTTTTTCTTAAAATATAAAACAAGCAAGATCGGTAATAAAAATTGAATAAATACTAATACTACAGATTGATTGGATGAACTTATTGCTGAAAATATTTCTTTCTTCGGGTAACTATAAACAAATGTATCTAAAGGTCGCAATCCATAGAAAAAATATTGCAAAATAAGTACATTAAGAATTGAGTAACACCCTACTATTATAGAGATTATTAGATCCAATGACTTATTTCCAATAAAATAAACTATTATTAAGAAAAATATTAATGGAGAAGCAAGCATAATATCCTTAAAACTTCCGGACCATTCTTTACTGGCCAAATCAGGAACATCATGCAAATGATTTAAAAGAATAAACTCGTTCAATCTAAAATACAACAACAGAGCTAAAATCATCCATACAGTCCATACCCCTTGTTGTATCTTACTAAAAACAGGATCCATTCCAAAATATTTGACTAAAGATAATTAAGAAATATCAAAGTTAAATATTCAATTTTCAAATGAATTTCAAGAACCAAATATTATTTTATCATTCCAATTGGGAATAAAATAAAATATAGAAATTAAGGTTGATCATGGGATAATCAGTTGTGTTTGATATTAAAAGTTCTTATCAGCTGGTCTTAATTTAACGAGAGCCACTGTTCTGCCCATCACCTTCTTCTTTCTTCAAGTCATCATTCAGATTACCCTTTCTCTTTTTCTTTTGAGGGCCACCAAACTCCATCTTTCCAAAGCGGTAGTCTAAACTAGCACGAATACCCCACCCTTCAACTTTATTATCAGCAACATAGGAAAATTGAGAAGAAGAAAATTCGGTTTTTAAATTCATTTTGGGGTGAAAAGGGTTATCAATACCAATACTTATGCCGCCCTTTTTCTTCCACAAATCTCGTCGCACCCCAACATTATAAACAAACCAAGTAGCTTGCTTTCCCTGAGTGGTTAATTTCGGTGAATTAATTAATCCGAATAAAGTTATACCCCAAACTGGAGTTACATTAACATTGGCAAACCCATTTAAACTAAAATTATAGGCGCTGCTTTTCACTCCAACAAATTGTTCACTAACAATTTTCTGATAATAAATATTAAGTGTTGAGTTTAAAATAATCTTACCAAGTTTAAAAATACCTCCATTTATACTCACTCCACTGGAATAATTCGTTGCTAAATTATTATAAGTCGAATTGATTACACCTAATGAATCTATATACCTATAATTGTCAATTAAATCATTAGTAATTTTGTGATAAATACTAATATTAACGTTATTGAAATTTTTTGAATAACCATAGGTTGCTTCAAAGGATTCAGTAATTTCAGGTTTTAATTCAGGATTTCCAAAACTAATATTAGTAGGGTCATTATAATTTATGTAAGGATTTAAATAAAACATACTTGGCCGTTGAATTCTTCTTGAATAGGAAAGCTTCATCGTAGTATTTTTCTTTAGCACATAAGATAAAAGCCCTGAAGGTACCCAAGTAGCATAGTCATTACCAAAACTTGTTTCATTCTGAACATCACCATCTATAAATGTATGTTCATATCTTATTCCTGCTCGGCCCGTTAAATTTTTAATTATTGGAAATGTAATCTGAGTATAGCCTGCAGCAACATTCTGTCCATAAATAAAATAATTATTCCTGGTGTTATCTCTTAATAATAGATCGGTACTAATATTCAATGTATCATAGTAAATATCACTATCCACTTTTCTTAAAATGGTTTTCGCACCAATTTCTAAGTTAATATCTTTTTTTACGGGATGCAAATAATCGGCAGCAAAAATAAGTTCTCGATTGTTGCTTAGATTTGGACTTAGTTCCCGGTAAGTAAGAATACTATTTTCATTAAATTCGTCGGATGTGTAGTCATTTTTTCTATTGCTATAGGAATATTGTGAAGACATTGAAAATTCACGGTCTGAATTTTTACTGAATGTCTTTTTATAATCTAAATTCACATCCGCACCAATCGTTCTATTTAATGCATCGCTCACTCTTCTAAAATCAAACGGAACCGAATCCTTAGAAACACCAGAGAACGTTGTCAAGGTATTATCATTGGCAAATAAATTAATGGGAGTTCGCAATGAAAGTGTCAAGCTATTTTTATCATTAATGTCATAATCCATTCCAACTTGAGTATACAATCCACCACCAATATTACTTGACTCTCCTTCCTGCTTCACTACAGAATTAATTGAAGACAATTGATTGGTACGATCTATAATTGAAGTTCCTTTACCACGCCACATATGCCCTCCAATATTGGCACTAAAACCAATGTTATTAGTTCGTGAAGATAAATTCAATCCTAAAAAATTACTTCTTGTTCCCGCGCTCACATTAAAAGAGCCACTAGTCCCATGAACTTTTTTAGTCTTAGTTATAATATTAATGATACCGGCTGAACCTTCTGCATCATATTTTGCACCTGGCTGAGTGATTACTTCTACTTTTTGAATAACATCTGCAGGAATCATTTTCATCGCATCCGGAACACTGCCAGCCATAATAGAAGAAGGCTTGCCATTTATTAATATTTTAATGTTGGTACTACCTCTCAATGAGACATTACCTTCCATATCAACGGTCAGTAAGGGAGTTTTACGAAGCACATCAGCTGCATTTCCACCTTTAGAAGTTATATCTCGCTCTGCATTGTATACTATACGATCAATTTTATTTTCAATAAGTTCTTTTTCCCCAGTCACAACAACTTCATCTAAATTTAGACTTAAAGAACTCAATTCAATCTTACCTAAATTGTGATCTATGATTTCCTTATTTATTTTGTATGGCCCAAGAATTTTTGATCGATAGCCCAAAAAACTTACCACTACTTCATACTTCATACCTTTTAATTCCTTAAAAGCAAATTTTCCGTTGTCTGAAGTAAGTTGCCCGTCCTTTTCAATATCTTCAAGCGCTTCTCTAAGGACAATATTAGCATAGGCTAAAGGTTCCTTTGAAATGGAATCTATGACTTGACCGTAAATTTTGCCAACGCCAGGAACTTGATTCATTCCTATACCTCCAACTTGTGCATTTGAAGAAAAACCTAAGCAATACAATATAATAAAAACAGAAATAAATCTCATGAATATAATATTTATATTTATTAGCAAAGATCTAATAATAAAGTATTGTCGATTATCATATTCTATAAATAGCATACAATAATCGACAAATGGTCATTAAATCTTCTCCAATTAAATGTCTCTCACCCGTTTGAGAAAAAAATATGAACTATTTTTTTGGATAAGCCGGTGGAGGTGGTTCTTTATAGGATTTATTTTTCATAGCAGCAAGTATCACTTCTATAGCTTTATCGAGTTGTGCGTCTTCTCCGTTAAACGTTTTATATGGGTCAAGATCAACAACAATATCCGGATCCACACCATGACCTTCTATTTCCCATTTGGTACCATCTGTATTGTATCTAGCAAACTCTGGTCTGTTTAAATAACCACCGTCAACCAAAGGCAAACTTCCTCTAATTCCAACTACTCCACCCCAAGTTCTTTTTCCAATGATTGGACCTAAATTATGTTTTCTAAACCTATATGCAAAGATGTCACCATCACTAGCGGACCACTCATCAACTAGGGCAACCTTAGGTCCAATAATTTGTTCATTTGGTTCAAAAGCAGGCATACTGTTTCTCATCAATGTAACTTGTACCGGTTCTCTTCTCAAACGCTCAATTATATGCGGAGAGACATTACCGCCACCATTTCCACGATCATCAACGATTAATGCTTCTTTACTTAATTGCGCATAGAAGTGTTTTACGAACTCATTTAGACCTTCACTTCCCATATTAGGAATATGAAGATAGCCTACTCTTCCATTGGTTGCCTTATTAACTTTTTCATAATTTTCTTCTACCCAATTATAATAAATTAACTTTTGTTCGTCATTTGTTGGCACTACGGTTACAACTCTAGATCCCTCTTCGGAAGGTTTGGAATTCAAAGTCAACTTAACTTGTTTGTCAGCCGTTGCGATTAATAACTGATTGATGTTGGCAACATCACTAGTTTTTATGCCATTAATTGCAATGATATAATCCCCTTCTTTAGCATTAACTCCTATTTCAGTCAGTGGTGATCTAGTAACTCGATCCCAATTTTGTCCTTTAAATATTTTTGTAATTTTATAAAAACCGGAAGGATCTTTGGTTAATCGGGCACCCAAAAGGCCCATATTTACTCGGTCGGCCTTAACATAGTCTCCACCACCAACATATGCGTGACCTATATTAAGCTCTCCTATAAGTTCACCAATAATGTATGTTAAGTCTTGTCTTTGATTAACATATGGGAGTAATGTTGCATAATTTTTTTTGAGACCTTCCCAATCTACACCATGCATATTAGGATCATAGAAAAAATCTCGCATTTGTCGCCAACATTCATAATAAATCTGATTCCATTCTGCTTTACGATCTACCATGACTTTCATATCTGATAGATTCAATGGGGTCTCAAGATTTACTTTTCCAGTTGGAATATCTAAAATATAATAATTGCTGTTTGATGAGGTCATCATCTTTTTATTATCTGCACTAAAAGAGTAACCAGACAAGTCTCCTATTTCAGTTTCTTTTTGTGCCACTAAATCATAGAAATACATTTTATTTTTATTTCCCATTGAAGATTTAAAATAATAAATTTTATCTCCTATAGAGGAAATTCCAAAATAATTTCCTGCACTTCCTGGAATTTCACCAATTCGTCCTGCAATTTGGTCAAAGTCTATGTTTTTTGAAGTTTCTACAGTCTTTTTATCATCTGTTTTTTTGGAATCATCTTTTTTATCTTCTTTCTTTTCTTCTTTCTTTTCTTCTTTCTTTTCTTCTTTAACCGCAACTTCATCTGATTTTGGTTCAAATGGATTCTTTACATCATTTCTTAAAGTCAAATAATAAATCTTTGCTAAATCAAAATATGCATAGTTCCACTCCACAAAATTATAAGAAGGCGCAAAAGTTCGCTGGGACACAAAATATAAGTATTTACCATCAGAACTAAAGCTGGGGCTATAAGAATCAAACCATGAATCCGTTACCGGATAATTTTTCTTTTCTGTTAATGAATAAACATTAATCACTGAATTTCCTTTACGAATTGGATTGGTGTAACTTAAATACTTACTATCAGGTGACCAACTAAAATCTGTTATTTCTCCCACAGGATTAGCGACAACCAATGTTGACTCTTTGGATGTAATATCAACATAATAAACTTCTTGCTTGCGATTACTGTATGCTACTTTTTTAGAATCCGGAGACCAACTAAGACCATACTTATAATTGTCACTTTTGCGAGTCAATTGCACAGGTTTTGAATTTCCCATTGGGTCAATAATATAGACCTCATCTTCGCCTGTAGCATCAGAAATATAGGCTATGTTTTTTCCATCAGGAGACCATGTAGCAGCGCGTTCATGAACTCCCGATGTGTTGGTCAAATTTCTAATAACGCCATTTTTTGCAGGAACTGTAAATATATCACCACGAGCAATAAAAACGGCTCTATTTCCATCCGAACCTAATTCCCAATTTTCAATATTTTCTTTTGCAGAAACATATTTATTCCTTCCAATAGCAAAGTCTTCTTGAAGGGTAATATTTACTTTATCAAATTTGTCTGTTTTAAGATCTAATTTATAGATGTAACCACCATTTTCAAAAACAAGGTATTGATCTCCAATAGAAGGAAATTTAACATCAAAATCTTTAAATGTTGTTATTTTTTTTGTTGTTTTTGAAATTAAATCATAACAAAAAATATTCATTCGAGCATCTCTATCTGAAATATAATAAATTTTGTTACCAGACCACATCGGAATAATATCTTGAGCATCATTATCTGTTATTTTAATCGTTTGGTGGGTATTAAAATCATATATCCAAATTTCATCAGCTTGACCACCGCGATAACGTTTCCAAGTTCTAAATTCGCGAAATACCCTGTTATAGGCAATTTTTGATTTATCGGGTGAATAACTACAAAATCCACCTTGAGGAAATGGCAATTGCTCGAGGGGAGCACCGTTTGTTTTTGCTAAAAATAATTGTCCTTTCCAATCATTCCAATCGGTGCTGCGTGTTCTCAAAACGAGAGATTCATTATCTCTCCAAGTCATGCATATATTATTGGGCCCCATCCGATCAGAAACATCATCTCTATTTAAAGTAGGAGTATAAGTAATTCTTGAAGGAATTCCTCCTTCGGAAGGGATGGTATAAATTTCACTATTTCCATCATACTGCCCTGTAAATGCAATCGTTTTTCCATCGGGTGAGAATCTTGCAAAAATTTCCTGACCATTATGATTGGTAAGCTTACGAGCCACACCACCTGAAGTATTTACGGTATATAAATCTCCAGTATAGGAGAAAACTATCCGATTATCGTGGCTTGTAGGAAACCTCAAAAGCCTTGCTTCCTGAGCTAATAGATTGAATGTCAATGACAAAAAGAAAAGAATGGTTATTTGTTTCATATTTTTTTGTTTATAAGACGCAATTCTACGGATCTTTTGGAATATTTAGAAATTTTCTACGAACTATTTCGTACAATAATCATTTTAAATGATTCAATTACGGTATAAATCTTTCTTCTATCTTTGGATTTTTAATGATAATATAACAATATTTAGACCATGGATTTATTTAGTAAGATTATTGATAATATGGGACCGTTGGGCAAATATGCCGATGACTCGAATGGATATTTCATGTTTCCCAAACTAGAAGGTGAAATTTCTAATCGCATGAGATTCAACGGAAAAGAAATGATTATCTGGAGTTTAAATAATTATTTAGGCTTAGCCAATCACCCTGAGGTCAGAAAAGCCGATACTGAAGCAGCAGCTCAATATGGATTGGCCTACCCTATGGGTGCCAGAATGATGAGTGGAGATACTAAATATCATGAACAACTAGAACAAGAATTAGCATCATTCGTCAGTAAGAAAGCAGGATATCTTCTTAATTTTGGATATCAAGGCATTCAATCCGTCATCGATGCTTTACTAGACAGGCACGATGTTGTTGTCTATGATAGTGAAAGTCATGCGAGTATTATCGATGGTGTCCGATTACATTTAGGCAAGCGTTTTGCTTTTGTTCACAACGACATCAGTAGTTTAGAAAAAAATCTTGAACGAGCTACTCGATTAGTTGCAGAAACAGGTGGTTCCATTTTAGTTATTACAGAAGGTGTGTTTGGAATGCGTGGCGATCAAGGCAAACTTAAAGAAATTGTTGCATTGAAATCAAAATATGAATTCAGATTGCTTGTTGATGATGCGCATGGATTTGGAACTTTAGGTAAAACTGGTGCTGGTGCTGGCGAAGAACAAGGTGTGCAAAACGACATCGATCTATACTTTTCTACTTTTGCAAAATCAATGGCTAGCATTGGGGCATTTATCGCTTCTGACGAAGCCGTTATTAAATATTTAAAATACAACATGCGATCTCAGATTTTTGCAAAGTCCTTACCAATGCCCATAGTTTTAGGTAATATCAAGCGATTGGAATTATTAAGAACCAAACCAGAATTGAAAGAAAAGCTATGGAATAATGTCACCCAACTTCAAAATGGCCTCAAAGCCAATGGATTTGAAATTGGTGAAACAAATACCTGTGTAACTCCAGTTTATTTAAAAGGAAGTGTTGAAGAAGCTACTCAAATTGTGATGGATTTACGCAAAAACTACAGTGTATTTTGCTCCATAGTCGTATATCCTGTAATTCCTAAAGGCATGATAATTCTTAGGCTAATACCTACAGCTATGCATACTTCAGAAGATATACAACACAGTTTAAAAGCATTTGCTGAGGTACGAGATAAATTGGTTACCGGACAATATCAATCCCAATTTGCAGTTGCCCATTAATTTTTTAGTAAACAGTTATTCAAATAGAACCATTGTCTAAATACTTCAATAATAAAATAGTTTGGATCACTGGAGCTTCGTCAGGTATTGGTCGAGCACTTGCTATTGAGCTATCTAAAAAAGATGCATTTTTAATTTTGACAGGAAGAGATCAAGAAAGATTAGAATCCACTCAAAAACAATTAAAGGATCCGAATAAATCTAAAATTATCATCTTAGATCTGGTTAATACTTGGCAATTGGAAGTTTGCTCACAATCCATACTTAAGGAATTTGGTCATATAGATATCCTGATTAATAATGCGGGCGTTTCACAGCGATCAAAAATTGTGGATACATCTATGAATGTTTACAGAGATTTAATGGAAGTCAATTATTTTGGATTAATCAATTTGACAAAACTCATATTGCCCAACATGTTAACCAATGGTTCTGGTCAAATTGTTGTCATAAGTAGTGTAGCTGGAAAAATAGGAGCCCCTTTAAGATCCGGATATAGTGCTGCAAAACATGCACTGCATGGTTTTTTTGATTGCTTACGAGCTGAACATTCTAAGGACAATATAAAGGTAAATATAATTTGCCCGGGTTATACAAAAACCAATATCGCTTCAAACGCTTTGATTGGAAATGGTGCCAAATTCACTCAAACGGATGACGAAATTTCAAAAGGCATGGATCCAAACATATTAGCAGCTAAGATCATTAAAGCTGTTGAACATAATACCTTTGAAAGTTATTTTGGAGGAAAAGAGATAAAAGCTATCTATTTAAAAAGGTTTTTTCCAAAATTATTACAAAAGTTATTAATCAAAAGAAATCAATAACTTAAATACAAAATTATACATGGATTCATATTATATTAGTGGAATTCAACAAATAGGTTGTGGTAATCAATCCGTCTATAATACCTGGGAATGGTATCGTAAACATTTAGGTATGGACATACCTGTCTTTAATGATGCTGGTCCTGCAAAATTAATGACAAAATATACCGGCGGTGAAGTATGTGATCGCCATGCTATACTTGCTATGAATTTTGCGGGAGGAGGAGGATTTGAGTTTTGGCAATTTACGTCCCGGACACCTCAAGGCCCTAGCTTTAACATTCAATTTGGTGATCTTGGTATTATGTGTCCCAAAATAAAAACACAGTCTATTCAAGATTCATTTGATTATTTTAAAAAAAATCAGCTTAATACAGTTTCTGAAATCCATACAAAACCATTTGGAATTCCACATTTTTTTGCAAAGGACCCGTGGGGCAACTGGATCGAAATATCTGAATCAAATGATATGTATTCACCACCTATTGGACATTCCGGTGGAATCGTTGGTGTAACAATAGGCGTTAAAGATATTGCTTCTCAACTCGTATTATTCAGAGATATATTAGGATACGATACCATATTAAGTGAGACTTTTGATTACAATGAAGATGTAAAGTCATTTAATGATGAATCCAATCAATTTCACAGAGTTTTGTTAACCCATAGTAAAAAACGTATTGGACCATTTAGTGAACTTTTAGGACCTTCGATTATCGAACTTGTTTCCAATACTTCAAGATCTGGTAAACGAATTTTTGAAAATCGATATTGGGGTGATTTAGGATATATACATTTATGTTTTGACATTATAAATATGGATGAATTGCAACAGAAATGCAATGCATTAAATTATCCATTTACGGTTGACACATCCGGAGCTTTTGATATGGGTGAGGCAGCGGGCCGTTTTGCTTACATTGAAACTGAAGATGGGATATTAATAGAATTTGTAGAAACATTTAAGATTCCAATTCTTAAAAAAATAGGCTGGTATTTGAATTTGAAAAATTTCAATAGAGCAAAAGCCTTACCAAAATTTCTCCTTAAAACATTAACCTGGAGTAGAAAAACAAAAGAAGTAACAAAATAATTTGTTTATTTTAAAACACCTAACTCCTTGCCTACTTTAGTGAATGCAGCAACAGCCTGATCCAAGTGTGAAATTTCATGAGCTGCAGATACCTGTACACGAATTCTTGCCTTTCCCTGAGCAACAACAGGATAAAAGAAACCTATTACATAAATTCCTTCTTTCAAAAGAGCTGCAGCAAATTGTTGAGCAAGCGGAGCTTCATATAACATAACAGGTACTATTGGATGATCCCCTGGAATGATATTAAAACCAGCTTCTGTCATTTTATTACGGAAGTATTTGGTATTGGCCTCTAATTTATCTCGCAAAGTTGATGAATGGCTCAATAAATCAATAACTCTAATGGATGCTCCAACTATAGAAGGCGCTACTGTATTCGAAAACAAATAAGGCCTGGATCTTTGTCTTAATAAATCTACTATTTCTTTACGCGCAGCTGTAAATCCACCAGATGCACCTCCAAGAGCTTTTCCTAATGTTCCAGTAATGATGTCAATTCGTCCCATAACATTTCGGTACTCATGAGTTCCCCTACCTGTGGCTCCTAAAAAACCTGTAGCATGGCATTCATCAATCATAACCATAGCTTGATATTGATCCGCAAGATCACATATCTTATCTAATTGGGCAATGGTCCCATCCATTGAAAAGGCTCCATCTGTAACTATGAGTATTCTTCTGGAACCGGCAGCATCTTTTAATTGTTGCTCCAAATCAGACATATCATTGTGTTTATAGCGAAAGCGTTTGGCTTTACAAAGACGGATACCATCGATAATAGACGCATGATTCAATTCATCAGAAATGATAGCATCATCCTCCTGGAGTAAGGGTTCAAAAATGCCACCATTAGCATCAAAAGCAGCCGCATATAATATGGTATCCTCCATTCCTAAAAATGTGGAAATTTTTTGTTCCAACTCTTTATGAATATCTTGAGTACCACAAATAAAGCGGACGGATGACATTCCATATCCATGTGAGTCAATGGCAGCTTTTGCGGCCTCAATTACTTCCGGATGAGATGATAAACCCAAATAATTATTGGCACAAAAATTTAAAACTTCAGCAGTTTCGGTAGTTCTGATAACAGGACCTTGCGGAGATATAATGATTCGTTCTTTCTTAAATAAACCTGCATCCTTTATAGCTTGCAATTCACTTTGCAATGATTCTTGAGTTTTGCCGTACATAACTTTTTCAATTAGAAAGCAAAGGTAAATAAATATTAAACTTCACACTACACAATCCCAAAATGCTTAAGACTAATTCTTTGACCTGTATAATACTTTTTTGTCCAATAATGCCTGAGTAAGTGTACTCATTTTTGGGTCATAATATAATTTCATTCCATTTAAAGGATTTGAATCATCAAACAAGATTTGATTAACATCATAAATTAAAGGTTTGGTCCCACTAATCTTATTTGTAGACTTAGACACTATTTTATTTAATACCATACATTGATTGACAGAATCCTTTCTAAAATAAAACTGAAAATTATCCTTTGAATTTCTAGAAGTTTTCATTTTTCCATTAAACATACTTTTATGTTTGCGTACATAACGATTAAAATTAATAAAATCGACTTTAGGTTTTTGTAAAGAATCTCGACCCTCAGACACAAAATAGTAAATCCTGGCACGTTCATATTCCCAAGAAGAAGCGTATGTAGGATTAAATTTTTCAGACAATTTTTCAGACAAAAAAAAGTAAAGTGTATCTAAACTGATATCGTTTTCATTTCCAACCATAATTTCAAAAAATCTAAATCTTTGATACCCTATTGGAAACTCCAAACATGGATCGCCATGATAATTCAATGCAATGGACTGAATATTCTGTGTTTCCATCAAACATTCTGAATAAATGGCAACATATGCTTTCACATCATAAATTTTTTTACCTATTAACTCTGTCTTTTCATCTAATATTTGATTTATAGGTGTTCTGTCACTTACATTATTATCTTCTACTAATCCAATGGGATTGTATTCAGAATCATTAAAATATCTAATCGCACAATTAGAACAAAAGATACTTAAGACTAGAAGTAAAACGAAATGAAAATTAATCTTTAACATAAATACTGGTATTATAAGTTGCTCCAAAAAACAGTCGGGTATCATCTCTGTTAGGATGTAATATATACCCACCAGATGCATGAATTAAGTCTTGAAATCCAAATATTCTTCTTGATTTTTTAGTTCGTTCTACTAAAGAACCGATCACCCCAAATTCTAAAGAAACCGGATATAATTCAGCCCAAGAGAATCGCATGGTGTAAGCCGAAGAATTATAACTTGAAGGTAATGTTTGCTTAGTTGTTGGTGATTTGGATAATGAATATTCAGGAATATTTGCGCCTAGAATATTTGACAATTCATAAACTAACGGAGAATAACCAGTGAATTGATCAAATGTAAATTCAAAATAATTAAATCCCAGATTTGCCCGATTTGTTTTCTTAGAATGAACATAAATTCCTCCACTACCGGTCCACCAGCGATCAAAATTATCTCCAGAACCAATGTGTTCAATACCTGGGCCACCATCGTTGCAATAATTTAGTGTCAATGCGTCAATTAGTGTTACATTAATTGCACCGACGGATTGGTTACGATGATGATTATTGATTAAAAAATTTCCACTTAATGATAAAGCATAATTAAAATCATGACGCAAATCATAGGCTGGAGAATTTCCTAGGGTTCGCAAATATTTCATATGACCTGTGTGTTTTAGCCCAACTCCAGCGGTAAAACTGTTCAAAAAATCTATTTGGATATCGTTCTCTAGTGGATCTTGACTATTACCGAGACTCTTGTTATAAATACTAATGGTTGGCCCATACGCTAATATCCAGTTCGGACTATTCACATTGAGCATTCCTGACACAAATACTTTAATACCTGTCTGACCTTTGAATTGATTCTTTACAAAATTCCTATTACTTAACAGTCCTCTATATAGATCGATATTTGCACCAATTCGGACTTCATAATTGAAAATATCATTAACTGAATTTTCTTGAGCAAATAATAATCCCGAATTCAGTCCTGATAGAGCAAAAATCATAGATATTAACCAAGTTGTTCTATTTCTCTTATAACTATATAATTTCATACGGTTGTTTTTTGATCTATAAAAGTCATCAATACAAATATTTACAATATATCCAATCCTTTACAAGATATAAATTAAATTCAAAAGATTATCATTTTGAACCATTGAATCCTAATTAAATCTATAATTCAGGTACAAATA
Source organism: Saprospiraceae bacterium (assembly GCA_044228225.1). Lineage (GTDB taxonomy): Bacteria > Bacteroidota > Bacteroidia > Chitinophagales > Saprospiraceae > Vicinibacter. The sequence goes on along the minus strand of JBGAVH010000002.1, from coordinate 231,644 downwards.
TGATCCCGAATCGACTAAACCAACAAGGGTGTTTTTCCCTATTTATTAAGTGATTTCACCCTTTGTTTTAAAGATGAATCTTACTAAATTACGGAATTATCAAGTATTCGTTAGGCGCAAGTTGCACCTGAGTAAATCGGAGCATTGTCTAAATTGACCATCAAGGAAAAATAAATCAAACAAACATTTTACAAATGTAAATTCTACAACTTATTGCCAATCCTTATCAAAAAGCTTAACTTTGCATCAACAGTTCAGCAAGTGCTAAATTTTAAAGCACTCGTAAGATCAGTCATTTATATAAACAATTCAGAAATATGTACACATACAAAATTCATTTACACAAGGAGCCTGAAGGTGGGTATACTGTTTTAGTCCCTGCATTGCCTGGCTGTATCACTTATGGTGAAGATGTGGACGAAGCTATCTCAATGGCTAAAGAAGCTATTGAATTGTATATTGAAGAGTTGCAGGAAAGAGGTGTGGCTATACCTGACGATAGCAATACCTTGGAATACTCTTTAACCTTGGAAACAAAATGAACCTGAACCCTAAACACCTAATTAAAATTTTAGAAAAACATGGCTATATTTTCAAACGTTCCAAAGGCTCTCACCATTTGTTTTACAATCCTATTACTAACATAACCGTTATTGTACCTTTACACGGTGGCAAAGACATGAAAAAAGGGACATTCCTTGCCGTACTTAAACAGGCAAGACTAGATAAAAATGATTTTGCCTAAAATATATTTTGCTTATTTAGAAACTGATTTTTAGATTTTTTTTGATGACTACAATTGAAAATGTTAAACTTAAAATATTTGCAATCCTTAATGAAGAATACTTTATATCATGGTTGAGCATTCAATTGGATCGAATTGAAAATTTACTGAAATAAATTTAACTTATATATTGGTTGGGCACAAGTTGGAGACTTGATGCCAGCTAAGGGATATAAAACTTGCTTATTCAATGTATTTGTTTTAAACTATCAAGTCCTATTTTTATCATTTGCTTTAAAAGATATTCTTTGTCTTCTCCATCAATGTTCTTTTTAATTAAGTTGTATGAGTTTGGATTATTAGGGTTAAAAGTAATATTTTTATCCTTAGTCGAATCTGAAAATACCTCAGCAAAATAATAAGTTCCTTGCATATCATAATAATACCTTGTTTTTAAAATTCCTGATCTTTCATAAAACTCCTCACCCACACCAATTTTAATACCTGATTTATAAGTTATTATTGATTTAAGAATATTACTCGGATAAAAATAATAACATTTGCCATCTAATTGACCTTTATCGTTAAACATTAATTTCGAATCAATCGTCCCAGAATCTGTAAAATAAATTATATCTGTTCTATTATTATTAAGCATTGTCTTTAATGCTAATAATCGCTGGAGACTATCAAATACTATTTCTTGATATTTATTTTTTCCAACATTTTTAATATAATGAATTTCTGAATTAATAAATTTTGTTTTAAGAATATTATTATTAGTATCCTTTAAACATCCAGAGATTAAAATTAACAAAACTAATTTTTTCATAAATTATTTCTTTTTTATTTCATCAGAATTAGAACCAATTTTTCTGCCTCTGCCATCTGTTTCGCATTTTTACTTTGCTACCCAATCCAGAAAAACTACCACTAGTTTCAGAAACATAGGTTTTATAATCTGGAATTTCTTCACCTTGTCTTCCCAACTCATTTAGATTCTTAGGATCCAACCACCTCCAAACAGAAGCCTGCAGATGAGTTATTCCTACTCATACAACTCCTTTTCTTCTTGATTTTTCAATACCGCAAATTATCTGTAATATTGACACGATGATTTATTTGAATTTTTAGAAATATTAGTAACGTTTTATTATCAAATTCATAAAGTTAGCACCAATCCTCACCCTACAAATATCATAATAATTGGTAATATCTTCCGACATTAATAATTTGTTTACATTTGATTTTCATTAATCAATCAATATCTACTAAATGGATAAAGTAAATAAACCGGAACTAAGTTTTTGGCAAATTTGGAACATGAGTTTTGGATTTCTAGGAATTCAATTCGGCTGGGGACTTCAGATGGCAAATATGAGTTCTATCTATCGATATCTAGGAGCTTCAGGGGATCAAATACCATTGCTATGGTTGGCAGCACCAATGACCGGATTACTAGTGCAACCCATCATTGGCTATATGTCAGACCATACCTGGAATAGATTTGGTAGAAGAAAACCCTATTTTTTAGTTGGAGCCATTTTATCAAGCTTGGCTTTATTAGCAATGCCTAATTGTTCTGCCCTATGGATGGCCGCAGGTTTGTTATGGATATTAGATGCATCGATAAACATAAGCATGGAACCGTTCAGAGCGTTCGTCTCAGATATGTTGCCTAAAAAACAACAAGCTGCTGGATTCACCATGCAAAGTTTTTTCATTGGCTTAGGCGCAGTTATAGCATCCTCCATGCCTTGGATTTTTACTCATGTTATGGGTTTAACCGACACCAATGACCAAGCTATTCCTGAGACCGTTAGATATTCTTTTTATATCGGGGCATTAGTTTTTATTGGGGCCATACTTTATACCATTTTAACAACCAAAGAATATCCACCACAGGAATCTTCGATTCATAGTCCAGAAAAAAAATCTGCCTTACAAAAAACCATTGATGGATTTATTGATATCATAAATAATATTAAGACCATGCCTTCGGTCATGTCTAAAATTGCGTTGGTTCAGTTTTTTTCATGGATGGGTTTATTTCTTATGTGGTTTTATTTTGGAGATGCTGTGGCAACTCATGTATTTGGGGCACAAAATCCTCAAGATCCTTTATATAAAGAAGGTTCTGCTTGGGGGGGACTTATGTTTGGATTCTATTCATTAATAACTTTTTTATTTGCCTTTATATTGAACCAATTGGCTAAGAAAATTTCAAATTCAAAAGCTCACATGATTTGTTTGTTAGCAGGAGGTATTGGATTAATGTCTGTGCTTTTTATTCATAATAAATATGGATTACTTATTACTATGACGGGAGTGGGTATAGCTTGGACCAGTATATTATCAATGCCATATGCGATTTTTGCACCACATTTACCGAGTAATAAAGTTGGTGTATACATGGGTATTTTTAATTTCTTTATTGTCATTCCTGAAATCATTGCTGCTCTCGGTTTCGGTTGGTTTATGAAACATGTTCTAGATTCCAATAGTCTTTATGCAGTTGTTTTAGGCGGAGCTTTTATGTGCGTTGCTGCAATACTTTGCTTGAGAATAAAGACTGAATAGAATACTAATAGTAAAAAAAAAAGCGAACCCATTTTAGGTTCGCTTTTTTTTTATACTTTAATAATTTATTATTAATTAATTTACACTTCCTGTATTAGCCTTAAAGTCTAAAGTAATGGTATGACTACCAGCCGTTACATTAACTCTAGTTTGATCATTACCAGTTCCTCTATATTCGATCTTTCCATTAAGTACCATGAATTCAGCTTGCCACCAGTCACATTTCAATGTTGATGCAGCAACATGAAATCTTAAATCACCAGCTAATAAAGCCTTAGTAAGGCTTACTGAAGATGCATCGGAATTGAATTTATTTTCAGCTTTTGCAGGGTCATATCCACCAAAACAATCACCAATTCCATAGACAGCGGCAGGAACCACTTCGATGGTTTCATCCTTTAGATTGACCACAACTAAATAAAAGCCAGCTGTAGCCGGAACATCTACGTTATCACTACCTTTTGCAAAAACACCATTGGTAGCAGAACCAGTTTTACCAAAATCGCCTTTCCATTCTCTACCAGGAGCAAATTTGAAAGCACCGGTTCCTTCAGTTTTAACAATCTTCCAAAATAATTCAGGATGACTGTGCACCGGCACCATGGGCAAATCAATAGTTGCCCAATCCCAACCACCTACTCCATCACCAATCATATACAGTTTTTCAGGATACTGAGCAAGAGTTGGCCCTTCTCCTGTTTTTTCCTGAGTAGCCGTAAAGCCTTTACCCACTTCATATGTTAAAGTGAATTTGTAGATAGCATATACTGCATTAGAAATATTATCTCCACCTGCAACTAATGCATTAACAGCACCACCTAAATTAGTATTTACAGAAACACCTTTTTTATTAAATCCTACATCTGTTGTCTTGTCAAAAAATATTTTCCATCCATTAGAATATCTAAACTTCCAGTCATTTTTTAACATCAACACATCACTTACTTCAAAAACCATTTTGTTCAAATTAAATGCAGCGGTCATCGGTGTATTAGTAGACCAACCTCCAGGAGTAGCACCACCAATTACACCATACTTCACTCTTGCAACGGCAACTTTTTTAAGAACTAAATCCACAATAACATGATACAATCCATCTTCTGGCACTACAAACGGAGCCGTTGTCTCTACTAGATTACCTTTCCATAATCCTTCCTTTGGTTCATCAACATCCAGGCTAGCAGAATCCACTTTTGCAAAATCTGTTCCTGCACCATATGTAGTTTTAGTTGTACCGGCAACTTGCACAATATTAAAACCTCCTGATCCTGCTTTTACAGGAATATAAAGTTCTAAAAGTGATTCACGTGGTACTTTAACTTCTGCATTAAGTACTTCATTTCGTGTTTTCACCATCAATGCTGCAGTTTTAAAATCTGTGAAAGCTGTAGCTGGCCCTTTTATGTAAATACCATCTTCAGTAGTAGGTGTGGTAGTACCATCATCATCTTTATTACAGCTAATTGTAAAAAGTGAAGACACAATAAAAGTCAGTAACAAAAGCGTTCTGAATTTTGATTCTAAGAAAAACAATTTCATCATTTTAAAAATTTTATAGTTATGAATAATTTTATAAACCTAAATTAGGATTAGCATCAATGGCCCATTGAGGAATAGGAAATGTACTTTGATCTGTTGAGCTCGCTTTTTTCTCCCACCAAGGATCATTGAATTTTTTAAATCGTATTAAATCCTGTCTTCTATGTCCCTCGCAAAACATTTCTCTTCCACGCTCAGCAAGTATCATATTCAAAGTAGTTCCAGACCAAGTTGAAACTCCTGCTCTGACACGCACCATATTGACAAATTGATCACCATTTAGTCCTTGACGTATTCTAGCTTCTGCCTTCATTAATAAAATGTCAGCATATCTAAATAATGGAAAGTCATTATTTAGATTTTCATCAGTACCTGGTTCAATTTCATATTTTCCAACGCGAGCTCCGGACATTCTGATTTCATCTAGTTTATAAGATGCATCCATGACCAATGCAGGAATTCGTGGTTTTAAAATGAGATTAGAACCTGCCGTTAAATCAACTAGAATCTGACCGCCTGAGGTATATTGTTGTCCTACTATAAATCCCTTCTTCCGCAGATCATCATCCGTAAATGTATTATAATGTTGCTCAGTAACTGCACAACCATTCCAAGGACCGACAAGCATATCAAACGTCTGATTGCTTAAATAATGTAAGGTCCTCATATGCAATCTAAAACCTTTCAAACTTTTTGAATCAAAAGGAATGGTAAAAATATTTTCAATTGAATTTTCATTTTTTGCGATAAACGGTAATAATGGTTTTGATTCTAAATTATAAACACCCAATTGGATGATACTGTCACAATAATTCTCTGCTAAATTCCATTGAGGTTTTCCAGTATATATCTCTGCATTCAAATATAATTTTGCTAATATGGAATAAGCCAAACCTTTTGAAACAGCATACTTTTTGGTACTTACTGCAAGATACGGGATACTTTCCTTAAGATCGGCAATTAGATTATTATAAATGGTTTCTCGAGGTGTTTTTTTGGGTTGAGATTCTGCAGTGTAAAAAGAAGTGACGTAAGGAACATTACCATAATTATCAATCAATAAATAATAATAAAACGCTCTTAAAGTTTTTAATTTCGCAATATTAATTTTAGCAGCTTCAACTGAAGCAAAGGGTAATAATTCATCTATTGCTTTGTTCGCTTCAAATACGCCATCATACATATGCGCCCACATTGAATTCACCGCATCAACATTATTATTCCAGTCATGTTGATACAATACACGCCATTTACCTCCATCTTCCCAATCAGTTAACCTTACCGGAAAAACCAACTCGTCACTCGTAACTTCTTGGGCTAAAAACCACCATCCCGCATCATCAATTAAATCAGCCAACTCCTTATATGTAGGAATAATATTTAATGCTGCCTGAGCTTCGTTTTCAGGAAATTCACTCTCAGGAATTTTATCAAATATCTTTTCATCTAATTTTGTGCAAGACAAAAGAAAAAATATGGATAAACAAAAGAATATTTTTTTCATAAACATTTTATTTCAAAAATAACACTGATATAAATTTTTTAAAAAGTAGCATTTAATCCCAAAGTAATACTTCTGGTTTTAGGATAAACATCATATTGATCTCTGCCAAATTCCACGCCACCATAACTCAACTCCGGATCAAGTCCTTTGTACCGGGTAAGAGTTAATAAATTGGAACCAGCAACATATATTCTGAAACCTTTGAGATATTTGGATTTATTTAATCCAAAATTATAACCCACAGTTACATTATCAATTTTAAGAAAAGTCCCGTCCTCCAAATAATAATCACTTAGTATAGGGGAACTTGTCAACCCTCTATCATACTCATCTAATGCTTCTTCTAAAACATTCAATGTAGGCAAATCTGAAGGATTACTAAATACCAATCTCGTAACATTTAATACATCAAATCCAACTACTGCTCGCATAGCAATACTCGCATCTAGATGTGCTCCGAATTTTAAATAGTTTGACCAACCTAAACTAAAATCAGGTTGAGCGTGGCCTACTTCACGTCTTTCTGCCTTAGACACGTCACGTGTTACACCTCCAGCCTTAGTATAAAATAAAAATTTCCCATCATCCGAAAGTCCTGCATATTCAGGTAGAAAGAATGTACCAATTTCAAATCCCGGTCTAATTACTTGTGAATAATTTTCTCCGCCTACTAATCCGCGACCTGAAACATAAAGTGTTTTAATTTCATCCAAATCATACTTGTCGTTTGCTAATTTTTTGGTCTTTTGATTGTTTTTTGAAAAAGTAAACGATGTTTTCCAATCCAATTTTTTAGCATCTATCACAATACCAAAAAGTGAAACTTCTACCCCATTATTTGTAATTTGACCTGCGTTGGCATAAATGAACCGATTTTTATTTGGAGGCACTGGTAATTCATAATTGTATATTAAATCAGATGTGGTCTTTCGATAATATTCCAATGAACCTGAAAGTCTGTTTTTCAAAATTCCAAAATCTAAACCAATATTAAACTCTGCATTTTCTTCCCACTTTAAGTCAGGATTGGCATTAACACCACCATTATTTTGAAATGATATCACTTTATTACCTGATTCAGGATCTATTGCAGTTCCAGACGGGATATAAAATATTGCATCTACATTAGTAGGAATATTCTGATTTCCTGCAATACCGTATCCAATCCTTAATTTCAAGTCATCAAAAAAATGCACAGAATTCATAAAAGATTCCCCCATAATATTCCAGGCAACTGATGCTGATGGAAACCATCCCCATTCATTATTTTTTCCAAATTTAGATGATCCATCTCGACGCATTGTCGCTGTTAAATAATACTTTTTGTTGAAATCATAAACGAGTCTTCCAAAAAATGAGGCTTGTAAAAATTCATTTTTATAAGACCCAATACTTCCAGGTTCTAAATTAATTAATGCCCCTAAATTATATGATTTAAGATAATCAGAAAGTGCTTCTTTTCCTTGTGCAAAAAAACCATCATAAGAATCTTTTTGATAGGAATGTCCACCTAGGATATTGAAACTATGTTTGTTTCTATAATTCAAGTCATAATTCAAGGTCGTTTCAATCAATTGGCTACTTCCATTATTATATGTCCTCTTTGCAAAACCTTTAGTGGTATTTGAAGCCGCATAACTTGGTTCGAAATAAAAACTTGTTGAGTCATTCCTAGTATATGCACCATTAACTCCTAAAACCAAATGATCTAAAAGTTTTAATCTAACATTCAAATTACCAAAAAATCGTTTTGCATCCCGTTCATTTTGAGTCTCATTAATGATTGCCACAGGATTAAAATATTGAAAAGAGCGATCTGTTTCAAAGTAAGTTCCATCTGCATTATAAATTGGATCTGTAGGACTTCTTCTGAAAGCTTGATACAATACATTTGTGGGAGAAATTCCATTGCCATAATTTACAAAATCACTATGCTCTATTGCGCCCCCAATTCCTGCAAAAACGGTAAGTCTATCTTTTAATCCGCTCTGAGTAAATTGCAAACGACCAATTGTTCTTTGTTTACCTGATCCATCCAAAACGCCTTTGATATTTAAATTTGACAATGAAGCTCTGTAACTAGAATGATTATCTGATCCAGAAAAAGCTAATGAATGGTCTTGGGTAAATCCCGTACGAAATATAGCATCTTGCCAGTCAATATTTGCACCATTATCAATATAGGTTTTACCCGTTTTTGTTGCAAAATCTCTCATTTGACCGCTATTCAGGAAATTAAGTTTTTTTGATACCTGATCATATGCGTATTGGCCACTATACTCAACTTTATGAACCTTCTCATCACTTTTAGATAATCCACTATTTTTTGTTTTGATAATTATGACACCGTTGGAACCCCTTGAACCATAAATGGCAGTTGATGAGGCATCTTTCAAAACATTATATGATTCGATATCATTATTTGCAACCGTTGTAGGATCTACGCCCGGCACGCCATCAATAACATACAATGGGCCAGTGCCAGATGTAAGTCCTGCAGCGCCTCTAATATTTACTGTGAATCCTGCATTTGGATCACCACCTTGTTTTGAAATAGTAACACCAGCTACTTTTCCTTGAAGCCCTTGGATAGGATCACTAAGGCCTCCAATATTTAATTCATTAGAATTAACAGTCATCACAGCACCTGTTTTATCAGATTTCTTCTGCGAACCATACCCAATTAAAATTACCTCATCCAATAATTTCCCTGGAACTAAATTTATGCTAAAATAGTTTTGTCCACCAATTGGCATTTGTATCGTTTCATATCCTGTATACGAAAAAAGTATTTCATCTGAATCCATAGTGGATTGAATCGTAAAATTCCCTTCGATATCCGTAAGGACTATGGAATTGGTTTTAACAAGTTTAACGATAGCACCAACTAAGGCTTCTTGGGTTTTTGAATCTGTCACCTTCCCAGTCAACAATTTCTGGGAATGAATATTTGAAAAACTAAAAAACAGGAAAAATAAAAGTAATAAGGAGTAATGTTTCTGATTCATCCGATAGCACATTAAAATCAACAATAAAATAATATAAAAGTAACAAAATTTTAACAAATAGGCTTGTAAAAAGTTAGGCTTAAGCTGATTAATTCTTGACTTTGTTGAATAATAATATCAGAATATTTACAACTAATTGAATATCAATTTTTTAGAAATAATTTTATGACCTGCCATTAAAATTCTGATAAAATAAATTCCTCTTGGATACGAATGATTTAATTGTATCCTATGATCAAAAATCTCACTGTTGTCTTTAGAACACAACATTTTACCCTGTAAATCATATAAGAATAATTTTGATATAGGGGTGTTGGTGTTTATATAAATATAATCAACAACAGGGTTTGGAAATATTCCAATTTGCTCCTCTTCAGGGTGTGTTTCTACTGAAACGAAATTTCTATCATCAATAAAATATTTAAATTGTCCTGGTTCAAATTTCAATTGAACATTCTTATCAGATATTTTCACACTATCGCCAGTTACAAGATCATACCAAATCCCAATATGCTGAAACATACCTATTCCGGTATTGGCACTAACATCAAAATTTCCAATCAAATTAACATTTAATGAATCAGAAGTATATTGCAAACGCTTCAGTAAACCTTCTCCTATTTGTGCCGTAAATTTAGCTCTATTCACTATTTGGCTTTTACTTTTAAATTGATTGATGTGTTGGATTAATTTATAAATATCCAGTCGATTTTCTACAGTTGTATATTCCCATACTATAGGTTTGGGATCTAAGCGACAATTGGTATTGACTGAGCCATTCGTACAATAATTAATTGAGTAATCATATCCTAACTCCCCAAATTGCCAGATCATTTTCGGGCCAGGTGTGGAAATATAAAATGCATTGGCTAACAATTGTCGTTTTAGTGCTGTGTTCAATTCTTTAATTTGATATTGCACTGTGCCATTGCCATATTGCAAATTTTTATACATCAATCGTTCCTCATCATGGCTTTCCATATATGAAATCAAATGGTTGTTTTTCCATCCTCGACTGGTGTAAAGGCTTGAATTTAGGTCATTTTGATCATATCCCATTGTAGCTTGATTAAAGACATAATTAGCATTTCCCCAAAGCATCATCCCATAATCTGCCAATTCCTTTTCTTCCTGATTTGCAGCAAAATGCTCTAAAATAACATAAGATTTGTTATCTATTGACCATATCCAATCCGCATAATTTTTCAAAATATTAATTCTCGAGGCATCATATTGTCCCCACAGGTCAACATTTGAACCGGAATTTTTTTGAGTAAATCCTTTAGATAAATCGAATCTAAATCCATCTATTTTAAATTCTTCCATCCAATATTTTAGAACTTGTTTCACATAGTTTTGAGTATAAATACTTTCATGATTAAAGTCATACCCAACATTATAAGGGTGCTTAGCTATCGAATTTAAATAAGGACTATTTGAAGCAGGCGCATTATTGTTTTTATCCCAATACATGGTTGCTAATGGACTTTGACCAAAGGCATGGTTAAATACCACATCAAGTATAAGGGTAATCCCAAGACTATGAGCTGAATCAATCATTGTTTTAAAAGCTTGTCTAGAACCATAGTATTTATCCAAAGCCATATGAAATGAAGGATTATATCCCCATGATTGATTTCCTTCAAATTCATTAACAGGCATTAATTCTATAGCATTTACTCCTAATTCCTTTAAATATAATAATCGTTCAGTAATCGCATTAAAGGTATGCTTTTGATCAAAATCCCGAATTAATAACTCATATACAAAAAGCTGGTCATTTGCAGGACGTTTGAAATCATTATGATTCCAATTAAAATTTGATGAAGTAGAATTTAAAACACTAACAAACCCTGTTGTTTTTCCATATGGGTATTTGGGCAAGTCAGGATAAGTTGTTGAATCAATTCCTGAATCATTATTAGGATCTAAGACTAAAGTACTTAAAGGATCTGCGATGCGAATTTGACCATCAATAAGATATTGAATCATATGATCAAATCCAGGTTTTACCGGCAAAATATCTATCCAATACAAGTCTCCTTTAATGTTTCGCTTCATTAAATATTTCTGATCCATTAAAAAATTATTAAAATCTCCCAGAACAAAAACATTATTTTTATATGGAGCAACCAAGGCAAGTCTTATTGAATTTTCAGTTAAAAAAGTAATACCTGGTTGTGTTCCGGCTGGAGGATCTTCAATTGTTGTATTGACATCAACTATGAATCGAAATTGATGAATTCGAGTTTCAGTTCCACTGTTACATTCTATTCTAATATCGTATTGTCCATTAGACTGTGCAGTAATATTGAAGTTTAGTTTATTAATTTTTAAGCTATCGATTAATAAAATATCGTTTTGAAATATTTTAATTTCAGCATTCTTGGAACAAGCTATTTGGATTGGAATTATATCGTTATTCTGAACCAATAAAAATGGAATATCAGGATTGATTAAAATACTTTCAAATCCTGAATCAACTTTAGATAGGTTGTAATAAATATCCGCTCCGCTTGCATCTCTACCTACAATACTTCCACTTACATTACGAAAAACAAAAGCCAGTTTATTGACTTTTTCTCCATCCGGGATTTTATAAAATGACTTGATGTGCAATCTAATTTGATAGCGATTATTTCCCAATGATTGCATCAGAAGTCTTGGGTCATTTGTTGCCCATGCACCTTGTACGAACTTCCAATCCGTTCCACTTACACTTTGATCAGTAATAAGACCAGTGTGTACATATACCGGACCATTAAAGTTTTTCAATGCTGCGTTTCCCTGGCTTGCATCAAATATTATAACTACCGTATCATTTACAGTTGGAAAAACAGGATCAACTAATATAACTTGACTGTTTCCTAAAAAAGGCGCGAATATGCAGGCAAGGACTAAAGTAAGATTCCAAATTAACTTATGTTTACTTAAACAGTTTACAAAAATCAATTGAATATTGAACCTATCCTTATTCAGACATAATTCTTTAGATATAGTAAAACAATCCATTTATTTAAGACCTAATAAAAATCCTATGGTGAAATTTGCATCCCAATCAAAGACGAAATTCTTACAAGATGTTTCATCATAAATAGCCTTATAAATATTCAATCCAGCTTTTTGTTTTTCACCTGTAGATTTATACTCTAAAGGTGCTTTTAAAACAGTGTATCTTTCTTTTCCATTACGGCTTTGTTTGGCTAATTCAAAAGGAATTCCACCCATGATAAAACAAGTACTTCTATTATTTCCAGATACTTTTCCTACCGTTTTTCTTACATCATCATAAACTTGCTGATCAGATAGAGACTTCTGAAAATATTTGGCTCCATGAGATTCAAGAGCTTGAATGGCACTTCCGGTTTTCCACGAAATTTTAGTATTTCCAGAGCCTATATCCACCATAAAGGAGTTTTGTTCAAAAGACGGAGGCATAATGCAGTTTAATCCGTAGGTACCTTCTTGTTGTGGTGTTACTTCATTAACAAAATAATTCAGTGCTTTAAGTCCATTTGATATTTTTACAACGCTTGGTTCTGACTTAGCTCCGGAACTGACTACAAAATGAATATCTTTTCCAGGCACACCAAAATCCAACATTCCCCTTATATAATTTTTAAGTCCTGTCCTTATATCATCGTCAGTAGCCATATTTTCATATACCAAACTTGATCCAAATTCAGCTTTTTCCAATTTCCAATTTTTCTGTTGATCAACCCGTATAATAAAAGAATTGAAACCTGAGGCACCCAATTCAACTACTCCTTTTAGTTTTCCATTTATAGGTTCAGCAGGAACATAGCTAAAAGTATTGGCGGCATTAGATAATGGAACGTTTGAAGCATTTGGATCTGATGAAGTGGCAGCTCCACCTTTATTTTCATTCATTTGTTCACCACCAACTTGACCCTCAGCAGGTGTTGTATTTTCAGTAGGCTCTACCTTATTCCCAAATTTTTCTTCGAGCTGAGGCTTGCATTGTCGATATCCAAAAAACAAAGCAGCCAAAATAAGCATCACAATTAAGAATCTAGAAAAAGCTGTTAATTTCATATATAAAGATTTTAATAATAAGTTAAAATATAAAGGAATTAATTAATCTGTAAAAATAGATTTTTTTTTAATAGTAGCTGGTTAAAACTTGGATTCAATAACTGTACTTGGCATAAATTCATAAAATGAATACTATATTTATTATATGATCATTTATAATCATATATTAAAACAATAGTTCCGCGAACTTGTTTTAAGCTCAAAATCTAAACATGAGAGTCATTACAATATTAATTTGTTTTTTACTCAATTATTATGCAACTGCTCAATTTGGTAAAATACAAGGATATGTGTTAAATAGCACTGATAATGAGGCTATTCCATTTGCAAACGTGCAAATTCAAGGTACAGAAATAGGTACAATGACCAATGAACTTGGTTATTTTGAACTCAATAATTTACAATCGACTATTTATAATATTAAAATCTGGGCTTTGGGGTATAATGAAATGATCCTATCAGAGATTCAGGTCACCAATAACAAGCCGGTTAAACTTAATATCCAATTAACGGAGTCTATATTAAATTTACAAGAAATTCTTATCCAATCAAATGCATTTCAAAAATCAGAAGAAAGCCCTCTTTCACTTAGAGTTATTAGTGTAACTGAGATTAATAGAAATCCAGGATCGAATAGAGATATTTCAAAAGTAGTACAATCTCTTCCTGGAGTTACAAGCACAGCGGCATTTAGGAATGATCTGATCATTCGAGGTGGAGCGCCAAATGAAAATCGTTTTTACTTGGATGATGTGGAGGTACCCAATATAAACCATTTTGCAACTCAAGGCTCCTCAGGCGGTCCTGTGGGTATGATCAATGTTGCTTTTATCCGTGAAGTAGAATTTCTAAGTAGTGCCTTTCCTGCCAACAGAGGAAATGCGCTATCATCTGTTTTTGATTTTAAACAACGAGATGGCCGAGATGACCGCATGGGATTTTCTGGAACTTTGGGAGCAAGCGACATTGGATTAAGTTTAGAAGGTCCCATAGACAAGAAAACAACTTACCTCATTTCTGCAAGAAGATCCTATTTACAATTTTTATTTAAAGTATTAGAATTACCATTTTTACCCATTTACAATGATTTTCAAATTAAATTAAAACATAAATTCAATAAAAAAAATGAAATAACTTTCATTGGTCTTGGAGCATATGATGATTTTGAACTCAATGAAGAAGCCAACCAAACAGAAAGTCAACAATACATTCTCAATTATCTACCTATTAGCAAACAATGGAATTACACCAATGGCATTGTTTATAAACATTACAAGAAAAATGGTTACTATACCTTTGTATTAAGTAGAAACATGCTCAACAATCATGCTCAAAAATTTCAAAACAATGACGAATCGAAATTAGAAAATAAAATACTGGATTACACATCACAGGAAATTGAAAATAAATTGCGGATAGAAAAAACACAAAGATCTGGAACCCATAAAATTACTTATGGTTTTACTGCCGAACAAATTAAATACAATAATCAAACTTTTAACAGAATATATTCATCTCAACAAGTCGTAGAATTAGAATACGATTCAAAAATATCATTTTACAAATACGGTTTATTTGGTCAATATAGTAAAAAGTCATTACACGAAAAATTAACTTCTTCGATTGGTTTAAGATTTGATGGTAATTCATATAGCAAAGGAATGTCTAACCCATTCACTCAAATTTCACCACGAATATCATTCTCTTACCAACTCAAAAAAAATATAGATCTAAATGCAAATACCGGAATATATTACCAACTTCCTCCATACACAATACTTGGTTACAAAGACAACAATTCAATATTTGTAAATCGTCAAAATGGAATTAAATACATCAGAGCCAATCATTTTGTACTGGGATTGGCATATAGGCCAACTTCAAAGTCACAATTAACAGTTGAAGGATTTCTAAAGCAATATCATAATTATCCCATTCTATTAAAAGATAGTATAACACTCGCAAATCTAGGTGGTGATTTTGGAATCATTGGAAATGAACCAGCTTCACCTTTTGCTAAAGGCAAAAGTTATGGGTTGGAAATAATGTATCAACAAAAATTAATCAAAGGATTTTATGGAATCATTTCACTTACTTTTGCAAATAGTCAATTTGAAGATAAAAATCATTCATACATTCCTTCGGCATGGGACAGCCGTTCGATATATAATATGACCGCTGGAAAAAGATTTAAGAAAAATTGGGAAATAGGTATTAATTGGAGATTCCAATCCGGACTCCCCTATACTCCCAATTTGGCTGAATCCAATCTAAAGCTAGCATGGGACATTAATGGAAAGGCAATATTAGATTATAATCAAATCAATTCATTAAGAAGCCAAGCTATAAATCAAATAGATCTCCGCGTTGATAAAAAATGGTTTTTCAAACAATGGAATTTAAATTTATATTTGGATGTGGAAAACGTAACCGGAAGTTCTATTCCCAGCAAAACACTTATTTTAGACCGACCTTTAGACACTAATAATCAACCAATAGGTGGTCCAATCATTGAAAACCCAAATGCCCCCTTATCAGAACAGAGATACAAAGTAAAAGAAATCAAAGACAATGTTGGTGTTAGATTACCAAGCATTGGTATCACTATTGAATTCTAATAAATTATTTTATCTTTGTTGAAATATATTTATCAAAACAATCCTAATGAAGTACCGAAACATTTTATATAATAATTACTACTCTACTCAAGCCGGTCAATTAACCACCAAATCTATTCAATCAAAATTTGAAGAAGAAACCAAAGTTTTTATTGCAGAAATAATACCCATAATAAATAAAAATAAATCCATCAAAATATTAGACTTAGGTTGTGGCACTGGTTCATTTATAAACGCACTTAAAATAAGTGGTTACGAACGAATAGAAGGTATTGACATTTCAAGTGAACAAGTATCTATTGCCAATCAAATGGGCTTAACAGAAGTAAAAATCGGTGACATCGTAGCCTTTTTAAAACTTTCCAAAACAAAATATGATTTAATTTCTTGCATGGATATTATTGAGCACTTTACAAAAGATGAATTGGTAGAACTTCTTGATTTAATAAAACTAAATTTAAATGATGCTGGAACAATCATTGTCAGAACACCTAATATGGATGCTCCCTATGCTAGTCTATATGCGAATGGTGATTTTACCCATGAGAATTATTTGAATACCCAATCAGCTGTTCAATTATTTAAAAGCATCGGATATCATAACATAAACATTTATCCAAGCTATATTCGCGTCAATGGTTTCCTGAAAGAATTTATTAGAAAAGTATTTTGGAGTGTTTTAAAACTAAAAATTAAAATATTGATTTTTTCCACCGGACGATCATCAAAACATATGTCATTGACTCCAAATTTAATTATAGTTGCTCAGAACTAATTTCAAGTTTTGTTTTATTATGGTTCTTAATATCAAAACTGATTATTACACTTATTAAGATCCAAAATATTACTGCCGCCTTATCCGTATCCAAATAATTATTCATAAATCCATGAACAAAATAGGTAATCAATCCACATCCTGCTGTTGAAATGATGATTCTGGACGACTTTTCCTTAGCTACATGATAAACCTTAAAGAGATAATAAAAAACCATTATAAACATTAATAAGAATATCAATAAACCAATAACTCCAGTTTCCGCCAGAGGTCCTAAATACTCACTATGAGCATTACCTACATCCCCAAAATTAGTACTTATTTCAGTATAATTGGCACTAAGCTGGAATGGAGCATAATTGAACATGTAGGTCCCAGGCCCCCATCCAAAAAAAGGTTTCTCTCGCCACATATCAATAGCACATGACCATCTATTAATTCGTTCCAAATTTGAAGCATCTGAACTAATATTTGTAATTGATTCTACGTTTTCAACCAGGTCATCTGAACTAGCGACTTTATTTTGACCTAGACTATCTAAAATAGCATTGATATTAAATAATCCAATGATTATTAATCCAACAACTATTGAAAACAAAGTAGAAAAACGGAATTTAAATTTTAATAAGAAAAACAATAACAGTGCTGGAATAACACTAACCCATGCAGCTCTTGAATAAGTAAATATTAAACAAATGATTAAAATCACTGAAATAATACTAAAAATATTTTTCCTAATAACATCACTATTAAAATAACTTCTTAAACCAAAAGAAATAGGTATTGCTATAGCCAAAATAGCACCTAATATTGCATGATCCTTAAAAAAAGGCTGCATAGTCCATTGAGAAGGCTTGTCTTCAAAATTGAATGATGCTAAATGAATGACATTATAAGCCGCAACAATAGAAATTCCACAAATAAATAAGGTCAGAAACGAAATGATATTCTGCTCTTTTTTGAAATAAAAATGTGCTAAAAAATACGACGGCACGATAAACCAAATTTTAGCAATGACAAACTTAATTGAAACGATCATGTCAACACTTGTAATCGTAGTTATCAGCAACCAAAAAATATAAAAATAAATAAGAATCGAAAAAGGATGTGTAAATATTTTGGTGTTAATGTTTTTTTCAGACACTAAGTAATATACAAATATTAATACCAACAAGAACAGCATAGGCTCTGTAGGAATTGACAAACTTAAATGTCCCAAATCAACATCGTTAGGATTAATGGATAAAGGAACTAAAAAAGCCAGGCTATAAAAGACAACATCAGGCTTAAATAAAAATACTATTGAGGCAAATAAAATAATAGGCAATAAAAAGAGATAGTAAACATCAAAATAAACTAAACCAACAGATAAGCATGTAAAAAAAATACTAATCCAAAAAACTATTCTATTCTTTTTATCAAAGAGCAATTCTATCACAAGTCAAGTTGTTTTTTTATTTCTGGCATTTTTTCTTTCAATATCAACATACTAATTGAAAAAAACATGGCTGAAATTAAACTTACCAGTACCAATAACCATCTCACCGGAAAATACTTTCGTTCTGCGGGAACAGCAGCATCAACAATAAACTTCTGAGAAAACTGTGTTTCTGCATCTGCCCTAGCTTGAGTAAGGAATTTATTAATCAGCATGAGCGTACCATCTTCATTGTCAAAATTGCGTTCCGTGCGATCAAAATCCTCTCCATATCTAATATTGGCATCAACTAATTCTTTCAAATGTACTCTTTCGCTGGGACTAGATTGTGCATAGGCTTGAATTAAGTACCCTCTTTGAAATTGACTCATAACGCCCTTGATAGAAAAGGTATCCATTAATTTTTTTAATGAGTCAATAACCAAATTTTGTTTCCTTTGACTAAGCTCTAAATTATTGATTAAATCATTTGCCCTATTTTTTACAACCTCATACTTAATGGTATCGAAATATGCAGTAATCGAATTAGCAATATCTGCAGCCATTTTAGGATCTCTATCTACTACTGTAATATCTATGGAATTAAATTTATTTCGTTTGATTGAAACATTGGAAGAATACATTTTTAAAACAAAGGTCCTGGCCTGAGCATCTTTTTTATCAAACTTATAGTGTTTGTAAAGATCATGTTTCTCAATAACCCGATCACTCAATCGATCAGAATTCAATATTTCAATAGCTTGCTCTGCTTCTCCAGTTTCTCCAAAATCCGCAATCGTCCCTCTCCTCAATGCTGTCTCATTAACCGGTGCCTGCGATAATTTTACCGGAAAGATTGTTGTTTTTGATTTGTAATACTCTGGAATAATATAAGAAACTAATGAAGCACTAATAATAGTCCCTATAGCTATAAGACTCAACAACTTACGATTTATCCAAGTAATCTTAATCAATTCATTAAAACGAAGTAGCTCCATTGTCCAATTTATAGGTGATAAATACAGAAACGCTCTTTAACTAGCTTTATTCTGTGTAGTTTAAAAAAACGGTGCAAAGCTATAAAATATTTCAAACATGAGCTAAGGAGTAGGATTTGCCTATAAAATAAGAGCTTTTAATCCTTTTGAAGCTCATAAAACAACTGTTCCAATGCAGTTGAGTGATGATAAGAATCACCTTGAACTAAAGAGCCTTTAATCTTCTGTATTCGCTCTTCAGTAAGTGGATGGGTACTAAAGAAGGAAGATTGGAGTTGATTATCAGTATGAGTACTTTTCAAAATATTGAAGAGGTCAAGTATTCCTTGAGGGTTAATATTTCTTTCCAACATTAATCTTAATCCTTCTTGGTCAGCTTCTAATTCAAATGATCTCGAATAACTTAAGTTCTTTATATTGTTGGCTTGTTCAACAAAAATTGCTGCAATACCTGTCAAATCACCAAATATTAAAGAGATCATTAGATAAGAAGAAACTGATTGATATATGGTTTTTAAACTATGTTGCTTTTCGATATGTGCAAATTCATGACCAAGTAATCCAACCAATTCTTGATATGAACACATACGATCCAAAATGCCTTTATATACAACGATATGCCCACCGGGCATTGCGAATGCGTTAATGATGGAGTCATTCAAAACGTACAATTTGATGGGATAGCTGGAAGAAATATCTAAGGAATCAAAGAATTGATTTAGAATATAGGATTTTTTTACATCTTCCCTTTCATTTGTTAAAAATTGTTGTATGGCTGTGTTTCCCATTTTAATTTCCCATTCCTTAGGCGTCCTTATAGCTGCCCATTGATTCAATGAAGGCAATGCATAATAATAACTGAACCCCAGCAGAAGTACGAAACCTGCTATGATTGAAAAGATTCCCAACAAAGAAGCATTACTTTTTAAATTAGATTTTTGACTAAAGAGCGATGATGCAGCAAACTTAGACCTTATACTTTCAATATCTTCACTTTGATTTAACTCAAGATACTCAAATGGATCTTTATTTCCATATCGAAGAATTAAATGATCTACTTTATAGGTAATTAAGTGGATTTTCGAAACTTCCCATATTATTGGCTCTAGGGTATCAGGATGTAAAAATGAAATTTGATATTCCTGAATATTAAGATTAATGATTCGAGGAGAGGGTTTTATTCCAAAATAATATTTTGCACTAACTACAGCAGGATTTCCATTCATGAGTTCAGAACTATTTAGAAATGAATATATTTATTCATTATGGGGCTTTTTGGTTCTAGTAATTGTTTGAACTACTTTAGCTTTTTTCTTTTTTTCAATATTTTCCTGTTTTCTAAGATCAATGTATTTTTGGATTAATTTCTCTTCTTCGATGGGCTGTTTAACTATAGTACGGTAAAAAGATCTAATTAATAAATCAATCATATCATCAGTATAAGTAACTCCTTTTGTCCTATAATAATGACTCAACCTACTCCCTTCATCAAAGCCCCAATTAATCTGCATCCATCTGCCTAGACTAAAATGCAATTTACTGGCGATGGTGTCTTCTTTGGTCGTTTTGATTTTTTCTCTAGCTACAGAGTCTGATAGTCTTAATAGCTCATTCATCGCATCATTGGTGTTCATTGGTATATAAACATCAGCAATTCGGGTCTTTTGAATTCTTTCATTATAGATCTTGCGTTGAAGCGCAGTATCAGTAGCCTGAGACCATAAATTTTTACAACTGAATATGAGTAACAAAACAATAATACCTCTTATCATGTTTTTTTTTATTGTTGAACGAATGACTATATGAATCTATTATTTGATCATGAAAGAACCCAAAGCCTTCCCTTTTGTTGAAATCTGTTTAATATATGGATTAATTCTTGCATTCTTATTTGGATTTAATGATTATGTTGCTTTTTTTCTTAGCGTTTTGATCATTTTAGTTAATTTATCTATAATAGCTATTAGTTGGATTGCTGAAAAACTGGATCGATCCAAAATTCCTTCCTGGTACTTTCCCCTATTATGGACATTGGTCATAATATCCATCGTCAGCTTGGTAATTTTTGGAAGCATATATGGATTTCATTTTGACTGGATGAAATAAATATATTAATATTTAAAAATTTTACATCTATTTAGCTACACTTCCCGAAGGAATAAATTTCAATGAAACTGAATTCATGCAATACCTCAGACCCGTGGGCGCAGGACCATCATCAAATACATGACCTAAATGACCTTTGCATCGACTACAAACAATTTCTTTTCTAATCATGCCATAGGTATCATCCACGATTTCAGATACTAAGTCATTTCGTAAAGGTTTAAAAAAACTTGGCCAGCCTGTTCCAGATTCAAATTTTGTAGCCGAGCTAAACAGAGGTAATTGACAAGCGTTACATAGGTATATACCTGTCTGATGATTATCCCAAAGCTTACCAGTAAAGGATCTTTCAGTACCTTTTTCTCGCATAACGTAATAACATTCTGAGGATAATTTTTTTCGCCATTCTTCATCGGTTAATTGTAAAGGCTCAATTTTGTCAGGAATAATAATGGTAGTATCCATACTGACTTCATTGGATCCGGATTTTTGCATTCCAGATTTCTGACAAGAACAGGAATAACTGCATAAATATAATCCTATTAAACACATTAAATAATTAATCCTCATTTTGTAATTTTTTATCTTGTTTTATAGCTATTGAAACAATTTTCTTAATTAATCCAAGAACGGTCATAAAAATAATATACACAATTGAAAAAACAACCAATATCCATGAATACGTTTTGGCATCAAAAACAGAAACCTTGGTAATCCATTGGCACAGTAGACACGTTACCAATACCAATACAATATAACTGTAAATAGAGTTCCAGAAGTATATGGTAATATTTTCATTGTTAAACCCAAAAATGCAATTAAACAAAATAAAGAATAACATCATAGCAGTACCAATCATCCAAATATCCATTGGATCATACATATACCACTTAAACAAGTAACTTAAATACAATCCAAAAAAAATGACCAGTATCAATCCAAACACAGTTGCAGCCTGCATCATTGGAGTCACTTCACGCTGATAAATGGATGTTTTGTTCATTTAATTTAAAACTACTTCTCCAATCAAATCAAAATGTGTTGAGTCCTGAATCATCACATTTACAAAATCTCCTATTCTAACATATTGTTTAGCAGAAATCAAAACTTCATTATCGACTTCAGGGCTATCTCCTTCTGTTCGTCCAATATAGTACTCACCTTCAATTCGATCTATGATCACCTTGTAATGTTTTCCACGTTTTTTTTCATTTAATGCATATGAAATGTCTTCTTGTATTTGCATTAATCGTTGAGCTCGATATTCCTTAATTTCAGAAGATACAGAATCAATCAGGTCATGCGCTGAAGTATCCTCTTCATGGGAATATTGAAAAACACCTAAGCGATCAAACTTGTGCTCTTTAATAAACTCGCATAACTCCTCGAAATCCTCTTCAGTTTCACCCGGAAATCCGACCAACATGGTTGTTCTCAAACTTATTTCTGGGATGATTTGTCGGATGGATTGGATGAGCTCAACAGTCTCTTTCTTATTTATTTGTCGCTTCATTGCTGAAAGCATTCTATCGGTGGCATGTTGTAGTGGTATATCTAAATAATTACAAACCTTGGATTGTTTGTTCATGGTATGAATAACATCTAGTGGAAATTTAGAGGGATAAGAATAATGCAATCGAATCCATTCAATCCCCTCTACTTCACAAAGTCGGTCCAACAATTCAGGCAAAGCCCTTCTTTTATACAAATCTAAACCATAATAAGTTAATTCCTGAGCTATAAGAATCAGCTCTTTAACTCCGTTTTTAGCAAAGTTCTGGGCTTGTTTAACCAATTGATCTATTTCTACCGACACATGTTTGCCTCTCATTAAAGGTATTGCGCAAAAAGAACAAGTTCTATTACAACCCTCTGAAATTTTCAAATAAGCAAAATGACTTGGGGTGCTGGTTAATCTTTCACCAATGAGCTCATATTTATAATCAGCATTTAATCGTGCCAGCAGTGTGGGCATTTCCATAGTTCCAAAATAACCATCAACTTCAGGGATTTCTACTTCCAGGTTGTCTTTGTATCTGTGTGACAAACATCCTGTCACTAATAATTTAGAAATCTTTCCTTCTTTCCTCAAAGCTGCATAATGGAGAATGGTATCTATGGATTCTTCTTTAGCCCGATCGATGAAACCGCATGTATTTATAATGATAATGTCTGCCAGTTTGCTATGATCCGGATTGTGCTCTACATGATATTCATTGTGATCAAGCTGAGTCATTAATTGTTCTGAATCAACTAGATTTTTAGAACATCCTAATGTAATCAATTGTACTTTTTCCTTTCGGTAATTCTTAGCCTTCAATATAAAAATTATTGTGCAAAGATAATGAAGCTTCGTAGCTTGCGTTAATAAGTTATGAAACAATTCTCCATATTAGCCTTTACACTCCTATTCATTCAAATTTCGTCTGGTCAAATTGGCCTCGAATTAGCTACTACTCACCATAATTTGAATAGTGAAGCATCGAATCCTGTTTCTGGAAATAATTTAGACAATGCCTATCAATCTTTTGAATTGGGGATTAATTATTGGTTGAGACTTAAAAATTATCGCCTGGAGTTTTTACCCGGTGTCAAACTTGGCTTTGGTCAAAATAAAGTTGCAATTGACAATATCCAAGATCTTAAGTTTAATGAATTAACGGCTCAAATTAATGTAACTACCCAGATTTATCCTTTTAGCTTCAAAGATGATTGCAACTGTCCAACCTTTAAAAAGACGGGTAATTTCTTCACCAAGGGCTTCCATTTTATTATTCAGCCTGCATATATATTCTCACATCGTTCATTTACCCCTGAAACGGAGACCTATTTAAACAATCAGCATCTCTTTGCCTTTGGCCTTGGTGCTGGACTAGATATTGGACTATCCAAATTATGGACACTATCTCCATTCATAATATTTGCTCCTGTTTTTGGAGATCATTATTTATCTCAGGAAGTTGATGGTTCCCGAACGAGCGTTACACACCATGCATTATCCATCGGACTTAAACTCATGTACCGCCGAGATTATAAAAAACGATATTAACGAAATGTAATTAATTATTTAATTTAAAATTGATGTAACATATTCATTTTCAAGCCATTTAATTAGTTTTCTACTTTTGAATTACGATTATGAAATGAGTAAATCCTCCAAGATAAATGTTTAATAATTGAATATGAATTAATGAGTTCAAGCATACATTCAGCCTTATTAGAACTCTTTAGCCTACCTGTGAAAGTATACTCATCATATATTCTAATTATTTTTGAATAACTTTGAAAAGATATCAATTAATTAATATGGAACAAACTAATGAAAAAACACAAATATACATTTAGCCCTGAAAGGGCCAAATAACTTAGCGATGGGTGTAAACCCATCGATGTGGATTATATATTTTGAACAGCCCTGAAAGGGCGTAATTTAATTCATATGGGCCAGTCCCTCGTAAAAAACTACTTACATATCATTTTTAGCACAAAGCATAGACAAGCTTTAATTCACCCACCATTTAATGTAGAGCTTCATGCATATTTAGGAGGAATTTGCAATGCATTGGAGTCGCAGGTTATAATCAGTGGGGGCTATACCGATCATGTTCATATACTTTGTTTGTTGTCAAAAAAAATTGCTCTAACTAAGCTGATTGAAAATTTAAAATCCAATTCTTCAAAATGGATGAAAACTAAAGATGTTTCCTTGAAAAATTTTTATTGGCAAGATGGGTATGGTGCTTTTTCAGTGAATCCTTATGAAGTCGATCATGTAATTGCATACATTAAAAATCAGTATGAACATCATGAAAAAATTACTTTTCAGGATGAATATAGATTATTTCTTACTAAATATAAAGTTGAATATGATGAACGTTACATTTGGGACTAACTATTTCGCCCTTTCAGGGCTTAAAAATCTGACGCTACTGATTTCAAAGGGCTGCACCCTTTGTTGATTAATTTCGCCCTTTCAGGGCTATGCGCCATTTAAACTAAGAAATTCGTTACCCACTAAGCTGATTTTTGACCTTATCTTTCAGGTCTATACCCAATTAAACTAAAGAATTCGCTACCCATTTTAGGCAATTTTAAACTTTACCTTTCAGGGCTATGCGCGATTTAAACTAAGAAATTCGTTACCCACTAAGTTGATTTTTGACCTTATCTTTCAGGGTTATTTATATTTTAAACAAAATAAGGGGGTGACTAGCAATTCATGTGCCTTATTAATTAATAATTTGGGATTAATGATTTATTATCGTTTTGTAAAAATCATTGAAAGTTGATGGACATTATTGTTGTTCCAGTTTTTTAGATAAAACCGTATCTCGCATTCCATTCTTAAAATCTACTAATATCTGATCCAATATAGGATCTGAAATAGCGAGAATCTCAGCCGCTAAAATACCAGCATTTTTGGCTCCATTAAGTGCTACAGTAGCGACTGGCACGCCATTTGGCATTTGCAATATGGATAATAGTGAATCCCACCCATCTATAGAATTAGATGATTTAATAGGAACTCCTATCACGGGTAAAGTAGTCAGGGAGGCAATCATCCCAGGCAAATGCGCTGCGCCACCCGCTCCGGCTATTATAATTTTAATACCTCGTGATTTGGCTGATTTTGCATAGTCCACCATATACTCAGGAGTTCTATGA
Organism: Saprospiraceae bacterium; assembly: GCA_044228225.1. Classification (GTDB taxonomy): domain Bacteria; phylum Bacteroidota; class Bacteroidia; order Chitinophagales; family Saprospiraceae; genus Vicinibacter. The sequence continues at coordinate 205,654 of JBGAVH010000002.1, read as the reverse complement.
GCAGATACCACTTTCAATTCAAACGGGACATTACATTCCTTTAAAAAATGAGCGGCTTCCTGCATGATCCCAAAATCACTATCTGAACCCATTATAATCCCTACTATCGGTGTTATCATGAAATTACTTTTATTGTATTTGATACAAAATTTGCTTTTCGCCTACATTCATCCAAATCCATGCCAGTTACAGTTATATGTCCCATTTTTCGAAATGGCTTGGTTTCTGATTTACCATACAAGTGGATATGTACTCCATCTAATTCCAAACAAGATTCCATGCCTTGATACCTTACAGGCCCACTATGGTCTTTTTCCCCAATAAGGTTGATCATAATTGCTGCCCGATCTCCATGAGTTTGCCCTAAAGGCAGGCCGGATATAGCTCGAATATGATTGGCAAATTGACTGGTTGCACCATTGTCTAAAGTATGATGACCACTATTGTGTGGTCTTGGAGCCATTTCATTAATCCAAATGGTTCCATCCTTATTTACAAACATCTCCACTGCCAATAAACCAACAATTCCTAATTCATTGGCTAAGCGAAATGCGAGGGATTCAGCTTGTGACTCTAATTCAGCGCTTAATCCAGCCGGACAATTAAGAAATTCAACTAAATTGGCTGTTGGGTGAAAATCCATGGAAACGCCTGGATAAGTTTTACAATCTCCTCGACTATTACGGACAGCTATGATGCTGATCTCAGTATGGATATCAGCAAGTTGTTCAATCACCGAAGGTCCCAGAAGCAAAAGATCTAAATTGGAATTGTTTTTAATAATAGAGACCCCTTTACCATCATAACCTCCAGTACGATTTTTTTGAACAAAAGGATAATTTATCGAACCGTCATCAATTTTAAGTTGTACCTCATGAGTATCTTGGACTAACAAAAAAGGTGCAGTAGGATATCCATGTTCTAAAAAGTATTGCTTTTGCAGGCCTTTATCCTGAATCATTTGCAAAATATGCGGCTGCGGAAATACCTTTTTTCCAAGCTGCTCTAAATCAAATAGGGCCTGTTGATTAACATGTTCTATTTCAATGGTGATAATATCCATGTTTTTACCAAAATTCATTACGGTATTATAATCATTAAAATCGCCCTCAATAAAATGTGGTGAAACTTTTCCTGCTGGAAAATCCTTACTTTTGTCAAGAAATGTTAACTCAATGTCTAATTTGGAGGCTTCCTGAGCCAACATTTTGCCAAGTTGGCCACCACCCAATACACCAATTCGCAAGTCAGAAGGCTTAAAAGACATAGTTAATTTTTGAATAAATAATCATTAAAATTCAGTGCAAAACTAATCACAATGCTAAAACGAACGATAATAAAAAACAGCATTCTCGTTAATGAAGGTAAAAGCTTTGAATCTGACCTCATGATATGTGAGGGTCGAATTGAAAGAATTGACCGAGATATAAGTCATCCGGAAGCCTATATTATAGAGGCTGATGGATTAAATTTGATACCAGGATGTATCGATGATCAGGTTCATTTCAGAGATCCCGGATTGACCCATAAAGCAGATATTGCAACTGAATCAAGAGCTGCAGTGGCTGGAGGGATAACATCTTTTATGGAAATGCCTAATACGATACCAAATACTTTAACAAAAGCACTTCTTGAAGCTAAATATCTGATAGCAGAAAAAAAATCTGTTGCCAATTATTCCTTCTATATGGGTGTCTCGCATGACAATTTAGACGAAATATTGAGCGTGAATTATTCCAATGTCTGTGGGATTAAAGTATTTATGGGCTCTTCAACAGGAGGCATGTTGGTAGACGATCCTCACATCCTTGAATCCCTGTTTTCCAAGGCACCTACATTGATAGCCACACATTGCGAAGATGAAAAAACCATTAAACATAACTTAGCTCTTTTTGAAAAAAAATTTAATGGGAGTCTCACTGCTGATCAACACCCAAACATCAGAAGTAGAGAAGCTTGCCTACTGTCTTCTTCCTTTGCAGTTTCATTGGCAAAAAAACACAATACGAGACTCCATATTTTGCACATTAGCACTGCTGATGAATTAAGTTTATTTGAAAATAAAACAGCATTAGCAGATAAGAAGGTAACCTCTGAAGCATGTGTTCATCATTTATTTTTTGATGATACCAGCTATCCTACTTTAGGAAATAAAATCAAATGCAATCCTGCAATTAAAACACCAGAAGATCGCAAAGTATTATGCCAAGGATTAACAGACGGATTACTGGATGTCGTTGCCACTGACCATGCACCCCATACTTTGGACGAAAAATCACAACCTTACCTATCTGCTCCTTCAGGATTACCCTTAGTTCAACATGCATTACCAATGATGATAACCCTCGGTGTTGAAAACCATTGGGATCTACCTTTTATAGTGCAAAAAATGGCGCACAATCCGGCTATTTGCTTCCAAATAGCAAATCGCGGATTTCTTCGTGAAGGATATTTTGCTGATCTTGTAATTTTAGATCCACATCAGGTTCAAAACATTAAGTCAGCGCAATTGTATTATAAATGTGCTTGGTCACCTTTAGAAGGTTTCGATCTCAAAGGAAAGATTGTTAAAACTTTTGTCAATGGACATTTGGTATATGACAATGATCACATTGTTGCTGAACATACAGGAATGAGAATGAATTTTGACAGAAAATAAACTTCTCATTCACCTTGATGCAAAGAAGATTAAAATATTCAATGTTTGTGGACTATTAAATCCAACCAAGCGTTATTTGTTTACCTAATACCTTGAATTAATGAGATTTTATATTATATACTTTTCTTTAATTTTATCTACCATAGGCACAAGCTTACATAGTCAACCTTTGGAACGAAAAGACATACCTTTTTTTGTCAATAGTCGTCAGCTTAAATATCCTATGACAGGAGGCCTAAATAATGCTCAAGTAAGTCAAGGTGATTTAAATTTTGATGGCATTTTAGATCTTTTGATTTTTGACAAAAATGGAAATGTATTAATGCCATTCATTTTTAATGAAAAAACGGGAAAATACAATTTTCAACCCGAAATGGGAAGGCAATTTCCCAGAGTACTGGATTGGGTGATACTAAAAGATTACAACAAGGATGGTATCATCGATATGTTTTCAAGTTCATTTAATACACAAGGACCGGCAGGCATTGAAGTTTATAAAGGCACTAATGTAAATGGTTTCTTACAATTTCAAATAGCAAGTATTGGCAGGGAAAAATACAATATCATATACTGGCCTACAGGTGGAAATCAGTATACTCAAATACCTGTAGATTATATTGATTATCCATCCATTGATGATATCGACCAGGATGGTGATCTGGACATCCTTACTTTTACAAGTGGTGGAAGTTACGTTCAATGGTTTAAAAATATTTCAAAGGAAAGAGGCTGGTCATTAGATTCACTTCAATTTATTTTACAAGATGAATGTTATGGTCGCTTTGTTGAGAATGGATTGTCGTCTGAAATCAAAATAAGTCCTACTTCAGATTCTTGTGCCAGTTACTTTACAAAACCAAACAATCAAATCCGACATAGTGGATCGACTATTTTAAGTTGTGATTTAAATGGTGACCCATTGCGAGATTTATTGATTGGCGATGTGTCCAATAATGCGATGATCGGACTTTTCAATGGAGGTTCATCTACTACAGCCTGGATGAACAAGGAGGATAACACATGGCCATCCAATAACATCCCCATTAATATGAACAAATTTAATTCAGCTTTCGAAGTTGATTATAATTTAGATGGCCATTTGGATATACTTGTCGCACCTAACCAAAGATATCAATCAGAGAATATTAATAATCTTTGGTATTATCAAAACAAACCCATCAATAACAAACCAAACTTCACATTAACTCAAAAGAATTTACTCATTGAGGATATGTTGGATTTTGGATCAGCAGCTCATCCGTGTTTTGTAGATTACAATCAAGATGGATTGACTGATTTATTAATAGGAACAGAAGGATTTTATTCACTCAATAACAGTAGAGATCCGAGACTTGTTTTATTCAAAAATATTGGCACTCCTAAATCTCCGCAATATGAATTGGTAGATAGTAATTATTTAAATTTCAAACAGTTCGGAGAAGGCATTAATGGAACATCAAATTTTACACCGAGCTTTGGGGATTTAGATGGAGATGGTGATTTGGATATGCTTACAGGTGAATCTCAGGGCGGATTTTTCTATTCTGAAAACATCGCGGGACCTGGAAAAGAATTTGTATTTAAACAAGCTATTTACGATTATTTTCAATTGTCAGCACGATCTTATAGTGTTCCCTATTTAGTAGATCTGAATCGGGATGGATTAACGGACATTGTAGCCGGATCGCTGTTAAGCAACAATGATATCAACCGGGTACCGTGTGGAAGTTTTTATTACTATCAAAATCAAGGAACTAAAAACGCTCCATTATTTGATCCGGATTATTATAAAAGTCCAAATACCAATTGCCTGGGAAATATTATTTTACAAGGAGTTGGTTCCAAGGTTTATTCCGCACCAACGCTTTATGATGCTAATGGAAAGTATCTAATGTTCTCAGGTGGTTTATTAGGTGAGACTTCCGTATTTAGTCACATTGAAGGAAATTTATATAATAAGTTTTCAATAGAATATTTAAATTATGGTCAAATGCGTGAAGGTGAAAATACACATTTGTCCGTTGCAGATATTGATGATGATGGTGTTTTGGATATGGTTGTGGGCAATCAGCGAGGCGGCTTTTCTATATTCTCTACTACTTATAAAACGGATGGCAGTATAGTGAGTTCTACCAATGTTCATAACAATGAATTTAAAATATACCCTAATCCTGCTCAACATACGATAACATTTGAATGTGATCAAAATACTAATAATGGAATATTAAAGATTATGGACCTAAATGGCGCTGTGATATCCTCTATTGATATCAATGACTTAAATAAAAAAACAATAGATGTAAGTAAGTTTAAAAGTGGGTGTTATGTGTTAAAATTCCAGAGTGGAGCACAATTCTTAGTTTCTAAATTTATTAAAATTTAATTCACGTCAGTGAATTCAGAACTCCTATACCCTTTACAAAATTGACAAGCATTAAAAAGATCACTTTGGTTACTTGACATTTTTCTAAAATATTTATTTTCATTTTAATTAGAAACTTTTTGTTCTTTTTTCATAAAACATGATTGAGTGATCTTGCCTCAGCAAGAAATTTGTGATGCAAGATCACAAATTAACGAATGAACCGAAGCCTGTATCAGGCTGAGGGAAACCAAAAATTCTAAGCTGCCTGACCGACTAACTAGGGCTATAAAGTCTAAGCTTTTTTATATCCAACCCACCATCTTTCGAGGTTCCTTCACTTAATGAACTGTCGTTCATTACTTTGTTAAATAATCAAAGTTCGTTCAGTTATACAGTTTTGAATTCTTACATTATGTTTTCATTGCAGCTTCCTCCATGCCTAAATAATTGGCTACGAGGACTTCGCCAATTATTTAGGTTCACTTCACCAAAAGCCATTTTGATGGCTTTTGGTTCGTTCATCCTTTAAGGTCGATCCAAATTTCTATGACTACATATTATTAGCTACTGCCCTTCAAAATTAATTTGTGAAAGATCTCTACACATGTTAATATATTCTTGATCAAGTTCAGTAGTTCTCCAACTTTAAATCAAATCAAACATAAGCAAACAACTTTCATCAACAAAATAGTATCGTAGGTGATTTTATACTTGCGAATACCTTTAACGGAACCCAATAAAAAATAAATCAGAAGCACATTAATCAATAATTGAGAAACCATTTTATTTCTATCCAGGCACAGAAACTTCCACATCAAAACATCTAAAATAACCATAACAGAACTGCCCACCAAAATGATAAAAGTGGAATGTTGTTTTGACAAAATCGTTGAAGCCGTTATATGTTTCGACTTCAAATCTACATCATAGTCAATTTCATCAAATCGCATGGAGATTAAAAAAATAAACACAAAAACTTCCATGGTCAGCGATACCAATAAGGGATTAACATCCTTGAATGAAATGAAAATCCATGGCATCAATACCCATACGAGAGCTACTAGAACATTTTTAAGAAATGGAATCTGACGGAGATTCAAATACTGATGTGGAATACCATACAATAATGCTAAAGTAAATTCCAACATAAGCAAGTTTGAATTTAAATCTGCATATTTAAAATTCCAATATATCAGAACCCAAATACCTATTCCAATAACCAATGGTAAGGATAAAAGGAATGAGTTAAAATTCTTGACATTTGGGCTAAATATTTGCAGGTAGTAATAATAACTAAAAATTAGAAAAAAAATAAAAAGCAATTGTTCCTTGCCAAGGAATCCTTTTTGTGTGGAATAATAAATCCCATAGCACAATAACAGACCAATCAAACCATAAAACAATACAAGACCAACAGAGCCAATAATTCTCATGAAACTATTTGAATGTTGATGGATTGAAAATGATATTCAATCAATGTATAAAAAACTCAAAAGTGGAAATTCAAACCCATAGAAATCAAATCATCTTCTTGTTTGAACAGATCATTAGAAAGGTTAAAACTGTGCATAACTTGCAATTGAAATTTGATTTTTTCAGATCCTACTCGAACTGTTAGTGCAGGTTCAATTAAAAAATTAATTCGATTGGCCTTTAAATACTCAGTTTGATCTGCATTATCAAAGACCAAACTTCCTTTATAATTGCCATAATTCAAACTGCTAAATCTGGATGAAAAAATGACAGAATAATATTTTTCATTAAAGCCTAAAATGGGTTGTATAGTATATCGATTTAATAAAGCAGAAATTTTGCCGGTTGTATTAGGATTCGCAGCCAAAGTAGTTGGAAAATGATTCTCCATACCTCCAATACCAAAAAGGGCATAAGTTTCGAAAATAATTCGTTCTCTTATGGGTCTATAATAACCCAGACCCAATTCAAATAATTTGCCACCTCCTCCATTGCCATTATCTAAATCTCTTGGAATATAAAAAGCTGTATTGGCTTGAAGCGCAAATTTTGAACTTAATCCGTATGCACCTTGAATTTCAACTTGATTTGCATTACCAGCAAGACTTAGATTGACCTGACCTTTTTCCCCTATCATGGGAACATTCTGTGTATTTGGAACATAAAATGTAGGATTGCAAGACATCCCTAAAACAAAAATAAAAACCAAAATCGGAAGACCATAGATATTTTTCATATGTATAAATTATCATCAAATATACATAAAATGCAATCAGAATTATTAATAAAAATGGGTTACTCTATCTTTAGATAGTTAGTTTATCTAAAAGTATTTCAAACTTTTCTTTGGATCAATGGCCAAGAGCACCTCATAAATGAGTTTTATCACATGCTCAATATCAACCTTATGAGCTGATTCTACAGTCGTATGCATATATCTCAATGGAAGAGAAATCAACACCGAAGGCACACCTCCATTCGAATATGCAAATGCATCAGTGTCTGTACCTGTGCTTCTTGAAGCAGCTGATCTTTGGATTGGAATTTCATTATCAGCCGCAGTTTTGACAACTAGTTTTTGTAAGGTATTATGTACTGCCGGTGCATAACAAATCACCGGACCACTACCACATTTAATACTACCCTGTTCTTTGGTTTTTACCATAGGTGTGTGGGTATCATGGGTAACATCGGTTACAATAGCGATATTGGGCTTGATGGTCTCAGCTATCATCTCTGCACCTCTGAGTCCAATTTCTTCCTGCACAGAATTTACTATATATAAGGAAAATGGAAGCTTAACTTTGTTTTTCTTTAAGAGTCTGGCTACTTCTGCAATACAAAAACCACCCATTCTATTGTCCAAAGCCCGACCAACATAAAAGGTATCGTTTAATTTCATTAAAGTATCTTCATAAGTGATTACCTGACCAACATGGATCCCCATTTTTTCAACTTCTTCTTTGTCTTTAGCTCCAACATCAATAAAAATATTTTCAATCGTAGCTGTCATGTTGGTATCTATGCCTTTACGCATATGAATGGCTGGCCAACCAAATATCCCTTTCACAAAACCTTTTTCGGTATGTATATTGACTCTTTTTGAAGGTGCAATGGACTGATCTGATCCGCCATTTCTAATGACATAAATATATCCGTCATCTGTGATGTAGTTTACCATCCATGAAATTTCATCTGAATGTCCTTCTATGATGACTTTGAAATCCTTCCCTGGATTAATTACTGAATAAAGCGTACCATAATAATCTAAATGCCATTCATCAACATAATCTTTGATGTAATCCAGCCAAATTTTTTGACCTGAAGCTTCATGCCCAGTTGGAGAAGCATTATTTAAATATTCAAAGAGAAACTCTTCTGACTTTTTATTAATAATTGACATAATTTAAAGTATTAATTATGGTTAAGAAATTGATCTGACAATAATTTCGGATTAATGTTCCAAGAACTTAATTGATCATATTCAAGGGAAGTAATGTCATTTCTATACAAAGCTCGTTCCAAAAGTGTCGGAAAGTCGGTTAAAGTGCGAAATGGGATATTATTTTCTTTAAATTTTTCATTCGCAGATAAAAAACCATACTGAAAAATGGCTAAAACGCCTGCTACTTTGATTTCATTCTCCTGAAGTGCATGAACAGCTTCTAAAGAACTTCCACCTGTAGATATGAGATCTTCAATGACTAAAACAGTACTATTTTCGGGCAATTTTCCTTCGATCAGGTTTTTCATACCATGTTCCTTTGGTTTATTTCGAACATAGCAATACGGCAAATCCAATCGATCAGCTAAATAAGCTCCCCAGGCAATACCTGCTGTAGCAACTCCTGCAATAGCATTGATACCGTCAAAACTACTACTTTCCCGAACCAAGGCCAATATCAATTCCTTTCTGGCTGCAGGATATGATAAAATAAGCCTATTGTCACAATAAATGGGACTTCTTAACCCAGATGCCCAAGTAAAAGGATTAGGTGCATTTAATTTAATTGCGTTTATTTGCAGCAATCTATCAGCGATGTTTTTAGCCAAACTCATTTAAATCTATGTCAAAAGAGCGTCAAAAGTACGAAATTTATATAAATGACCGAATTCTAATCTTAATGTCTGAAACAGAATTATCGACCATTTCAACTGATCAAAAAAGCTTGATAATGCCTTACAAGGGACTTAAAAAAAGTCTTTTTCAGTATATGGAAATACTCGAAAAATCAAGCAGATTCGAGCAAGTCATCCTTTTTGCAGCCGATTTGGGTTTAATGTATGATGATCTAAAGAGCTTGTTGAACTGGGTGCCAGCAGCAGGAGGAATCATCCATAATCAGGAAAAAAAAATTCTGATGATTTTTCGTAAAGGTCTTTGGGATCTTCCTAAAGGTAAGTTAGACCCTAATGAAGATTTCCCAACTGCAGGACTGAGGGAATGTCAGGAAGAAACGGGTCTTAATGAACTCCAACTCAAATCCAAAGCCGGTACCACATGGCATATTTACCGGGATAAAAAAGGCCTTCGTTGTCTTAAAAAAACCAAATGGTATCATCTGGATTTGGTAAAAGAACAGATTCCTGTACCCCAAACAGAAGAAAACATAACCGACATTCAATGGTTTACTATTGAAGATGCTAGACGATTAAATCCGATACACAAAAGTGTAACCGTATTACTAAATAATATAAGTTAGTTTTGAAATGAAGCCAAAGGTCATACCGTTTGAAAAATTTGAAGGTGCTGGAAATGATTTTATCATTTTTGATTTTTTTGAATTTGAATTTATTGATCTTAATGAACAGGCTATATTAGAACGAATGTGCGATCGACATTTTGGCATTGGTGCAGATGGCATCATTGCCGTTTGTCCAGATCCGAATTATGATTTCAGAATGAAATACTTAAATTCAGACGGCCGATTTTCGACATTTTGTGGGAATGGCAGTCGATGTGCAGTATTATATGTATGCAACAAACTAAACAAAACGAAACTTCATTTTATTGCTGCTGATGGAGAGCACACAGGGGAACTCATAGGGGATTTAGTAAAAATTAAAATGTCTGACATAGAACAATTGACATCAACTCCATTCGGACCATTTGTCCAAAGTGGATCACCACATATTATGATTGAAGTCAATGATCCTTTCCATTACAGCATCTTCGAAGAGGGAAAAAAAATAAGAAACGCATTCTCTCCTGAAGGTTCCAATGTGAATTTTATAGAATGGAAGGACGATCAACTATTGATTGCCACCTATGAACGTGGGGTCGAAAATGAAACTCTGGCTTGCGGGACCGGTATAACGGCTTCGGCCTATAATCAAGCCGTATTATTGAAACTGGAAGGACATATTACTATACCCGTTATTTCAAAAGGAGGCGCATTGAAAGTAGACATGAACCTTCAGGGTCAAAAAGCAACTGAAATATATCTAACGGGACCAGCCCACCATGTATATTCAGGATTTTATAAGATAACTAATTAAATTGTTGCTCCTTTAAAATATCTCCGTCCCTGCAAAATGAAACGCACCCTCAATAGCTGCATTTTCATTTGAGTCAGATCCGTGGATTGCATTTTCTCCTATACTTTTAGCATAAAGCGCTCTGATTGTACCTGGAGCAGCTTGGGCCGGGTTGGTAGCACCAATTAAAGTTCTGAAGCTTTCTACAGCATTTTCCTTCTCTAGGATTGCAGCTACTATTGGACCACGTGACATAAATTCAACCAATTCGCCATAAAATGGACGCTCGCTATGCACGGCATAGAATTCTTTGGCTTTATCAATAGATAATTTGGTATATTTCATGGCAACAATTTTAAATCCTGCTGCACAGATCTTATCTAAAATTGCACCTATGTGTCCGGCTTCAACACCATCAGGCTTGATCATTGTAAATGTTCTATTATTGGTCATATTTCTTAAATTATTCGCAAAACTAATGATTGAATAGTTCATATCTACTCACCTTAACAAACCATTCAATATTATTTTGAAGAATTTTTTAGACTTTTGCAGAATTATATGGAAGGAATCTCAGAATTAAGCGCTTTACTTGCATTTCCAAAACAAATAGCCATCATTTCTCATAGAAATCCTGATGGCGATGCTCTCGGTTCCAGCCTGGCACTAAGTCTGTATTTGCAGTCTGTAGGACATTCAGTGAAGGTAATCATGCCAAGTGACTACCCAATAAATTTCGAATGGATGCCTCAATCTGAAGAAATCATCATTTTCGATACCAACCAGGTTCTAGCAGAAAAATCGGTCAAAGAAGCCGAAATCATATTTTGCCTCGATTTCAATTCTTTAGAACGAATCGATAAGTTAGGACTAATTGTACTATCCTCTACTGCGGCGAAAATCATGGTAGACCATCACCTGGATCCGGAACCTTTCGCTGATATCATTTTTAGCCGTGAATCTTCCAGTTCCACTGCTGAAATTATTTACGAAATTCTAATTGCCTTAGGTGCTAAATTGCCACTATCAAAATTAGTGATTGACTGCCTCTATGCAGGAATCATGACTGATACAGGGTCTTTTCATCATGCTACTTCCACTAATGTTTTCAAAATTTGTGGTGAATTAAAAGAGCAAGGCTTAGACGACACCAGAATACAAGAACTAGTTCACAATAGTCAACCCGATAAATATTTGAAATTATTGGGGCATTGTTTACACAATCGACTAGAATTATATCCTGAATCAAAATTTGGCCTTATTTATTTGACTCGGGAAGATTATAGAAATTATGATATTCAGCGGGGTGACACTGAAGGTATCATTAATTATTTGATGATGCTAAAAAGTGTTCATGTAGGCGCTTTAGTTACAAATCAACCTTCCATCATAAAATTGTCATTGCGTTCTAAAGGTGATTTTTCTGTTCAACGCATATGTAAAGAACATTTCAATGGTGGCGGGCATCGCAATGCATCGGGAGGATCTTCAAAACAAACATTAGAAGAAACCATAAACAAACTCAAGGAAGTAGTTCCTAAATATATGTTCGTAAATCAATAATTTATTAATAAACAAAAAAATGAAAGCAAATTTTTTTTACATGTTGTGTTTCCTCATCGTAGGAACCTGGGCTTGCAAAAATGCAGGGTCATCAAAAATATCTATCAATGGACATAAATATACCCTCACTAAAGATGAGCCGGGTGTAAATGCCAAAGAGGGAGATTATGTATATTTCAAATACAAAGTAAGAGCTAAGGATTCTGTTGTATTTAATTCTGAAGTGCAAACTCCAGTAGTGAAATTCAAAATGCCAAAAATTGAAAAATCAGATCCTAAGGCATCTCAACCTATTATGGAGATTTTGGCCAATATGTCAAAAGGCGATGAAGGTACCATTACACATGTTATTGACGAAGAGTTAAAAAAACAAATTGGTATGCCAGGTGTCAATGAATTGTTTTATGATGTAGTATTGGTAGATGTTAAGAGTGAAGAAGAATTCAATAAGGAAAAAGCAGAAGAAGATAAAGTGCTTCAAGAAAAAATAGCAAGTTCTCAAGCTTTGGTTGCAGATATCGATAAAAATATTAAACAAACCATCCTTGATTTTAAAACCGGAAAAAACAAAGCAGATGTAGTAACTACTGCTTCCGGATTAAAATACATCATTCACCAAGCTGGAACAGGTGACAAACCAAATTCAGGACAAATGGTCGGAGTGAATTATTATGGTACACTTATGGATGGAACCAGATTCGATGATTCATGGTCAAGAGGACAAGATTTCAGTTTCCCAGTTGGACAAAGCCAAGTTATTAAAGGTTGGGACGAAGGCGTTATGAATTTCCCAGTTGGAACAAAAGCTACATTGTTTATTCCTTATGCATTAGCATATGGAGAAGCTGGTTCCCCTCCTACTATTCCGGCAAAATCGGATTTGGTATTCTATATAGAAGTTAATAGCATTAAGTAATATTTCAAGTTAATAATCCTCCAAAATAGTGATATTTTGGAGGACTTTTTTTTTATTATCATTTTAAAATCACCATTTAATGACATTAGATCAGTTAAAAGAGCTTAAAGATCGGCTCGGTGAATTAAGGAGGTTTCTTTGACATCGATAACCGACTTTTAGACTTACAAGACAAAGAACAACAAACCCTGAATCCTGAATTTTGGGCAAGTGGCCATCTCGCTGAAATGGTCATGAAAGATATTAAATCTCACAAAAATTGGATTTCCTCCTTTCTAAAAACACAATCCGCCTTAGATGATTTAGTTGTACTTCTGGAATTCTTTGATCTGGGGGAAGCTACCGAAACCGAATTGGATCAAAAATATTCAGAATGCCTACAATTAATTGAAGATCTAGAATTCCACTCTACCTTAAATAAACCTGAAGATGAATTAAGCTGTCTCGTTGAAATCAATTCAGGTGCCGGCGGAACGGAATCCTGTGATTGGTCCGCAATGCTCTATCGAATGTATCAAATGTGGGCAGAAAAAAGTGGTTATAAAGTTACTGTATTAAATTACCAACAAGGAGATATCGCTGGTATTAAATCTGCAGAAATTGAGATAGCTGGAGATTTTGCTTACGGTATGCTGAAAGGTGAAAATGGCGTACATCGTCTCGTTCGAATTAGTCCGTTTAATGCTCAAGGCAAAAGAATGACCTCCTTCTCTTCAGTATTTGTACACCCATTAGTAGATGATCGAATTGAAATCGTTATCAATCCTGCTGATCTTGATTGGGATACTTTTAGATCAAGTGGTGCAGGCGGACAACACGTTAATAAAACAGAATCTGCAGTTCGTGTAAGACACTTACCCAGCGGTTTAGTTGTAGAATGCCAACAAGAAAGATCACAGCATATGAATCGGGAAAAAGCGCTGCAAATGCTGAAGTCGCGACTTTATGAACGTGAACTCCAAAGACAATTTGAGGAAAAAGAAAAAGTAGAATCCACTAAAATGAAAAATGAGTGGGGTTCCCAAATTCGGAGTTATGTCCTTGATGATCGCAGGGTTAAGGACCACAGAACCGGATATCAAACAGGCAACACAGATGCTGTTCTTAACGGCAATTTGGATGATTTTTTGAAAGCATATTTGATGCATAAAACGGTTGGGAATTCTGAAACCGACGAGGAATAAAGAGCAGTATATCAAATAATACAGTGTATTATAAAATTAGATAATATGTATATATTTTAATTTTTCATAGACATTTGATCGGCCTTAAGGGCTAAGCCGTTAAAAAATGATGGGATGAAACCGTTAAAAATTCAAAACTGCATGAGCTCAAATGAGAGCTAAAAAATAGAATATAAATGCGAGCTGGGCAAGTGAAAAGGTAAGCAAAAGTAACAAGGCAATTGGCGAGTTTTTTGAATTTAGGTTCATGAAATCATTTTAGGCTTAGACTTTACAGCCCTGCCTGCGTGGCTAGTCAGGCAGGCTTGAATTTTTGGTTTCCCTCAGCCTGATACAGGCTTTGGTTCATTCGTTAATTTGTGATTTTGGATCACAAATTTCTTGCTAAGGCAAGATCACTCATTCATGTTTCAAGAAAAAAGAACTAAAAGTTGATAATAAAAAACTAGAATTTATATTTTATAGAAGGTCAAACTAATTTTTAACCAGTTTTTATATTTTGTGTTGGACAAGGCACTCTGAACATCAAATATTCTCAATATTTGATTTTATAAAATTTGCTATAACCATACTTATACTTGTAATCTTTACGTTTAATCAATAATTTTCAGGAAAAGAAATCCATTATAATAAAAGTTCTATATGGAGATCTATTTACCTTTATCATTAGATTTTAGAGCCTATTCAAAGGTTATTTTAAAGATTTTAGCCAAAATGGACGCTCTATTTGGACTTAAGTTTACGTTATAGCATACATATTACATTAATTTATTATATTTGCTAACTATTTAATTAGGTATGAAGCACTACTTTCAAATAAGCATTTTTATACTCATTTCAAATCAACTTTTTGGTCAGGCTCCAAAGTTTAGTAATGACTTTCTAAATATTGGGGTTGGTTCACGTGGAATGGCAATGGCAGGCGCTGTGACCGCATCTACGGATCATATTAATGCAGCTTATTGGAATCCTGCAGGCCTGGTTAACATATCTGCTAATTTTCAAGTAGGCGCACAACATGCGGAATGGTATTCCGGGATTGGCAATTATGATTATATAGGATTTGGTAAAAAATTAGATGCTGAAGGGAGGTCGTTTGGAGCTATAAGTGCTATAAGAATGGGTATTGACAATATTCCCAATACCCTCCGATTAATTGGTCCTGATGGAAGTGTGGATTATTCCAGAATACAGTCTTTTAGTGTGGTAGATTATGGATTTTTGGTGTCTTATGGAAGAAAACTAAAAAATGAAGCTTGGAATGTGGGATTAAATGCCAAAATCATTCATCGGTCTTTTGGCTCTTTCGCCAAAGCATGGGGTGTTGGATTTGATGTAGGTGTTTTGTACCACAAAAACAAAATCAGATTTAGTATCGTCGGTAAGGATATTACGAGTACCTATAATGCTTATAAATTTACTTTTTCTGATGAGGAGAAAGCTGTGTTACAAGCTACTGATAATACCATTCCTGTCAGCTCAGTGGAATATACCCTACCCAAACTAAATTTTGGTTTTAACTATACATTTACACTGTCTCCAAAAATCGGATTAAGCACTGAACTGGATTTGGATTGTTCAACAAATGGAACCAAAGCATCCTTAATTGGCTCTGACAAATTTAATGCAGAACCAAAAATCGGAATTGAATTGGATTACAGCAAAAAAATATTTTTGAGATTGGGATCTAATAATTTTCAAAGTGAATTATTAAATGATGGAACAGGAAAAGAACAATTTACGTTCCAACCGACCGGAGGATTAGGTCTCCGTATTGGAAAAATAGGAATAGATTATGCATTAACCAATATTGGAAATTTAGGTGTTGGATTGTATTCGCATTTTTTCTCTGTTAGTTTAGATTTTTAAGTGTTTTAAATTATATTTAGGAGTTATGTAAAATAATCCATATGTCTTCTCATCTGAAGTTTATTATATCTTAATTGTGTCGAGTAAAATTATTTTTGTTCTAATTTATATTGTTTTACTATTTCATTTTACACATTGTAAATCCCCGGACACAACTAATCCATGTTCCAATTTTGAACTCCAGGAATTAATAAAGCAGGTATCCAAATCAAAATCACTGGAAGAATTTATACTCCCCGAATCATCTGATTTTGCTAACATTCCACAAGACACTAGCAATCCCATTTCGGTACAAAAAATTAAATTAGGGCAATTTCTTTTTTTTGATCCTGCCATTTCTTTTAACCCTAAATGCACTCCAGCTGCAGGGACTTTTTCTTGCGCAACCTGCCATTTTGCAGAAGCCGGATTTCAGGCAGGTATTCGACAATCTATTGCAGGTGGTGGCAGAGGATTCGGATTTAATAGACAGAAGCACCCACTCTGCGACTCTTCTGAAATGGATGTTCAAATGATACGAACACCAAGTATAGTTAATTGCGCTTATCAGGAAGTACAATTATGGAGCGGGAAGTTTGGCGCAACAGGTCCTAATTTTGGAACAGATTCATTATGGCCAAAAGGTAGTTTTGTCGAATTGAATCGATTAGGCATGCAAGGCGTCGAGACACAAGCAAGAGTTGCATTAGAAGCTCATGGAATGCGCATGAGCCCCAAATTAGTCAGCGAAACAGAATATCAAGCTCTGTTTGATTCTGCTTTTATTGGAACTGATTCTAATTTAAAATACCGACGAATAAGTATGGCTAAAGCGATTGCTGCCTACGAAAGGATCGTGCTAACAAATAAAGCACCCTTTCAATATTGGTTAAGAGGCGATACCAATACACTGACAGCACAACAATTAAATGGAGCGGCCCTTTTTTTTGGAAAAGGAAAATGTGTACAATGCCATAATGGCCCAGCATTAAACTCAATGAATTTCTATGCTCTGGGAATGAATGACATGGAGGGTAAAGATGTCGTTCAAAAAGATTCCATCAATGATAATCCCTTAGGGAGGGGCGCTTTTACTAAAAAAGAAGACGACATGTATTGTTTTAAAGTGCCACAATTGTATAATCTTAAAGATGTTCGCTTCTTAGGACATGGAGGTAATTTTTCCAATGTTCGTGAAGTCATTGAATATAAAAACAAAGCAATCTCACAAAATATTAAAGTACCCCAAAAGCAGATTTCCAATTTATTTGTTGAACTCAAACTTACAGTTAAAGAGATAGATGCACTCACCGATTTTATCGAAAATGCACTACATGATCCGGATCTTAAAAGATATCAACCAACATATGTTCCTTCAGGATTTTGTTTTCCGAATAACGATAAGTTAAGTAAAGAACAAATGAATTGTAATGCTAAACAAAAAATATTTGAATAGTCTATGAGGGACAAAAAAATAGTTATTGTTGCCACATCAGAATTTGTTTTTGACCAACGACTCATTCGTATAGCTCAGTCATTTTATAATAAAAATCATCATGTAACTTTAATTACACAAAACAAATCCAATCAGAAATATGATTCATTGCCTTATGAATTCAAATTGATAAATACTTTTTTCAAAAGATCATTTTTATTCTATGCAGAATACAATCTTCGAATATTTATCAAGATGTTATTTTTTAAATATGACTGTATCTATACATGCGACGCAGATACTTTATTGGCATCTTCAATCCTTAAATCCTTAAAAGGAAAAAAATTAATCTTCGATGCCCACGAATATTTTGAGGAGAGTCCTGAAATTGTAGGTCATACTTTTACGCAATGGTTTTGGGCCCAAATATTGAAATTCGGTATCAAACGTGCTGATGTTTGCATTACCGTTTCAAAAAGTCTTGGCAAGATTTATGAACAAAAATATAAAAAACCTTTTGTCATTATAAGGAATTTGCCATATCCTGTCCTACCCTCCAATAAAGAAATCAATATCAACAACATCATTTGGTATCAAGGTGTATTGAATGTGGGAAGAGGATTAGAACACATGATAGAAGCCATGATTCATTTACCAGAATATAGATTTTATTTGGCAGGTGATGGGGACATTGGTTCTAAACTCAAAAAACTAGTTGTTGATTTAAATCTCACAAATCGTGTTATATTTCTCGGTAAATTAAGTCCGAATCAATTAAATATTGAAAACCAAAAAGCATGGATCGGAATAAATCTACTGGATCACACAAGTCTGAATTACTATTATTCCTTGGCCAACAAAACCTTTGATTATATCCAAGCTGAATTACCTGCAATTCATATGTCATTTCCAGAATATGAAGATGTATTGAGTCAATATCATGTTGGAATATGTATTCCGGATTTAAACATTCCAACGATCGTAAATGCTGTTCGCTTTTTTGAATCGAAAGAAAATTATGCAGCCACGCTTCAATCTATCAGAAAAGCTAAAACAGAACTTATTTGGGCCAATGAAGAAACTAAATTATTGAGCTTAATTTAAATATAACTATTTATTAATATTTATAAAAATACATTCACAATAGCTGCAAATTCAATAGGATCCAAACTTGCGCCGCCTACAAGAAACCCATCTATATCAGCTTGAACTGAAAGAATTCCGGCGTTATTGGCTTTAACACTTCCGCCATACAAAATAGTCATCGAATGGGCCAATTCTTGTCCAAATTGCTGGGCTATGGTACTTCGAATAAAAAGGTGCATTGCCTGAGCTTCTTCCGGAGATGCAGTCTTTCCAGTTCCTATGGCCCAAATCGGTTCATAGGCAATAGATAATTTGGTTAATTCAGATAATTCAAAATCAAATAAATCAAAACTCAATTGCTTTAAAACATAATCCTCATGGTTTCCAGCCTCCCTCATTGAATCCGGCTCCCCACAACAATAAACTACTTGTATTCCGGCATTAAATGCAGCCCTAATTTTAGCTTTAATGGATAGATTTTCATAGGGACCCAATTCCCGGCGTTCACTATGCCCTAATATAACATAGGAAACGCCCAAATCTGCAAGCATTAAGGCAGAAATCTCACCTGTATAAGCTCCTGAGGTTTTGTCATGACAATTCTGGGCCCCAAGGAAAATATTATCTTTTATTAAATCCGTTAAGGGGTAAAGGTGAGTATAGGGTGGGCAAATAATGATGTCAGAAGAAGCTTTAGGGCACAAATTAATTATATTTTCAACGACATCACGTGCCTGATGTGGCATGAGGTTCATTTTCCAATTAGCAATTACCTTTGGGGTTTTATTATTCATGTAACTTAATGTATTTTTGTAAATCCAAAAGTAATACGTTCCATGTTTTAATCGCATTATTTACGAATAAATATCTACTCATATGGCAAAACATCCTAAAGTAATTTTAAACCAACCTAAAAACGGTCATTGCTATATCCTAAGTTCAGTGTACAGATGAAAAAATAAATTTCATTTTAACCACATCGATTTACAATTTATATAATTACCTCCCACATGTCAAACACAACCATACCAAACGAATATATAGATCGAGATATAAGCTGGTTAGATTTCAACTATCGTGTTTTGCAAGAAGCAAAAGACAATAACGTTCCTCTTATGGAACGTATTAAATTTCTAGCCATCTATTCCTCCAATCTGGGTGAGTTTTTTAGAATCAGAGTAGCTCACCATCGTAATATCAAACGACTTGGAAAAAAAACAAAAAGTGAATTAGACTATGACCCCAATCGTTTATTGAAAAAATTATACAAAATTGCGAATGATCAGCTCAAAGAATTCAATAATATCTTCGATGAACAGATCATTCCACAATTAAAAAAAGAAAACATATTCATCTTATCCCACAGAGAACTCAACAAAGAACAAGAAATATTTCTCGATGACTATTTTAAAGAAAATCTATTACCATATGTACAACCCGTACTACTGGTTGAAAAACGAATAAAGCCGTTTCTCAATAATTCGGAACTCTATTTGACTATAATTCTTAAACCAAAAGATCAGGTTGACTCTGCAACACAATATGGTATTGTTAAAATTCCATCAGATCATTTAAGCAGATTTATTGAGATCCCATCAGAACCCAACCACCACAACATTATTTTATTGGATGAAATTGTAAGATATTCTTTGAAATGGTTATTTCCAGGATACACCATTATACATTCATATTCGATTAAAGTAACTCGTGATGCAGAATTATATATTGAAGATGAATTTAGTGGTGACTTAATGGCTAAAATAAAAAAGAGTCTTTCTAAAAGAAACATAGGGCCAGCATCAAGATTGGTTTATGACGATGCTATGCCTAAAGAAATGCTTAATTATTTTCTTTCATTATTAGAAATTCAAAAAACCGATCTTACACCTGAAGGGCGGTATCATAATAATTTTGATTTTTTCTATTTTCCGGATTTTAAATTAAAACACTTAAGAAACAAACACCTAAAAGCCCTTCCCTACTTACCCTTCAAAAAACATGAATCAATATTTGATGCACTGGATGAACAAGATCACTTATTGTATTTTCCATATCATGAATACGAACCGGTGATTCGCTTTTTTGAAGATGCGGTCAAAGATCAAAATGTAACTCAAATTAAGATAACACAATATAGAGTTGCTAAGAAATCAAGAATCATGGAAGCTCTGATTGCTGCAGCGGCTCAGGGAAAAAGTGTTTTTGTATTTATAGAAGTTAAAGCAAGATTTGACGAAGCCGCTAATTTAGCATGGGGTGAAGAAATGGAAAAAAAAGGTGTCAAAGTACGTTACAGTTTTCCGGGTCTTAAAGTTCACGCCAAAACAGCCATAGTCACCAGAAGAGTTGATGGGGAAACTAAACATTATGCCTACTTAAGTACAGGAAATTTTCATGAACAAACAGCCAAAATATATTGTGATTTTGGATTTTTTACATCAGAAGATAAACTAACGCTTGAAATTAACCGGGTCTTTAGCTTTCTTGAAAACACCAAACTACCCCATAGTTCATTTAAGCATTTATTAGTTGGTCAATTTAATATGAATGATGAATTAAAAGGACTGATTGAATTCGAAAAAGAACAGGCACTAGCCAACAAAAAAGCTAAAATAATATTGAAATTAAACAATCTTCAGGATACTGAAATGATTGATTTACTCTACGATGCAAGTCAAGCTGGTGTAGAAATACAACTCATTACCAGAGGTATTAATTGTTTAATCCCAAAAAAACCTGGACTCAGTGATAACATCACAGGAATAAGCATTGTAGATAGATATTTGGAACATGGCAGGGTCTATTATTTCTACCATGATGGTGAAGAAAAAATATTTCTATCTTCAGCAGATTGGATGGTTAGAAATTTACATTTTCGAATTGAAATAGCATTTCCAATTTATGCTGAACTATTAAAAAAACAAGTCATGGATATTCTTGAATTGCAATTAAACGATAATGTCAAATCAAGATCCATTAATTACCTAGAGACCAATCAATATATAAGTAATTTTCATAGAAAAAAAATCAGATCACAAATAGAAACTTACAAATATTTTAAAGAACTCAATGAATCATCAAATGAAAAATAAAATTATTCTCTTCTATGTTCCTTGTGATCTAAAAAAAACAGCCCAAAATCTTGCTAAAAAGGCATTGCATGAAAACCTTGCAGCTTGTGCACAAATATTCCCAGTACAATCCCTTTATTTATGGGACAACAAAGTAAACGATACTAGTGAATTTGTATTGATTTTAAAAACTTTAAAATCAAAAGTAAAACCACTCAAAAAACTTCTTGAATCTATACATCCATATGAAACTCCAGCGATTTTAACTACCGTCATGGATGTCAATAAAGCATACTATCAATGGATGATGGAAAGTTTGGAAAATGAATAAAATCAATTACGAATTACGGGAACAATGACGAATTACGGAAATCAATAAAACAGTCTCAAGAGATCTCGTTTTTAAAAAATTAAAAAATAAATAATTGTTGAATTTGATAAATCGTTTGTTAAATGGTTGCCTAAATCAAAGATAATGATGCACTCCAAAGATTTGAAAATGAAATATTGAAAATATATCAAAACTTAAAAGAGGTTGAAAAAAATAATAAGATTTGAAAAATATTTTCGAATTCGCTTTTGAGATTATCGAATAGGATTTGAAAAAAAAGTGAAAATAAAATAATTTTAATAATCATTGCCCATCGAAGTGAAATATACAAAATATTTCCATAAAAATGAACATACTATTGTCTTATACGATCATCCCATCTCGCATGGTATAAATCAGTTCTGTTCTATTGGCAATGGCAGGATCATGGGTAACGATTAACATGGTCATTTGAAATTCTTTTTTTAGTTCCAACAACATGCTTAAAATCTCTTGTGCATTGTCATGATCCAAATTACCTGTTGGTTCATCTGCAAACAGAATTTTAGGCTGATTAATTAATGCCCTGGCCAATGCTACTCTTTGTTGCTCGCCACCGGACAATTGACTGGGTTTATGATCCAGTCTGCTTCCCAATCCTAAAAAATCCAATAAAGACTTACCCTTCTCCATAACTTTGGACTCAGACTTCTTCGCGATCAATCCGGGTAAAATAGCATTTTCTAAAGCCGTAAGTTCAGGCAGAAGGTGGTGAAATTGAAAAATAAAGCCAATATGCTCATTTCTAAATTTGGCTAAGCCGGATTCATTCAGACTAAAAACATCTACACCATCTAAAACGACTCGTCCCTTATCGGGCTTATCAAGCGTGCCCAGAATATGCAATAAGGTACTTTTTCCGGCTCCTGATGAACCAACTATGCTGACCAGGCTGCCTTTTTCAATCCTTAGGCTAACACCTTTAAGAATTTGTAAATTTTGATACTTTTTATCTATTTGATCACAATAAATCATCTACTTTAATCGTATTTTAAGAAAATATTAACAATTTGGGTTTAGGAACACAAATATTGGTTTTGATTTTGATAGACTAGAATAAATGGCTAATTTTGCGTCCTTTAGAAGTTTTCTTCTAAAAAACGGTGCAATTTAGGTCTTGAAAACGTTATTTTATGGATAAGTTTAGGTTTTTAAGTTTTTAAACAAAAAATTCAAGACTTAGATAAGCTTTAGTAAGTGAATTTATGAAGATACTTCAGTTGTGTAAAAAATTTCCCTATCCGTTAAAAGACGGTGAAGCTATAGCAATTAATCAAATGAGTCTGGCATTGCATAATCTGGGATGCGAAATGAGCTTATTGACTATGAATACCAGCAGACATCACTTTAACTTTTCAGGTGAATTACCATCTGAGTGCTTACATTATAAATTTATTAAATCTGTAGAGGTTGACAATCAAATCAATGCTTTCGGGGCTTTAAAAAACCTTTTTAGTAGTGATTCTTACCATATTTCCAGATTTATATCAACATCTTTTGCCAACCAACTCATCCAAATACTTAAGGAAAACAAATACGATATCATTCAATTGGAAACTTTATATCTAGCTCCTTACCTAGATATAATTAAAGAACATTCAAATGCATTGATCGTCATGCGCGCTCATAATATTGAGCATGAAATTTGGGATAGAATTACAGATCAGATTAAGTTTATTCCAAAAAAAATCTATTTGTCTTATCTAGCCAAAAAATTAAAGCGCTTCGAAGTTGAAACATTAAACAACTATGATTTTCTCGTTGCAATTACTGATCGTGATCTTAAAAAATTTAGAGAGCTGGGCTACAAAAATGGGTGCATCTCATCTCCTGTTGGCCTTGATTTGAATCAATATAACATAACACCTCAACCAAATAACCAATTGAGTTTATGCTTTATTGGATCTTTAGATTGGATGCCAAATAGCTCCGGTTTAAATTGGTTTATTTCTGAGGCATGGCCTGAAATTCATCAACTATTCCCAAATCTTAAATTTCATTTTACCGGACGTGGTGCTGATGAAAGTTATTCCAAATTAAATCAACCGAATATCATTTTCCATCAAAATACAAATGACGCCAAAGCTTTTATCAATAGTCATCCCATTATGATTGTACCTCTATTTGCCGGATCCGGCATTAGAGTTAAAATATTGGAAGGCATGGCCTTAGGCAAAGTGATTATCACAACAAGAATTGGATTAGAAGGCATACCCGCAATAGACCGAAAACATGTATTAATAGCTGATACTAAAGAAGAAATGATTGAAGCTATACAATACTGTTATGCACATTATGATGAATTACATGAGATCGGCCAGGCAGCAAGATCCTTAGTGAAAAATAAATTCGACGGTACTGTTCTAGCTGGTCAATTGATATCTGCATTTCAACAAGCTATTAAGCAACATGCATCATAAGCTGTACTTGATAAGTATTAATTTTTAAGATGACTGATCTTCTAGAAGTCATTTTTTGGCTTAGCATATTACTTTTTTTACATAGTTACTTCTTCTACCCTATTAGTTTAATGTTGATCCATTTTTTTATACGGAGAAAATCAATCGCGTCTAATGATTCATACTTCCCAATGGTATCAAGTATTACCAGTGTATATAATGAGGCGTCCGTCATTCAAAAAAAAATAGAAACCCTTTTATCATCCAATTATCCAAAAGATAAATTAACTATTTATATCGGTTCTGATGCTTCGTCAGATGAATCCAACGAGGTTATATCAGAATTAGCTAAACACAATCCACAAATTAAGTTTTTTCCTTATTCAGAAAGACGAGGCAAGTCTTCGGTAATTAATGATTTAATGAAAGAAGCCTTTCTTTCAAATCCAAAAGCTCCAAACCACATCATATTATTTACAGATGCTAATGTAATGTTGCAAGAAAATACGATATTCAATTTATGCCAGCACTATATAGACCCAAGCATCAGTTTGGTAGATAGTTGTATTGTACCTATTGGCATCAAAGATGATGGCATTTCAAGATCTGAAAAAGCTTACATGAATTATGAAATTTTTATCAAACATAAAGAAAGTTCTATTTGGGGCAATATGATGGGTGCTTTTGGAGGTTGTTTTACCATTAGATCGACTGAAGTGGTAGACGTTCCACCTAATTTTATAGTTGATGATTTCTTCTTAAGCATGATCGTACTTGAAAAAAATAAAAAATCAATCAATGATTTAAAAGCAATATGCACCGAAGGAATTCCTAATATTTTGCCCGAAGAATTCAAGCGAAAAGTCAGAATTTCCTCGGGAAATTATCAAAACCTGATGCGCTTCAGAAAATTTCTATACTCACCACCTTTCAGCAGATGGTACTGCTTTTTATCTCATAAAGTATTAAGATGGATTGGTCCCTTTATACTCATTGCTGCACTGGGAAGCTGCCTTTTGCTCAGTTTAAGCCATAAATCTGAATATCAAGTGATAAGCTGGATCTTGTGTTTCATTGTAATCGGTATTCCGAGCATAGATCTGATATTACAAAAATTGAATTTGCATGTTAAATCCATCAGGAATGTAAGATATTTCATCAGCATGAACATTGCTCTGTTAAAAGGGTTTTTTATATATTTAAAAGGCATTCGCAAAAGTTCGTGGGAGCCGCCAAAACGAAGTTTATAAATTATGTTAAGTTCTATCGAATCAGCTATAAAAGACATCAAAGAAGGAAAATTAATCATTGTCGTGGATAATGAAGATCGCGAGAATGAAGGTGATTTTATCTGTGCTGCAGAAACCATAACTCCGGATATTGTCAATTTTATGGCAACCCAAGGTCGCGGATTGATATGTGCTCCACTGGAAGAATCCAGAGCTGACGAACTTAATTTACCACTAATGGTACGTTCCAATACAGCATTACATGAGACTGCTTTTACGGTTTCCATTGACCTTATTGGACATGGCTGTTCTACCGGTATTTCAACTTATGATAGAGCTTTGACCATAAAAGCTTTAACTGATCAGAAAATGGTGGGTAGTGATTTTGCAAGACCCGGACATATATTTCCGCTAAGGGCTAAATCAGGTGGCGTTCTCCAACGGACCGGACATACTGAGGCAACCATTGACTTAGCCAGAATGGCTGGTTTAAAGCCGGTTGGAGCCCTTGTTGAGATTTTAAATGAGGATGGAAGCATGGCTAGAATGCCCCAGCTCCTCCAAAAAGCAAAACAATTCGATCTAAAAATCATTTCCATAAGTGATTTAGTTGCTTACCGTTTACAAAGCGAACGTCTTGTAAAATTAGACCAACAATGGACTCATATGATGAGTTTTGGTCCAATCGAAATCATCCAGTACAGTCAGTATAACTCCAACGACAAACATATTGCATTCGTAAAAGGAAATATCAATTCAAATAATAAAACACAAGTCCGGGTCCAGTATTGTGATGCCATGTCAGAACTTATTGATCTATTTATTCATGGTTCTTCATCCAAATTAAAAAGAGCCTTGGATATTATATCAAAAGCAGAATCAGGTGTATTACTCTTAATAACCAATAACCAAAAAGAGCCAATTGCGCTTGACAACATCATACATTCTAAAATAGAAATTCCAAAACAAGAACAAGACCTTAGAGAAATTGGTATTGGTGCACAGATACTGAAAGATCTGGGCATACGCACAATGAGCTTAATAACCAATAACCCCAGGAAAAATATAGCTTTGAATGGGTATGGCTTGGATGTGGAAGATTATATTGCTTTTTAACCCATTGATTATCTCTTTTTGCTTTTAATGTTTTGAAATTCATAGAAGTTTTTAGTTAAATATTAGCTTATCAGTTCATATCATGTGAAAACCAATTATATTCACACAATATAACAAATGAAATGAGGTGGTTTTGCATCTTAATATTTTCTTACTTTGGATTGCATTCTATAATATATGGTCAAGTTTATATTAATGAGGTCTGCTCAAAAAATTCAAATAATTTAAAAGACGAAAATGGTGAATACTCTGATTGGATTGAACTTTACAACGCCGGAAATGATGAAATAGACTTACACGAATATTATATATCTGATGATAAAAATGATTTACATAAATGGAATTTTCCAAATCAAACCATACTTAAATCAAAATCCTTTATTATCCTCTATGCGGATTCAAAAAACAATACTAACATCTTATTTCATACCAATTTTAAACTGAGCTCTACCGGAGAGACACTTTACCTGAGCAAGAACCAATCATTAGTACAAACATTTCCTTTTCCTGAAATTCCGGAAAATCAATCTTACGGCAATTCATCAGACAATCCTAATATTACAAGCTGTTTTCGAACCGTATCTCCGGGAAATACCAATGAATACAACGACCAAAATCCTTCATGCGCTGCGAGTAAAATTAACTTAAACTACCCTTCTGGATTCTATGACCATCCATTGATATTGCACATTGTAGAAAACGCTATTCAAGACTCCATTTTTTATACCACTGATGGCACTATTCCAAATCATCAATCCAATGTATACCAAGGCAATATTCAACTTTCAAAAACAAGTATACTAACATTAATTATAAAATATAAAAATCAAACTTGGTCAAAACCAAGTTATTATTCGTATTTTATTAGTGAACAGAAACATTTGCCTGTAATTTCTATCATCATCGATCCCAAAGATTTATTTAGTGATTCCATTGGCATTTACGTTAATGGACCCAATGCATCACCAGAATATCCTTATTATGGTGCCAATTTTTGGCAAAACTGGACACGCCCGATGCATGTTTATTTTTTCGATAGCTCAAATACTTTAAAAATAGAAGGTGATTTTAATACTGAAATTCATGGCGGAAAAGCTACCAGGACTCAAGCTATGAAAGCCTTGCGAATCCTGGATATACCCGATAATGATATCAAATATCTGGATTATTCTTTTTTTAGAAACAAACCTGCTACTGCATTTAAACATTTGGTGTTGAGAAATTTCGGCAGTGATTTTAATCATGGAATGATACGTGATGGATTGGTTCATACCATTGGACTTGATGCTGGTTTGAACGTTGACATGAATGGGTTTCAACCTGTGCTGGTATACATTAATGGTGAATTCTGGGGAATACACGAGTTACGAGAAAAAATTGATAATACCTATTTGTTATCCAATTATAAGTTAGATGAAGGCTGCTGCGATTTTCTTGAAGAGCATAATTCAATTATTTCTGGGGATAGCATTGCTTTTAATGTATTACATAATTACATAGTTTCAAATGATCTTACAAAATCAGAGGTATTTGATTACGTTAAATCCCAATTTGATGTCCTTAGTTTTTGCGATTATGTCATCTTGGAAACCTACTTCAATAATGCTGATTGGCCTAATAATAATATCAAATACTGGAAACCTAGAACAAGCGGAAAATGGCGATACGTCATGTTTGACCTAGACGCTTCATTACACGCTTATGGTTGGACTGCACCAGAACAGGATTACCTTCAGTTATTATTAAATGCTGATAAGTATTCAGAAAATATTCATGTACAAATCTTAAAAAAATTATTGACTAATCCCGAGTTTAAAAAATATTTTATAAACAGATATGCTGATCTAATAAATACCATTTTATTACCTGACCAAGTCAATTCCAAAATAGATTATATCACTCAATTGGAATTACCATATCTACAAGACCATTTTAACAAATGGCCAACAGGAAACATCAATCAATGGAAATCTGAAATAGAATTATCTATAAAACCCTATATCGAAGATAAACCTAAGATCCAACGAACAGGAATATTGAATGAATTTAAATTAAATAAACTAGCCCGGATAACCCTAGATGCTAATCCACAGGATCACATTGGAATCCTCTTAAACTCATTGAAATTAAATCATTTCCCATGGGAAGGAATTTATTTTGATGGCAATCCGATAACAATAGAAGTTGATCCTTCAAATCGTTTTGAATTTGATCATTGGGAAATTAATGATACCCTAGTAAGTTATCAGTATCCATTGGACATCAATATGAATTCTGATCTCAAAATAAAATTAATCACAAAACCAAAAAAATCAGCCTCTCCATTTGTGGTTTACCCGAATCCTATAATAGATGATATCAATCTTGAACTATATTCTGAAAAGAATGGATTCATTGACATAGAAATTACAAATGTGCTGGGTCAATTGGTCTATCAAAGATTGAACTTTCCTATTTTGAAGTATTGGAATTATTTTCAGATTCGAGACTTTCCAAAGCATTCAAAAATATACTTTATAAAATCATCAGGAGCCATCAATGCATCTCAAATGATATTTCAGGCTCATTAAAAATAAATCTTCCTGAGACTGGGATGCTTCTTTATATATTGATTTATAATTCCGTTCGTCTCTATATTACCACGGAACGATTTAAGCGATTCTTTTAATACTTCAGGTTGTTCATAAGAAATATCTTTATCTAAATATCCAATGGCATTACAAAATCCGTTTTCAATAACAAATACAGACACTTCGGATTCACTGCGTCCTTTATCAAATAAAATAAAATTGCGTTGAAAAAATCGATTGATTTTTTGGTGCATGATTTCAAATCTTTCATTATACGATTCTTTTGTCTCTTGTCCTGCGCAGGCACCCAAACAAATTCCAATTTGGTATCGGTAACATGGCAATAGTTCATTTTTTTTCAGTGCATTAACATGTTCACATAGATGATATTCATGAATCAGATAATCTAAATATTCAGAAGCTTTTTTTTGACTTGAAAACAATTGTACAACGTCAGCTTTTTCATCCAGCCACTCTTTGTGTTTGATCAGATATTGAAAATACCCCAAGTCGTTATGCGTTCTAAACATTGCATACTGATCCTTACTTAATCTTTGGGCGCGATTGATCTCCGGGCTGTATTTTTTAATTTCACTGGATTCTAATAATTGCGCCATTAATTCGCTCCCGGTTAATGTATATTCTAAACGATGCACCTGGCGTAACATTTTAGAAACTTTATATCCGGTCTCACCAAAATGCTGATAAATTCGTTCTCGAATATTTATACTTTTTCCGATGTATACATAGTCACCTGCTTCATTGCACATATAGTACACCCCCACTTCATCCGGTATAGCATCGACATCTTCCCGCTTCAGACTTCCAGGCAATTTTGCATCTTTAACATTACTCACCAATTGATTCATAAAATCTGTCGCATGATCATTGGCGTGCAAGATTAAATGAAATAATTTACTAGTGGCCAAAGCATCCTGGTACGCCCTGTGGCGATCTGTAACTTCAATATTGAAATGCTTAATTAAATTGCCTAAAGCATAAGATTTTAAACCTGGAAAATGTTTGCGGCTTAATTGAACCGTGCACAATTTTTTTCTTGAAAATGAATATCCCAGGGCACTAAATTCTTCTTTGACAAAAGAATAATCGAATTGAACATTATGAGCTACAAAAATAGCATCATGTGTTATTTCAAGAATTTTTTTTGCAACTTCATAAAATTTAGGTGCATGTTCCACCATCTCATTGGTGATCCCAGTAATTCGGGTAATTTCAAATGGAATTGAAGTTTCCGGATTGATTAAGCTCTCAAATTGATCTACAATCTGTCCATTTTGATAAATTAGAATTGCAATTTCAGTAATTTTACCCTGTTTAAACTGAATGCCAGTTGTCTCAATATCTATAATTGCAAATCGTGTCATGATCTATAAAATAATGCTCATCTCTTTACTCCAATTACTTGTTTTACCTCCATTTTATGGTTGTTCGCCCAAAGTTAATACAGTGTCTACTATTCCTTCTGATAATGCAAGTTTTTCAATAAAAGACACTACTATATTACCCGGGGCTTATCAAATCAAGGAATATTTACCCCTCCTCCAACCTAAACGTGTCGGATTGGTGATTAATCAAACATCCATGATTGGCAATACTTCATTATTAGATAGTTTACTCCATTTAGGAGTAGATGTTAAGAAAATATTTATACCAGAACATGGCTTCAGAGGAACCGACTCCAATGGTGCAACTATTTCTAATTCTACAGATCAAAAAACGGGTTTACCGCTCATTTCATTATATGGAAAAAACAAAAAACCAAAATCTACAGACCTTGAAGGTTTAGACCTCATTATATTTGATATCCAGGACGTTGGGGTTAGGTTTTACACTTACATCAGCACATTACATAATATCATGGAATCTTGTGCTGAAAACAATATTGAATTATTGGTCTTAGACCGACCGAACCCAAATGGATTTTATATCGATGGCCCGGTATTAGATACTCTATTTAGATCCTTTATTGGGATGCACCCAATACCAATAGTATATGGACTAACGATTGGGGAATTAAGTAAAATGATTCAAGGAGAACAATGGATAAACAAGGCTAAATCACTAAAGTTAAAAGTCATTCAATGTCAAAACTACACCCATAGTTCTCATTATATATTACCCATAGCCCCATCACCGAATTTACCGAATCAATTATCAATACTTTTGTACCCAAGTCTTTGTCTATTGGAAGGAACTACAGTAAGTTTAGGACGAGGGACACCATATCCCTTTCAATTATATGGACATCCGGAATTTACTAAGGGAGACACTGTATTTACTCCTAAAGAAAATATAGGTGCCAAAGATCCACCATTCAATGGAATTTCTTGTAGAGGATTTAGTTTGACAACCACTTCAATAACATCATGCTATCAGTCAAAAAAAATAAACCTAAAACCTATATTGAATGCTAAGCAAAGTTTAAAAGAAGGGGCTTTATTTTTTCTAAAAAATGACTTCATCCATAAACTTGCTGGAACCCAAGATTTAAAAAATCAAATAGCGCAAAACTGGTCTGAAGAAAAAATTAGAAAATCATGGCAGGAAAAACTAAATCAATATAAAGCCAAACGTCTTAAATATTTAATATATCCAGAGTAACTTATCAGCTGCAATTCACAAACTCAAATATGAATTGCTTGTTAATTTCTAATTTAGTCTTTGTTGAATTCCACCAGATGAGATGGTTACCCTTCCACATTCTTTTCTGGCAGCGCTAGGATTAGGTTTAAACTTGAATTGCTTCATGAGTCCCATAGCTTCTCGAACAAACTTTATTTCTTTAGTAGATGACTTCGCAGAATTGAAGGATTGATATGTAATATCACCTTCACGGTTGACACAAACATCAAAAACAACTTTCTGCTGGGTCGCACTAGCTAATTTTTTTAGGTTAGGAGCATATATTCTAGCTCTTTTTAAATCGCCAATGGCTTCAAAGTCAACGCCGGCTCCCTCACCTGTACCAGCTCCTGTACCAGCACCTGCACCTCCTCCAGTTCCTCCTCCTCCACCTGTTCCAGCACCACCTCCTGCGCCAGAGCCTGCGCCCGTGTTCGAATCTCCTGCACCTTGACCAGTTCCTGCTCCAGTGCCAGAACCTCCAGATCCTGGATGGTCATCATCTCCAGATGAAGTATGTGTGGTTGTAGTAGATGGTGTAGGTGTAGATTTAGTTTCAGGAACACTCGTTGTCGTTGGACTTGTTGTAGTTGGTTTGGTTGTAGGATTTATTTTTGGAGGTGATGGTAGTTTTACGATATCGGGTTCAGAATTAGTCAGAATTGGGGTTGCCGCAGGTGATGAAGGAATCTTTTCAACAGGGGTTGTTTCTATTTTCTTTTCTGCAACCGGCTCTGACTCAGGTTCTGGAGTCTGTTCTGCATTGCCTTGCGATCCACCCTCTAATGTCTCCAATCCTTCTTGTCCTTTGCTACCTCCAGCATTTTCATATTTTTTGATGCTTTCCTGAGGTATAAACTCAATCAAACTCAAGTATGGTGGCGCTTCAATGTCCTCAGGGACAATAATGTCAAATTTGTAATAAAAGATGAGCAACAACAATAATGATATGATAATTGCCGAATAAATTTTAGATTTTATACTATTTCTTTGTTCGGTTAAGTGATAGCTAAATGATATTGTTCTCATCAATGAATTGTTTTATTAGTCAAAGTACGTATAAAAAGCTCGAATTATTATGATACTCCATTTAAAATATTAATAGTTTTTCCTGACCTACCCATTTGACTAATATTAAAAAAGTTTAAAATTGAAAATCTATGATTTAATTTTGAAAAGATAAATTTGAAGCACAGAAAAAATTGTCAGCCTACAATAAATAAAAAATGGAAGATTGTTCTTTCTAAAAAATGACTTCATCCATAAACTTGGGGGAACACAAGATTTAAAAAATCAGATAGCGCAAAACTGGTCTGAAGAAAAAATTAGACAATCATGGCAGGATAAATTAAATCAATATAAAGTTAAACGCATAAAGTATTTAATTTATCCAGAGTAATATAGCCAAAACAAAATCCTAAAATTCAAATTTAAATTAACTCCTAATTCAATCTTTGTTGAATTCCACCAGATGCAATGGTAACAGTACCACATTCTTTTCTGGCTGCACTCGGATTAGGCTTGAATTTGAATTGCTTCATAAGTCCCATGGCTTCACGAACAAACTTGATCTCTTTAGTGGAAGACAATTTAGAATTGAAACCATTATAAATGATATCTCCTTCGCGGTTAATACAGATATTAAACACCACTTTCTGTTGGGTTGCACTGGCCAATTTTTTTAAGTCAGGAGAGTATATTCTAGCTCTTTTTAAGACGCCAATAGCTTCAAAGTCTACACCGGTACCTTCCCCGGTTCCAGCACCAGTACCAGATCCAGCACCTCCGCCTGTTCCACCGCCTCCACCTGTTCCAGATCCACCACCAGCGCCATCTCCAGCACCTGTGTTCGCATCTCCAGCACCTTGACCCGCTCCAGATCCAGTTCCAGTGCCTCCTGATCCAGGATGATCATCATCTCCGGAAGAGGTATGTGTTGTGGTTGTAGATGGCGTTGGAGTTGATTTAGTTTCAGGGACACTCGTTGTTGTTGTACTTGGTGACGTTGGTTTTGTTGTAGGATTTATTTTTGGTGGTGATGGTAATTTTACGATATCGGGTTCAGAATTGGTCAAAATTGGTGTTGATGCTGGTGAAGAAGGAATCTTTTCAACAGGCGTGGTTTCTACTTTCTTTTCAGCAACAGGTTCTGATTCAGGTTCCGGAGTCTGTTCTGCATTACCTTGCGATCCCCCTTCTAAAGTTTCCAAACCTTCTTGCCCTTTACTGCCACCTGCATTTTCATATTTTTTGATGCTTTCCTGAGGTATGAACTCAATCAAACTCAGGTATGGTGGTGCCTCAAGATCTTCAGGAACGACAATGTCAAATTTGTAAAAAAAAACGAGCAATAATAATAATGCTATGATAATTGCCGAATAAATTTTGGCCTTTATACTGTTTCTTTGCTCTGTTAGGTGATAGCTAAATGAAATTGGTCTCATCAGTCAAATGAATTATTAGTCAAAGTACGTATAAAAAGCTCGAATTATTATGATATCCCATTTAAAATATTAATAATTTTTATTATTTGTTTGCAAAATATATACCAAAATGATACCTCCAAACAGCATCAAACCCTTAATTGTTGTTGAAAACAGGAATCCCAAATCATCCAATGGCTTTAAAAAAGTCAAAGAAACACCCACCAGGCTCAGTATAATCGACAATAAAGAAATGACAAACAACAAAAAACCCAATAATAAACCTGCAGCTCGCTTATCCATATTATTCTTTTGTGCAAAATTACTTTAATATTGCCATCTACTTAAAAGAATAACGCCCTACCTTTAGGATTCCATATATGATTCCCAAAATTAAAATCATAGAGTGCCCAAGAGATGCCATGCAAGGCATCCATCGTTTTATTGATACCGATATTAAGCTTAAGTATTTAGACCAATTGCTCAATGTTGGGTTTGATACCATAGACTTTGGAAGCTTTGTTTCGCCTAAGGCTATTCCCCAAATGCGGGATACTCATGAGCTCATCCAAAAATTAAATTTGAACAAACGCCCAACATCGCTTCTAGCCATTATAGCCAATCTTCGAGGTGCCATAGAAGCTTCAAAATATGATACCATTTCTTATTTAGGTTACCCATTTAGCGTATCAGAAACCTTTCAAGTGCGCAACACCAATAGTTCTATTGAAGAGTCTTTTGAAACCGTTAAACATATTCAGGATATTGCCGTAAAGTCAGACAAGAAACTGATTGTCTATCTTTCTATGGCTTTTGGAAATCCTTATGGTGATCCATGGAATGCAGAAATTGTGTCCTATTGGGCCGATCAATTGATTCCCATTGGCTGTAATATCATAGCCTTATCAGATACTATCGGAATAGCAACACCTGAAAGTATTCATTATTTATTTTCTCACCTCATTCCGGCCTATCCGCAAATTGAATTTGGAGCCCATTTGCATACTGTTCCTACTCTATGGCAAGAAAAAATTGAAGCCGCCTACAAAGCTGGATGCATAAGATACGATGGTGCTATTAAGGGATATGGTGGCTGTCCTATGGCTAAGGATGATTTGACAGGAAATATGCCTACTGAACACTTAATTTCATTTTTCAACGAATTGGGTGCTGATACAGGCATCAACATGAATCAATTTGAAAAAGCAATGCTTTATAGTAATGAAGTCTTCTTATGAAAAGTACAACTCTTGCATTTTGTCAAATAGAATATGCGTCTCCGGAATATGATGATAGTCTGAGATTAAGATATCGAATTTTAAGAGCCCCTTTAGGTTTGGATTATACTGAAGAACAAATTATTGAAGAATGGGACTCTTACCATTTTGGACTTTACGATCAAAATCAGTTCTTAAAAGCCTGCCTAACTTTTAAAGCTATAGATGAACATACTTTAAAAATGCGACAAGTGGTTGTAGATCAAGATGTTCAAGGCCAGGGATTAGGCAAAATATTAGTAAGCCAAGCAGAACATTGGGCTCTAAATCAAGGATTTAAGAACATTGAGTTACATGCCAGAGATACTGCAGTTCCATTTTATCTTTCAATGAATTATATGGCTGCAGGTGCTCCATTTGTTGAAGTTGGAATAGCCCATCAAAAAATGGAAAAACATATTTCGCAGCTGAAAACTCTATAAAAAAAAATCCCATCTTACGAATAAGACAGGATTTTCAATAGTTTGGTTTTAACAGATACTTTTAGTATTCGGTTTTGTTTTCTACAGGATAAATTACTATTTGCAAATGCTGTGCCAGAAATCCAAAATTCAAAACACAAAATCCTATTTTTTACCATTTGAATTGCCTTATTAATGATACTTTTGTACCAGCCAAAGCTTTTCGATTAATGATAAATCGCTATGATTCACTGGGTGTGTCCGCATCGAAAGATGAAATTCACGATGCTATAAAAGAACTTGATAAAGGACTCTTTCCAAATGCATTTTGTAAAATTTTACCTGATTTAGTTGCCAATGATTCTTCTTATTGCAATATTATTCATGCGGATACTGCTGGCTCGAAAACCAGTCTGGCTTATTTGTATTGGAAAGAAACGGGCGACCTATCTGTCTGGAAAAATATTGCTCAGGATGCATTGGTCATGAATATAGATGATATGGCCTGCGTAGGCGCTTACACGGATATTGTTATCTCATCAACTATTGGGAGAAACAAACATCTCATACCTAAAGAAATCATAAAAACATTGATCGCTTCAAGTAATGATATTCTACAACAATTAACATCGTATGGTATTTCTATAATCTCAGGTGGTGGAGAGACTGCAGATGTTGGAGATATTGTAAGAACTATTGATGTTGGCATTACTGCTTTTTCAAGAATGCCTCAAGAAAAAGTTATTCCAATCAATATCAAGCCCGAATCGGTTATTGTAGGTTTCGCTTCTTATGGCCAAACAACTTATGAAAACAAATACAATAGTGGCATTGGATCCAATGGACTCACGGCCGCACGGCATGATGTACTTAATAAACACTATCTTCAACATTATCCGGAATCATGTTCCCCTGAAACCTTAGACGAATATAAATATACAGGGCGATATAGACTAACTGATCAGTATAAACACAAAGATAAATATTATATCGTAGGTGATCTTCTCTTATCCCCTACTCGTACCTATTTACCCGTACTAAAAGAAATTATAGATCAACATCGATCGCAAATTCAGGGAATCATACATTGCACCGGAGGCGCTCAAACCAAAGTGAAAAAATTCATTAATAAAGTAAAAATTATAAAAAATAATCTATTTGAATTACCACCCGTCTTTGAGTTAATTCGAGAATGTACCTTATGCTCAGATCATGAAATGTATCAAGTGTATAACATGGGACATCGATTGGAAATTTACACTGACGAAAAAACAGCTGTTCAAATGATTGACATTGCAGCCAAATTTAATTTGGATGCAAAAATAATTGGACATGTTGAATCCTCTGAAAAAGAAGACATCCATATTGAATCTTTTATGGGATCATTCAACTATTAGTCATGGCAACCGGTCCCAATAAAGCATTATTACTCAAATATGTACTCCATGATTGTACACCTGAAGAAATTATCTTTGTAGAATCCTGGATCAAGAATGATTCTGATATAAAAAAACAAATAGATCAATTAAAACTATTATACCAAGCTGATAAAGAAACAAATCAAGCAGCGTATCAAGTACATGCTCCCACAAATAGTGAAACGGATTCAAAATCATTTATTGGTTGGGTTGGAATCATCAGTGTATTTATTTTAATTTTTATATTGTTATTTCTGTTTTATTTTTTAAAACGATAAATTATTGTGTTTAGCATACTTGAAAAAAAAGTAATGCAAGTGACTCCAAATACATTTGAAGATCTTGCACTAGAAGTATTCCGTTTTCAAGCTAAAGAAAATCTAATCTTCCATAAATACTTGCAATTATTAAAAATAAAAGTTGCAGACATTAATAATATTTCACAAATACCTTTTCTTCCGGTTTCGTGTTTTAAACATCACAAAATTAAATGTGGCGATTGGAACGAAGAAACTATTTTTTATTCCTCAGGAACCACTGGAATGATCAAGTCTAAGCATTTGGTAAAATCACTTGCTTGGTATGAAAACGTCATATTAAAAGATTTTAATGAAGCTTTTAATAATTCATCAAACTATCAGTTTTTTGGCTTGCTGCCCGGATATGTAGACAATCCTAATTCTTCATTAATTTGTATGATTCATTTGCTTATGAAGAAAAATAAACAAAATGCTGGTAACTATTTCTATAAAGATGATTTTCAAAAACTCTTTGTTGATTTAACGCATGCGGTTCAATCTCAACAACAAGTCATACTTTTTGGTGTAAGCTTTGCATTATATGACTTTGCAAAACAATATGCACTAAATGCTCCCAATTTAAACATCATAGAAACCGGAGGTCTTAAGTCTTCGAAACGACAATTTACAAAAATTGAAATTATTGAAACCTTGAATAAATCATTTCCAAGTTCCAAGATCTATTCAGAATATGGCATGACAGAAATGATGTCTCAGGCATACAGCCCAAACGGAATACATTATAATCGATCAACAACTATGGATGTCATCATTTCTGCTCCGGATGATCACAAAGAAATTATGAAGGTTAATAGACGTGGACGAGTCAATATCATAGACCTGGGGAATGTTCACACCTGTTCTTTTATTCAAACTGGCGATCTGGGCATAAAGTTAAATGCATCCCAATTTCAAATCCTAGGAAGATTAGACGATGAAGAAATCAGAGGTTGCAATATGTTATTAGAATAAAATATTATCCATTAATTTCCTTGGGCATTACGTTGTTCTGTGAATTTTTGGAGTAAAGATCTCGTTTGCGTTCTAATTTTATTCTTCATCATAGGCGTCCAACCCAATAAATATCCAGGCAATCCAAATGCCTGTTGGGTCCATGTCCATAAATTAAAAACATCGTGATGTTCTATAATCAATCCATCCTTAAATTTAAATGATGCTTGAATTTTATTGATTATTTTTCGAGGAGGATTCCCAAACATATAGCTAGCTTGCCAATTCACGGAACCTAAAGTATCGTTTGCTTTTACATCAGTATACTGAATATGGATACCACTTTTATTGCGACTCAGTAACATCCGCCACATATTTCGTACTTCTTCCCCTTGCAATGTTCCAAATGCTGGATCTCTAAATGTAACTTGCTCGTGGTATAAAGCTGCCATAGTTTCTGCATCACCAACAGCGAAAGCATTATAAAAAGATGCAATGATTTGTTCATTTGAAGGGTTCATCCTATTTGCATTTTTAATTTGACAAATTATTTTTTAGAATAAAAATGTATGTTTTACAGAAATTTCAATAAATTTTATGAATTTTGTTTCTCTTTAAAAAAAGGATGCTTCATCTGTTCCCAAAAAGTCGTTGGATATTTTTCAATTTCATTAAAACCCAAAACAACATCTGCATTTCGTTTTGGTATGTAGTTCGTCTTGAATATATAATCCCACAAGCTCAAACTAATGCCATAATTAACACCATAACTGCCTGCTGGTAATTGTTTGGCATGATGCCATAAATGCATAACTGGATTATTGAGTAAATATTTGAAGGGCCCATATGTTAGATTCAAATTAGCATGATTCAAATGACCAATACTCAAAGCGATCATATGGACTATAAAAAAATCTTCAATACTGACACCGATTATCGCCAATGGAATGTATTGACAAGTTTT
The DNA here is from genome assembly GCA_044228225.1 of Saprospiraceae bacterium. GTDB lineage: Bacteria > Bacteroidota > Bacteroidia > Chitinophagales > Saprospiraceae > Vicinibacter. The sequence goes on along the minus strand of JBGAVH010000002.1, from coordinate 166,016 downwards.
ATATATTATGGTTTCCATCCAATGAAATCTCAGATGAGCAGCAAATCCCATTTCTTCAACACTGTGGTGTACTTTGTGAAATTTCCACATCCAGGGAACTCTATGTAGCATACGATGCACATTCCATTGTATAAAATCGGCAACAATAAAAATGATGAGATATTGAACCCATTTAGGAAATTCATACAATTTTAATGCAACTATATTGGTCAATCCAAATGCGTTTAAAATCTGATTCCATAGTTCTACTCCGACATTGGATAATGCATTATATAAAACTAGAGAAAAAAGGAAAAAATTAAAAAAAACATAAAATAAATCCAACCAAAAATCTTTACGAAATAATGCTTGATTTTTGCGCCAAGGAAAAATAATCTCTAATAACCATGTAAATAAAGAAAGCAACACCAAACCATAAAAATAATTTTCATACCAAGGCTTGTATTCATATGAAAATAATATTTCGTTTTTTAGGTAATTCCAATAACCAACATAGGATTCTTGAATCAGGTGAAAAATGGAATTTAGATCCATGTCACTAATAATTTAATAATTCTTCAATACTCAACTTCACTTTATCAACATTCAAAATCATCTCTTGTTCCAAAATGCTATTCAATGGAATGGCGGGTAAATTCTTAGAGCCAATGGTTTTGACGGGAGCATCCAAATATTCAAAACAATGTTCGCCAATCAGTCCGGCCAGAGCCAATGCGAAACTATTATCAATGGTTTCTTCAGTAACAACCAAGCATCTTCCCAGTTTCTTTACCTCATTAAAAATGGTATTCCTATCTAAAGGAACTAAGGTCCTTAGATCTACAATAGAAATTCTTCCGACAAATGATTTAGACGCATTCAATGCCCAATGCACCCCCATGCCATAAGAAATAATACATAAACTAGATGCTTCTTTATCAATAGCATCTAACACCACTTTAGCACTTCCCAATGGCACTATATAATCTTCATCCGGCATTACCACTTTTGCCGCTTCAGTTCCTGGTACTTTGCTCCAATACAAACCCTTATGTTCGAAAACTACAACAGGATTAGGGTCATAATAGGCTGCTTTCATCAATCCTTTAAGATCAGCTCCATTAGATGGATAGACTACTTTAATTCCTTTGATATTACAAACTACGGATTCGACACTGGATGAATGATATGGTCCTCCACTTCCATAAGCACCTATCGGCACTCTTAATATCATACTCACAGGATATTTCCCATTCGTGAGATAACATGAGCGAGCAACCTCAGTAAACAATTGGTTCAATCCCGGCCAAATATAATCTGCAAACTGTACCTCAACAATCGGTTTTAAACCCACAGCAGACATACCAACCGTACTCCCCACAATAAAGGCCTCCTGGATGGGTGTGTTGAATACCCTATGATCGCCAAATTTTTGAGCCAAGGTTGCCGCTTCTCTAAATACCCCACCCAATCGCTTGCCAACATCCTGTCCATAAAAAATACATTCAGGATGTTTTCTCATCAATTCTTCAACAGCAAATAAAGCACAATCAACCATAACTTTCTCTTCAGAAGTATCCGGATGCCTTATTCCACTTTCTTCAACAATACGGGTTGGAGCAAAATCATGGGTATACAAATCCTCAGGCCTTGGATCTTCAGCATTTCGGGCTCGATCAAAATCAAGTTCAACTAATTTTCTAGCATCAGCTTCTAAACGATTTATTTCATCTTTTGAAACTTTATGGCTCACTAATAAATGGATCAATTTATCATATGGATCACGTTGCATTTGACTTTCCAAATCATCTCTGTACCATTCCTTTCTTACACCTGATGTGTGATGATTCAATAAAGGAACTTTTGCATGAAGAAGAAAAGGTTTCCGATCTTTCCTCATTTTATTGATAATACGTTCTATAGTTTGGTAACATAATTCGAAATCAGTTCCATCAATAGATGCACTTTCAATACCAGGAAAACCTTGAATATAATCGATGGCATTTCCTCTTCGAATTTCGCTACTGTGAGCCGAAATATCCCAGTCGTTATCTTGAACTAAATAAAGTATTGGCAATTGCTTCAATGAAGCCATATGAAATGCTTCAGCAACCTCTCCTTCTGTAATGGATGCATCTCCTAGTGAACATACAACGATTGGCTTAAGATCTTGGACGGTTTCAAAATTCATCAACTCCTTATACTGAATTCCCATGGCAATACCAGTAGTAGGGATAGCTTGCATCCCTGTTGCAGAAGATTGGTGAGGAATTTTTGGCTTGTCTGCATCTCTCAGACTTGGGTGACTGTAATAAGTTCTCCCACCTGAAAATGGATCATCCCGCTTGGCCATAAGTTGCAACATCAGATCATAGGGCTTCATTCCTATAGCTAGCAAAAGGCTATCGTCCCTATAATATGCTGACAAAAAATCCTGTGGTAAAAGTTGGAGTCCCATTGCAATCTGAACTGCTTCATGACCTCTAGATGTAGCATGAACATATTTAGAAGCAAACTTAAAATTCGCTTCATATATTTCAGTCATTGCCTTAGCTGTTGCAATCAATGAGAAGGCTTTAGTTAAGGTTTTATGATTCATATGACATTCTTTAAAAGATGTTGGATTAAGCGCGCAAAGTTCACTATAATTATTGACTTATAAGTGTAAAATATATGCATGAGACAAAAGACAATTTTGCACCTCCATTCATATTGTTTTACTTTATTCTACTGTTCAAACAGCACAAATAACCAAGGATGTGGAAAAGAAATAGCAAGATGTAATAAAATAAAAATGTTTCAATGATAAAACCTCAATTTCCAATATAAAATCAACTATTGCACATTAACAATACTCAAAATCCTTGATCGTTGGATTAAATTAAACAACCACTCACATTTAGAATAAATTTTGATATTTATCTAAAACAATTGATCCGATTTACCATTTAAAAGGATGAATTCAAATAAATGTCAAAATTAAATGCTCCATTTACGATAATTTAACAACTTATTTGCCTATCCAGAAAAAATAAGAAAAAATGCTCAATTAAATGACTACCTTGCGTCATATTTCTAAAAGAACCTGCCCATTTATTTCTATTATTTTCAAAAATATTTTTTATTTACATGCAATTTCAAGATCTTCACATCATTGATCCTATTCTTAAATCATTAGAAGAAGAAGGCTACTCGATTCCAACACCCATTCAATTAAAAGCTATTCCAATTGGACTCCAAGGCACTGATCTGTTGGCTTGTGCCCAAACAGGAACTGGCAAAACTGCAGCATTTGCTATACCGATTTTACAATTGTTAAGTCAATCTCCCCATAACTTAAAAAAACGTTCCATCAGAAGTCTTATCATTACACCAACTCGTGAATTGGCGATTCAGATTAATGAAAGTTTTAAATCATATGGCAGACATTTGCCATTAAAAAGTACTGTAATATTTGGCGGTGTTAATCAGGGCCAACAAACAGAAGCATTGAGAAATGGAGTTGATATTTTAATAGCTACTCCTGGACGACTTATAGACCTAATGAATCAAGGACATCTGACCTTACAACATGTAGAAATCTTAGTCTTAGATGAAGCAGACCGTATGTTAGATATGGGTTTTATCAACGATGTAAAAAAAATCATAGCCAGTGTTCCTAAAAAAAGACAAACTTTGTTTTTTTCTGCAACCATGCCTGATGAAATTGTTAAATTATCATCAAACATATTACATAAACCTATAAAAATAGAAGTCACACCGGTTTCTTCAACTGCTGACACCATTCAACAATTCATTTATTTTGTTGATAAAGGAAATAAAAATAAGCTGCTCATTGAAATACTAAAAAACAAAGACATCAAGACGGTATTGGTTTTCACCAGAACAAAACATGGTGCTGACAAAGTGGTCAAAGTTTTACATACGAACAATATTAAAGCTGAAGCCATTCATGGTAATAAAGCCCAAAATGCCAGACAACGAGCATTAACTAATTTCAAAGCTCAAACAACCAGAGTATTAGTTGCAACAGACATAGCTGCAAGAGGAATCGATGTCGATGATTTAGAATATGTTATCAATTATGAAATTCCTAACATTTCAGAAACATATGTACATAGAATTGGAAGAACAGGTAGAGCAGGAGCTAAAGGAACGGCATATTCATTTTGTGATGCAGAAGAAAAACCTTTTTTAAAAGATATTGAAAAATTAATTTCTAAAAAACTTCCAGTTATCGAAAATCATCCTTTTCCTTTATTAATTCATAATCCGGTAAAAGCTGCACCAGTACAAAGACCCCCACGTAAAAAAGTTGACGAACAAGGAAAACCCATAGATCGCAGACTGAATCGTCAAAAAAGAGATAAAAGGAGATATGGAAATTCGATAGTTGCTAATAAATAAAACAGGCAATTTCCACTAATTTTAAAAAATACACTGGATTAATGCATACTACCGGCACGTAATCCAATGTCCGCCATGACTTGAGCTTCGTAATCCAGAAATTCCTGCCAGCGCTTCCATGTTTTTTCTTTACCCAAGTAAAGTTCTGCTAAATTTATAAATAAACGATAATGCCCTGCCTCAGAAATTACAAACTGTTGATAAAAATCCCTTAGATTTTGTTCCTGAAGTTCATGAGCAAGTAACTTAAACCGTTCGCAACTCCTTGCTTCGATGACCGCACTTAATAATAATAAATCTAACAACCGATCCTCCCTACTTCCACCCTTTTTAACAAATTTCAAAAGCTCTGTTACATAAATATCTTTTCTTTGAAATCCAAGCTTCAAATTCCTATTCTCTAGTTCTTTTACAACCATTTTGAAATGTTCCCATTCCTCCGCAACCACTTCAGAAACTTGTTGCACTAATTCTTTTTTGTCTGGAAACAATTGAATTAAACTAATACCTGCACTTGCAGCTTTTTGTTCACAAAATGCATGATCCGCCAAAATTTCTTCTAGGGACATTGCAGCTAAATTAGCCCACCGAGGATCAGTAGGTAAGTGCAATCCAAGGGTTGTTAATTCTTTTTCCGGATGCATGCCATTAATTTTTGAAAAGCGTCTATATGATAAATGTCATAAGTTTCAATTCCAGCATCCCAAATGAATGTAATGTTATTCAGATCTTTTGATTTCAATTTTTTAATTTGCTCCTTATTTAAAGCACATTGAATTTTGTAAATTGTATTTCCTGATTTTGCCTCCAATTGACCATTTGAAGTGGCATTGCTATTTAAATAAATGTACTCATCATTTAAAAAACTTAATTTAATGGGATTGCCTGAATCCATATTTCCATATATCTTTAATGCTTGTGGGGAAGTGAAAATTAATCGCATTTCTATATAGTAGGTTTTTTTAGACTTGAGCATTCGGGCATCTATTGTTAGAAATTCCTTGTCCTTAAAAAAACGTTCCAATTTACTATCTGTATAGCTTAAAAGATTTATATATTGAGTAGCATATACAGAACCATCCTGATTGGCTTCCAAGTCACATTGAAATGCTTCTGAAAAATCATATACATCAACATTCAAACTTCTGGGAATATTTAAATTCTCTTTTTTAGAAATTTTATATTCAGCATGATCCAGCTTTTTAATTCTTTGTTGCGCATTTTTTTGAAATTTCAATTGATCTTCAATAGATTGATAAGGCAATTGATTTACTTCTGTCAACAATAATTTAAAATCATTTAATCGAGAAAGTTCTTGATTATTTGCTGATTTCAATTGCTCTATTTGCTTGTTTAGTTTTCTAGTTTCCTTTTGATCGGAAGCATATCTTTTTTTTTCTTCTTCGATATATTCCAATTTATCTTTTCCATCCTGAATTCTCGTATTAATTTCAATAATTTTATTATTAATTAGCTTATTAAAATCCGGTATAGTATCCTTAAATTCTCTTAGTAACTGTATGCAATTATGGGCATAATTGTCAAGTTGACAACAAAAGAAAATTAATAAAAATATAAATAACCGCATGAATTACCCTAAATAGATGAAAAAGGTCGGCAAAAATACAAAATTTAACTAACATTAAAGCCTACAATCCCAGTCATTACCTACCCAATGCTTCAGACTGGAGGGCTTCATATTATCCTTTTGAATCAAAATCAAGGGATTTTCAAAACCTTAACAATTCTCATATAGTATGACTATAGTTAAAACCGTTTAAAAGTTACAATTATATATTATCGACAAAGGCAATAATTCAATACGCTCAATCGTTGGCTTCATTTAATAATAAATTGAAATAATATTAGTTCAAAACATTATTTTTGCGGCGATTTCAAGCTTGTGAGGTCAATTGTTCCAAGCCTGGATACCCCTGAATTCGTTATTTTTTTTCCTCCAAAATACACAAAAACATATGATAGACTATATCCATTCAAACAAACAAAGATTTCTAGATGAACTCATTGAATTATTAAAAATTCCATCTGTTAGTGCGGATACCAAACACAATGAGGACACGGCCCGCTGTGCAGAGGCTGTCAAAACAGCTTTATTAAAGGCTGGCTGCACCCATGCTGAAATTTGCCCAACTAAGGGTCACCCCATAGTATATGCACACAAAATACTAGATCCCAATTTACCAACCATCCTTACTTATGGACATTATGATGTCCAACCTCCTGATCCATTGGATTTATGGACTAGTGGTCCTTTTGAACCAGTGGTGAAGGATGATAAAATTTATGCCAGAGGAGCATGTGATGACAAAGGTCAAGTCTACATGCATATTAAAGCATTAGAAACCATGCTGGCTACTAATAACTTGTGCTGTAATGTCAAGTATATCATTGAGGGAGAAGAAGAGGTAGGAAGTTCTAATTTGGGAAGCTTTTTGGAAGAAAATAAAGAAAAACTTAAAGCGGATATCGTATTGGTAAGTGATACATCCATGATTAGTATGGAAAACCCATCCATAGAAACAGGACTAAGGGGATTGGCATATATGGAAGTAGAAGTAACTGGCCCTAATCGGGATTTGCATTCCGGAGTTTATGGTGGAGCTGTAGCTAATCCAATTACTATTTTGGCTCAGATGATTTCAGCTATGCATGACGAGAATAATCATATCACCATTCCAGGGTTCTATGATAGTGTAATAGAACTTACAGAAGCCGAAAGAACTGATTTAAATAAAGCTCCTTTCGTTTTAGATCAGTATAAAAAAGATCTTGAAATCAATGAAGTTTGGGGTGAGAAAAATTTCACCACATTAGAAAGGACTGGAATTCGTCCAACCCTGGAGCTTAATGGTATTTGGGGTGGATATACCGGGGAAGGCGCAAAAACTGTTCTACCTTCAAAAGCCTACGCCAAAATTTCAATGCGCTTGGTTCCTAATCAAAAATCACACGAAACGGCACAATTATTTACTAAATATATTGAGCAAATAGCTCCGCCATATGTGAAGGTAAAGGTTACCGAACTTCATGGAGGAGAACCAGTTGTTACTCCAACCAATAGTGCCGCTTATCAAGCTGCTGCTGATGCCATAGAAACGACATTTGGTAAAAAACCGATTCCTACCCGAGGCGGCGGTAGTATTCCTATTATAGCATTATTCGAAAGGATATTAGGCTTAAAAACAGTTCTCATGGGTTTTGGTTTGGATTCAGATAACATTCATTCACCAAACGAACATTTTGGTTTATTTAATTTCTATAAAGGAATAGAGACGATTCCAATTTTTCATAAAAACTTTTCAACCATTAAAAACAATCATTAACATGTTAAAACATTTTATTTTATTCACCTGTGGATGCTTTTTAATCAATTCTGCATCTGCACAAAATCAACAATTAAAGATGGATTCATTGAGTTACAGCATTGGCGTATTATTTGGAACTACACTTAAACAACAAGGATTTACTAAAATCTCTGCACCAGATGTAGTTGAGGCATTAGAAGCCATTTTTGCAGATAAGAAAACTAGCATTTCAATAAAAGATGCATCAGACATTTATTCTAAAGCTGCACAAGAAAATGCTATCAAGGCAGAAGCTGAGAATGCAAAATTAGCAGGTCCAATAAAAGAAGAAGGAGAAGCTTTTCTTCTTGCCAATAGTAAAAAACCAGGAGTCACTACCCTTCCTAGTGGTTTACAATACGAAGTTATAAAAATGGGAACTGGTCCAAAACCAACAGCTTCAAGTACCGTAAAAACACATTATCATGGAACCTTAATTAATGGTAAAGTATTTGATAGTTCAGTAGAAAGAAATGAACCCATATCCTTTCCACTAAACGGTGTTATCAAAGGATGGACAGAAGGATTACAACTTATGCCTGTTGGTTCAAAATTCAGATTTTTCATACCTTATAATTTAGCTTATGGAGAACGAGGTGCTGGAGCAGATATCAAGCCGTTTTCAGCATTAATATTTGAAGTAGAGTTACTAGGAATAGAATAATACAAAGTAAATTTAAAATTTCAATAAAAATATCTGACCTTGTAACTCTTGGTCAGATATTTTTATATTAGTGTAAGACTTAAATCTTGATTTTAAAATTGGAATGAAAATAGACATCATATCGTTATTGCCTGCCCTACTTGAAGGACCTTTAAATCATTCAATAATTCAAAGAGCTCAGTCTAAAGGATTATTAGAAATAAATATCATTGACCTTAAAACATATGGTCTTAATGCCTACAGACAAGTAGATGATTACGCTTTCGGAGGCGGTGCAGGAATGGTCATGTTAATCGAACCATTGGTTAACTGTATAGAAGCATTACAAAAAACAACCCAATATGATGAAATCATTTATTTAAGTCCTGATGGCAACACTCTAAATCAACAAATGGCTAATTCCTTAAGTCTTAAACAAAATTTACTATTAATATGCGGTCATTATAAAGGGATTGATCAAAGAGTCCGAGACCATTGGATTACCATGGAAATCAGTATAGGTGATTATGTCCTCAGTGGTGGCGAATTAGCTGCAATGGTTTTAACAGATGCTATAGGTAGATTAATTCCCGGTGTGCTCAATGATGAAACTTCAGCTTTGACAGATTCATTTCAAGATGATATGTTAGCACCACCAGTTTACAGTCGTCCCGCTTCCTTCAGAGGTTATGAAGTGCCTGACATATTATTGAGCGGTCATCAGGCTAAAATTGATGAGTGGCGATTCGAACAAGCCTTGGAACGCACCAAAAATCGCAGACCGGATCTTTTAAAAGATTAAACTTTGGACAATATCTTAATACACTCTTCTCGTATCTTCCATATTTCTTCCATTGAATAAGAAATTTCCCGATGCTCATTTAACCAATTCGATAAAAAGCTCTGATGTCTTGCTATTTTATAATCCGAAATTTGATGAGGTGCGATCTCAAATTCATCTAGTAAGTCAACTATAAATTTCTTTTCTAAAAATGAAACACCTGTAAAGTCTAATATTTCATGATTGTATTTAAGATAACAATGGGCTTCAGGGATATAACTTAAACGGTAGTATTCTAAACATGAACTTATCTGTGGCGTATTGAATGGATTCATACGAAAGATACCTACGATTAATTGCAATTCATTTACATTGTTTTCAATAGCTAAGGTCTTCAATAATGCGTGTTTAGTGCTACATGTACCACCACCATCCTCAAATACACAAAGTACATTATTCTTAAATACATTACGTTTATAAGGTAAATTACAAATATATTGAGCAGCATCCTGGAATGATATTATCCCCAAATGCCTAAATGAGAAGGATATCAACGCATCTGAAAGGATTTCAAAGTTTAATTCATGCATTCCAAAATAATTAACACAAGAAGAAATCAATACGCAGATAAACATTCTTCAAATTGGATTTGTTTAATGCTCATCATTTAATCCTTGTAAAACATCGGCCATGAATAATAATTATCTAGATAGTGTTAGACAACAATTCGAATACTACAAATTACTTGGAGAGAAAACATTTGACCAACTTACTGACGAGGCCTTATTCTGGCAATACAACGAAGAAAGCAACAGCATAGCCACTATAGTTCACCATTTAAATGGTAACATGCTATCACGCTGGACTGATTTCTTGGAATCTGATGGAGAAAAAACATGGCGAAACAGAGATGAGGAATTTGAAAACAATATACATACTCGGCAAGAAATGCTAGACTTATGGAACAAAGGATGGTCTTGTTTATTTAATGCGTTAAATTCGCTCACAGAAGCAGATCTGAATCGGATCATCTATATTAGAAATCAAGGGCATACAGTACTTGAAGCAATAAATCGGCAATTGGCTCACTACCCGTATCATATAGGGCAAATCATATATATTGGTAAAATGGCAGCCAATGAACATTGGAATTCATTATCAATTCCGAGAAGCCAATCTAAGTCATACAATCAAAACAAATTTTCGCAGGATAAAAAAATAGAACATTTTACCAAAGAAGTAATTGACTCAAAATAAATTTAACAATGATATCACAATTGTAATTATCTTTATAAATCTAATGTTCTTTATAATCATGCCTCAATTGTATAACTGATTGTTTAACTTTCATCTATTTTTAAGAATCAAAAGACGAATTTATATCTTTGAAAAAACCAATCCATCCAAAGAAATTTTTACCCACTTTAACTTACGAAGGTGGTGATAAAAAATTATTTCAATTCATCACCAATCATTTAAAGTATCCACCTGATGCTATCGAAAATAAAATTGAAGGTACTGTCATTGTAAAATATGAAATCAACTACAAAGGACATATTACACAAACTAAAGTCATTTCTGGAATTGGTTATGGTTGTGATGAAGAAGCAGAGCGTGTCGTTCGTTTATTAGAATTTAAAGTTAGCAAAAGCAGGGATTTGAAATTCAAATTTTATAAAACGATACAGATACATTTCAAATTACCAAATGCACCTATCAACCAGTCAATTCAAACAACTTATACCTACACTATAGAACCAAGCAAACCCACAAACGAACCTCCATCCTATCATTATACGATTATAACATAATAGAATTACGCATTTACCAATTACTCTAAGAAAAAAAGTAAAACTTTGAGTTTCTTTTTGAACTAAATAAAAGGTTTGCACTTTAACCATTTTACAAACTAGATTCTTTTAAATTTAATTGGTTTTTCCGAATATAAAATTCAGTTGCCCATATTGCTAAAACAAGAACCAAAATTTGTGCTAAAAACCCTACCTGATCTGTTCGTGCGATTGCTTCAGCTGATGATCCTTCAGGATGCTTTAAAAACCAAATAGCGTTCGAATTTTCTCCTTGCATACCAAATACCTGTTGCCCAATATTAAGCGCTACATGTGTTCCTGTTGGTAAGGCAATTCCGCGAGAATAAATAGCTCCTAATCCAAATACAAAAGCCCAAATAGCGGGACCAAAAAAGGCAGTAGAAATATTCCATCCTTGTATAATGTGATAGGAAGCAAAAGCAATTGCAACTAACCACTGGCTCAATCTAAATCCATATCGATGCTTCAGTTCCAAAAATGCATAAGACCTGAATGCGATTTCCTCCATAAGAGCTAAAGGAATAATAGCTAGCATCCAAAATAATTGAGCGATATTCCAATTATTAGTTGAAGCAACCATTTCAATATCCGAAAACAAAACCAAAAGTCCAATTATAAATAATAATAAAACAACTCCAATAACCAAACCCTTAGAAAAACTCAATAGTGTATTTCGTTTCCAAACTAAATTATAATCTCGAAATGACTTTCCCTCCCAATTAACAAACAACCAGGTAATTCCAATTGCTGCCATAGTTCCAAAAATACCATATACAAAGCGTTCCCATTGCTTAGGAAATAATGGGCTTATTAAACCTCCTATTATCAAAAGCGATAAAATAAATAGTACCCAATACAACAAACTTTTAATGATTGAATTTAGGATTGAAGATTGTTTAATCATAAATAATACTTTAATACTTTAATACTTTAATACTTTATAACAATCCTGATTTTTAATTTTACAAACATAAACTTGAAATAACAAAAGTAATCGCAACCTTCAAATAAATTAATAATATTATACCATTGTGATTTATAATTTAAGACATTATATTTAGGTGTAATGCAGACGCTCCCATGGTAGATCTGCATGTAGATCAAAGCATCCGCATGCCTAATGAAAAGCAAATTTATCTTTTAACTTTGGACTAATTTGTTTTTTACTTCGGTATTAACTTACAAAGCATCAATTCATTTTGTTTTAAGTGACCATCTGAAAAAGATGAAAAGAATGCTTATACTTATAACAAATCACTTTTGTTCGTAATAAAAGTTGCGATAATAAAAAATATCCCTAACCTAAAGGATTTCATATATGAGAACAATCGACTGTCGATTTTTAAGTTAAGTTGAGCTGAAGGGGTGCAATAACTCCAAATGTGCTGATCTAAATTTCATGCCCAACCTATTTGAAATCTGACCACTGAACACTATTGTTTAAACTATTTTCAGGACGAGTCAGCGCGTTTCCTTACTGCTGACTGTCGCCTGACACCTGACCACTGTCGACTATTAAGTGGAGCTGCAGGGATACTGACGCACATTTCATGTGGTCACTATGCTGCCTAAAGCCTATGGCATGTGACTCAAATTTCACACGCCCGCCAACTAATGACTGTCGACTGAGGACTGTCGACTATTAAGTGGAGCTGCAGGGATACTGACGCACATTTCATGTGGTCACTATGCCGCCTAAAGCCTATGGCATGCTGACGCGCATTCCATGCGGTCACCATGCCGACCATTAGCGTCGGCATTCGAACCATTAACCAGTGGAGCTGCAGGGATTCGAACCCTGGTCCAGAGAAAGTACCAAACCGCTTTCTACATGCTTAGTGATATCTTTGATTGTCGAAACTTGAGGAGGTAATATCACGACCTTTCAAGTTCGTATTCCCTTAATTTCGTTCGCCGCCCGGGACCTACTTTGAACTAGACCGAAGTTTTATGATGTGCAGCCAGTACCTATCGGACGTCAATTCTGGGGCACAAAGGCGTCTTAATCTCTAAGATTAGGCAGCCAAGGCAAAAGATGTATTGCCAGTTGTAATTCGATATCCATTTTTAACGTAGTGAGCTATCATCCTACGGCATGCTTACTGAATGACCGCGTTTCCTGTCGATTCCATTCAGCCCCTATACTTTTATAAGTTGAACGATATAACTATTCTTAGTGCTATAAAGTTTCACAAATTGGAAAAACTTTTTCTTAAGCCTATTAACCGCTATCAAAAGCTCAGGAACAGAGCGGAATTTTAATAAAAAATAGCTGTACTGTTTTAGAAAATAAAATAGATCTTTAGCCAAATTTTAGATTTATGTGGCGAGTTGCCTTATTATTGATTTTCGCACTTATCATCATTCCGGTTTTTAGCTATTACTTTGATGCACCGATTGTTGAGCCTCAATTAAGCAGTTTAAAATATCTATTCTGTTCAATGCTCATTGTGGCTGGGGTTTGCTTTTTAGTCGGTGAGTTGACCGGCAATGTAAGCCAGGTCGATAAAATCTGGAGCATAGTACCCATATTTTATGCCTTTAAAGTTTTCATGGACTCGGGTTATCACCCAAGATTGGGCCTGATGTTTATCTTGGTATTGATTTGGGGAGTACGACTTACCTACAACTTTTCCAGACGAGGTGCCTACCACTGGATTCCATGGAAAGGGGAAGAAGACTATCGCTGGCGTGTTTTAAAACAAAAACCGGGCTTGAATACGACTTGGGGGTGGAGGCTTTTTAATTTATTCTTTATATGCTTGTATCAGAATACTTTGATACTCTTATTTACGCTTCCAACGATAGTGGCGTGGCAAGGTGATAATACTTTAAATTGGATTGATATTATTGCAGCTATTGGGATGTTTACTTTTATTATTATCGAAACTATTGCAGATCAGCAGCAGTATAACTTTCAAACCACAAAACATCAATTCATTAATAATAAACAGACTGTTCCAAGTCCTTATGATGATGGATTCTGCAGACAAGGCCTATGGGCTAAAATGAGACACCCCAATTATTTATCAGAACAAGTTATCTGGGTTTGCTTTTATTTATTTTCTGTCGCAGCTACAGACAGATGGTTGAATTGGTCCGCTGTAGGGTGTATTCTGTTGCTACTTTTATTTAAAGGAAGTTCAGACTTTAGCGAAGATATTTCGTTAACCAAATATCCAAAATATAAAGATTATCAAAAAAACACTCCGCGCTTTATTCCGAAATTTTGGTAAACTCAGATCAAAAATTTATCCAATATAGATTGACTTGGAATATCGCATGATTGTTTGCGGCCAAATAATTTATATCTGTTTCTAGCTACCCATTTATAAATAGCATCCCGAATGGTAAGTGGAATGGCCAGTAATATTTTTCCCATTAATGCATAAACACCACCAAGCTGTAATAATACCTGCCCTGCCCCATCACTGTACATGTAATACTCCTGATCTTTTACATAAATAAAGGAATCATGGAGATTAGAATCTATTCCAAATTTATTAAGTAGTTTATTTCCAGCTTGACTTGAAATGTGAGCGAATTTAAAGTCATTCTTTTTATCGACTCGAATCAAAAACTTAACGATTGCATCGCAATAATTGCACACTCCATCATATAAAATAACCTGTTTTAATTCTTCAGTGTCTGCAATCATTAATAAGAAACAGACGAACTGAGCATTGGTTTAATTCATATTATATGAAAAACATTAAAACCTCGTACTCAAGCCTAAATGCAAACTGATGGGTTTAAATGTTATTGCACTCAGACTACTCCCATAATTATATGAACCAATACCATAATTAGATTTATAATTAAATAAATTTACAAAATCATAACTTAGGCTTCCATCTAAAAAGATATTTTTAAATAATTTATATCGTCCTCCTAATGCCATTGATAATTTTGGTTGAGAATAATTATAGCTTGTTCTATAGTTCTTTTGAAATTCAATAAAATTTGTTTTGCGGCCATTGATAATCTTAGTTTCCTTCAAATGCCCTTCAACGCTTAATTGCTCTTGGTTGATAATAAATCCTAATGCCAAATTTCCAAATAATTCAAATTTTTGAGTCAAACTAAATCCAAACTCAAGCGGCAATTGAATGGCGTATTGTCGGTAAGTATTATAAGTATCATATGTTTGGCTGCCTAAGAATACGGTAGAGTCATATAAGGTAGGATCATTTTTGATTATTGTCATGGTATCAGAACGAATAAATGCACCTTTTGTGAAATTTGAAACTCCATTCCTATATTTTATTTTATAAAAGTTTAAATAGGTACCATAGCCAATGTAAAATTTATCATGAATACTAACTTGATTCATTAATCCAATATCATAACCTATTGAATATTTATAATCTGTATTTACCTTATAAGTACTCTCATATCGCTTGTAAACAGAGAATGTATCACTTTCAAAATCGAACTCAGAAATCTCACCAGCAACTACCCTGTTTTTATTTAAAGCATGCTGAAGATTACCTCCAAAATAAACTTGTGTCTTCCTTTGTCCTACTACGATATCGGGCATGAAGACAGAAGAAGAAAAAATTACAAAAAGAATTAAAATAGCTGATTTAGTGTTGAATCTAGGGCTCATCACATTAAAAATTTAGTGTTAAATAATAAAAGCTCAATACAAATATAACAATAAAATATTTTATTTATTATTTTAACAATAAATATTTTTAATCATTTGGTCAACTCACCTATATCAAGGCAACACTAAAAAGGATCTAAATCTATTGGACTATTTAACCAAAACGTTTAAGCTAGAAACCGAATAAGCCCCAAAATACCCCAAAGCATTATCAGACCAATTGGAAATGGGATTAGCAGGAGCTGCGCTGCTGTTGCCATCACTCACTATCAACAACAGGGTGTTAAAGTAATCGAAGGTTTTTTTGTCAATCGATAGTAAGTAAACTTCTACAACATCACCTAATTTAAATTCTCTGGTGAAAATAGGTATCCGAATTTTATTACCATTGGTTAAGCGATCGTCAAAAACTAATATTTGATTACCTTCGGAAGATGGGATACCATTGACCACACTTTTAATTTGATAATAATTGACTTCATCTTTAGGATCCGTAAAATTACAAAACAAGGTAAATAAACTATCCTTGTCCTCGCCACCAAAAGGATTAGGCGGATTTTTTTCAACGGAAACAGAATCTAATACTACCGACTTAGGCAAGTAACTTGATGCCATAAATGTTTTACCTTCAGTTTGTATGGTAAGTTTGTAATCGGTATTATTTAGTGCTGCATATTGATTAAGTGTATAATAACCATTGTTCTCATTATTCAATAAAAGCTCCCCACCTTGTTCTGTAGATAATTTAATAATTGCATCTTTAATGGGTGTGGGAGCTTCAGTGCTAAAATAATTTCCGGTCTTGGTAGCCCGAACTTTAAAATCATGGGTACCTTCTTCAAGGGCAGCTTCAAAAACAAATTGTGGTGCCGATTCATTCAAATTTATATCGATGACTTGTTGACATGAAAACATTCCAAGCATCGCAATTGCAAAAAATAAATATTTATTGATCATGATTATTTGAATTTAAAATTATAAGTCACAGAAGGAATGATTTTAAATAATGCTGTTCTTAAGGCTTCTGTTTTTTCAGGATTATCTTCGTTTTGTTGAAAGGTAATGGTATAGGCATTCTCTCTGGCATAGGCATTATACACCGATACATTCCAACTTCCTTCATATCGTTTGCGTGGTTTTCCTAAAAAGGTAACGCCTACATCTAAGCGATGATAATTCGGATATCTGTAACCATTTCTTTCTGTATAATAGGGAACCTGGATCTGATCAATGGTATACTTTCCGGATGGAAATGTTGCGGCATCACCAGTATTAAAAACCCAGTTTGCAGAAACCGTAATTCGATTGGTTAAATTATAAATACCTACAATGGCAACATCATGTATCCGATCCTGACGTGCCGGATAATAATCACCATGATTGATATCGCTGAATTTTCTAAGCGATCGAGACAAGGTATAACTAATCCAACCGGTAAGTTTTCCTTTAGATTTTTTTACATAAAATTCTGCACCATAAGCGATCCCTTTTCCATAAGTTAAAGCACCTTCATATTCTGCATTAAATATTAGATCAGCTCCGTTCCGATAATCAATTTGATTTCCTAAGTTCTTGTAATATGTTTCGAATGAACATTCATACTTATTATCTAGAAAATTTCTAAAATATCCTAATGAAACCTGATCTACCACTTGTGGCTTCACATTATTACTGCTTGGCACCCAAAGATCAGTAGGCGAAGAAGTTGTAGAATTCGACAACAAGTGCATGTATTGATTATTTCGGGTATATCCCGCTTTGATGGATTGTGCGGGATCAATTTCATACTTCACTGAAAGTCGCGGCTCCAGACCACCATAATATTTAATGGTTTTTCCTTTTGCATATTTAGTTTCAGAAGTTTTATTTCCAAGCTCATCAAAAGTGTATGCTGTGCCTTTTCCAACATAATCAAACAGCGAATATCTTAAGCCATATTGGACACCAATGCGTTCATTCACTTTCCAATCATTTTGAACATATAGTCCTCCTTCGTATGCGAATTTATTCTCAGTAGTTGAATTATCAAAACTGCTATTAACCCCTGCTTCAAGTGAGGTAGGCAAGAAGGTATGATGTATTGCATTAAAACCATACTTGATGGTATTTTTTGAATTCGGAAAATAACTAAAATCTTGTTTCAAGTTCCAGTCCTGAATAGAAGCTTTTACTTTAAACTCTACATCATCGGTACCTATTTTAAATTGATAATCGAAATTGCTAAATATAAGTGAAGTATTGGAAAACAATTGATCACTGAATAAATGATTCCAACGCAAAGTCCCTGTATAATTTCCCCAGTCTAAACCAAAGCCTGTTACACCCAAAACATCCCTACCAAAATATCCAGATAAAAATAAGCGATCTTTATTACTTATTTTATAATTGGCTTTAGCATTTAAATCATAGAAATATAATCTTGCATCATTGATGGTTGTATCTTTTGATAATTTGAGAAATAAATCTGCATAAGTCCTGCGACCCGAAACGATGAAAGAGCCTTCATCTTTTTGTATAGGTGCTTCAACGGTAAGACGTGAAGAAATTAATCCAATACCACCAGATGCATTTAATTTTTTATTATTACCATCTTTCATTTTAATATCCAGTACAGAGGAACCACGACCGCCGTATTCTGCGGGCATCGAACCCTTATAAAGTGTTACATCCTTTAATGCATCAGAATTAAACACAGAGAAGAATCCCAGAAGATGCGATGCATTATAGACAGGAGCTTCATCTAATAAAATAAGATTCTGATCAATTGCACCACCGCGCACATAAAAGCCTGCATTCCCATCTCCTGCGGATTTAACTCCGGGAGTGAGTTGCAAGGTTTTGATGATATCTTTTTCACCAAATATTACTGGAATATTTTCAATGGCTTTAGGATCCAACTTGACAACAGACATTTCATTCTTGGAAACATTTTTATTTTCCTTTTCTGATTTGACGACAACCTCTTCCAACAACTTAGATTCAGGTGTTAACTCTTTACTTATTTTAAGATCATGATCGAGTACAATAGTTTCTTCCACTGTCAAATATCCAATATATTGAAACCTTAAAGTATAGTTTCCTTTTGGTAAAGTCAAAGAATAAAAACCATAGGTATTTGTTGACGCACCAATGGTCGTTTTATCTTTCAAGAGCACGGACGCACCAATTAAATCTTCACCATTGGATGCATCTTTCAATGTACCACTAATTGTAAAGTTTTGTGCATGGATCAAAGTAAATTGAAACAACACCAAACAAAAAATGAGAATACCTTGAACAAATTTAATTTTCATATACATTACAGGATTAGAAATAAGGATGCATATAGTAAGTTACAAAAACGGTTTAATGATGATAATGTTTCACTAATATCAAAAAATAAAATATTTTTATTAATAATTTAACATGTCATAAAGAGCTATAAGGAATTCAAAGCTTTAAATAAATACATCAGGAATATTCACAACATTTTTTTAAAATTCGTCATATCTTTAAAACTTAATTTGAACATATGAATTTTAAAAACGCTTTTTCCACTGCAGCTGAACGATTTATGAGTTACTGTAGGATAGATACACAATCCGATCCTTTTTCTTCTACATTTCCATCATCTGACAATCAAAAAGATCTCTCCAATGCCTTATTGGAAGAATTAATAGCAGCAGACATCCAATGCGAACTTGACGAATGGGGTTATGTCTATGCTTCATTACCTTCCAATACGACCAAAGAAGTTCCCGCTATTTGTTTTTGCTCACATGTGGATACCGCTCCCGATTGTAGTGGAAAAGATGTTAAACCCATCCTACATAAAAACTATTCCGGTCAGGATATCGTTCTCCCGGATGACCCAAGCATTATCATTTCAACCTCTGATTTTCCAATTCTCAATACAAAATTAGGTGAGGACATCATTACTGCTTCCGGCTTAACCCTTTTGGGTGCCGACGACAAAGCAGGAGTATGTGCGATAATGGAAGCTGCGATTTATTTAAAACAACATCCAGAAATCTTGCATGGTGAAATCTCGCTATTGTTTACACCTGACGAAGAAATCGGTCATGGCGTAGACAAGGTGAATTTAGAAAAAGTGAGCGCTAAGGCCGCCTATACCCTTGATGGTGGAGAATTAGGAAGCCTGGAAGACGAGACCTTCTCAGCGGATGCCTGCACCATTCACATAACAGGCGTTTCCAGTCACCCGGGGTACGCCAAAGGAAAAATGGAAAACGCCATTAAAATAGCGAGTGAGATCGTAGCTCAATTGCCCAAAGATCGCTTAAGTCCCGAATCCACAAGTTCTTATGAAGGATTCGTTCATCCCACGAAAATCGAAGGTAATCTGGAGTCCGCCAAACTTGAATTCATCATCAGAGATTTTGAAACTGCCAAATTAAATCAGCACGTTGCTGAATTGAATTCGATATGCTCTAAAGTCTTAACGCAATACCCTAATTCCAAATATGAACTAACCCAAAAAGAACAATATCGAAACATGAAGGAAATTCTTGCACTTCGACCCGAAATCGCAGATTATGCCGCCCAAGCTATTGAAGAGGCCGGCATCCCATTATTACGAGGCAAAATTCGAGGTGGCACCGACGGCAGCAGATTATCATTCATGGGACTACCCTGCCCGAATCTATTCGCCGGAGAACATGGCATTCATTCCAAAAAAGAATGGGTTTCCGTACAGGATATGCACAAAGCCGCAGAGGTTATCGTACGACTTTGTACGATTTGGGAGCAACGGAGTTGAATGGTAATAGCTCTTTTTTAGGACACTAAGACTGAACACGAAACGATAAATCACCGAATTACTTGAATTGCGAAAGAAAGATTTTATTTTATAATTTTTAAAGGGATCAACTTATCTTTGAGTATTACCATAGCAAACATAAAATAAATCACACTATTGTAAAATACAAAATTTAATAAAATGACCCGAGCCAAGTTACTTGACAATCTAAGTAATCTAATCAATTCTATTGAAGATGAAGCGTTATTGCAATCATTATATGATATGTTGAAAAGACACAAATCATCCAAACCTGGAGAATTGTGGAACTCTCTTACTCAAGAACAAAAAGATGAAGTTCTTAAGGCATATGATGAATCGAATGATGAAGAATCTTTGATTCCTATGGATGAAATTTTGCAAGCCTAAATGTTTATATCGTCAAATAACAGATCCAAACTTTGATCCTAAGGAATTTCAACGTATCAAAGAGAAGTGGACAAAACTTTTAGAACAACAAGGTGCTCTAAGGTTCATGGTACTTATATTTTATTCATTTAATATTTAAAACAATCGCTAATGCCCTACAAATATCATCTAACTGTTCTACATTAATTGAACCCAATTTTCTAATAATTCTAGTTTCTGAAACCGATCTTACTTGAAAACAATCAGCTGTTGAAATTTTTTGTAAACAATTATATTGGTCAGGAACTATTTTAACCAACCAAGGTATATTTTCATAATGACTTTTCCAATCTGTAATAGGTATTATGACTTTTAAGGGTAACTTACCAAGTTGATCTACATTAATAATAACACAAGGTCTGGTTTTCTTAATTTCAGCTCCAATGGTTGGATCAAGATTAAGAAGCCAAATTTCCCCTCGTTTCATAGAAATTTTCCATGTCTAATGATGTAAAAGCTGTAAGTTCTTGGTCATGTCTATAGTCATCAATTATTGATAATGCCGCATTTTCTAGTTTATCCTCATCTGTTTCATGTAGAGTGTGAATAACCATCTCAATAATTTTTAGTCTATCCTTTATAGGTAAATTCTTAATATTTGCAATAATTTCTGTTGTCGACATAATACAAAGATATGTTTTATTAATATAATAAACAATCTTATGGTGTAAAAAATTGTGCTATACACTAACCTGTTTATGCAACTTTTGAATGGCTTAAATGGCATTAAATATATTGCATCTTAAATTTTAAGCCTCTATGGGGAATATTTTGCATCGAAGTCAGAGATTTCGACGATCGCGGTAAGACTTTGCACCATTTGGTAGCAACGGCGTTGATTCTAAATAACTAACTATCAGAACTCCTTGACCATTTCAAAAAAAAAATGACCATCCAATTGGCAAGTTCACTAATTAAATTCGAGTAAAAATAGAAAATAATTAGTAGTCATAGAAATTTGGAACGGCCTTATGATGAACGAACCAAATGACATAGAAATGTCATTTGGTGAAGTGAACCTAAATAATTGGCGAAGTCCTCGTAGCCAATTATTTAGGCATGTAGGAAGCTGCAATGAAAACAAAACTGTATGAGCTCAACAGAATGCAAAATATGAAAACTGGAAAGCGAGGTGACTGAACGATCTTCGTCTACTGACGAAGTGAAGCACGGCAGTGCTTCAAGTGAAGGAACCCTGCCCGACTGTGTCATTCAGGCGGGCGCGATAGCGTTATATACTAATGCATAGAATTTAGGTTTCATGAAATCATTTTAGGCTTAGACTTTACAGCCCTGCCTGACTGAGGTCAGTCAGGCAAGCTTGAATTTTTGGTTTCCCTCAGCCTGATACAGGCTTCGGTTCATTCGTTAATTTGTGATTTTGGATCACAAATTTCTTGCTAAGGCAAGATCACTCAATCATTTTTCAAGAAAAAAGAACAAAGAGTTATTCAGAGGAACGTGTATTTAGACATTGCACCTTTGTGAAAAATAACTCATTAACCAATGGCCACCAATTCAATAGCATTCAACCCTCCATTATTCAAAGAATACACCTCCCCATTGATCTCCTGAAAAAAGCTCAACTTTAATGCGACTAATAAAATACCAAAACCTGTTGGTGCCTGCGCCGGAGATAACACCACATTACTTTTAGTTTGATCCAAGACAAATGAAACTGCAGGACTGATGGATGAATGAATCACTCCAGTAATAAAATCAATTTCAGACCAAGCACTTTCAATCTTGCAATATGTAGCAGAAGCTGGACAAACCAAATCTTGCTTAGGTATGAATTCCGGAATATGCACCACCCCACTTGCACTATCCACTTGATAATTGACTTTAAGCACTTTACTCAATAAGGATTCTTTATTGAAATTAAATCCCTTCAATAATTTCTTACCCTCATTAGTAGATAAACCCATCCCAACTTTTCTAAATCCACGCAGATTCATGGTATCCAATTTTATCACTTTAGAAAGTTGCGTCACCATTCGACTTACGACTAAAGCATCTGATTCATTAGCTGTAATGTTCCGAAAAGATGTACGAATCCATTTACCCGAATGATTTATTTCTGCAAACTCTTGATTATTCTCCCGAGTTCTGGCGAACGCAGGATCTGTTTTGATTCGGACTTTACTGGCCCCTCCTTTGGTGCGAACGATGTACCCATCTTTACTTTTGTAAAAACTCAGATCATTGAATTTACCTGAGATTTTGATTAATCCGATTTGGCGTCCCATACTTAAAAAATTTTAGTGTTAAAATAATTACCATGTTTTTTGATCAGGATCAAAAAACATGTTGCTCTCTTTACTAAAACGAATTTGAATATGCAAATATTATTGTCAGGGAGAAATCCCAGAAGTGGAACATATGCGAATTATACGAGGATAAGTCGTGGAATAGTCGTGGAGTAATCGTGGTGAAATATTTTTTAAAAAATACAAAAAATGTTTAATTACTGTGTCAAAAAGTATGATAGACTTGTACAAATCTCTTGATTTGGCAATACTAAAAAGGTCCTAGGAAGATTTAGAACATTCTTATCTGAGATAGTAGCAAAGTACTGGTTTCTATTATAGATCATTTCTTTTAATAGGAAGCTATTCAGTCCGGTAGAAGAATATGAATGCCAATGCATACATTAGATTCGGAATCAATTCTTGGGTAGATTCAAAAGATAAGTTACCCACTTAATTAGATTGCAAAAATTTATTTTGCAAGAATGTCAATACATCCAGATAAATTTTGATATATTTGTCATGGAGAAGGCAGAACAGATATTTATTAATATAAGGTATTTTAGTTTAGACCTTGTTGATTATGTTTCTGAAGCTTAGAAGGATTTAAAAAACACTATTCTATCCCATGTATGCTATGAATGTCAATAGATATTTCTTAAATAGATTGAATTTTCTTATTAATTCAGAATAGTCATACTATTTAAATTAAAAAATAAAGGATCAAGATTGTAAATTAACTATATAGTATGAATGATTTAAATACCAAAACATATAAGTGTTAATCCTTAAGTTCTAAAATCAACTTTCGGGAACCAAATGTTGGCAACAAATTAAAATGAATCAAAAATAAAAGATATCCTAAACGAAGTTCAAGCAAACCAGTTAAAATCCTTAGTTTTATACAGGGCGGTGAAAACTGAATTTCTGTCTGAAATTTTGACCTTTCACTAACGCGGTGCCTGATATACAAACCTAGACAAGTAACAATTCGCAACCTAAAATACAATAATACTTATGAAATTCAGATTATTTACCATCTGCCTGCTGCTAGTCAGCTTTAATTCAAACACCTTTTCCCAAATCAATTGGCAACACACCAACGGCCCTGAAGGCGGAACCTTCTGGACTATTTACGATGATGGAGAATACGCCTTTGTTGCTGATGAAAATCATTTTTTCAGAACCCGCGATGGGTTAAGCTGGGAACAAATGCCCCATGGAAACATTTGGCCGCTGGCAACTTCTCCCACCAAACTGGCTGGCGGACAAGGATACGGGTATAATTATGGCCCCGGTTCGGAAATCAAGTTTGTCGTAAGTTACGATCACGGCAGCAGCTGGATTGAAGGAGCCATGCCCCCCAGCACCCATACCTATTTTACCAGCATCGCCGTATGTTCGCATGGTGTGTACGTGCCCGATGGTTCTAGCGGCAACATTTTCAGAACACAGGACGATGGTCTCACCTGGGACTCGATACCCGCTCCCGGTTTATATTGTTACGATGCATGGGCCTTTGAAGACAGATTGTATGTCGAATGGTATTCCAAATTCTGGCGGCTGTCTTTGAACGGAACCGATTGGGAATTGGTGTCGCCTGCATTTGACAATAGCGATTACCCTTTTACCATGTTCGCTTCCGATTCCCTCTTGTTTTTTGCTACCGGAAACAACCTTTGGTGTACCAGTAATTCCGGAGGTACTTGGACCAAAACGCCAATACAGTATCACAACAGTACGGACAAATTTTGCAAAATCGGAGACCGGGTGTATAAAAGCGCCGGGCAAACAGGTATTATGTACACGGATGATTTTGGACATAGTTGGCATGAATTGACCATCCCCAATGATTTTAACACGTTTGACCTGGCGACAGCAGGAGGACAATTGTTGTGCGGCACATACAACCAGGGAGTGTTGCGGCATGATGCGCCCAATCAACAGCTTATTACATCAAATAAAGGGCTTAATTCAGCAGCAGTGTATAACCTGGATTCTGGTAACGGGCAATTGTGGGCTGCTTGTGGCACGGGCGTGTTCGCCTACGATCTGGCTCAGGAAATATGGGTTGACAAAGCACCTTTACCGATGCCTGGTAATTATTTTAAAAACGTAGCAGTCAGTCCAGCTGGAAAAATAATGGCCAGCGCAATATACGAACACCGTATTTACTTGTCTGTAAATGACGGTGCTTCCTGGGATACCATTTTACCCTCCGATCCGGCAAATGGGACGATTATCCATGTTGATAAATTATTTTGGATAGGAGAAAATATATTGATCAAGTCTGAATGGGATGAGGATGCCTGGTCTACAGACCTTGGCAAAACCTGGAAATTTGGTAATTTTCCCGATGGTATTGTCTTTTTCGCCGGCCGGTATTATGGGCTTACCTGGCTCGGTGGGCTCGTTTCAAGCGACGACTTTGGCCAAAGCTGGCAACCGGAGATTGGCCCTAAAGTTTCTTACCCAAGGTCGCTTTATGCCACCGATGATAAACTATTTGTACTGAGTGAAGACGCCCCATATAGAACCCAAATCCACAGCACCTCCAATGTAGTCAACTGGACCTATTCCAGTGAAGGGCTCCCACAGATGGATATTAATGTTCCTACTGACAATCACTATAGTGGTAAGATTTGGCACAAAGGCGACAGATACTATCTGCATCAACCCTCCATAGGTTTTTTCACCTCCCTCTATACCTGTAAAACCTGGCTCCCGATAGAACGATATACCTATGGTGTCATGCATGCGGCAGACACTACTTTTTTCCGTGGCGGTTTTGGCGGCGGAGTTTCCAAAACGGGTTTGCCGCAAAACTATGGAGCAAGCTCTATGGGCCATGTGTACAAAGACGATAACAACAATGGCATTTGGGAATCCAATGAAGCCGCATTGCCCAACCTACAGGTGGGCATTAAAGAACCAGGTGCCTGGTATCCATATTGGTTTGTCTACACTGCATCAGATGGCAGGTATTCGATTGGCAGTACAGCCGGCAGTATCGATACAATTCGGTTGCGAGTTCCGTCAGCCTATGTAGAAAACATCAATCCACCGCAACACGTGGTAAGCAATTCGGGCAATGACCGCAATTTTGGCGTTCATTTCACAGCAGACATCACCGATGTTTCCATTACTGGCTATTTTGCTGGACGGCCCAGGCCAGGGTTTCCGCTCGGCGCTTATATAATCTACAATAATGAAGGAACCATAACTGACGGCGGCGCAATCTCTGTCAAACTCGACCCGAAATTCAAGTTCATCAGTTCCGACCCGCCTCCTTCCGCTATCGTCGGAAGCGATAGCCTGATTTGGGATGTTAGCACCATCGCCCTTTGGAGCCAGGAGTCGATTCATATTAGCGGTGTGGTGGATTCGACCGCGGTACTTGGCAGTCTCTTTAAAATGAGCGGGCACATCGAGCCAAATTTGTCCGATTTTATGCCTTTCAACAACCATTTCATGCGCTCGGACACCGTGGTTGGCTCCTATGATCCGAATGAAAAACGAGTTGAACCAGCAAGTGGACTTACCTCAACCGAAATCGAAGCAGGAAAAGAGTTGGTATACACCGTTCAGTTTCAAAACACAGGCAATTTCCAAGCCGACCGTGTCCGTATCACAGATCAGCTGGATACGGCTTTTGATGCAAGTACGCTTCGGCTGGTGGCATCAAGCCACTCGATCTCCACTTTTCGGCTGCTCCCCGGTAATTTACTGGAAGTCATCTTCGAACCAATCGCATTACCGGATAGCAACAGCAACGAATCGGCTAGCCACGGTTTTGTTTCCTTTGGTATTCAACGCAATAAAACATTCAATGCGAGCTATAAAATCCGAAACACAGCCGCTATTTATTTCGATTTCAACGAGCCGGTGATTACCAATACGGTTATTACACCACTAGCCATGCCCATTGTATCCAGCTATGAGCCTAAATCAATGGATGCTAATTATCCTAGTCTTATGATTTCGCCCAATCCAACGACAAAGGATTTTGTGGTAGATACCCGTGGAAGGTTGTCGGGTCATGGAGACATTGTGCTGATCAACGCGCAAGGAAAAATTTGTCTTTCCCTGCAAGCCAAAGACTTGTCAAACCCAATAAATTTGACAATCAACGGCTTAATTGATGGAGCTTACATCGTTCGTGCTTCAGGCAAACAAGGGATTTTATTTGGAAAGCTGGTGATTTCGCGCTAATAAGTAGTATGATCTGTCAGGGCCCCCCTAATGGCTTAAAAAAATAGATACTAATCTTATTTTCACATATAAATATTGAAAATTTAACCACCTAAGTATTATTTTTAGGCTTTCCAGAGAATATTACTTTAAAAAAACGATTAATTGGAAATAATAAATGACAGCCTTTTCCTATATACTAGTTCCAAGTGCCAGCTTTCTCGCCTGGCGGACGAGATAAGATGTTCAACTTGACATCGAAGATTCGCCAATGCAAAAAATAAATAAATATCGGCAAAAGTTGATGCCTGCGAATTTATGTTTCAGAAGCTTAGCTTTTAGGGTCGGCATCAATTTTCCTTTGAGTTAGAATCAATAAAGACAAAAACAAGAGAAAAATATGACATTTATCGCATCTGTAATAGCTAAAAAAGGAGTTGCTGTAATCGCAGACTCTCTCGTGACTTCAATAGCAAGAGTTATTGAATTTGAGAATTTCGTGAGTTTTATCAAAGACAAATCAACAAGTACTCCGCTCCACGAAATTAAAATAAACCCTATTGAAATTGTTAAATTGTTCAAAAGGAAACCCTCGCACACAAAAGACTATGAGGAAAAACTTTTTATGTTCGATAAATACACCGCAGTTACGACTGCTGGTACGGCGTCTATTAATAAGAAAAGAATAGAATATTTAATAAAAGAGATTGTCGAAAAAAACAAGAAGAACAAAGGGTATAATAGAAAGCGGTTTGCCACTAAAATAAAAGAGTTTTGTGAGTTTATAAATAAGCAAGCGATTGAGCATCTAAATCAATTTGAAGATATTTCAAATACAACATTTATTTTTAGTCATTACGACAAGACAAAGGAAAAAACAGAAATTTATAAAATTGATGTTTTATCTTGTAATAAAAATGACATTAAAGATGATACATTCAATTGTATTTTTAGTAAAAAAATGGATGATTATTATAAAGTTGTTTGCGATGGTCAAAACAGAATTAGTGAACGTATACTATTTGGTGAAATCGATTTCTTTATGGACATTACCCCAAAAATAGTTAAAAAAGTAATTACCGATTTGAAAATTGACCCTAATACCCTCCCTGCTGATTATGAAAAAAATTTTCTTGATGAAGCAAAAACTTTTTTGCCAAAACAATTTTTTGATGATATGAAGGTTAATAAATTGGCAGGACTAAGTTTACAACAAGCAGTGGATTTAGCCTCATTACTTATGAAAATAGAGATAAACTTTCAAAAATACACTGAAAATATACCGACAGTTGGTGGTGTAATTAAGCTTGCGGTCATTGACAAGGATGGCTTTAGGTTTATTTCAGGCAATAATATACTAAAACCAGAAAATATTAACTAATTTTGCAACATGAAGACAAAAAGTAAGGCATTCGAAACTCTTAGAAGTGATATCAAACAAGTTGTTTCAGATAACGACTTTGACAATAAACATTTCGTTATAATTTCTGACCTTTATCAAGAACGATTTATTGTTTCTGAACGTGAAGATAAAGTTATGCTGGACAAACTTATTGCAGCAACACATGGAAAAGAATTGATATTTGAAAACAACTCAAAATCATTGACATTATAATTTTACTGGCACTAACCTCACCCAAAAAGAGGAGTTTCATGTTTCAAATACAGTTTTGTGGTTAAGCAAACATTAGTTTTTAAATCAAGTTTTGTGATAAAAGTACAGCCCTTCGGGTATCTGCAAAACGTTATCCCAATGCAATTCTATGTCTAAAAAACCAAGTATTAATGACATCATTCAGAGCATGACTGATTCCGAGGAAGAGAAGACTAAAATGCTATTTAATTTAACCAAGACAATTAAAACGCAGGGGTACATCACAAAAGACCAAGCAATAGAAATTCTCAAGTGGAAATCCCATCGACCGCTAAAGCATTACAACAAAAATTCCGACAAGGACTTTAAGCAAATTACTAGACTTGCCTTTGAGCAAAAAGATGAGAAAATACGTATGCATATTTTAACTGCTTTGACTGGTGTAAAATATCCAGCGGCCTCGGCACTTCTAATGTTGTACAATCGAACAAGATATCCAATAATTGACATTTGAGTTTGGAAACAATTATATGAAAACCGTTTGGTAACAGAAAATCCAAAAGGAATAACATTCACTCTCGCACATTGGCTCAAATATTTGACTGCAATAAGACAGTTAGCAAAAGAAAATAAATTAACAGCTCGACAAGTTGAAAAACGTTTGTTCAATTATGATAAAATGACCCGACGTTCTTTAAAAGACAGTTAAAGCAAAGTAAAAATGCACTGGAGCTAACAGTGCTTACCCGCCAGCAGGGATTTGTCGTAATATGATAACGTTCGTTTCAAAGATATTTGTAGTAAATTTAATTAATTATAAATCTTAATTCCCTACCATTGGGTAGATGCAAACCGTCAGGTTGTGAAAAAACTATCACATAAATATTATATAACTCACTATGTTATATTAGGTATACCAAGATTACAATTGCAAATGAAATATTTAAAGAATTCCATAAGCCAAGAAAATCAAGTTCGATTTGTGCCTGCCAGACTGCAGGTGGGGATGCATTTGTAGAACAATTAGATTTATCAAAACTTGGATTTGAAGTAATGACATTAAAAAAAGAAGGTCATTCAAGTTTTGAATCTTCTACTCTACTAAAAATTTAATTGTATGGCTATTTAAATGGATTGAGAAGTATTCGTAAATTAGAACGTGAATGTTGTCGCAACATTGAACTTCAGTGGTTAACATTAGGACTAAAACCAAATTATCATACCATTGCTAATTTTAGAAAAGACAATCCTAAATCGTTGCATTGAATAGAAAGCGACAAGAAGTCAACGAACTTATCTTTGGTACAATAATAAGAAAATGGTGATTTTTGACAAAATTTAAAAGAACTAGAGAAAGTCAATCGTGAACAAAGTTTAATAATGCTTATATATAACATCAATCGATGTTTTATAACTCATGGTCTTCCCGATCTGACCGAAAAATTAAAAAATTGGGTTTCTCCTTACAAGAAAGACCCTACTTTCTTTCCAAATTGGCTTTGTTTAAGCCTGTTAGAGCTTATATTAGTGCATCGAACTATTAGGCAATTTAAAAAATGCTACCCTAATAGCTCCTAAAACTAAGTTATATGAACTTACAAAAAGTGTTTATTTTGCATTTAGAAACAAAAATAATGTTATTTTCACACTCAGCCGTTATCTGCAACGCTAAATTAAGATTATGATAATTGACGAACAATATATAAACAATTTAATTTTATCCAATGCTGAAGAAACCCTAACTCTTGAGTTTAAATCGAAAGGGGCATTAAATAACAACAAAGAAATTGCAAAGGATGTATCTGCAATGGCAAATTCGGCCGGCGGAATATTAATTTATGGCATCAATGAATCAAATCATAAAGCTGATTCAATTGATTTTATAGATGGTAATAAATTTACTAAAGAAACACTTGAAAGAATTATTCATTCAAACGTACATAGAAAGATTCCGAATCTTAAAATCGTTCCAATAAGATTTAATCAAAAAATTGAAAAAAGCATATATGCTATTGTAATTCCCGAAAGTATAGAAAGTCCACATATGGTTGAAAAGAAATATTATAAAAGGCTTAATTTTGAATCCGTTGGAATGGAGGAGTACGAGGTAAGAAATTTATACTTTAGAACAAATAAACCAAAAATTGCTTTTGTAAAACCATTATTTGAGTTAGAGAAACCAAATGGAATATCTTTAAATAATGAATCAAATAAAATGTATTCGATTCAAGGAAATATATACCTATATCTAAAAAACACAGGAGATAGTATTAGTCGAAATTATAAAGCCGTAATAATACTACCGGAAAAACTTTTGCAAGAAAAACACATTAATCCTAAAGATGAAATATATGAATTATCCAGTTACAAAGAGAATAATTCAATTGTCATCTCATCTTCTTTCAATGTCCCAATTTTTCCAGGTGAAAACAAATCAAAATTAATGAGAATTCCAATACGTGTACATGGCTCGCATATAGATGAATATTTAAATGGAAAATTAAAAATTACATTATTTCATGATGGCGGCATAGTAAAAAAAGCGTGGAGCCTTACTAAAATTATAACAAACAATGGAAATTCCTATAATAAAAGCGATTTTCAATTTTTAAAACCCTGTATCTTAAAACCAGAAGACTTCAAAAAATAAATCGCTGCAGATAATATGGCAAAGACTCAACACTGCCAAGCATCTTAATCATTCTCTTTTAATTTTTTCCAGTAATAACAATTAAATTTTTTAGTTTTGGCTGGTAATTGCTGGGTGGTGCAGTAACTAAGTATCTCCATTGGTTGCTTTATATCAAAAATGAGTTATTGGAAAGAAATATATAGTTACGAGCAACTTAATTCCTTAATTAAAGATGGAGTTATAAGAGAAAGCTTATATGTAAATTCTAATAATGTAAATATTTTAAAGAATGTTAAAAAGATATGTATCGGGCCACTAGGGTCAGTACACTTTAACAATCTAGTTGATTTAGGTGAATTGGAAGATATTGATTGTGAATTCTCATTTTTTGGTAATTTAAAATCATTAAATAATCTTAGATACATTGGTGGATCATTTCGATTTGGAGCACCTTTGAAATCTCTTGGAAATCTTGAAGAAATTGGTGGTGAGTTTAGGCCAACTACCAATGATTTAGAAAGTCTTGGAAATTTGAGAAAAGTAGGTGGCACAGTGGATTTACGAGGCATGGTAAATTTAATGAGTCTTGGCAAACTTGAGTATGTGGGAGGCAATCTTAATTTAGTAAAATATTTAAAGGGCATTTATAATTTAGACAATATAAAAATTCAAGGCAAAGTAATTTATTGGAATAAAGAACCAGAATATTTTAAAGATGACGAAATCCTCAACAATGACATAGAAGCTCCTGGGTGGGAAAGTAGGGGTCCATATGAATTTGAAAATAATTTAGTTCAACCAAATGATGTGCAGCGTAGATTTTACGAATATTTCAAAGTGAATTTCTACAAAGGTATATATGTTGACGTTGGTGGAATGAGAAATTATATACGCTATTTTATTTATGAACTATACAACACCTACAAGGCTGATAAAGAATTTGACAAAATAGCAACTTACTTTGAAAAATTAAGAACAAATTATCCTATACTTTCACATGATTGTGATACAATAGAAACTGATATTGGTAGAAGTCTTGATATTGCTAAATATAAAGAAACAATATTATTTCATGAACATTATCAAATATGGATAAAAAAATTAAATGAAATAGTAAAAACTGTTTTTGGAAACTCCAAGAATGAATCAGAAATTAAAGAGATTGTCATTCTACTTGATATCGGCTTTAAAAGGAATTTCTTAACAAAATTTGGGCAAGAAAACTTTGAATTAATTTTATTAAAAACAGTCAATACTATGAAGCAATATGAGCAAGAAAAAGGAGTCCCATTTTCAAATATATTTTATGATACAGGCTCTTACTATAAAAAACATTCACCTAATAGTCCTTTCAATCCAGATTACTATAAAACATTTTTTAGTACCGAGGAGCACTTTAATAAGATTCTCTTTGAACATACTAAAAGATTGGAAGGTGTACCTAACGAAAATAAAAAGTATCCAAATTATTTGACACCTCTAGTACAATTTTCAATTTATGAAAAATTCAAGAGCATAGCTAGGATTATTGAAAATGAAATTCGAGTAGAGCGAAACCTTCCAAAAATTGGAGAAGGATGGATATCTGAGACCAATTTATTCTATAAAATAAAGAATAAGTTCGAAATTTATAAAGTTGTGCATCATGGCAAACCAAGTTGGCTTGGCCGACAGCATTTTGATATTTATTTCCCTGACCTTAATATTGCTATAGAATATCAAGGCAAGCAACACTTCGAAGATATAGAATTCTTTGGAGGCAAAGAGAGCTTTGAGGTAAATTTGATAAATGATAATTTGAAAAAAGAAAAATGCAAATTGAATAATTGTGTACTTTTAGAAGTACTTCCTAATTATGAAGTTGATGACATTTTAAATTTAATCCAAGAGGAAATTACAAGGAAGGCATCTGCCAAGTCAACCTAGAATCTCAACTGGCTTGCATTAAAAATCAATCTCTCTTAATTTTTTTGATAATGAAAATTATATTTCTTAATTTTGACTGCTAATATTTTGGCGGGGCCCTGTTTATCCTAATCCGTATGCGGCAACCAATGACGACAGAGCGAAGACCGAATTTTAAAACATTAATTAGGATAACTTTAAGACGTAAAGAATGTGCCAGTATATAAACATCGTTTTACCGATAGACGTTAAACTTGAAAAAGTCAAACCTTTGTTTGCAAAGCATGGACTTGGTTGCCGGCTTTTTCAGAATAATTTTATACAACAACAAATTCCAAAAGGTGGACTGTTAATAAATACAACTGTCAATCAATGTGATTGTGGTTCTGTAATTGCTTCAGCATATCACCCTTCGAGCAGGGACATTCAACCAAACGACATTGAGCGCCTAAAACGCAAAGGTTGGAGTGAGACAAAAATCAAGGGTTGGACTGAAAGCAAGAAAAAGACAAATACTCAAGCTATAGCGCGAGACAAGGAGCGTGACCAATGGACAAAGTTTTTGGAAGAAGTAATTATGGAAAATAAAATTAGTAAGGTTGGACTTTACATTCATTGGTATGAAGACAAAATTGAAGACGAAGAAATTGTTTTTAATAGTAGAGAAAGAATATCGCTTAGTACTTTAAATGGAGACAAGTTGGACAAACTTAATTACGATATACTTTATGATTTTATTTCTTAGCCCAACACCAATGCTAACGAAAATTTTGGAAGCCATTAACATTAAGCCGTATCTACAAAAGCTACGTCGTGCTAAAGACAAGTGGATCAAAAACTCTGATAAAAGATAAACAAAATATGCTCCCTTATCTATCTATGCTTATACTAAAGCATCAGGACAAGTTTGGATAAGCAACTTGCGTCGTAATAAACGAGATTGTCGACGAAGCCAACTGCATAATCCAGAGCATTTTGACCCACTAAATCCAGAGTAAGGTGACCCACCAAATCCGGAGTAAATTGACCCACCCTAATTTTGATAAATAAAAGGCATTAATGTGGTCAATGATCCCAAAATTCGGAGCAAGAATGCATGTCTTTTCCGTTATTTATATTACTTTTACCAGCGTGCTGGTCTATAGGACGAGACAAGTTATTAATCTTGACATCGAAGTTTCCTCCTTCCAAAAAAATAAAAAATTTCAGCATAAATTGATGCCTGAAATTTTATGTTTCAAAAGCTTAGTATTGAGGGTTGGCATCAACTTTCTTTTGAGTTATCGGTTATTCTCTGACCGAATATGCTAACATCCACCTTCAGAACAAAAAAATGAAACTAACCCGACTATTCAATGAGTTTTTTGACAGCGAGAAATCGGGAGGCATTTTGCTGATTTGTTGCACAGCACTTTCGCTTTTACTTGCCAACTCTTTTCTTCAGGACAGTTATTTACAGTTGTGGCATTTTCAAATTGGTGGACACAGTTCAACGCATTGGATTAATGATGGACTAATGACCATCTTCTTTTTGCTTATTGGTTTGGAGCTTGAACGAGAAATCTATGTCGGAGAACTTTCAAGTTTTAAGAACGCTTCACTTCCAATCTTTGCCGCTATTGGCGGAATGGTTGTGCCAGCAGGACTGTTTTTGCTGTTCAACTTCGGGACACCGACACAATCAGGTGCTGGTATTCCAATGGCAACAGACATCGCCTTTGCTATCGGCATACTTTCGCTTTTAGGTAATCGTGTTCCCGCATCGCTTAAAGTCTTGTTGACAGCATTGGCGGTTATAGACGACTTGGGCGCCATCACAGTCATTGCAATGTTCTACACAAGTTCATTGGCCTTTACCAATTTGTTTTTAGCACTTGGCATTTTCGGACTGTTGCTAGCCTTAAACCGACTGAAAGTCCACAACATTATTCCTTATCTCATTGGTGGTGTTGCAATGTGGTATTTTATGCAAAAGTCCGGTGTTCATCCTACAATCACAGGAGTTCTATTAGCGTTCGCAATTCCATTTGGTGATGGTGGAGAAAAATCACCTTCATACATGTTGCAACATTCGCTTCACAAAAGTGTCGCGTTCTTCATTCTGCCATTATTTGCTTTGGCAAACACTTGTATCACCATAGAAAGCGGTTGGCAAGCAGGCTTAACACAATCCAACAGCATTGGAATTTTTGCGGGGCTTATAGTTGGCAAACCACTTGGTATTTTTCTTTTTAGTTTCGTAAGCGTTTCGATTGGACTTTGTGCATTGCCAGAGGACTTGAAATGGAAACAGATTATTGGTGTTGGACTTTTAGGAGGTATTGGTTTTACAATGTCAATCTTCATTACGCTACTAGCGTTTGATAATACTGAACTAATTACTCAAACAAAAATTGCAATCCTCATTGCTTCACTTGTAGCTGGGACATTAGGTTATATTTTGCTTCGTATTACATTGAAAGCAGAGCACGTTGATATAACGACAACGAACATTTTTAATACAAGACCCGCATTTCAATCCAAGCAAGAAGTCATTATCAATGCCCCACTTAAAAAAGTGTGGGAGTTTAATCAAGACCTTTCAAAAATTCCTGCATATCATCCAAGGGTTGACAAAGTTGAGCTCATTTCGGGTAAGCAATTTCGTGAGGAAGGTGTGGTCTATCAATGTCACATAACTGGAGGCAAACACACCTGCATAGAAAAGGACATTGAAATTATTCCGTTCAAAAAAATTGTAACTGTTTTTCCTGCTGATACCATGGGGTTAACGAAATTATTGCCGGATTATATTGTAGAATCAAACCTTTCAAAAATTGATGCAGACACTACACAGATTGAAATTGCCCACTATTACTCCAGTTCAACATGGAAAATAAAACTTCTAAACTTTTACATAAAAAGAAAAGTTGCCAGAGAAACCGAGGAAATGCTAAACGCAATGAAAAACGCAATCGAAAATGAATATCCAAATCATAAATAAAAATCAAGTTGCCATTTCAAGGACAGCAACCGTAATTATTTTCCTTGCTTTAATTCGGTGTATCTCCGAACCATTTAGGCTGGACTATTACGGCACTACTGTATTAACTTTTGAAGTAATTAAACCATTTCTGATCGGTGCTTTGATAACTGCAGTGGCTCTATTCTCAATGACCATTCTTTCATTCTTTGCCAAGTACAAATTAATTTTTGCCATTTCAATTCTGACCATTATTTTATTGTTAGTCGTTAAAAAAATTTATCTTTGACAATGCTAAATTTTGGGCACACTTCACAGGTTTGTTGGAGATTTTATGCGGTCACTGGTCTATTAATAATAAACTGTTCAACATAAGTTAAATGGAAGTTTTCATCATTTCAGTTACGGCTTTTATTGTAGCTATTCTTACCTTCTTTTCGGGCTTCGGACTTGGAACAATTCTCACTCCGGTATTTATGATTTTCTTTCCGGTTGACTTGGCCATCGGACTGACAGGTATTGTTCACTTCTTCAACAACATTTTCAAATTGTTTTTAGTCGGACGCAAAGCCGATAAAGAAGTTTTAT
Source organism: Saprospiraceae bacterium (assembly GCA_044228225.1). Lineage (GTDB taxonomy): Bacteria > Bacteroidota > Bacteroidia > Chitinophagales > Saprospiraceae > Vicinibacter. The sequence goes on along the minus strand of JBGAVH010000002.1, from coordinate 129,073 downwards.
TGCGTTTTGGTATCCCTGCCGTTATCGCTGCCATTCTTGGTTCGTGGCTGCTACTCAACATCACCGACCTCCAACCGCTGTTTGTTTACGAGGCATTTGGAAAAACTTTTGAAGTGTATCCAGTAAAGTTTATCATCTCCATTTTGCTTATCATCTTCGCAAGCATTGACCTGATTCCATATTTCAACAAGTTGCAATTCGGCAAAGAAAAACTACCCATCGGTGGAGCATTGAGTGGTTTCTTCGGAGGACTTTCAGGAAATCAGGGCGCATTGCGGAGTGCATTTCTAATCAAAGCCGGACTTTCCAAAGAAGCATTTATAGCAACAGCAGTAGTAGTTTCTACTTTTGTTGACTTCACGCGCTTGAGTGTATATGCAACAAGATTTAACAAAGCAGGACTTAACGATAACTTAATTTTAGTAGTTTGTGCGACACTCTCTGCAATTGCAGGTGCATACATCGGCAACAAACTTTTGAAGAAAGTAACCTTGAGATTTTTACAAGTAACCATTGCTATAATGCTAATCATTATTTCATTTGCCTTAGGTGGAGGATTAATATGACTTCGACAAACAAGGTGCCCAGAAAAAGAACAGTTGTAACAAATAAGAATTCCTATTCAAATAGCCGAGGCAAGCTGTTGTGTTCGGAGGATAGCCTGTCTTGTTCGATAGAAAACAATGAATACTTTGATGCGTAACTTAACTTTTAAATAAGGCGAGGACTTATGTTTGAGTATGGCAATTTAATTAGTGTATAATGATTGTTATTATAATAACCAACTTATCTTGGTTTAACGAATCGCTTATTAAATAAATCCAATTTGAAACGTCTAAAAAGTATCTCATATTTGATCAAAAAGAAAATTGGGATTAGTAAGTTAAATTAGAAAATCTATGGTTAAATTTGATTTAGAATCTTCCAGCCTTAATATCCCGGTTAGAATTACAACTACTTGATTTTCAGACTAGGTTACTGAGGTTTGAAAGAATATTTAACCAATCGATTACCAAATAAATTATCATAAGATATTTAGGAAAGTTTTATCTTTGATGCATGGCAGTAAATAATTTATTAGATACGAGCACAGTAAGTTTGAGTGATATTATAGGAAATGGTAAAATCTACCAAGTTCCTTCATATCAACGCGACTATTCATGGAAACAAGATCAATGGGAAGATTTATGGGCTGATATTATAGCAGTGGTAAACGGTGGCGGTGTACATTATATGGGCTCAATTGTACTTCAAAATAAAGGCAATAAAAATTATAGTGTCATTGATGGACAACAAAGATTATCAACACTAACTTTGGTTGTATTAGCAACAATCAAAATACTTCAAGAATTCATCAACCGAGATATTGATAAAGAAAACAATAATGAAAGAGTATCACTCTTGAGCAAAAAATTTCTTGGTGATAAAGACCCAGGTTCGCTAACTTATTCAGCTAAACTGTCACTAAATGAAAATAATAATAGTTTTTTTCAAACACATTTAATGGTATTCAGAAATCCTATTAATGAAAGAACATTAAAAGATTCTGATCGACTCTTATGGGAAGCATACAACTTTTTTTTAAATAAAATAAGAGCTCAATTTTTAGAAAACGAAAATGGAGAAGCGATGGCAAATTTTCTTAACAAGCAAGTTGCTGAAAGAATGATGTTCATTCAAATTGTAGTTGAAGATGAATTAAGCGCATATACTGTATTTGAAACATTAAACTCTCGTGGAGTTAGCTTAACGGTAACTGATCTATTAAAAAATTATCTTTTTTCATTATCTACAACTGTTGATTTACAACATATAAAAGAAAAATGGAAAAGAATAGTTGACACTGTAGGGCTAGATAATTTTCCAATATTTTTAAGACACTATTGGATTTCGAAAAATAAACTTATTAGACAAGATTATCTCTTTAGAGCAATGAAAGAAGTTATAAAAACCTCTTTACAAGTTATTGATTTATTAGATGAACTTGAAAGAAATGCTGAATTATATAATGCTTTGTCTAACTCTTCAGATCCTTTCTGGATTGGTAATCGAGAACAGAAAAAAAGAATCAAAGAAATTGAATTGTTTAGAGAAAAACAAGCTCTGCCATTATTACTTGCGGCATACAATAATTTATCAGCTGAAGAATTTACAAAAGTTTTAAGAATAGTAAGCGTAATTACTTTTCGTTATACTATAATTGGAGGTCTTCATACAAATTTAAAAGAGAATATTTATAATATAGCTGCAGTTAAAATTAGTGCTGGACTAATTACTTCAGCAAGTAATATTGCTCAAGAAGTAAAACAATTATATACTTCTGATATAGATTTTAAAAATGATTTCTCAACTTCAATCATTAGTACAAAAAGAAATAAAAAATTAGTCCGATACATATTGTTTGAAATTGAAAACCAACTTAGTGGAACAGATACTGATTATGAGGATAGCCCTGCTTCAATTGAACATATCTTACCTGAAAATTCCGGTGGAGAATGGGAAGGTAATTTTCCAACTTCAATACAAGAATCGTTTGTTTACAGATTAGGGAATTATACTTTAATTGAAGAAGATAAAAACCGCGCATGTGATACAAAGCCATTTGATGAAAAAAAAGAAATTTATCAAACAAGCCAATATAGTATTAGTAAAGAAATAACAGCTTCTGAATGGAACCCAAATACACTTGAAAGACGTCAAGGTAGATTAGCTAACATGGCTACTTCTGTTTGGAGATTGCCATATATAACTTAATTACTACTACCACTAACATAAAGCCACAAATACAAAAGCCACACCGAACGTAAGCCAAGATGTTCAAAACCACTGCTAAAAGATTAACAAATTTGACTTCCTATTCACTCAATGATTATTCAAATGCAACAGAAATATTTAGTATAAACAACTTGTGCCGTTATAAGCGATAGTGTCCCCGACGGCGACTTCATATTCTAGATCATATTCAATCACCAAATCTGGATCAAGGTCACCCACCCCAATTTTGATAAAATAGAGGACTCAAATGGTCAATGATTCCAAAATCCAGAACAAGGTGACCCATCAAATCCAGAGCAAAGTGACCCACCCTTGTTTTAATAAAAGGGCAAATTAGAGAGTTTAATGATTCCAATATCTGGAACAAAGTGACCCACCCCTTTATGTGGACAAAAAAATGAAACAAAAAAATTTGTATTTGGAGCATTAAATCCAAATACTAATGACATCTATATGGAAACACCTGAATCAACCTAAGATTATTTTAAAAAAACATGATCATTCAAATCCAAATTATTATTTTTAGGTTTCACTTGGAAATAAGTGCCTATATATTCAGCACTCTAAAAAATTAATCATGAATAAACATATAATATTATTGCTATTTTTATGTACAACCTTAACGGCGGTATCTCAACCTACAAAGTTGATAACCAATAAATATAGTGGAATTAATCAGATATCTGAGAACTATAGTGTTTTAAAGTCCGATCGAGTAACAAAGCATGGATCTTATATCTCCTATTTTCGAGCCACAAAAGAGGAAATAAATGATATTAAAAAGGGATACATAAAATTAGACCATTTCATTAAAATGAAAGGAAATTACATCAACGGCAAAAAGGATGGCGAATGGGTGGAGTATTCCAAACCATCTGTTTTTAAATATCAAGGAAACTATAATGATGACAAAAAGGTCGGAATCTGGCTTTCATCGAAGGAAGGTGGAAGTGTCATTGAAAAATATGATTATGATCATCAAATAAAAATCAAACCCATTATAAAAGTAGAAATACGCTATCCAGCAAAAGCAAGAGATGCTGGTATTGAGGGCCATGTAAAAATATTATATCATGTAAATAGTGATTGTTCCATTTCTAATTTTGAAATTATACAATCAGTATCCAATGAATGCGATAAGGAAGCTCTTTCCAAGCTCATTAAATTTGGAGAGCTATCAAAAAAATACAGTATAGAGCCAATTTGTAAAGAATCCATCGATACATTTAAAGTAAATTTTAGACTCAAAGAATGAACATAAAACTCGCAAAGCAAAAAACATTGAATCCAAAGCAATCCCGCCAGGAAGTTCAACCATTTTCTTATGGTTTTACTATTTAAATTCAATTAATTCATTACTTTTGGCAGTAACAAAATACGGGTACTTCTTAGATGCCTGACCCTTGAATGTAATTTTATTTGACGAAACAATAACATTGAAACAATGAATGATTGTACGATAGACAGTTTGCGAGAGGCCTTAAAACATTCGCCTGACAACACTCCATTAAGACTTTTATTAGCAGACACTTTACTGAATTTGAATAGACTTGAAGAAGCCGAAAAAGAATATTCAACCCTTCTTAAAATCTCAAATGACCACAAAGCTAAAATTGGTCTTGCTACGGTTTTTTTCAAGAAAGGTAGCTATTCAGCTTGTAATGTTGTATTAGAGGAAGTAATTGACACAGGGACAAATGAATTAAACGCATACACACTTTATGCAAAAGCACTTTTAAAAGAAAATTCAATATCAAAAGCAATTGATGCTTACAAAAAAGCCCTAACGATTGACCCAAATTACTTTGATGAATATCTTGACAACCAATTGCGACAAAGAGGAAGCAATGAAGTTGTAGATACAGAAGAAGAAATTGACACCCGTTTCTTACAAAAACCAAAAATCAATTTTAGTGATGTTGGAGGCATGGAAGCTGTAAAAAAAGAAATAGACTTAAAAATTATAAAACCACTACTCCACCCTGAACTTTATAAAGCCTATGGCAAAAAAATCGGTGGCGGTATTTTGCTCTATGGACCACCGGGCTGTGGTAAAACATTTATTGCCAAAGCAACTGCCGGACAAGTAAATGCTAAATTTATTAGTATTAGTTTAAACGATATTTTAGATATGTGGATTGGCAGTAGTGAAAAAAATCTTCATGAAATATTTGAATTAGCAAGACAAAATACCCCATGTGTTTTATTCATAGATGAAATAGATGCCTTAGGTGCAAGTAGAAGTGACATGAAACAGTCAAGTGGCAGACACTTAATCAATCAATTTTTACAAGAGCTTGACGGAATTGATAGCACAAACGAAGGTGTATTAATTATTGGTGCAACAAATACACCTTGGAATTTGGATCCCGCTTTTAGACGACCGGGAAGATTTGACAGAATTGTATTTGTTCCGCCACCAGATGTAACCACAAGAGCATCCATTTTAAACTTAAAACTCCAGAATAAACCGACAGGGAATATTGATATACCATCCATTGCCTCGAAATCCGAAAATTATTCAGGTGCAGACATTGATGCCATTATTGATATTGCAATTGAACAAAAACTTGAATCTTCATTTAGTGATGGCATACCTAAACCACTTGAAACCAGCGACTTGTTGTCTGCATTGAAAAGACATAAACCCAGCACACAAGAGTGGTTTTCAACAGCAAAAAATTTTGCAATGTTTGCAAACGATTCAGGACTTTATGACGACATTCTAACTTACATGAAAATAAAAAAATAACATGACAGAAGACCACAGACTTTCCAAAGTTGAAATTCTTATTCAACAGAATAAATTCGCAGAAGCAGAAAAAATCCTTTCCGACTTATTAACAGCGGATTCAAACAATATTCATTTTTTGTCATTGCTAGCAGAGGTCAACCTACAACAAGACAAATTTGATAAAGCGAGCACTATAATTGACAATGCAATCGGGCTATCGCCCGACACTTCGTATTTATTCTATATGAAATCTCGAATAGCAATTCAGCAAGACTCATTGAGTGAGGCAGAAAAAAATATAAGTCAAGCGATAGAGCTTGACCCCTATGAGGCCGACTACTTTGCATTACTTGCTAATATTAAGCTAAGTCGTAAACAGTTCGAAGAAGCACTTGAATCTGCAGACCAAGCATTGGAGATCGATGCTGAAAACTTATTGGCACTTAACACAAGAAGTACGGCTTTAAACAAACTTAATCGTAGTGAAGAATCATTTGCTACTATTGAAGGCGCATTGCGAGAAGATCCTAATAATGCTTTCACACATACAAACTATGGGTGGGGCTTACTTGAAAAAGGAGATCACAAAAAAGCATTGGAACATTTCAAAGAAGCATTAACAAACGATCCAACTTTCAATTATGCCCAAATGGGTATGCTTGAAGCTTTAAAAGTTACAAACCCAGTTTATAGGCTATTCCTGAAATATTCCTTTTGGATGAGCAATCTGACTGCAAAATATCAGTGGGGCGTAATAATTGGTTTTTATTTTGGTTTTAAAATATTAAAAACAATTGCTCGTCATAATGAAAATTTACAACCCTATTTAATACCTTTAATTGGTGCTCTAGCTTTAATTGCGTTTTCAACATGGGTTATCGCTCCAATAAGTAATTTATTTCTACGGTTCAACAAATACGGACAATTGCTCCTAGATAAAAAGGAGAAAATGAGTTCAAACTTTGTTGCTGTAAGTTTTGGTGCTTTTCTTCTTGGAATAATATTATACTTTGTTTTAGCAGACGAAAAAATGCTGACCATTGCAGGATTTGGTTTTGCCATGATGTTGCCTTTTGGAACTATGTTTTCTCCATCTAAAAACAAATACGGCCTTTTAATTTACACCATTACTTTGGCAGTAGTGGGCTTGATTGCTATCATTATGACTATTGCAAGTAGTGAAATGGATAACCCAATGTGGCTTGTCTTCATTTTTGGGTTTGTAGCATTTCAATGGGTAGCGAATTATATGTTGATTAAAGAGGATAACCGATAATGATTTATAGAAATAACTACAATTGATAGTGAAGTATTCCTCGTCAAATAGCCGAGGCAGGCTGTTGCCTCCAGAGGGCAGCCTGTCTCGTTCATTTAGAATTAATGAATAAATTGCTGCAGAGCTAACTTCATAATCAAGGATAGGACAGCACTATAAGTGTAGCCAAACAATTTTATGCTTATGGAGAAATTACATAAATCCTGAGGAAGGTTACAACTTAAATCTGGAACAAGGTGACCCACTACATAAGATGAGTTAAAGATTGAACTTAAAGAATTTGTGCTTGTAGCATTAAATCCAAATACACCTGACAACTAAACGAAAGAAATCGAGTCAAATTAAAATTATTTTTATTAAAATTGAACATTCTAAAAACAAAGCATTTTTTAGGCTTCACATGAAATTAAGTTCCATAACTTCAGCACACTAAAAAATTATTAATGAAAGTCTTTTCATTTATTTATAGCCCTTTTAGCAACTATCTCGCATTTAGAAAAAGATGCATTGATCAACTTGAAATTGGCGATTCAGCGATACAAAAAAATAAAGAAATATCGGTTAAAGTTGATGCCTGCTAATCTATTTTCCAAGTGCATGGATTTTTGAGTCGATATCAACATTCCATTGCAATAAACGTTAATAAATCTATGTGTAAACTGAAAATATATTTTTTACTCCTAATTATAATTACAAGCTGTAAAAAATCGAGTAAATCATTTGATGAAATCCATATTTCAACTGAAACAGATACTTCATATATTCAATTAATTGTATCAAATGATTCAATAATAGTTTTACAACTAGAACGACGAGAATGTCAACCATTTCTAGGTTGCAAATATGGTCCTAAATATTGTACAGAATTAATAAAATCGAAACAAATATTTAAATTCATTTATAAAGAAACACAAGCCGTCTTGGAAGATACTTTCCAACTAGAAGATTTTACAATAGTAGATGGGGGAAGCACGTCGGAGTTAGATTTCTTGATCCAAGATAGCCTATTAAAGAAATTTAGATACTATGGATCTGAATCTAATGGTAAGGATATTATCGAAATCCAAAAGAAATTATTCAATTTGATTAATAAATCTCGTAGAGTTAATTTTAATACTAATAATAAGTTATTAGATGTTTCTGATTTGAAATATGTTGATTCAATTCGTATAACCAAATTAAAGTCGGTTGAAGTTGATGGTTTCAACGGAAAGCGAATAAACTATATTGATGATTATGAATTAAAAAAGATTACAAGTATAGGTCAGATAGACACACTTGTAAGGACCATAACAAATCAAAAAATAATAGACACAACAGAAATAATGGCTTTTGATAAGTTTATACCTAAATATGAACTTAGTTTTTATAGAAATGGACTAAATCGTTTTCAACTAGAAACTGATCTAAGAATAATGCCCTATTCATGGCTACAAGTACTAAAAATTGATAGTGTTTTAATTAAGTATTTCAATTAATTTTACATTACATTAAGCTAAATAAACAATTGCCGCTCCAAGCAAAAGTCATAACCATAAAAACCTCTGATTAATGATTAACAAAACATGTTTACTGACCAATCAATGATTATTTTAATGCATCAGAAAAAGTTTGAATATGCGGCTTTCCTCGATATATAAAGTTCCAAAAAATCACTATGAATGTTTAGTTCTTTAAACATCTCAACTGTGTTCAAATCTGTATGCTATCCAAATAGATTAGAAGCATATTAAATCAACCCTTTAATTTACTCAAAGGAATATACTCGAATTAGCGATTCAAATTTAGGTATACTAATTTATGGCCAAAGCTTGAGGCTTGATATCCAACTACACATTGCACACATTTTTTAAAATAATCATGATAAGAGCTCATCCTTTTAATTTTCGCTCGACTATTACTTTATAACTCCTCCCTAAAGGAAGAGAAATGTCGTCTATTTCAATTTCTTGTGCATTGTAAGAAGTAATACTGTTGCTATTAACGATATAGGATTTATGAATACGAATAAAGTTTTCATGCGTCAATATTTTTTCTATTTCCCCGATCTGAAATTTAGTAACGAAGATCCGCTTACTGGTATGAATTCGCACATAATCTTTCAAACTTTCAATATAAAGGATATCATCCTCAAATACCTTCACTTGTTTTTTCTCCACATTAAAAAAATGAAACACCCTTTGGCCAATCTCGTTGTGGACTTCCGATGAAACTTTCTTGTGCTTGTCGAATACTTTATTTACAGCCTGCAAAAAACGGCTGAACTCAATTGGCTTAAGTAAATAATCAATTACATTGAGACTAAAGCCTTCAATAGCATATTGATGATAGGCAGTAGTAAGTACAATATCATATTTATCAGGAATGGTTTTTATAAAATCAATTCCATTTATTTTCGGCAAATTAATATCAAGAAAAATAAGGTCAATTTTTTCACAACGCAATTTCTCCATTGCTACAAATACATTTTCGCAAGTACCTTTAAGCTTTAGACCGGGAACCTGATGGATGTAATCGCTAATTACATCGGCTGCCAGAGATTCATCCTCTACTATCAAACAATTCAAATCCTGCATATGATGCTAAGTTAATACGTAAATTTACAACGAAGTGATTATCTTTTTCAAAATGAACAAATGAATAATCCCTGTACAGCAGTTCGAGTTGTCTGCGCAGGTTTGGCAAACCTATTCCCTCTTCACCATTTGATTGAACTGATGAACCTTCAAGTGGATTTATTACACTTACATCAAGCGAGTTTTGAACCAATGTAATATTGAATAGGATTTCTGAAGTCCCTGAACCATTTCCGTGCTTAAATGCATTTTCAATAAGTGGAAAAAGCAAGAGTGGTGTTACTTGCGTGGAGCTGTTATCAATACTTTTTTCCATTTTTACCTGTAATCTTTTTCCAAAACGAAGTTGCTGCAGTTCTATAAAATCATCAATAATTTTTATCTCTTCTTCTATAGGAACCGTTTTCTTTCCAGTTTCATAAATCATATATCGAAGAATTTTTGACAGCTTCATAACAGTATCAGGCGTTGAAGCAGATTGTGCTCTCGAAAGCGAGTAAATGCTGTTGAGCATATTAAACAGAAAGTGAGGATTGATTTGCGATTTTAGATGCCGCATTTCAGATTGTAGTTTTTCCTGTATAAGGGCCTTTTCATTTTTAATAGCATTTATCCGCAACCGGAATAATTTAATAGCAGCAGCAATACCTACCACCTGTAATATATCGAAAATCGAATAAAATAATCGTGCTACAAATTCGAGGGAGGTAAACGTCTGTGGCTTATTGAATGTAACATAAGGCCATATCACAAAATGTATCATAACTCGGTAAGCCAACACAAAAAAACACATTGCAACAAAAACTTCAATAAACAGCATGAACCTACCCGGTTGTTTCAACCATCTTGGAATCAGTGAATATAAAACATAATAAACTGCAGGTATTTTAATTGATAATAAAAGAAGTTGGCTTAATGCTGTCTTATTGAATAAATCAAGGGAAGGGTTAATGTTATTGGAACTGGAAAGGTATAGCCCAGTAAAGAGATTGATACTGAAATAAACCATCCAGAATAAAATGTGGTACCAAACGCTCTTATTTATTATCACACTGTAAATATCCAGAATAAAAATTACAAAAGCTTAAAAAAAATAGGAACGACAGTTTGATTCATACAAACAGCAAATTTAACCAGATGTATGGTAAACGTATCTTAAATACTGTTTTGTGGGTATCGGAATATGTTGTTCAGATACTTATGAAAATAGAACATATTAATCTGAATAAATTTGCTTAAACAAAATTAATCAACATGAAAATAAGTCACCATTATATTTCCGTTTCAAATCTAATTCTCATTATTTTATTTAGCTATCTAAGGGTTAGTACAATTTTTGCGCAAACATTTACAAAGATTACTTCCGGTCCGTTTGTGACCTCTGATGGCGACTCGCGCAGTGTTAACTGGGTTGATGTAAATGATGATGGATTTATAGATTGTATGATTACGAATGGTCCAACGGGAGGACAAGACAATTTTCTGTATATCAACAACGGCACCGGAGGGTTTACTGCTCTAACGGGCGATACCATTGTTAAGGACAATAAACCTTCGGATGGAGCAACATGGGCTGATAGTGACAATGATGGCGATTTGGATTGTTATGTAGTAAACTGGTATAACACAAAAAATCTATTCTATAATAATACAGGAGCTGGTGCATTTACTCAAACTCAAAATGCTATTGAAACCAGTGGTGGTTATTGTGAAACAGCATCGTGGGGAGATTACGACAATGATGGCTTGCTCGACTTATACGTTACTCGAAGTGGTGGCACCACAGCCACAAATAAAAATTTGCTTTTTCACAACGAAGGAGGTAATGCATTTACAAAGGTGCTGACAGGCACGCCAGTTACGGATGCCTTTATTTCACGAAGTGTTAACTGGACAGACATTGACAGCGATGGCGACCTTGATTTGTTTGTAACAAATGAAAACGATCAAAATGAAAATTTATATCGCAATGATGGTGCAGGGGTATTTACTAAACTTACAAATGGTCCCCTATTAAATAATGGAGGCAAAACAATGAGCAGCAGTTGGGGTGACTATGATAATGATGGCGACCTTGATGTGTTTCTCGCTAACGACCAGGGAAATGATGGACTTTTCAGAAATGAAGGTCATTTTAATTTTACAAAAATCACTACCGATACAGTCTCAAATTGCGGTGGAAATTCGTTCAGCTCAGCATGGTCGGATGTAGATAATGACGGCGACCTTGATCTATTTGTAACCAATTCATTTGGAACAACAACGCTTTGGCCTAATTTTCTTTTTCTAAATAATGGCAATGGTTCATTTACGAGAGTAGGAAATACAGCACCTGCAACAGATTTAGATTGGTCCTATGGTTGCGCTTTTGGTGATTATGACAATGACGGCTTTGAGGATCTAGCAGTAGCTACCTGTAGGTATAACTCAGTTGACCGTCCTGATTTACTTTATCACAATGATGGCAATTCAAATAATTGGATTACCATAAAGCTTGTTGGCACTACAACAAACAAATCTGCTATAGGAACTAAAATAAGAGTAAAAGCAAACATTAACGGCAATCCGGTTTGGCAGATGAGAGAACTATCTGCACAAACTTCATACTGCGGGCAAAATGATTTGCGTCCACATTTTGGTTTAGGTAATGCTACAAATATTGATTCAATAAAGCTAGAATGGCTGAATGGCACTGTTGAATATTATACCAATATTACCACGAATCAATTTATTACAATTGTTCAAGGAAAGGGTATTACCGGTATAAATAATGAGAGACTTTTAAAAATAAATGATGTGTTAATTTATCCTAATCCAGCATCAACTAAGATAAACATAATAATACCAGATGAATACCGGAATGAAAACTTTGTTAGCTTTATATATGATCAAAACGGCAAATTAATTTACTCATCAAATAATGAAAAGGAAATTGATATTAACGGGTTAACCATAGGCACATATACAATAAAGGTTAAAGTTGGTAAAAGTTATAATACTCAAACTATCATAAAACTTTGATAACATAATTTTGAGACTTTAAATTTTAACAATACTTCTTCAATCGATTTACTATCATTTTATAAAAAAATAAAATACCATTGAATCATTGATTAAATTAATTTTACAAACACGGATGTAAGTCTTTTTCCTAATCCATTTTTTTCGAGATAACTTTATATAGGGACAAAATTTTAACAAATGCAACCGTGACAGTTTACAAAAGGTAGTTTCCGACTGAACAGGGCTTTTATTTAATTGACTTAAACAATCAAGAGATTAGAATAATTAAAAAGACACAATATGAGAGATTAGATATCTATAGGGTCAATGTTTAAAAAGTAGTGGAACAATTTAAATAAATAATTAAAACAGCACAGATGAAAAACCTATGCCAATACAGTTTGTCGAGAATACGAATTATTGCCAGTCTTATTATTTTGAGCATTACAACAGAGGCATGTGAAAATACTGAACCAGCTTTTCAACCTCCAATAGTAATAGTCAACCCGAGTGATTCTACCAAAAGCATACTCTTTGTCGGAAACAGCCTCACCTATTACAATGACTTGCCTGGCTTGGTTTCCAAGCTTGGAAAAGATAGTGGCAAAGTAATCAAGACTGAAATGGTAGCTTATCCAAATTATGCACTTGAGGATCATTGGAATGATGGGCAGATACAAACACTTATTGCAACAAAAAAATATGATTTTGTAGTAGTGCAGCAGGGTCCTTCTTCGCAGGCCGAGGGTCGGGAAATATTGCTCGATTACGGGGCAAGAATTAAAAATCTATGCATACCACATAATACCAAACTGGCTTTTTTTATGGTATGGCCTGCTTTTGCAAACTTTCAAACTTTTGATGGGGTAATAAAAAATTATACTGATGCAGCTGTAACAACCAATTCACTGTTATGTCCAGTTGGTACAGCATGGAAGGAACATTTTTTAGCAACCGGTGATTATTCTTATTACGGGCCCGACAAATTTCATCCATCCCAAAAGGGAAGCGAAAATGCAGCGCTGATAATATTTAAAACTTTAATTAAGAAATAATGAAATTTATTTCTTTTTAAATAATAATAATATTGTTTTAGATTTGGAGTGCTTTTTTCGACCGCCATCAAATATAATACAATATGGATATACTGTTGATAAGGGTATCAAATTAAAGGAAAGGATTTTAAAAGGTAATTGTAGTTATGGGTATTTGCATATCCCGAATTTGAAAAAGTATATTAAAAATAAAAAAAGTATTTCACAAAAAACAATTTAATAAACAAAGCCTTTTCTTTTATTGATGTTCCATTAACCAGAGTTCTCGCTTTACGAACGAGACATACTTTTCGACTTGAAATCGACCTTCCAACTGTCTAAATAACCAAGAAACTTAGGTCTAAAACCTTAGTTTTAGATTTTTATTATCTTAGCCTGAAAAATATGGTAGACAGAGCCAACTTATCTATAAGATTTATGATCATTAATTAAAAAAATAAAATTACTTCCAATGGACGAAGATGTTTTAAAAAGCCTTCAATTAACTATTATTGATTCAAGCCTCTATAATAATTTTAAGCCATTGAGGTACACACTTTATGTTGTTTGTTTTTTATTATTTTTTTTATTTTTTCGCCTAAGATCAAGAAGAACCTGTCACGTAAACCCTAGTGTAATAGAACTTTTTAATCTTAACCCAAGGATTTATTTTGCTGCTTTTATTTTCTTTGTAATCATTGCAGGAGTATTGTAGGTATATCCAAAGAATTAAATGAAAATACAAAATTTAAAGAAATGATTTAAACGCTTAAAAAAAATATACTAAATTTTACTACGAATCCATTTAGTAAAATACAATCGTCAATTAAAAACTGATTTAATAATAAACCAAGATGTTAAAAATAGACAACCCAGCATTTAACTACGACAAATACGGAAATAAATATTCAACTTATAGACAAACAGATGAACGCATAGCGAAATATATTTATAAACAATTGGAGGACGCTAAAACAATTCTTAATGTTGGTGCTGGTGCCGGATCCTATGAACCACCTGATAAATACATTATCGCAGTAGAACCTTCATCAGCCATGCGTGAACAACGAATGAAGTATCAAAAAGTCCCGGCTATTATCGCATCTGCTGACCAGCTTCCATTTGATGACAACTCCTTTGATGCTGCAATGGCAATGATCACCATTCATCATTGGCCAGACATAGAAAAAGGGCTGCAAGAATTAAGAAGAGTTGCAAGGCAGCAAGTCATCGTCATGACCTTTGACCCGGATCAACTTGATCAATTTTGGAATGCAGCATATTTTCCTGAGGTTATTGAAGTTGAAAAAGCACGCTATCCAACCATTGATTTTATTACAAGAGGTCTTGGAGGCAATTGCAAGGTTATTCCTATACCGATCCCCTTAGACTGTAAAGATGGCTTTCAGGAGGCCTTTTATGGCAGACCTGAGGCGTTTCTGGAACCTGAAGTAAGATTATCACAATCTGCCTGGGGTTTTATCCCAAACGAAGTACAGGCAGAACTTGTGGAACGATTAAAAATGGATTTGGAAAACGGGAATTGGGATAGAAAATATGGTCATTTTAGAACACAAGCCTATTTTACTTGTGCCTTAAGACTTATAGTTTCAACTCCTTAATAAAATAATCGTTGATAAAAATCATCGTGTTTTTAAATTCGGTTTGATGTTAAAAATAATCCAGCGGATCCCTAAAAGCTCAAACAACAGACACAAACATCATTTTATACAGAAATACTGAATCTTTTGAAAATTTAGTATTATTTTCAGACAATTAATCAACTTTTTTATTGTTGTAATAAAACCTTTTAATCGTTCCTCAAAGTATAGAGGTTCTTAAATAATTACTATTAAAATTCTCCAATGATGACAACATTAAAAAATATTTCTACATCCGCTTTAATTGTACTAGCCTCATTGTACCATGCAAGTGGACAAAGTAATGCACTAGCTGAAAACTATGTGTTACAAGCTATCGATTTTAAGAAAAACATGAAACCTGATAGCGCCATAGTTTATTATGAAAAAGCATCTGCCGAATTCAATAAACTAGGGAACATTGAAAAATTAATAGACTTATATAATCAAATAGGAATTATTTTAACGAGGCAAGATCAATATGAACTTGCCAAAACCTATTTAAATAAGGCTTTATCAACGGGACTTTCAACACTTGATGCAAATAATCTGGACATTGCAACGACGTATATTAGCTTGGGCGTCATTTATAATGCGGAAGAAAATTACGAACAGTCCTTAATTTACCATTACAAAGCGCTCAACATTAGATTAATTAAACTTGGAGCAAACCATGCCGACGTGGCAACGAGTTATGGCAACATAGGCAATGTCCATCGCAACAATAAAGATTATGACCTATCCATTGATGCACATTTAAAGGCTCTATCGATCAGGGAAAAAGTCTTTGGACCAAATAGCGCAGAAATTATTGAATCTTATGTAGGCCTTGGGAATACCTATAGAGAGTCTAAAGAATTTGATACTGCATTGGAGTATTTTGAAAAAGCATTAAAAAATAAAATCATTCAACGCGGTGAGGAACATAAGGATTTGGTAAAATTTTATAAATACATCAGCGATGTGTGCTATTTGAAAGGAGACCAATTGAAAGGAGACGAATATAAAACCAAATATAAAGAAATCGAACAGAAATCACAATAACATAGCTATTTTATAATAATGGTAACTGATACCAGTGTCGTTAAGAAAAATGAAATGAGTATTAATAATTAATCCAAGTTTTGATTTTTAAAATTTAATTTACAGAATTTGAATTCAGTAAATCAAATTGAGTATACAGTAAACCCATCCCCAACCCTTCCCTTGAAAATGGAAGGGAGCAAGTTTCAATTTTGGCAATAGTTAATGGATCTCCCTCAATTTTCATTTTATTTAGTTAAATCAATTACTTGAACTGTTGATTAACTTTGAATTTTTAAATTGAAAAGTACGAACTAATTGTTGAATCAAGTTGAAATTAGAAATTTATATCTAAAGCGATTTATTCACTTTAATTTGATAAACTACCCTATTCAATATCAACCAATTCTTAAAATAATATTGCGACTTATAAACCCAAAAACCATGAAGTCATAATTTCAATAACCCTTGAAATAATTCTTAGTCATGGCGTATAAAAACATAAATCAGTATTAAATTTGTGATGCTAACTTCTAAAAAGCTTCTAATATTCAAAAAAACATAAAAATTATAATGAACTTATTTGATATTCTGCCACCATATGTATTATCAATACTGGCTTTTGCCGGTACCTACTTTTTGATTTTTGCTTATTACAAGCAATATCATGTGCAGATTGTTATGAAATATGGCTATGAAACAACCGGGACTGTAGTTGACACTTACAAAGACCCATGGAATAAAGAATCGGTTTGTTTAGTGGTAGATTATATAGCGAAGACTGGAACTGGAGGTATATTCAAATATTATTCAAATGGTTATCCACTACCCTGCCCTTATGAAATTGGTCAGGAAGTAAAAATCTGGATTAAACCTGATAAACTTAGGTCCACAGGAAAGGCAGCGTTAGAAGATGAACAACCCGGTAAATTGCCATTTATTTTATTCAGTTTTGGCCTAGTTATGTGTCTTATGAGCTATCCTGAAATTATTCGCCGCATCTTTAATTTATTGCTAAATAATGTAACTGTTTAGGGCATAACCCTGTAGGATCGACCTATTTTTTGCGAGGGATAAAATCCGTCGTACAAGTTAAAAGTTTAATTTTTTTGGCGGCTTGTACCGTTCGAAGTAACGGTGTAATTTTGACTGATTTTTTTTTGCAAAAATGATGACAAAAACAAACCTATTTTATTGTTATATCAATAGTATCTAAAAAATAAAAATATTTATTTTTTTGACTTGTCATCTTACTCAGAAATTGAAATTAGATTTAGATAAGAAAGTACTAAGTCATGGAAAGTGATATAAATAATGTTTTAACATTTCATACAAGCACAACATTTAAAAAATGGAAACAAAAGGAATAAAATACGAATTCAATGCAATGCCTTGGAAATATGCAGGTCCTGCTGGTTGGGTATTTGTTTCCCTTCCAGATCAAATGTCCAAAGAAATTAGAGATACCTTCAAGAACGAAGAAGCAGGTTGGGGTCGACTTAAGGCAATAGCAAAATTAGGTAATACAGAATGGCAAACCGCCATTTGGTTTGACTCAAAAATGAATACCTATTTATTACCCTTGAAATCTGAAATTAGAAAAAAAGAAAAATTAGATATGAACAAAACTCATGTTTTCTTAATATGGATATAAGCATAAATAAATTTATCTTTGGAATCAAATAAAAAACAAAAAATGATCAATGCAATTAATTGGTTCGAAATCCCTGTAACTGATTTCGCTAGAGCTAAAAAATTTTATGAAACACTTTTTGATGCAGAAATAATGGAGATGCCATTCCCTGGTGGAAAATATGGCATGCTGCCTTGTGACATGGAAAAAGGTGTTGGTGGTGGCATTGTCCAAGGTGAAGGATTTACACCTTCAGATACAGGTAGTATTGTTTATCTCAATGGCGGGGATGATTTAAACATTCCGCTTGGAAGAATAGAACATGCAGGCGCAAAAATACTGTTACCTAAAACTTCAATAGGTGAAAATGGATTTATGGCTCACTTTATTGATACAGAAGGCAACCGGGTGGCTTTACATTCCATGAGCTAGTTTTTAAGTTTCCAATAAATATTTTAAAACAGAATAAGTGTAAAACCTGATTCTTTGGTTATCCCTTAGTAGAATAGTTTAAAAACAAGTTAGACCGTTTAAACAAAAAATAACTAATTCGTACTATTTCTTTTTAATAGTAGCCTTAGCAGTTACTTTCGGTTTTGCTGCAGCTTTTGGCTTTGATGTTGTAGTCTTCGCTTTTGCTGCGGATTTTGCCCGTACTTTCTTTTCAAAAGCTCCAGGAATTTGAGCTTCTATCATTTTTTTAAAATCATCTAAACCTAACGTGGCTGCAATCTCAGATGTCACTTTTTGGTCATTGAATTTAGGAATGGGTAATATTTTTTTACCAAATTTAATATACGGTCCCCAACGTCCATTTTCAATACTAATCTTTTCATCAACCCAATTATGTATATAACGATTCGCTTCTTTAACTTCTTTGGCATCGATTAATGGAATGGCCTCCTCCATAGTAATGGTATCCAAATTAATCCTTCTAGGTACATTGATAAACATTCCATTCCATTTGATGAAAGGGCCGAATCTTCCTTTTCCTTTTGTGATTGGAAGCTCTTTATAATAACCCATAGGAGCATCTTCGGCTTGCTTACCTTGAATCAATTCAATGGCAGATTCCAAACTTAATTCCAAAGGATCCATGCCTCTCGGTATAGAAATAAATTGCTCACCAAACTTGACATACGGACCAAATCGACCTGCGCCTATAATTACGGGTTGACCTTCATGTTGCCCAAGATCTTTTGGAAGTTTGAATAAATCCATAGCTTCTTCGAAAGTGATGGTCTCCATGTTTTGACCTTGTCTCAGATTGGCATATCTAGGTTTTTCATTTTCATCCAGTTCATCAATATCACCGATCTGAACCACAGGCCCAAAACGGGTTAACTGTACGATCAATTTCCGCCCAGATACCGGATCAAGCCCTAGATCTCTGCGTCCTCGAGCTCGTTCCCCTTCTTCCATGACTTTTGCAACACCTTTATGAAATGGCCAATAAAACTCATCGATCATTTTCACCCAATTGCGCTTACCATCTGCTATTTCATCAAAATCTTTTTCAATTTCTGCCGTAAATCCATAGTTCATGATTTCTCCAAAATGATTGGACAAATAATCGGTAACAATCATTCCAATATCAGTTGGATACAATACATTTTTTGTAGCACCCGTGTTTTCTGTTTCCTTACTGGATTTGATTTTGCCATCCTGCAACGTCAACATATTGTATTCTCTAATGACCCCTTCCCTGGATTCTTTGACAACGTATCCGCGTTCTACCTCCATGATTTTACTAATGGTTGGAGCATACGTAGATGGCCGACCAATTCCCAATTCTTCCAATTTTTTGATCAACCCCGCTTCAGTATAACGAGCTGCTGATCTGGTAAATCGCTCTGTAGCTGTAATGACTTTATTCGGCAATTTGTCATTCACTTTAAGTGGCGGCAACATTCCTGCTTGTTCATCATCTTCCTCATCGGAGGATTCAATATATAATTTCAAAAATCCATCAAACAACAATACCTCACCTTCAGCAACAAAATGGAATTGTTTGTTTTTAGAAATTCCAATATTAACTTCTGTTTTCTCTAATTCCGCTGGCGACATTTGTGAAGCCATAGCGCGCTTCCAAATTAATTCATAGAGTTTTTGCTGGTCAGTAGTGTCTCCTGCATTCCTAATATTCATATATGTAGGACGTATGGCTTCGTGGGCCTCCTGAGCATTACTATTCTTGGTTTTATATTGCCTTGTGTTTACATATTTTTCTCCAAACAAATGGTTTATTTCATCTGCCATGGACTGCAAAGCGCCTACACTTAAACTGGTAGAATCTGTACGCATATAGGTAATATGTCCTTCTTCATATAGCTTTTGGGCAGCTGACATCGTTCGATTCACCCCAAATCCCATTTTACGGCTGGCTTCTTGTTGAAGGGTTGAAGTTGTAAATGGGGGTGCCGGATATCGTTTTACTGGTTTAACTTCAATATTCTCTACTTTGTATTCAGAACCAATACACGACTCGAGAAATTGCTGAGCCTCCTTGTTTGTGTCGAACCGACTATTTAATGTGGCCTTTAATAACACATCCTGATTATCTTTTTTAACCAAGAAAGTGCCGTCCACTTTGTAATAAGCCGAACTATTAAAGTCCTGGATTTCTCGTTCACGATCTACTACTAGCTTAACAGCAACAGATTGTACACGACCGGCAGAGAGTTTATTTTTGACCTTACGCCACAATACCTCTGATAATTCGAATCCTACCAATCTGTCCAGCACCCTTCTTGCTTGTTGTGCATTGACCAAATCAAGATCAACAGTCCTTGGGGCTTTGACCGCAGCTTGAATAGCAGTTTTGGTTATTTCTCTAAATACAATACGCTTAACGACCTTTGGATCTAGACCCAA
Organism: Saprospiraceae bacterium; assembly: GCA_044228225.1. Classification (GTDB taxonomy): domain Bacteria; phylum Bacteroidota; class Bacteroidia; order Chitinophagales; family Saprospiraceae; genus Vicinibacter. The sequence goes on along the minus strand of JBGAVH010000002.1, from coordinate 108,505 downwards.
CACTTCACACAAATGCCAAGATATAGCCTCTCCTTCTCGGTCCTCATCCGTCGCTAACCACACTTCATCCACTTTGTTTACCCAATCCTTTAACTCCTTGACTACCTTAAGTTTATCAGGCGATACGATATAGCTTGGCTGAAATTCATGTTCAATATCTATTCCCTTTGATCCTTTCTCAAGATCTCTGATATGGCCATATGAAGACTTCACTTTGAATTCATTACCTAAGAATTTTTCAATCGTTTTAGCTTTTGCTGGTGACTCTACTATAAGGAGTTTATTAGCCATATTTTAGATACTGGTATTTAAAAATTGCGGCAAAGCTACATATTTTTATCAAATCAAAGTTTTTCTATATGGAATCACACTTGAAGATCAACTCATTAGACATAAAAAATCAGGTAAAACCCTTAGAATCTTACTTTAACACATCAACCTTTATCATGGATGAGTGTCCCAAATCATCCATAATCATAAAAATATGGACCCCTTTTGAAGGATTTATACTGATTTGATGCTGGCCCTTCGTCTCCCCAATATAAGTTTCGTCCATGAACCATTGAACAGTGGCCTGGGGATCACGATGTGTAGCTTTAAAGACAACATCTCGCTCCTGGTTTTTCAAATCTATAGGAGTAATAATTTGGGCTCCCTTATTAGGATAAATAAATGCTAATGGGCTCGATCCGTTGATTTGATTCATTAAACAATCGAATCTGTAGGCTGGAATTTGTGGTAATTCAGGATGTCCTAATCTGTAAAAATATTCAATGGTAGGAGGCAACACATAAAAACTGGAATCTATGATATACTGTTCACAAGTTCTGTAAACTTGATATTGACCTAAAGTATCTAGATGCAAAGTTTCATGATAGGGACATTGTTTTGAATTTAGGCAAGGATTTGGAATAAATATAGAATCAATGTCTTTGCAATTTGGATTCGGTAAAAATCCAGAATGACGACAAAGTCCGACAAATTTCAAATCATCATATGGAATTTCAAGCTCCTTGGTATTCGGCAAAGCTTCCATAACATCAAACATTAACGGTGCAGCAACATGCGCACCTATTAAACCGGGCCTTGACATTCCATTCGAATTTCCAACCCAAACCACTACGGTGTATTGAGGTGTTATACCAACACACCATGCATCCTTATAGCCAAATGATGTTCCTGTTTTCCATGCGATACTATGATTGTTTTTTTTACTATCCGATAAAGAACTACCACTCATGGTATTGAACATATTGTAAATTGATCCAACAGAAAATACCGGTGGAGCTTGAGTTCTATCTATACCATTTTTTTGTTCTCCTAATAAAATGGACAATTGATAGGAATCAATACTGGGATAGGTGTTTTTTGTGTTAACAAATTGTGTATTGGTGTTTGCCAAATAGGAATACGCCCATGCTAAATCTTTCATATTAATCTCCGCTCCACCTAATATCAATGACAATCCATAATCATCAGCAGGGCGAAACAAATTAGAAAATTTAAGTTTCTTCAAGATTAAATAAAAAGCTGGTATGCCATAATCTTTTAACAACAAAACACTAGGAACATTTAAGGATTTTTGAATGACATCTATGCCACTTGCTAATCCTTGATATTGACGTGAAAAATTCTCTGCACGAAATCCATTGATTAATATGGGTATATCGGGAATAACAGAACATGGCGTTATTAAACCGCGATCCATTGCAGCTGCATATAATAATGGCTTGAGTATACTACCGGAACTTCTTGGGGTATTCACCATATCTACCATAGTATTTGCAGTCTGTTTTGCTGAATCACTATCTGCTGAATTTCCCAAATAAGAAATAATTTCTCCCGTATTGTTATCAACTACCAAAACGGCAAGATTATGAATCTCATTCTGTAAAAGCTGCTTATGAACATCACTTGATTTATGTATAACATCATTCTGTATGCGATCATCAATAGTTGAATTAAAAATATATTTCTTAGGATATTTTTGAATTAAATATTCCAACAGATGAGGTGCACTTTTCGGCAGTGGATTAGGCTTATCCGGTAAGGGTTCTAACTTAGCTAATTCTAATTCTTCTGTGGTAATCAATTTATTGAGTTGCAATTTGTTTAATAAATGATCACGCTTTATTTTGAGCAATTCTCTATTTCTATTAACATGTAACATGGATGGTTGATTTGGTAATACTGCAAGCAATGAAGCTTCTGCCCAGCTCAGATCCAATACATCCTTACTGTAATATCTCCACATTGCAGATTCTATTCCAACTACATTCGAACCGTAAGGAGCTAATTGAGAATAGAAAAACAAAATCTTCTTTTTAGAATATAAAAATTCAAGTCCTGTTGCTAGCCAAGATTCAATTAATTTATTGATTAGCGTACGTTGATTGGTTTTTAAAGCTAAACGCACTACTTGCATAGTGATCGTACTACCTCCGCTGACAATTTTTCGCCTTGTAATATTCTTATACAATGCCTGTATTATTGCTATTGGATCAATACCTAAATGATAAAAAAATCGTTTATCTTCGAACACAGTTACTGCTTGAATATAGGACTCTGGTAATGATTGCCTCACTGGAAAACGCCATTGACCATCCTTAGCCACTTTTGCTCCCAATAGTACACCATTTCGATCATAGAGTACCGGAGAATAGTTTACTTCATCAAATAAATAATGAGCTCCAACAATGGAACCAAACCACAATAGAAAAAATCCTATAATGACAAATTTCAATAAACTCATTTATTGAGTAAACTATTTACTCGGACTTATGCGCACACTACCACTTCTAACCCTTGCATATGCGGTTGGATCATACATAGCAGAACAATACATTTCCGGTGCCAGATAAGTCCCGGCATAGACAGCTGTTAAAGGAATATTGACATTAAGTACATCTCCTGGATTCAAATTAAAATAATGCATAATCCGATCATCTCTAAAATCTTGATAAGCTATTTTATTATGGATTGAATTAAGTCCGCCAATTCTTGAATTATTGATTTCAAATCCAGATGGAAAAACAGTCGTCAATGCTAAATTGTGCAAAGCCCCCAAAGACCCATCATGAGAAACCCTTATCTGCGCTTCAATATCAGCACCTGCAATGAGTTTATCCAAATCGACTGGCTTCCCATTCTTGTCCACATATGACACTTGAATTTTAATCACTTTTGAAATATTTGTTTCTGCAACACTCACAGATTTTCCACTTTGAATAATATCAACAGAAACAGCTATAGACGAATTATTAGTAAAATGAAATACTTGTGATTCCTCCGACTTAAAATCTACATCATAAACAGAATATTTGCTGTTAATATCTTTTTTATCACCGTTCCACTCGTAACTAAATTTCATTTCGGAACTAGCTTTATTGAAACTATTAATTTTAGAAGCAGCTAATAACAACATTCCCATTTCTTGAGTTGATAAATAAGAACGGTTTGTAATACGTTTACCTATTTTACTTAATATTTTTGAAGCATCAGACCGGCGATCTAATCCGGTAAGAACTAATGCTATAATAGCTTCATCTCGATTGTTGGAACCATATGAAATATAATCATCTCTATATACACCTATTGTTTCCTTTAGTCCTGCAATGAGTTTAGTTGCAATATCTTTTTTGTCACCCAATGCATAAGCTCCTGCTAAACACCAAGTCGTCATATCACTTTTACCATCCAAGGCATTTAAACGATTCATAGCACTCCAATCGGGCTTTCCATAAAGCGCCAGAGTATAAAGTCTGTAAGCATGAATAAATTCGTAACCATTATAATCATAATATTTTGATTTGTTTTTATACAAGTCACGTGAATAACTTCGAGCTGATTTTGATTGATATTCATACCATGATTTCAACATGTCTTCTGGGACTTGGTAAGCATTATTCTTCGCCTCAATTAAAAAATGTCCCACATAGGAACTGGCATAATCATAAGCTTCATTATCTCCTGGCCAATATGAAAATCCACCATCTCTTAATTGAAAAGATTGCAACTTATTAATTGCTTGTTGAACATGATCAGCAGCCTGCTTCTTCTGATCTAAAGTCAATTCCATAAATTGATTTAAATACAATTGAGGGAAGGCAGCAGAGGTCGTTTGTTCAACACATCCATGAGGATATTGGAGTAATTGATCAATATAACTTGAGACTTTTAAACCTGCTAAACTTGATACACTCATCTTAACTTTTCTAGTACCTTCCATGCCATATGGTTGGATTTTTTCATTTATTGTAGCTCCTGGTTCCAGCCAATATGATTTGACATCTTGTGTAATTGGATTGGGATTATCTACAAAAAAAGTTACCTTATTTTGAGCTTGAAATGAACCACTTTTTACAACTGCTTCTACACTACTCGCTCCTATTTTGGAATTGGCTTTGGCATTAAAATAAATGGTTTGATCACCCGGTCGATTAAAAGAAATCGTTCTTGAACGGTCACCAACAATTTCTATTTGACCTGAGGTCTTTAAGCTTACCTCTACATTTTTAATATTGCTTTCAGAAACAAAAACTGTTACCGGAACTTGCAATACGTCATTAATTGCAACAACTCGAGGAAACGTCAATTGTGTCATTAACTCTTTTTTTACAGGAACCGTTTTCTCTGAAGAACCGTAAGCTTCAGTATTATTTGATATGAGCATAACTCTAACTGATCCTACATAATTTGAAATGGTAAATTTGTGTTTGCGTTTTTCACCAGCCTTTAATACTTGTGGTTCCGTTTTTAAAACTACCGGTTTGAATCGTTGCAATTTTGCTATGTTTTCTGTTGACATAGCCTGATCTCCACCAATGCTAAACATTTTTGAAAATCCTTCACCCAATTCACCAATTATTTGATCATAATTATCCCAAGTCATCATGGTTAATGCTTCCTTCTGAAACAAATCTGAATAAGGATTTGGCGTGGTGAATCTTGTTAATCCCAATAAGCCTTCATCAACTATAAATAGTTGATATGCCATGGTCCTGCTGGATTGTTCACTGACTTCAACTTCAAAGGATTCCTCAGGCCTGAACAAATCCGAACAAGAGATGACTGGATTTAATTTAAGTGATTTGTCTTCAACTTTGATTGATATCACACCATACATCCTTAGTGGAAGATCATTCTTCAATCCACTGGCAGGTTGAATGAAACTAACATCGAGATAAACATTGGGCATCATTTCCTTAGTAATGTCTAATTCAAAAAATGTTCTTTCTTTACTAGCTCCAACTTGATAATGTTTTAAAATTCTATTCTCCCGAATTACAGAAATAATATAATTTCCTTGTGAAGCCCCAGGTAAAGAGATAACAGCTTTTTCCCCTACTTGATACTCAGGTTTGTCAGATGTAAAATTCAAAATAGAAATAAACTCTTTAGACTTATCATTTTCATCATACGGATAACCGGTATAAAAATAATCTCCCGCAGAATAATCATTTTGGGTGTTCGTCGCTTTGATAAAATACCGACCATAATTTTTTAAATTATAAACCACTTTAGCGATACCATTTTGATCGGTTGTAACTTTTTTAGATTCAATTAATTTTCTAAAATCATTGTGTGAATATTGTCCACTGTAATTCCTGACTTCATACCACCATTCCCATCTAACATCATATAAGTCAATGGTCAATGTTCTATTCGCTACAGGTTTACCAGTAGAAGATAAAGCCACAAATTGTACACTTTGATCTTCGTTCAAATTGAGTCTATTACCATAGTCAGAATGCGGCATCTTAACACCCACATATTCACTGAATGGCGAAATTTCCTTTACGTAATAATCTGTACTCATATCCCCTCCCGGGTCAAACACCCTAGAAGTAAATGTGCAAGCTACTTTTCCATTTAACAACTGTTTATCCAGGTTTTGATAATTGATAGTTGTTTGACCATTTGCATCCAATGTTCCTTCAAAAAGTGTAGCTGTTCCTGAAACATGACTTTTCTCAGGATCCAAAAACACGTAATCTGTAAATGTTTTAAATTTAGGTGATACAACAGAATAAGTTAAATCAACTTTTGCTTTCATTTTAAATGCCGGATTCCCAAATAACCAACTAGCTGTCAATGTACCTCCATTGCTGGATTCACTATTCAATTCATCCTTAAGTACCCAATCTACTTTGAAACGATTGGGCTTTATAGTTTCGATATTTAATCTTTTTTCAAAAACTGAAAGTCCAACTGTTATCGTTGCAGTATATGCTCCGGTAATAGCATCATATCGTGTAGGTATCTTAAATGAATATAAGCCATACAAATGATTTGACATCCACTCAGAATACACAACCTGGCCTTTAGGGTTTTTAACTTTTAATTGAATTGGAAATGTCTCTGGAATGGCTTTATCTTTTTGAGCTAATATACAATTTAAATAAATGGTATCTCCTGGTCGCCAAACACCTCTTTCTGTATAGATTGATGCCTTCATTCCGGACTTAGATTTTATCCCGCTAACATCAAATTCACTTAATGATAAAGATGTGCCTTCGTTCAATTTTAGGTAAGCAAAGTTTTTTCCACTTTTAGCAACTACATATCTTGCTTGTTGTTTCATATCAGGCATCACGATACCCTTTCCATCCGTTTTTGAGGTGCCTAATATTTGTAATTGATTATCATAAAAAATAACTTCACTTCCAGACACTGGTTTACCATCTAAGATGTTGTTGACCATAACAAAAGACTGTCCGCCATCTGCAGATGTTTTTGCAATCATGGCAATATTTGAAGCCAATAAAATTCTTCTTGCAAAATTTTGTGCACAATAATATGAAGGACAGCAAGGATCATCATTGTTATAACAATACTCTTCACTTGGATCTCGATCATATTCATAATTTCCCCAAGGACTCCAAATGGACTTAAATTCTTCAGTACCTGAAAAATCATCATAAGAATTCATAGTTAGTTCCTTCTTTTCCTTAGCACATGCAAAATTGGAATACTGCGGTTTAAATGCTATTCTGATTTCATACATGGCTCCTGGTTCAGGTTCAATCATTTTTCTCAAATCCAATCCATACCGCTTCCAGTTGTTTTTATTGGAACCTTGACCTTCATTATCGAGTATTAAAGTTTGTTGATGAATGATTCTCCCCAATTTAACCATATTATATACATCATCCTGATAGTCCGAATGCATATTATATAATACATTATTCGAAAATATTTTAAATATTTCAATATCTACTTTATTTAAATTGATAGCTTCAAAAGAATACCTAACATCATCTACATAGGGCAAGATATTTCCATCTGACACAAACCTTACTTTAGGTTTTTCCTCATTGAGATTAAATTGATATTCAAATTGAATTCCCAAAGGAATACCTTTATCACTTGAAAGTTTTGGATCAAGAATAAGAGACCCAGCTGAACTTAGCCATGAATCTGAAAGGTTAATGAGTAATAAATCATTTTCTCTTTTAACATCAAATTTAGCGGAATCAGGTTTGATTAAAACCAAACCATTTAAGTCTTGATTCTGATTCAAAGGATCAGAAAAATAAACTTGTAACATTTTACCATTATTGTTCTCATCATCAACCCCGGTTACTGTAAAGGAACCTTTTGCTGGCACTGTGAATAATTGCTGCTGTTTGTTTGCTTTAAATTCAGGTTTTTCATACCAATGTACTTCTAATGGATAAGATGCAGTACTTCTTTCAATATTGGTAAATGAAATTAAATATTCATTACTAACATTTGGTCTGCTTGTAATTGAAGTTTGAATTTTGTTGTTCCCTTCGTTTTTAAATTCAAAAATGGTATTGAGTTCCGCTTCACTTATTGGATCTGTTGTGTTGATTATGCCTTCCAATTTCATACGATCGACTTGGCTTGGATCGTACCTCAAGAAGCCTAAATTTACATTCACTTCAATGGGAGCAAAAACAACATCAAACTTTAATGTTTTGATAGAATCGGGAATCTCATTAAAAATCTTTTTAAGATTTACTTCAACCTTATAGACTTGATCCGAAACAATATTTTTTTGATCTGGAATAAAAAGCAATGTAAATTCATTTTGCCACTTTATTTCTCCATTCAATTTCGGTGACAGACTAACGATATCATTGGTTACTGCATTATTGATTTGATCCTCCTTTACAGCTGGTCTATTAAATAATATCTTTATGGGCTCAGATCGTTTAATAGCATTAGCTGTAAAACCATTTACATATTCTTTATACGCATAAGGATTACTTTTAATATCCGTAGTTTTAGTTTTACCACAACCAATACTAATGATAACAAAGATGGATAACCAAAATAATTGATTCACTCGATTCAGTATTTTCATATTTTATATTTGAGAAATTTTCAACATCATTTCAATAAATAAATCTTCAGGATTAACATTATGTACATCTACACCCTTAGATTTTAAATCATATTCCTTTAAAATGTGGATAGCCTGCAGAATGGATTCATTATTATAGTTTTTTGCTGCTTCCCTGTATTCTTTTACAAACGTCGCAAAAGGAATTTTAAGCAATGCCATCAACTCAGCATCGGATTTTTGGATATTTGTTTTTGTCAACCAAATTTTTACGAAGTGATTAAATAAAGTTACTATAGTTGGAATCAATGGGTTGTTCTTTATGTAAATGGCCATATTTCTAGCTATCAGATACATTTTTCTTTTATCTCTTGAAGAAATAACTTTTGTCAATTCATAAATATTATACTCCTTACTAATACCAATTTGATCCGTTATGATGTCTATGGTAATTTTTTCATTGGGTTTAATATTTACTTTTAACTTCTGAAGTTCATTATCAATTTGACTGAGATCATTTCCTATATATTCGGCCATCAATGTTGCAGCCTCAGGTTCCAATTTCAGTTGATATCTGGATGCTTGACTCGTGATGAATGATGGTAAATGATTGTCATAAATGGCTTTTGATTCAAAATAGACCGTTTTTTCTTTTACAGTTTTAACCCAAGCCGATCTACCATCCGGTTTTTTGTTTTTGTAGGCTATAATTAGTGTAGTAGTTGGGACCGGAGTCTTAAAATAGGAATCCATGACTTCCCAATCCTTAATATCCTGTGCTTCTTTAACTAATATGAGTTTTCTGTCTCCCATAAATGGAAACTGTCTGCAGGATTCTAAAATTAATTTTATGGGCGTATCCTTCCCATAGACTACTTGCAAATTAAAATCTCGTTGTTCCAAAGGAACCAAAGATTGTTCTGCTTCATCCATAATACTATCAATAAAATAAGGTTCTTCACCGGTTAAAAAATAAATGGGTTTGGCTTGACCTTTAGATATATCTTTTAAAATTTCATTATAATCCATGTACTTCCTTTCTTAACGCTTCTAGTCCGTAAAATTAACCTTCCAAACCGTATCTTCGCACTTTCTTTTAGAATTCTTATGAATAAAAAACTTATTTTAATAACCAATGATGATGGCATTTTGGCACCAGGCCTTAAAGCCTTAGTAAATATTGCTAAAAAACATGGTGAAGTGGTTGTGGTAGCTCCTAATTCTCCCCAATCAGGTATGGGTCACGCGATTACTATAAATCATCCATTGAGACTACACAAAATTGAGGCTTTCGAAGGTATTGAAGCATATGAATGTACCGGCACGCCGGTGGATTGCGTTAAATTAGCAAAAAATGTCTTGCTAAAAGACCGCAACATCGATTTGTGTGTCTCAGGTATTAACCACGGATCCAATGCATCTATCAATATTATTTACTCAGGAACAATGTCAGCAGCAATGGAAGCATCCATGGAACAGATTCCTTCTATTGGATTTTCATTAATGGATTTCGCCTTTGATGCAGATTTCGGACCTTGTTCCGAATTTGTTGATTATATCATTGATTCAGTTCTAAAAAATGGTATAAAAAATGGAAATCTACTGAATGTAAATATTCCTAAACTGGCAAAAAATGACATTAAAGGAATTAAAGTTTGTCGACAGGGCGAAGGAACATGGGTAGAAGAGTTTAAAGAAGGAAAAGATCCCAGAAACGAAACTTACTACTGGCTAACAGGCCAATTCAAATGTGAAGATGAAGGAAATGACACGGATTTATGGGCCCTGGAAAATGGATATATAAGTATCGTACCATCAGGCCATGATCTGACTATATATCCTGCACTAAAAACCAACACCCACCTCGAAAAATAATTACTATGCGATTTCAACCAAATAGCAAATATAATTCAGTATTAACTGGCATTATAGTTGGCCTATTATTGCCTTTTGTAGGATATGCTATACTCCTCCTAATTTATGACCAGATCGACACCTGGATATTAGAAAATTCAGAAGGAGTACAGGGAGATTTTAGAGAAAGAACCATAGGTCTCATTGCCATTATACTCAATGTATTGCCCCTCCAATACTTTTATAAAAAATATTGGGATAATGCTATGCGAGGCATCGTGTTTCCTACTTTAATGTTTGTTGGTTTATGGATGTACTTGTATGGTTTTGAATTATTAAATTTATAATGTCTAAAAAAATCTACATTATAGCAGGTGAAGCCTCGGGTGATCTTTATGGTTCTCAATTGGTGTCCGCCGCTAACAAAATAAACCCAAACATCATTTGGCAAGGCTGGGGAGGAGAAAAACTCAAATCTGAAAAAGTAAATATTGATGTTCGATATGAAGATGCGAACTTTATGGGATTCATTGAAGTAGCCAAAAATATTTTAAAAATATTAACTCTATTTCGTCTTACCAAAAAGAATATAATAGCATTTAAACCAGATGCTATTTTACTCATTGATTATCCGGGATTCAATTTAAGGATGGCTAAATGGGCTAAGAATAGAAACATTCCGGTTTATTTTTTTATCGCACCTCAAGTCTGGGCGTGGAAAGAAAGCAGAGTTGAAACTATAAGAAACTGCATTACCAAATTATTCATCATATTGCCCTTTGAAAAAAAATATTTTGAAGACCATCATGTAAAAGCTTTTTATTTCGGTCATCCTCTGATGAACATTATCCAAAATAGAATTCAGGATACGAATTTTAAATCTTCACAAAATTTCAACAACAAGCCCATATTAGCACTGCTTCCCGGCAGTAGATTGCAAGAGATAGAAATCATGCTTCCCGTTTTTATAGATGCCGCAAAACAAAAAATCAATTACCAAATTGCCATTGCAGGTTTAATTCAACATAAACATGTTTATGAAAAATGGTGCGATAAATTATCGGTAGATTGCCATATTATTTACAACAATACATACTCACTACTTCAAATCGCAGATCTTGCTTTGGTAACTTCAGGAACAGCTACATTGGAGACCGGTTTATTTGGAGTACCTCAAATCGTTTGTTATAAAGGAAATGCATTGTCCTACCAAATTGCAAAAAGACTCATAAAAGTTAAATATATAAGCCTTGTTAATTTGATTATGGATAAGCAAATTGTTCCAGAATTAATTCAAGACGACATGAATTCCACCCGAATTTTAGAAGAAATATTAAAACTAGAGCAAGCCAATTATAAATCCGAAATGCAAACCAATTACAAATTTCTTCATCAAAAATTATATTTCCCAGATACATTTGAACGCATAGCTCAAGAATTATTAAAAGACATTTAGCTTATTGGTAATCCTGTCTACCGAGCTCCAAATAGAAAGGTAAGTTGATTCAATAATTTTTTATTATTCATTTGATCATTCCATTTATTGTACTTATTTGAAAGATAAATAAAAATCTAATTCATTAACTAGATAATGTTCAATAAAGCTTAACTTTGCTATAAAGCTGGCTTTACATTTTAATCTGAAAGCTAAGCCTGTGACATGAAACAAATTTTAATACTATTTATTGTTTTCTTCATAAATCCGAACCTTTGGTCTCAATGCACCCCACCCTATACTTTAAACATTACAGATGCACCCGTATTATGCAGCTTAAGCCAACTCAATGGCATGACATGCACACTTGTTCCCTTTTCAAATTTTGGAAAATGCACTTTATGTAAAAATCAATTTGCAAAAAATATTAGTTGGTGGTCATTTATTGCAGAAGGAGGACCCGCAACTATAACTATAAATGTTGGAAACTGCACCAGAGGTAATGCCATGATGGCAGGATTAAATGAATCCGAAGAATGCGGTAATAATCCATTATGTGAAACAGCAATCTCACAAGGTCAAATTAGATTAAGCTCAAGCCTAGTAGCTTGCAAAATATATTACCTATGGGTTAGTGGATATCCAGATGAAGCTGATTGTGAATTTACAGTTAGCACAACTGGAAAAATTAATGCACCCCCTATCCCAACATTAAATAACATTAACAATTCAACAAACAAAATGATATCCATTTGCGAAGGAGTTTGTGAATTTCCTATTTATGTAACACCTAAAGGCAGTGGCTGTATTACAGAATATTCATGGACTTTAAATGGGGAAGATTTATTCATCAAAGCAAATAACTTGATTTTAGATTTTCCAAATTCAGGTAATTTTCAAATTTGTGCAACAGGATATATTGGGTCACCTGAAAAAAATATTTGTAAAACTATTGGACCAGAATGTGCAACAATAGCGGTAAGAAAATTAAATCAAAAAATCGGACCTGACAGATATCTTTGTTCAGAGCTGATTCCTTATGAATGGCACGATCAGTTTATATTCAAAAATTCAGTTTATACAGCTCATTTGACTCAGAAAAATTGCTGTCCCTATGACTCTGTTGTAAGATTTATAATTTTACCCAAACCTATACCTGCTGAAATAATTCATATAGGTCAATCAAATTCAGATTACTACATAGATCCAACTACAAAAATAAAATACGATTATTGTCAATCTAAGAACACTATAGATTTACCAAATGTTACAAAGCCTTTCCAATGTGATAGTTCTTATTTATTAACGACTTACTTTCTAAACCTTAGTTCGGAGATCAAACTTGATTGTCGTGAAGATTATAAAGAACTGAAATTTGATGTTAAAAACTCAAGTCCTTCATGTGGTATAGAACCTATACTTGATTACCAGTACCATTGGTATTTAAAATCAGATACCTTAAAACAAATTATTGGAACTAACGAATATTTACGTGTTGAAAAAAATAATGATTATTGCATAACACTTTCAGTCAATGTCAAAATTGAACAAACAATAAAAAAATTCACTTTTGATTATTGCGAACATCTTACAGAATTTACATCAGATTTATCAGGAGGAACGCTAACTTCTGACAAATCCTCAACTTGTATTAATGGAGAGTCTGTGTTTAAAATTTTAATCCCAAATCATGAAACAAAAAATTCATATATCTGGAAAGTTACCAATGGCGACATTATTTCTCCATCACCTGATTCAAGCGATCAAATTCAAGTTAAGTGGCATGGTGCGGAACAAAAATTTGGCGAAGTTTGCGTCGTTGCAAATCGACTTTGTGAAATCTCTCCATTGTATTGTCAAAAAGTATTATTTAGATCCATCATTGAGACATTAGATGGCAACCAAAGCATTCAAAAAGGACTTAATGGGTTATTAATTGGAACTGATCATTCTGGAACCTGGAAATTAATTAAAGGTCCTGGTATTGCCATTTTCGAAACTCCAAATAAATTTATTACTACTGTACAAGTATCTAAATATGGTATTTATCATTTCAAATGGTCCTATATTGAAAATGAATGTATTCACTTTGGCATAACAAGCATTTTGTTTTCTAGAAAATAACAAACTTAGATATGAGTTTTTGGAAAAGAATTACCGGACAATATAAAAACAGAACTGAGGACATTTATAACCTTCAATCGGAATTAGGTCTTAGCGCACTAGAGAAAGAAGAAATTGGGCTAGTCAACCAATTAAAATCATTTGAGTTATTCAAAGATGGCTCAAACCATAAATGCGAAAATCTATTAATGAAAAAAGATTTAAATGGGAACCAATTTTTATTCGATCATTCTTTCATGATTCATCATGGCAAATCAACATCACATTACAATCAAACTGTCTTTTTCTTTAATTCAAAAGAACTAACACTTCCACAATTTTACCTAAGACCAGAACATTTTGGTGATAAAATGTTATCATGGTTCGGATGGAAAGATATTAATTTTAGTACGCATCCTGAATTTTCAGATCGATTCAAATTAACAGGGGAATATGAAGAAATTATCAGGTATTATTTTGATGAAAAAGTATTGAACTTTCTCAATCATCAAAAAAATATTTATATCGAAGGGATGAATTATTACTTAATCATATACACTTTTAACGAATTAATCAAACCGTCAGACTATCCCCTATTTACCAAATTTTGCAGGATGATGTATGCTTTATTTTTACATCGATCAAAAGCAAGTGAAGAAGACTTTACAATAAAAGAAGGCAATTAAATCTAACTATTTAGATAAAAAATCCTGACTGAATTTTGCATCCGATGGTTTCATTTTGCCACTTACCACCAACCTAAATTCTCTTCGTACTGCGGCTTCATCATATAATTTTTTTTCTGCTTCGGTTTCAGGTATTGCTTGAGGTATCAACTTCGGCTTCATGGTTCTCTCATCCAAGGCCACAAACGTAAAAAATGCCTGGTTTGATTTGCGGGCAGTATGTTGCAAGATTCCTTTAGTAAACACCTCAATAAAAATCTCTAACGAGGTGTGAAATGTTCTTGACACACAAGCTTTAATGGTTACTATATCGCCCAATTTAATAGGCTCCTGAAATGTAATATGATCTACGGATACGGTTACCACATAAGCTCCACAGTGCTGACTAGCACATATAGCTGATGCTATATCCATCCATCGCATTAAGTTCCCACCCATTAAATTTCCCAAAGCATTTGTATCATTGGGCATGACCAATTCATTCATTTCTGTTCTTGAATCAGCTATTTTTCGAGATTCCAATTCCATGTTTTATACTTTTTGTACTTGTTCCAAACAAACTTGACAAATGATGAATAAAAATTTCTTTAACTTGTTCAAATTCGACGGGTTTTCCTAATTCTTTTTCCATAGATGTCACGGATTTGTCTTCCGCTTGAATCCCACATGGAATGATATAATCAAAATAATTGAGATCGGTATTTACATTTAAAGCCAAACCATGCAATGTCACCCATCTACTTAAATGAACACCAATGGCACATATTTTCCTTGGTTTAGCAGATTCTATATCTACCCAAACACCAGTAAAGTCCTTTATTCGACCGCCTATAATACCAAAATCACCTATAGTCTTTATGACGACCTCCTCTAAATATCTAACGTATTTGTGCACATCAGTGAAAAATTGGTCTAAATCCAAAATAGGATAAGCAACTAACTGACCCGGACCATGGTATGTGATGTCACCCCCACGATTGATCTTTTGAAATTGTGCTTCAATGTGACCTAAGTCATCTTGTTTCAATTTCAAATGTTCTTCCTTCCCAGAAGTTCCTAAGGTAAAAACGTGAGGATGTTGAACTAATATCAAAGTATTATTGACAGGTTGGTGATCTAAATCCAATTGCCTCTTTTGACTTATCAAGCTTTTATGGTAATAGGATTGCAATTCAAAAGCCTCATTGTAAGACATAAACCCAAGATCCAATACATCCAAAGTTCTAATCAAAATGTTAAGATTTTTGGATTTTTAAATAATTTGGCATAAATCCTCATAAAAATAGTAAATTTGAATTTGAAAAACAATCCAATGAAAAAGTTTTTATTTATCCTGTTGATATCTCCAGCCCTTCTATTCGGCGCTAAAGCACCAGATTTTACGATTACAGATTACAACAATAAAGTGCATAGGTTGTATGCTGATTATCTGGATAAAAACAAAGTAGTTGTATTAAAGTTGTTTTTTGTTGCCTGTCCACCTTGTAATGCAGCTGCACCAGCTTTTCAACAAGCAAATCTTAAATGGGGCAACGGCGCTAATCGAGTACAATTTTTGGAATTAAGCACACAAACCTGGGACAATAATGCAGCTGTTAAAGGCTATTCAACTAAACATGGGATCACTTTTCCTGGTGCAGCCAGTGATGGTGGTGCCTTAGAAGCAACGGCACCTTACAAAAACTCCCAATTTGGCACATATACCGGGACTCCAACCTATATCGTTATTGCACCCAATGGAGAGGTTAATTATAAAGTTCCATTCGATGGCAACTTAACAGTCCCGTTAGATTCAGCAATTACCCAAGCTCTAAGGGTTACTGTAGGCGGCACTGGAGGTGGTGGTGATACCCGATGCAAAGATTCTTTTGGTATTAAAATTACTTCGAAATTAAAGCCGGATCATGTTTACTTTAGAGATATTCTTTATTCAGGAAATCCCGAATATGATATTCCTTCCGGTCAATACAATTGTGAGTTCTATTTTCCACCCATTCGGGATGGATATTATGTAATACCTGAAAAAAACCAAATAGGCAATATTTTCGATGGCGTTTCTACGGCTGACATAGTCCTTATCCAAAAACACATTCTCGGCCAAAAGAAACTGAATGATTTGCAATTCGCATTAGCCGATGTAAACAAAACACTTTCTGTTACTGCTTCAGATATTATTGAAATCAGAAAATTAATCTTAGGAGTAACTAATAAATTTGCAAAAGTAAATGCTATTTATACGGTCCAAAACAATCCTAGTGCATATACCGGAATTATTTCAAATCGGGCAAAAATAAACGATATATTAAGTAATAAATCTTCTAATGAATTTGGTGTAGGCCATTATGGAGACATAACTGCCGCCAGTTCTTTTGCAGATGAATTCATTGACTCAAGATCAAGCTGTGCTGTGGATTTTACCATAAGAATTACAAAATCCGCTGCAGGATATAAATATGTGTTATACCCTACTGAGGATATTAAGGGTGTTCTTGCTTTTCAATTTGGGCTTAAGGAAAATTTTGCAGCCATTTCAAATATAAATTTGAAAAATATTCCTGGCTTTTCTCCATCTAATTTTTATGTAAATAGTGATAAAAATGAACTTAGATTAATTTGGGATGATCCAAATGCATTAGGTGAACACTTTATAAGTAAGGAGGGGCTGATTTCATTTAATTCACCTAAACTACTTAATCCAACAGAAAGTGATAACATACAATCTGAAATTACATTTATAGATGGAGGTAATATTGAAGCTTGCGACATAAGATTTCACATTATCAATGATGCAGTAGCCAAAAAAACAAAGATCAAATTAATTCCTTCTCCTGAATCAGTTCTTTTAAAATCAGAAAATATCATAGAAGAAGTTAGTGTGATCAATCAACAAGGTGCTTTTTTAATTAACCTTAAACCAAATGAAACCAAAGTTGAAATTCCAACTCATTCATTATCCAAAGGTGTTTATCTAATTAAAGCAAGAGGGTCTGATGGCGAAATTGAAATATTGAAATTTGTTAAAATTTAATATCAATTTAATTTTTTTCATTTACAGATTCGAGTTTTAATAAATTTAAAGGATTACCAATAAGATTTTGAATGTTTTGCTGGCTAAACCATGCTACCTGATCATAGAATAAAAAAATAACAGGGGCCTCTTCTATTATAATTCTATCCATATCTTGAAATAATTTTTTTCGTTTATCCATATCTATTTCTACTATTGCTTTATCATATAGCCTATCAAAAGATTCATTTTTAAATCTGGTATAATTTGGGGGTGCTGGATTTTTACTATAAAAAACGGTCATAAAACTCTCCTCATCGGGATAATCAGCGACCCAGGATGCACGAAAAAAAGAAAGACTACCGTTTCGCATTTTTTCTCTTAATGTAGCTGTCTCCAATAATTCAATCTTTGCTATAACACCTATTTCTTGCCACTGCCTGACAACATATGTGACTAAATCTGCATAATCTTTGTTTGTGTAAATGATCATTTCTTTTTGATTCAATGGCATCTGATCATACTTGGCTTCAGCTAATAAAGCTTTAGCCTTTTTTGGATCATAATAATAGCCTTTCACCAATTTAGGATCAAATCCGGGCAAGCCTTTTGGTATAAACCCACTATTTGCTTCCGTACCAATTCCTAATCGAAATGTTTTCAACATAGAACTTCGATCCACTGCATAATTTAAAGCTTGTCGGATAAGTTTATTGTTTAATGCATGATTCTTGTCTAAAGCATTGAGATTAATCCCAAAATATTCTGTATTTAAATAATCTGATCGGTAAAACTTAATTTTATCTATAAATTCCTCTCTTAATCGCCCATCTTTAGTCAAAATCTGATATCCAAACGAGGATTGAACTCCAGAAAAAAAATCTATTCCATGCTTTAAAAATTCTAAATAGGCCGTATTCCGATCTTCGATAAAACTAACCCGTATTCCTTCCAGTTCAGGAATGCCCGATTTATAATAATGATTATTTTTGATTAAGAATAATCCTTGCCGATCAATCCATTTTTTTAATATAAATGGCCCTGTTCCGACTTCATGTTCTCTAAAAAGATCACCATAATAAGCTATGGCCTCTTTTGGTAATACACTGCAATATTGCATGGTTAACATAGTGAGTAGTGGCGAAAATGGCGCTTTTAAATAAATTCTAAAAAGAGTATCACCTATGGACTCAAATGGATGCATAGAATCAACTTTATCGGCAAATATCCAACTACCCGGCGCACTTAATTTGGGATCTAATAATCGACTGAAACTAAATACAACATCAGCTGACGTTAGTTTTCTAGTACTGTCACCTCCAAAACACTTATCCTTATGAAAATAGACATCATCCCGAATCTTAAATTCATACACCCTTCCAGAATCTAAAATATTCCAATTTGTAGCTAGCTCGGGAACAACTTGCATCGAATCATTCAAATCAACCAACTGATTGTATAAATGATCCACAATCCAAATATTATTTTGAGTTTTAGCAAAAGCAGGATCTATGGAAGTGACTGGATTGGGTTGATTGTAATGAAATACCCGAGGTTTATTACGCCTATCATTTGAACAGGAATAATATAAGACCATTATAACAATCACTAATGCAATACTAACAAATTGCTTTAAAAATACTAAATTCATTGGGTCCTTAAACGGTTAAACGCCCGAATATAGCTATTTTGGAATTAGGAGCACATAAATTATGGTTCATTTACTCGGTAATTATTTCCAACATTGTAACTCTTTAATTAATGAGCTGAAATGCAATCCTTTTTGATTAGCCATTAGTTAAACTTTAAAGCCTAAAATTGCAATTCGTCGGGTTTATATATAAAAGGCCTTAAAAATCTAGGTTACGCTTGAATGACCAATTTATCAACCCATATTGTTCACCAGATTACGGTTTTGGTCCTGCATAAATCTCATCAAACCATTATTTTCAGCTATAAATGATTAGTTTTGCGTAAATTTTAGCTATGTTGATTAAATATTTAGGTCATTCCTGCTTTTGGATTGAATTTGGGGAAAAAAGACTTTTAATAGACCCATTTATTGCAGGAAATCCCATGGCTGCTAGTATCAATCAAAATGATCTGGAAGTTGACTATATGTTGATTACACATGGCCATGGTGACCATATTGGTGATGCTATTGACATAGGTCAAAGAACTAAAGCTATTGCCATAGCAAACTTTGAGGTTCAGAATTGGCTTGAAGCGCAAGGAATTAGAGCTTATGCTATGAACCTTGGTGGCAAATTTAAATTTGATTTTGGAACGGTAAAAATGGTTACCGCTATTCATTCAAGTGCTTTACCTGATGGATCAAATGGTGGTAACCCCGGAGGATTTGTTGTTTGGAATGAATCACAAAGCTTTTATATCGCTGGTGACACAGCTTTGACCTATGATATGAAATTAATTCCATTAACCTGCCCCCCATTAACATTCGCCATTTTACCTTTGGGAGATGTTTTTACTATGGGATATGAAGATGCAATAATTGCCAGTCAATGGATAAATTGTGATTTGATTATAGGCTGCCATTTTGACACCTTTGAACCCATACGAATTGATCACAAAAAAGCTCAGGAAGCATTTGCTCAAGCTGGAAAAAAATTGATCTTACCAGAAATCGGAGAAGTCATTAACCTTTAATACTAATGGGAAAAATCATAGCTATAGCCAACCAAAAAGGTGGTGTTGGAAAAACAACAACCTCTATTAATTTAGCAGCTTGTTTGGCCATTCTTGAACATAAAATATTATTGGTAGATGCTGACCCACAAGCTAACAGTACTTCGGGTTCTGGAGGAGACTTAAATGATTTTGAAATTAGCTTATACGATTGCATGATTAATGGTGCAGACCCTAAATTAGCAATTATAGAAACAACAACTCCTAATCTTTTTTTACTTCCATCCACCATAGACTTGGTTGGAGCTGATATTGAATTGGTCAATATGGAATCTAGAGAGTTTGTAATGAAAGGCGTATTAGATAAAATAAGAGATCAATTTGATTATATTTTTATTGATTGCCTTCCCTCATTAGGTCTCATGACTATAAATGCATTGGTAGCAGCAGATTCGGTTATTATACCTGTCCAAAGCGAATTGTTTGCTTTAGAAGGTTTGTCAAAAATCAAAAATACAATTGAATTGGTTAAGGATAGTTTAAATCCGTCTTTAAAAGTTGAAGGTGTATTGTTATCTATGTTCGACAAGAGATTGAGGATGTCTACGATGATTGTTAAAGATTTAAAAGAAAACATCAAGCTTCCAGTATTTGATACAATCATTCATAGAAATTCAAAAATAACAGAAGCCCCATTGGTAAAAAAACCAGTAGTTCTATATGACGCTGCCAGTAAGGGAAGTTTTAATTTTTTAAATTTTGCTCAAGAATTTTTAAATAAGCAAAGTAAAAAAACACATCATGAGTCAAAAAAATGAATTAGGTAAAGGCCTTAAAGCCCTACTATCCAATATTAATAAAGAGGATAAAAAATCTAAACCTGAACCATCTACTCCAGAAGAACCAATGGTTTCATCTGTCGCCCTTATTCCGCTTCATCAAATAATTGCCAATCCAGATCAACCAAGAAATACATTTGAAAAAGAATCATTGGATGAATTGGCATTGTCTATAAAAACTTATGGGTTAATACAACCTATAACCATAAGATCATTTGGCACAAATCAATATCAAATCATTTCTGGTGAAAGAAGATTTCGAGCTGCACAATTAGAAGGCCTTAAAGAAATTCCAGCTTATATCAGGTCTGCTAACGATCTTGAAGTACTTCAAATGGCATTAGTTGAGAATATACAAAGAGAGGATCTCAGTCCAATAGAAATTGCCATTTCATATCAACGGTTAATGGAAGAATGCAATCTAACTCAGGAACAGTTATCTGATCGAGTTGGAAAGAAACGTAGTACCATAAGTAATTACACAAGATTACTAAAATTACCTCCGGAAGTTCAAAATTCATTGAAAGCAAAAACACTCAGTATGGGACATGCTCGAGTAATAGCCGGAGTTGAAGATCTTTTACTCCAAACGCAACTTTATAAAGAAATCCAAACTAAAGAACTATCAGTTAGGGAATCTGAAAAAATAGCGCAATCTTATATAAAATCAAAAGGAAGAAGATCAATCACTCCAAAATCAGATCCAAATATTATGATCAAAAGTATTGAAGATCGAATATCTGGAATTCTTGGAACCAAGGTGATTATTAACCGCAAGAGTACTGGTGAAGGCCAAATAATTATTAAATTCAATAATGACAAAGCATTCAACGACATTATTGATAGAATTGAAGAATAATGTTTGCAAAAATAACTACACCTCTTTTAATATTATTTATCTTGGTCAATGGTATTCAGATATATGGACAAGATACGATCAGTGTTCAATCTCCTGTCGAAATAACTAAAGTAGATACAAACCAAGCTTTATCAACCAAAGAGCAAAAAACGCCTAGAACTTTCGGTAAAATTTTTAAAGGAAAGCCCGGCAGAGCATTAATATATTCATTCATTCTTCCCGGGGCAGGTCAAGTATATAATAGAAAATACTGGAAACTTCCACTCGTCTATGGAGCCTTAGGAGGTATAGGGTATTCCATATATTTCAATCGAAATCAATATAAACGCTTTGACGATGCATTTAGGATGCGTGTAGATCTGGGTAATGATTCAAAAGATGAATTTCAAAATATATTACCGTTACAAGGTATCAACAGCTATAGAAAATTCTATGACAAAAATCTACAAAGAAGCTACTTGGGACTTGGCCTGATTTATCTACTCATTGGAGTAGATGCTTTTGTAGATAGGCATTTATTGGAGTTTGATATCAACGAGAACCTAAGCTTGCATTTATATCCTGAATTTCAAAAGCAATCATCACAAATTAAATTTATGATTGCTTTTAAATAAGCATTACATCCAACCCAATAATTTAGCAAATTTCATCATTTCAGATTGGTTTGAAATTTTAAGTTTGCCTGTTAAGATCGCCATCATCGGATTCAAATCGCCTTTTAATACTTTTTTAAAATTATCATTTGTCGCCTTTATGGTACAATTTGGTTCTCCAACAAACCCATCAGCAACCTTGACTTCACCGTTTGTAATAGAAATACTAACCTGACCTCCTCCTTCTCCCTCTAGGTCAAAATGAAATATGGTATTCATTCCTTCGAGAGACTTTGAATTAATTTTCTCAGGCAAATTCATTAAAAATTCCTTGGATGTCATATTATAATTTTTAGTAATAAATAAATATAAATCTTGTTAGTTAACAAATTTGTTTGAGTTATAATGCTTATTCGAAATCTACATCAAATTTAAACAATGAAATCCACTTAGATCAATTTATAAGTTATGACCTTATTGTCATAAATTATCTAAATACAACCATAATGAATCTTTGAAATAATATTACAAAGAAGCGCTAAAAGTCAAAACCTATTACATATACTACAATTGAGAAAGAAGAAAGTTAAATAACACGATAGAAAAATAATTTTTCAAAACCTATTTAGTCCATTGCAAACGATACAGTAGATAAAATCCTTAAAAGAAATTTGAATTCTTTCATTCAATTTTATTAAAAAACTAATCCATTTTATTTATGAAAATTCATATATTTTTGATCAATAATTTCAATCAACAAAGTTGTCAAATTGACCCATTGGTTTTAAAATAGATATCATGAAAATTATCTTCATGGGGACTCCAGATTTTGCAGTTCCAACCTTAGAATTATTACATAAGCATCATGAAATCATTGCTGTAATAACTGCTCCAGATAAAATCGGAGGCCGGGGGCATCAATTATTGCAATCAGATGTTAAAAAATGGGCGCTTAATCATCAATTAAAAATACTCCAGCCAAAAAATCTGAAAAGCAAAACCTTTCTTAAAGAATTAAAGCATCTAAATGCTGACCTCCAAATTGTAGTTGCATTTAGAATGCTACCCAAAGAAGTGTGGTCTTCACCAAAATACGGCACCTATAACTTGCATGGGTCTTTGCTACCTAAATATAGAGGTGCAGCACCGATTCAACGTGCCATTATGGCCGGTGAAAATTCAACAGGGGTAACTGTCTTTAAACTTAAACATGATATTGATACCGGCGATATACTCCTCCAGGAAAAAATTCCAATTCATCCTGATGAAAATTGCGGTGAATTATATGATAGGATGAAAATTGTAGGAGCCAAAGTCGTTCTCGAAGCAGTAGCACTTATTGAACAGAACCAAGTTCATTTTACTAAACAGATTGATGAATTAGCATGCCCTGCTCCAAAAATATTAGCCCATGATTTAGAAATAAATTGGCTGCAACCATCGCAAAAAATTCACAATCAAATTCGCGCTTTAAGTCCTTATCCTGGTGCTGTAACCCATTATTTAGGAAAATCATACAAAATATTTAAATCAAATATTTTGTATGAACGATCTTCTAATTTAGCAGGACAATGGATAATAAATAAACACAGCTTAACGATAGGAACATTGGACTTCATGTTAGATATACTAGAAATTCAGATGGAAGGAAAAAGAAGGATGAATATTCAGGAATTTCTTAACGGGTGGAAACCATAATTCTTTCATCCACCTTAATATAAAACTAAACTCACTAATTCAAAATTCATATTAGCATTGCATATATTAAATCCAATTTAAAATCTTCAGATTTCATCACAAATGCAATCTTAAACAAATAAAAAAAGCATCCATAATTTGATGCCTTTTTTATTATTTCGTTTAATTATCTTAAATTAATAACCTGATTTTTTATCTTCATCAGTACCATTATCTGTTTTTACTTTACCTGATTTTCTCATTCTTTTCTTGTGACAATCTCCTGCTTCGGGTCCTTCAGGTCTTGCCATTTCTTTATCTTCAGGTTTACTTACTCTAAATTCTACTCTTCGATTTATATAATGGTTACTAGCGTCTTTACCAAAAGGTGATTCCTCACCGCCATACATCAATACAAACCTTTCTCTAGGTATATTATAATTAGAAACCAAGTATTCTATTGAAGCTTTTGCCCTATTGTAAGACAAAACATTATTATAACCATTAGAATTTCGAACGTCGGTATGTCCAAATGCTGTAACTTTTAAATCCGGGTGAGATAACATTACAGTAGCTACATGGTGAAGTTGAGTATAATATTGAGGTTTGACACAATATTCATCTAGATTGAAATGCACCATTGGAAGAAACCAATCCGGATTACAACATCCATTCTTACCTGCTGCATTACCTCCTGGCCCTCCTGAACCTCCAGGACCTCCTATTCCAGCTGCACCCATTTTTTGATCTACAATTCGATTCACATCATCTTCTGTAATCTTAGGTTGAACTGGAATTTGAGCAATTCCTTTTTCGTTAACTGGATAGCCTGGTGCAGAATATGGCTCCTCATCTTTATAATCAGCTTGACCATCATTATCGCTATCTAAAGTAATTCCTCTGGTATCTACTGGAGCACCAGCTGGAGTTTCTTGCTCTTGATCTAACAAATCAATCACACCATCTTGGTCTGAATCATTTAGGTCAAATTTTGGTCTTTGCTTTAATTCGGCTATATCTGAAAAAACGGCATCCAATGGATTAATCCAATACAAAGGTTCTACTTTCTTCTTAAAATTACCAAGATTGATACC
Organism: Saprospiraceae bacterium; assembly: GCA_044228225.1. Taxonomy (GTDB): domain Bacteria; phylum Bacteroidota; class Bacteroidia; order Chitinophagales; family Saprospiraceae; genus Vicinibacter. The sequence goes on along the minus strand of JBGAVH010000002.1, from coordinate 83,401 downwards.
CAATCTCAAATTAGTATAATGACCAATATCATTATTATTCGTTTGGTCAACATCTGTTCTCCAATGGATACCATCCAAATAGTCATTATCTGAACTGATTAACTCGTGCTCCAACGATATATTAAATCGTTTATTGATCTTTCTTGAAACTCCTACAGCTGCATTAAATCCAAAATGTACATTAATGTCATCTCCAATTCTAAAAATACCCCTTTTCTTGAATGCAGTTGTTTCATATGTCCCATCATAAACGCCTCTTAACCCAGCTTTAATATCTTTACGGCCTTGACGTGTGTTAAAATCAAGTTGACTATAATTAATTTGACCAAGCAGATTCGAATAAATATTACCACTTCCATCCCTTAAATCCAATTTAGTAATATTATGATCCCCACTGATTCCAAGTACTAAATACCAATTCCATTTATTTGATTCTTTATGAAATAACAAATTTCCAATATTCAATACACCTTGAATGGATGCGTTGAAATAATGAGTCTTATAAGATGGGAACCATGGATTATTCCTATTGTACCCATTAAAAACATCTCTTAACTCACCATCTGGTTCTTTGTAGAAAGGCTCCGGTTCTAAAGATGAACCATAAGGCTGGGTTTCTAATCCTTTGGTTAATCCATATAATGCATCTAATCGTATGGAAAAAGCATAATGTACTGCTCTTCTAAGGTGTAATCCACACCCAAATCCTGCAAGTGGTTGTCTTGGGTCAACATCTCCATCAATTAAAAAATGCCCAAAATGAATTCCCCCTTCCCACATATTCTTCGGTTTAGCTGGATATTTAGCTTTACCTGATTTCCATAAGGCATTTTGATCCGTTGCAATTGTTACATTCTCAGCAGGGACAACAGTTAATGTTGTATCTGTTTGAGCATAGCTGTGTTGGTGCAGTGCAACAGCTACTAATATGGTTATAAATGACTTATTAAACATAATAATCGTATTATTATAGTAACAATTGAGTGAAAGTACTCTTGCAAAGTTATGCAAAAATCTAGCCACTTTTACTAGCATTATAAATATAATTTTTAACAAATACATAATTATTTGTATATCAATAATTTATAACATATTATTGAATAAATTCTTGCAAAGCTTTAGATGTTATGTGGTTAGGGCTTTTTGTATTGCCTTCAATAAGTCGTATGGCATTATATATTGTATTTGACACATCTTGAAAAATTTGTTCTTCAGACAATTCTTGATTGGGTTGCATTAAAAAATTAAAGGCCCTGGCCATTCCACAATTAGCAATAAAATCTGGTATTAATCCTATTTGTTCATCAGCATATTGTGAACAATCTCCAAATATGATTCGCTCTTCAATAAACGGCACATTGGCTCCACAAGAAATGAGTTTTGTGCCAGACGCGATTAATGATTTAATGTTCTCAATACTGACTATCCTTGAAGCTGCTGCCGGAATAAAAATTTCTGCACCATAATTCCAAACTTTCTGTTGAACTTCTTCATAGTCAATGATTTGATCACTGTGTAATTCATTTCCGTTTTTTGATAAAAACAAATCTCTAACTTCCTCAAAACTAAAGCCTTCACGATTGAAAACGCCACCATTTCTATCTGTAATAGCTACGATTTTTGCCCCTAGTTTTGACAAATAAAAACCAGCAGCAGAAGCCACATTCCCCCACCCTTGGATCAATACCGTTTTTCCCTTTAGATCCTCTTCTTTAACTATATGATAATAATGTTTGACTGATTCTGCAACTCCATATCCGGTAATCATATCTGCAACATTAAATTTCCCTTCGCCATGATCAGGGGAAAATTGATCCGATTTGACCGGCATTTTACAACCCAGATCTAATTGACGCAAAATAATTTGTTTCTTGTTATTATCGTATTTAAAATGACCACTAAGCACACCTTCTTGAGGATGTATAATGCCTAAGGATTCCGTAATGGGGAACACATCTTTTACCTCATCAACATTTAAATCACCCCCTGTACCATAATAACTCTTTAATATAGGTGAGATCGACTCAAACCACCTTCTTAAAACTTCATTTTTTCTTGGATCCTGTGGATCAAAACAAATTCCAGATTTAGCACCTCCTATTGCTGGACCACATACACTAAATTTAACTTCCATGACTTTGGCAAGTGAAATAACTTCATCCTTGGTTAGGCCCTTTCTCATTCTTGTTCCACCTCCAGCCGCTCCTCCTTTTAAAGAGTTAATAACCAACCAGCCCTTAGCTTCAGAATTCGGGTCACTCCATTCAAATACTATTTCAGGTGATTTTTGAAGGTAGGATGCTAATAATTGATACATACTTTTACTACTTATTATTTGGACAAAATTAAGCTGTTAAGACCAATTATTCAGAAAACTTATTAATTTCATATTAAATTAATTAATAATATGTATTTTTGTGAAAAATATTCAAATATGTTACCAGAATTTCTTCCTTGTTCCTTATCGTTTGAAGATTCTAAAAGTGCCCGCATAAACTTTAGTAATCATGAAAAAATAAATGATCTGGAATTACAGAAATATGAAATAGCGATAATAGGCTTAAATCCAATACTATCAGATTTATTTAGGCATAAATTTTATTCATTATCCTTAGACCATTTTAGAATGCTCTCAATTATTGATCTTGGAAACTTAAAAGATGTTTCTGACTTCAATGTAGCAAACACAGTGATGCACTTAATGGATTTGAAAATCATTCCAATTTTAATTGGTTCTAGTCTCTCACATTTTACTCAAATGCATCAACAATGCAGTCAGGTTTTAATGCCTCACCGATTTGCCTTGGTTTCAGATAATATGTCAAGCATTGACAATTTACTAATATCTCATAGTATGTTTCTCAAAGAATTTTATAGCATAGGCGTACAAAGACATTTACAAACCTCCGACTCACCTCATTCCATTTCTAAAATTCTATATCTTTCAGAGTTTAGAAAAAAACTATCCAATATTGAACCCTTCACAAGAAATGTTGATGCAGCTTTTTTTGATCTTAATGCAATTCGCCACAGTGATTTCAGTGCTAGCTACAACAGCAATCCCAGTGGACTTTTTTCAGAAGAGGCATCATCTATTTGCAAATATTTTGGCTCAGGCGACAAAACAAAAGCAATATTTATCTCTTCTTGGAAAACAGCGCACGATGCTTCTGGCACTAATGAATTATTGATTGCTCAAATGGTTTGGTATTTTATCGAAGGTTATGGACTTAAAAAAACAGATCACTCAAATCACAAAAAAAATCTAACTCAATATATTGTTGAAATCAAGAATACTGGAATACAAATTAATTTTTATAAATCAGAAATTAGTGGCAAATGGTGGTTTGAAGAACCCGTAATTGACATGGACCATTCTAACGTATTAATACCATGCACTTATGATGAATATTTAAATACAGTACAAGAACAAGTACCTGATAGAATTTTAGAATATTTAAATTAACAAAGACTCCAACTTTGCAGAACGTGAACCTTTAATAAGAATGGTTTTTCCTATTGGTAAATTTTCAGTAATCCAAGATTTACATTCTTCAACATTTGAAAAATATAACATATTAGAACTTAATGTAAAAGGAAGATATGAAGGACCTATCAATATTATTTTTTGAAAAGGTTTATTTACAAGTAAATTAAAAACTTTCTGATGTTCTAATTCACTATCAACTCCCAATTCTGCCATTTTCCCGACTATAATCCACTTTTGTTCACCTGGCCATTGATTCAGCATCTCTATTGCTGCTACCATTGAACTTGGATTAGCATTATATGCATCTAAAATAATATCATTACTTTTCCATTTTAAAAGTTGGGTTCGCATATTAGAAGGAACATATTCAATGAGCGAACCATTAATTCGATCAGATTCAATTCCAAAATAGTTGGCGATTGTAATGACTGCAATTACATTTTGATAATTATGTTCACCAAAAATAGTTGCTTTATAATGTGTATCATGCTCAGGAATTAATTGAACCAATGAAATGGTCGGGATATATTGAATCGGCTTATAACTATAATTTAAATCGAACCTTTGATCACCAAAACTTACATGCTTTAGATCAGCAATAAACTTTGATGCAATCTGAGCATCATTTAAATTGTAAAAAGAAACACCTTGGTGTTCATCTAAATAATCAAACAATTCCATTTTAGTTTTCAGAACACCTTGAAGGTTCCCAAAACCTTCCAAGTGAGCCTTGCCTATGCTTGTTATTATTCCAAAATCAGGATTGCTCAAGTTACACAAAAATGCAATTTCGCCGACATGGTTAGCGCCCATTTCAAGAATCAAAAAATCATGATTGCTTTTTAATTTAAGCAAGGTAAGCGGTACACCGATGTGATTATTTAAATTACCTTCTGTTGCTAAGACTTTAAAGGTAGTTTCAAAAACTTTTAAAAGCAACTCCTTGGTAGTAGTCTTTCCATTGGATCCAGTTATTGCAATAATTTTTGCCTTCATTCTAGATCTATGATACTGTGCTAATCGCTGCAGCGTAATCAATGCATCGTCAACCACAATTACTCTTGTATCTTGAGATTGATAATCTTCACATACAACACAGGAAGCTCCTAATTCTAGTGCCTTTGATACAAATTCATTACCGTTATAATTAGGCCCTTTCAATGCAAAAAAAAAATCTCCTGCAGCCAATAAGCGGGTATCCGTACTTACCCGATCTAATTTAGATTCTAATCTACTATATATTTCGCTAATTTCCATATTTACAAAAAATCCCCATAGGAAGTACCTATGAGGATTATATCTTTAGATCTTAATATATTAAAATTAATTTCTCTTCTTTTTCTTAAATTCTATACCACCAGCATCATGATTTCCTTCAGGACCTCCTGTTCTAGTCATAGCACATCTAAATCCAATACTACGGTCTGATTTATCTTCATCTTTAAACCTTCTTGCTCCTGGCGATAACCAAAATAATCTATCAGACCAAGATCCTCCTTTAACTACTCTGGATTTTTTGCTAACCAAAGAAGTCTTACCATAGTTATACTCTACAGCTTCATCATCATCATCCATGAAGTCTTTAACCTCGCCTTTATTGTAATTCTCTCTGTCAGTAACTGCAGAATCTGAAACTACCTGATATTTAAGTGATCCAAGACTATCTTTTTCTACCGGATTTCCAGATTCATCAAGTATTAATTCCTTAAATTCATTACCTCTGAATGGATTCAAATCTTGGTTTTCTACATCTCTTAAAGTAGTAGATGTCAATGGACGATATACATCTTCAACCCATTCCGACACATTACCTGCCATATTATAAAGACCAAAATCATTTGGATAGTATTTCTTAACAGGTCCAGGAATATGTGAATGGTCATTAAGTTTACCTGCCATACCCATATAATCACCTTCAGCTTTCTTGAAATTGGCTAAGATAGAACCCATGTTTTTATCTCTCTTCTTATACCGTGCAGTATTGCTATCCCAAGGATAAATTCTTCTATCTGTAATTAATTCATCTTTGTTTGCAGATTGCTTTCCGATTAATGCTAATGCAGCATATTCCCACTCTGCTTCTGTAGGTAATCTGTATTCTGGAAGTAATATCCCATCTTCGAATCTTACCGGACGCTCACCACCAGTTTGCAAATCAGGTAAATTTTTTCGTACATTACCGGTATATTGACCAGCTAGATAAGCCTTAGTATCAAAATTTTCAGCATCAACCTGATCAGGATTTTGATTCAATACGCCTTTTGCAATTAATATTTCCTCATTAACTCTATCCGTTCTCCACTTACAATAATTCTTAGCCTGTAACCAGCTAACACCCACTACAGGATACTCGTCATAAGATGGAAACCTGAAGTAGGTTTCAACAAATGGTTCATTGTAAGCAAGTTCCTCTCTCCAAACCAAAGTATCTGGAAGCGCTTTTTTAAATACATCTGGATATGACTTATATACTCTATTAAGCCAATACAAATATTCCCTGTAATTAATATTGGAAATTTCAGTTTCGTCCATATAAAATGATGAAACTGTAACACGTCTTGGAATATTATTCCATTCGTAGGTAACGTCTTCTTCCGTCAGACCCATCGTAAAGGTTCCCCCTTCAATAAGTACTAAATTCGGACCAGTGGGTTGCCCCTCATAATCGACCTTCTCGAAACCCCCGTATTTAGGGTCATTGTACTTCCAACCTGTTGCGGAAGATTTTTCACTATTGCGTTTACTGCATGAGCTTACTATTAGTAAAAGCCCTACCAGAAAAACCACTGAATTTACTTTGGTTTTCATCCTACTACTGTCTTTTAATTTTTAGGAAAACAAAATTAGTTAAATATTTATTGTGCTAGTATATATTTTTTTAAAAATTTATCGAAAAGCATCAAAACAGTCACTTATATTCTTCTTTTCTTTAGTAACTGACTCAAAATTGAATAATAAACTCAACTCATGACTCCCCCCTAATCCAATTCCTAATGAAGAAGTGGTATAATCAAAACTATAAGTTAACTTCCAAAAATCTTTTCTAAATCCTAAGGTACCTATAACAGCATCACCATTATGACGGGCTATCCGATACCAAATTCCGGCAAAAACTGTGCTAAACTGGTATTGAGTACCTAAATTTACTTGAAAAAACTGTGCCTGTTTTGTTAAAATCACCCCAGGACTCAAAATTTTCTTATATTTTCCAAGTCTTTTATCAATTCTCCATTCAAAACCCGAGTGAACTGTAAACCTTAAAGGCAATCCATTATAACCATCACTATTAGAGGTCAAAATTCCAATTTTTGGGGCGTTAATATGCTTCGTTGCCACTCCTATATAAAAGGTAGGCGAATAATACATCATCCCAACTCCTGCATCAAAATAATTAAGGTTCGTTTTAGCCGGTCTGATTTCTTTAGAAATGATTGGTACCCCCCCTCCTGTAATTAAACCGAACTCAGGGTCAAGCTGATCTCCAAAAGTAAATTTATCCCAATTGTAGTTAATATTCACTAATCCCAATTCAACACCACCTTTAATATAATGTCCTTTTTTAGTTAATGGCACTCGATAACTATAGATGACATTTGACTTGATGGTTTTGATCAATCCATCCCCGGCATCATCCGCAAGTAAGGTAAAACCAAGTCCACTCTTAAATGCTTTGAAATACTGATCATAAGATAATAGATAGGTAGTATAACTTTTAAACTGTTGCTCTATGAAAGGCCATTGATTCCGATAATTAATTCCAATCCTTGGCGACCTTCCCAATCCAGCAAAAGCAGGATTCACTTCTAAAGGAGCAGCATAAAATTGACTAAAAACCGGATCTTGTGCGTAAATGCTGCAAAAACTTGCTGTCCAAATTAAAAAAATACATATAAACTTAAATAAGTTAAATCCTAACATCTTAACAATAACTATATTTAACGCTCGTTTATTATTCAAATCACCTAATCTTATAAGGACAAATTTACTTTATCAATCCTTGTTTATGAAACTTAATTTTTTTAGTCTAATCCTGTTTACTCCAATATTACTATTAAGCCAGCAACATTGGAACGTCAAAGATAATGTAAAATGGGAGATTCCAATTGGTCCAAATGGTGATTTAATTCAAAACCCAAAATCCTCAATTCCATTCGAAGGCGCTGTTCGCTCCAATTTGGATCCACAGAAATTTCTCTATCGGAAAGAATTTCCGGTAAATGGCCCTGGTTCAATAACAGCAACTTTACTTTCCTTTGATGAAGAAACTTATAACCTTGCAACCCTTTCAAAAGAGATTCGCTATTCAAACGAATATCAATTAAAGTCCGGGATTTCCAAAGAAAGATCAAGCTATACAGCTTGGATCGAATTAACTCCAATTAGAATGAATCCATCGGGCCAATTCCACCGAATACTTAATGTAGAATTCGATTTAAATTTTATACCAACTTTTGCACCTCCCCAAATACCTCCATTTACTAAAAATTCAGTTCTGGAGACGGGTCAAATATTCAAAATTAGTGTTTCCAAAAAGGGTATTTATAAAATTGATAAAAATTATTTGGAAAAAAATTTAAAAATTAATGTTGCTAATATTGATCCTCGTAATATACATATTTATGGCAATGGCGGACAAAAATTACCTGAATCAAATGATCAATACCGAGAAGATGATTTAGTAGAAAATGCTATCTATGTTGCTGGAGAATCAGACCAGATTTTTAATGATCAGGATTATATACTTTTTTATGCCACAGGACCTGATATTCAAACCTATGATCCTAGTATAAATGATTATATTTATATAAAAAATCCATATAGCCAAAAATCTTATTTTTATATCAAAATAAATGATAAACCCGGCAAGCGGATAGCTGAAAAACCCGAACAATTTAATCCAAGTTTTACAACAAATCAAAGTTTAGAAACAATACACCATCAAAAAGAATTAACAAATATTATTGCAGGTGACCAATGCAATCACGGTACAGGTCAACAATGGTTTGGAGAAGAATTAAGTAATAGTAGAGAATTGGATTTCGGAACAGAGTTTTCTTTTCCTGAATTAGATCCAACAAAAACAGCAAAAGTAAGTTGCGTATTTGCAACCAGAGCAACTCAAGGAACACAACTTATTATCAACATTAACGATAGCAAAATTGTAAAAAATTTATCACCCATTTCATCCTATCAATGCACTTACAAATTCGCTGAAAACAATACTATAAAATCTGACTTTAAGTTAAATGGTTCCACGCCTAAAGTAAACATAAAATTTCCAATATCCTCAGGTGATTCTGAAGGTTGGCTGGATTGGTTCCAAATCACTTCCTGGAAAAATTTAATTTGGAATGGAGTACCCATGTATATACTTAATCCTGAAGCTAGTTCATTCCAAACCACAGCTTATACGATTAATAATGTGAGTACTTCTCTCACAACTTGGGATGTAACGCAACCCTTAAATATTTCAAGCATAAAAAATAACACAATAAATAATACTTTAACTTTTGTGGATGAAAGCTTCCAAAAAAACAATCAATATGTAGTTTTCAATGCAGCCACATCAAATGCACAACCAGATTTTAATGGAACGGTTGAAAATCAAAATTTACATATGTTGGATAATCTTGATTTTGCTATTATTTATCATGCATCGCTTAAAGATGAAGCGTTAAGACTATTAAAACATAGACAACAGTTTTCGTCATTGCTTGGAGTCGCAGTGGATATTGATCAAATTTATAATGAATTTAGTTCGGGAACCAAAGATCCTACTTCTGTTAGAGATTTTGCGAGAATGCTTTATTCGCGAAATACACGATTCAAATATCTTACATTATTTGGTTCAGCTAGTTATGACTACAGATATTTAAATACTAAAAATAAAGATTTAAATTTAGTTCCTACTTATGAGACCCCAGAATCATTAGATCCTATTTATGGTTTTCCTTCTGATGATTATTTTGGATTGTTGGACAATGGAGAAGGAGAAAATTTAAATGGAAAATTGGACATTGCAGTTGGTCGAATTATAAGCAGAACGCTTGATGAAGCTCGAATTATGGTGGACAAAATCATTCGTTATGACACGGAACCTTTGACCCTTGGTGATTGGAGATTGAACAATTTATTTACGGCAGATGATGAAGACGGAAATACCCATTTTTATGACATGGACAGGATTGCTATCTTTAATCAAGAAAAAAATAAAAACATCAATCAACAAAAAGTTTATTTAGATGCTTATGAACAAGTGAGCACCCCCGGAGGTGAAAGATACCCCGAAGTCACAAAAGCAATAAATGATGCTATTTTTCAAGGAACCTTTGTGTATGCTTATATGGGACATGGAGGACCTACAGGATTGGCTCAAGAACGAGTGCTTCAGGAACCAGATATTAAAGTTTGGGACAACTTTTACAAAATGCCGTTAATGATTACAGCTACTTGCACCTTTACTAGTTTTGATGATCCAAGTATTACCAGTGCCGGTAATTTAACTTTACTAAATAAGGGAGGAGTCATTGGACTTTTTTCAACCGTTCGACCTGTTTATGCTGATGCCAATTATATTTTAACAAGAGATGTGTTTGATCAATTATATAATACTGAAAATGGCAAACATCTTACTATAGGCGAAATTTTAAAAAGAGCCAAAAATAAAAATGGGTCAAGTGAAAACACAAGAAAATTTATGCTCTTTGGTGATCCTAGTCAAACCTTAGCATACCCCAAACTTGAAAATGAAATTTTAAGCATAAATGACAAACCACTATCCCAATCGCCGGATACTCTAAGAGCACTTCAAACAGTAAAAATTAAAGGTCGTGTCATACAACCTGGAGGTAATATAGTAAGTGATTTCAATGGAATTCTCAATGCCACTATTTTTGATAAAGAAATAACTCTAAAAACCAGAAGAAATGATCCTGGCAGTAATGTTTCATCTTTCAATATCCAAAAAAATATCATCTTTAAAGGATCTACGGAAGTAAAAGATGGTATTTGGGAATTTTCATTTATCATTCCAAAAGATATAAACTATTCTTTTGGAGCTGGCAAAATCAGTCTGTATGCTTCAAATCTGAAAGATTTAGACGCCGCAGGATATACCGATCATTTCATCGTCGGTGGATTTAAATCTGACACCTTACTGAATGACCAACCACCAGTTGTGAATTTATACATGAATAATGATCAGTTTGCTAATGGAGGAATCACTGATGAAAATCCAAAAATCTTTGCAAAGATTAGTGATGATTTAGGGATTAATATAACAGGTAATAGTATCGGACATGATTTAACTGCGATCATTGATCAAAATTCTCAATCACCTATAATATTGAATAATTATTTTAAATCTAAACTTAACGATTTTAAATCCGGTGAAGTTACTTATCCATTGAAAAACCTGACGCCAGGTAAACATACATTGACCGTAACAGCCTGGGATATTTCCAACAAAATGGGAAGTGCAAATATTGAATTTAATGTACTTAACAAAGACGCTGTAAGCATAGATCGTGTATACAACTATCCAAATCCTTTTTCAAAACATACGCAATTCCAGTTTGAAACCAATTGGACCGGGATTCCTTTAGAAATTAATATTTATATCCAAACCATAACCGGGAAATTAATAAAGACGATCAGCAAACGGATTACTCCGGATGGATATAGAATTACTAATCTGGATTGGGACGGAAAGGATGATTTTGGATCTGACCTGGCTAATGGGGTGTATTTATATCAAATCAAAATCAATGGCGAATTAGATGGTGAAATCATTAAAAAACAAAGCAAAATTGAAAAATTGTTGATATTGAAGTAATAAATATATAAAAACATACGATTAGTAGTTAGCCAAGTTATAAAACACATAATAATTATTTCTAATATATCAAAATATCTTACTTTTGCACAAATTTAAATTTATGCGTCAATCAATCATACTGCTTATTTTTTCGTTTACAATAATTACGGTTCATAGCCAGACTTGGGATCCAGTAAAGCATTGTATTATAAACGCAAGCACAGGAGAGTGTGTTCCAAATACCATTTTAACGGCGCTTCCTTTTCTTAGAATTAATCCCGACGCACGTTCAGGTGCTTTAGGTGATGCAGGTCTGGCGATAAGTCCAGATCCTAATGCCATGCATTATAATGCTGCACGTTTAGCATTCGCTGAAAATAATTTTGCTGTTTCTGCCACTTTTTCGCCATGGTTGAGAAATTTAGGCATTGATGATATCTACTTATTATATTTATCATCCTATTTAAAAATTGATAAATTCCAAACTGCTGGATTAGCCATTCGCTATTTTTCATTAGGAAAAATAGAGTTCCGCGATGAAAACGGAAATGATCAAGGCACAGGTGAGCCCAATGAATTTGAATTCGTAGGAGCTTATTCTCGTAAACTTTCTGAAAAACTTTCAGCAAGTCTTAGTGCAAAGTTCGTGTATTCCAATTTAGCTACCGGCAGGACAGTTGGTGCCAATAATATCACTCCAGCTAAGTCATTTGCTGCAGATATTGGGGTCTTTTATAAAACAAAAATGGGTGCAAGTGGTCGAAGAAATTATCTAAGCCTTGGCGCTGCAGTTACTAACATTGGTTCAAAAGTTACTTATGTCAAAGGATTAGTAAAAGATGTCATACCCACTAACCTTGGTATCGGTGCTAATTATGAAATGAATTTTGATGATTTCAATTCCATAAACCTTATCTTAGACATTAATAAATTTTTAGTACCAACTCCAATACCACCAGGTAATTCAGATTATGATATATCTCCTAAAGATAGTATTGCTGATTACCGACAAAAACCTCTTTTTTCAGGGATATTTGGCTCATTTGCAGATGCACCGGGTGGTGCTAGAGAAGAACTTCAAGAGCTTATGTTTTCTCTTGGAATAGAATACTGGTATGATAAGCAATTTGCTGTTAGAGCTGGATATTTTCACGAAAATAGCTTAAAGGGAAACAGACAATATTTGACCTTAGGTTGTGGATTTAAATACAATGTATTTGGAATGAATTTATCATATCTGGTTCCTACTAATAATACCAGAAGCCCTCTTGCCAATACGATCAGATTCTCTTTATTGTTTGATATGGCTGCATTTAATTCAGCTCAATAATAAAAACTCTAACTGCTTGGATAGAATGAATCTTTCAAACAGTTAGAGTAAAAAAGTCGTTATTATAAGCCGGATTCTGTAATTCATAAATGAACTTTCTATCATTTATCTAGGTCTATTGTCACCAATAAACTCAATCTGCCTACCCTCCTGCGTGCTTAAAGCAATATGGAAGCATATACAATTCCAAAGGAATTCACAGGTTTATTTGGCATTTCAACTCACAAGGTTTATCCAATATTCCGATTACTCGTAATAGTTGTGTGCTCTTACCACACATTTTCACCCTTACCCCGTCGAAACGGGGCGGTTATTTTCTGTGACCCTATCTGTCTCTCTTACGAGAGCCCACCTATTAAGTGGTGTGATGCTTCGTGTTGTCCAGACTTTCCTCGTACTCAAAATAAATACGCGATAGAACATAACGACCTTCAAAGGTAATAGAATTACTTAATTTGCTGACAAAACATACATTATAATAAAAGATAATGTATAATAACTTAACTTTATGCTGTGTTTTTAGATCACGTACATATTACGAATGCAAAATCATGGTTCAGTATCTGGATCATAGCATTTTTAATGTTGATTTTAGGTAAACTCTATGAACAATATTATTTAGAATTTGATCATGATAACGGTCATATCATTCAAAAACAATGCATTGAGAAAATTAATAAAATTGATCTAAGACTAAAGGAACTCAATTCAAAAATAACCAACAAACTTCAGGCGAATCAATCGAATCATGATCTTTCTTTTATCATAGACAAAGAAATCAAGGCCACTCCAAATTTAAAAAATAGCTATATCATTCTTTGTGAACAAAATCAATTAACGTATTGGAATAAACCAAACATTTATTTTGACAAAAATTGGTGTCCCTGCATGGATCAAGGCATAAAAGGGATTTTTGAACATCAGGGAAATTATTTTTACGGCATCAATCAAACGATTGATCTTCCGGGAATAAATGCTTGCTTCTTTTTATACGAACCCATATTAGAAAATTCAAATACAGAAGAGCCACTTTTAATTACAGATGAAAAAGTTGCACCAGACCAATTAAAAATCAATAATAAATCTAATGAAACTTTAGGCTATTTAAACAATGCCGGCACTGAATTATATTATATCTATGCCAATATTTTAATCATCATCTATTTACTTTTACTTTTCATCTTATATTATCCGTTCTACCATTTTACTAAATTATTTTTTAAAAATAATAAAACTCAATGGGCCTATCTTTCTCTTATCCTTGGAATCATACTAACCTTGAGTTTATCACAATGGATTGTCCAGAAATATAATTTCTTTGATAGTATTTTAACGAAATCATTAATTACAACAAGTTTTGTAAAATACTCGCTTTTTGAATTCATCATTATATCATATATCATTTTTCAAATCGTTTATATTTTTCACAAATATATTACATTCGAAAAACTACCTGAAAATCATTCCCGAACACTAAATTATATTATCCCCATTTTAAATAATGGAGCTGTTATTTTAACCTTAGTGGCCTATTGCGCTACCTTCAAAGCAGTTTTTGTTAACTCTTCTTACTTTTTTAATTTAGATGAAAGCATTTTCTTTAAAAGTGAAAATTACATTTTACTCATATGCTTACTACTCATACTCATTGCACTTTTTTTAATTTCTCATAAATTATGTCAAAGTACAAATAGCTATAACCACTCTTTAAAAATTAAAATGATATTATACCTTATTAGTGTAGTGTTATTTTTTCCTATTGTATATAAATTCAATTTAGACATTTCCCTTTTTTCATTTTTCATTGCTACGTCAATTATCATTTGGCTGCAGGACTATTTTGTTGAATACAAACAAAATAACATACTGTGGCTTATTTCCTGGATCATGATTATTAGTTTTTTGACTTCAGGCTTGATTTTTCATTACCAGAATATTAAAAAGAGAACTGAAAAAGAGAAACTAGTCAACGAAATAAATGATATCAAATACTCCAATGTTGACACCTTAGGCATTAGCAACTCAATAGGAATTTATAACTTAATTAATACGAGCAATAAATATAATTATGAGTTATATATTTATGAAAACGAACAACTAAAATACGGAACATCTTTCAACAAACCGGATGTATATAGATGCAAGGAAGCTTTAGGTAAAAAAAATCAGACCATTTTACAATATGATGGTAAAGAGTTATTAATTAAAGCCATTAAACCCGGATTTACCATAATTTTATCTCATGCGATACCCAATTTAATTAAAGCCATATCGCTATTTTCTTATCTATTTACTATGCTTATCATCTTTGCATATCTCATTAGTTTAATCAATCAGAATTATGATATACTTCCCGAAGGCCTGCAAGTGCAATTGGTAGATAAACCATCTTTAAGGAATCGAATACAATTTTATGTTATACTCGGTATCGTCATCAGTTTTTTAACTATTGCGATTGTGACTGTATATTTTACTAAACAATCTGAACAAAAAATTGCTGAAGAATCACTATTTAATAAATTAAAATATTTAAGTTCATTTTTAGAATCTACCATTACGTCAAGCCCAGATGTTGAAACCGCATTTTTAATTACTGAAAATCAAATTAAATCAACTTCATCACTTTTTGATTACAACATTGAATTGTATGACAATAAAGGATTCCAAAAAACAATTTTTAAAAACACTTCAACTGGTTCTGATAGTCGAATAAAATTATGCGATCCTGAATTTTATTTTTACTTTCCAAGTTCACTTGAAGATATAATCATCCGTACTGGTGATCGTTCGAATTCAAAATTAAAAATCAGTGCATTCAAAAATATTTTCCTGAACAACCAAAGGTTGGCTACCATTGAAATGTCATCTTTTATCTCTATTGAAAAAAACAAAGAAAATCGGCTTGCGAATCTAATCAATACACTATTAAATATTTATGTTTTTTTATTTCTCATCGCGGCCAGCTTAGCCACTCTATTAGCAAATTCAATTACTTCTCCATTGGAAGTGCTAAGTGAAAAATTGAAACAAATTAGAATTGGAAAGCGCAATGAACTATTGGAGTGGTCAGGTCAAGATGAAATTGGTGACTTGATCCAAGATTATAATAGAATGGTAAGTCAATTAGATGAAAGTGCATCTCTATTGGCAAAATCTGAAAGAGATTCTGCCTGGAAAGAAATGGCAAAACAAGTAGCTCATGAGATAAAGAATCCCTTAACTCCGATGAAATTAAGCATTCAATATTTGCAGCAATACATAAAGAGTGGCGCTCAAGACGTAAGTGCGATGGTAGTTAGAGTCAGTGAAACATTACTGGAACAAATAGATGGGCTTACAAAAATTGCAACCGAGTTTTCAAATTTTGGGACTATGCCAAAAGCTGAAAATGAAAAAATATTAATTAATGATCTGATCTCTCTAGTACACGATCTTTTTAGAAAAAGAGATGACATCGACATTTATTTAGTGGTGCCCATTGATGAATTTTATGTGTATTGTGATAAAAACCAGATCATTCGGGTATTAAATAATATTATTAATAATGCTATACAGGCTATACCGGAGCATAGAAGAGGCAAAATAGAAATCGAGTTAAAAAGAAAAAACATGTATGCCCAAATTTGTATAAAAGACAATGGGATAGGCATTTCTGCCGAAATGAAGGACAAAGTATTCCTTCCAAATTTCACCACTAAGAACTCTGGGACAGGTTTAGGTTTAGCTATGTGCCAACAAATTATCGAATCTCAAAATGGCAAAATCTATTTTGAATCAAATATCCAAATAGGTACTCAATTCTTTATTGAAATACCACTCATGCGAAGTGAAGAAGAATTAAAATTATAGTTCCGCATTAAACTATTATACTTCAAAAATGTTTTTTTGTCGAAATACTTATTATGGCTCCATGGTTAATAAATTGTTTGATTGTAATTTCAGCTTTCTTTGGCATGGAATTCATTGCCTGGTTTACCCATAAATATGTTATGCATGGTTTATTATGGTCCTGGCATGAAGATCATCATAAACCACACCAATTAAAAACTGGTTTTTGGGAAAAAAATGATCGCTTTTTTCTAGTTTTTGCAATTCCAAGTATGATATGCTATATTTTAGGAACTATGTATTACCAACAGTACCAATGGTTATTGTATATTGGAATAGGGATTTCTATTTATGGTGTTGCCTATTTTCTAGTTCATGATGTATATATTCACAGAAGATTTTCTTGGTTTAAGCATTTAAACAATACTTATTCGAAAGCTATACTTAGAGCGCATGGAGCTCATCATTTAAAACAAACTAAAGAAAATTGCGAATCCTTTGGTATGTTATTGGTTAATTTTAAGTATCTTAAAAGAAATCGACCTTAGACAAATCAAATTATTTCTTACTTAGCCGGAGCGACATATTGTATCTTAAATCTTCTGCAATAGACTTCTAAACTATCCATTCCCATTTCTAATCGTCTTTTATTCACATTGAATTCGTCCTCAATTGGATAAAGCGTGTGTTTTCCATCCTTTCTACTGGTGATGATTTGGCTTCCGTAAATTTGGTTTTCTTTTTTATAGTATTTAATTCTATCAATGAGTAATGCCAAATTTTCTTTCTCCAATTCATTTGCATTTACTGCTTGCTCTATTATTGGATAATATTTTTCTAAGATCGGCAAATCACCGTGTTGAATTATGATAAAAGGAACGTTGCATAATTTGATACCAACTTTGGATTTGCCAGGATATCCGTGTATTCTTATTACTGAATCTATTTTAGTTAAATGAATAGAATCCGTTTCTTTTAATTTTTTAAATAATATTGCTCTTTCTTTCTTGGATGCAATAGTTAGTAATTGATTTCTAGGTTCTTGATCTGCTTTCTTAATGATGGCTAATTCATTCATTAAAGTGGTATCAAGTCGGGTGGTTAATTGAACTTGACTATAGATAACATCAAAAAAGCACAGAAATGCAACAATACATATTGTCGAATTCCGATTCAAAACACATGAGCTAATCATTTTTCCAAAACTTCTCTCATTGTGCGCCCTATGTGGGCTGGAGATTGAACTACATGGATACCACATTCTGCCATAATTTTCATCTTAGCAGCAGCTGTATCATCCTTACCTCCAATTATAGCTCCTGCATGGCCCATTTTTCTACCTGCTGGCGCAGTTTGACCGGCGATAAATCCAACTACAGGCTTAGTTCCATAATCTTTAATCCACAAAGCAGCTTCTGCCTCCATACTCCCCCCGATTTCACCAATCATAATGATGCCTTCAGTCTCAAAATCTGCCATTAACATTTGTACGGCTTCCAAAGTGGTAGTGCCTGGTATAGGATCTCCCCCAATCCCAATACATGTAGATTGACCTAATCCTTCTTTGGTAACTTGATCAACTGCTTCATAGGTCAAAGTCCCTGATCTTGAAACTATACCAATGGATCCCTTCTTATGTATAAAACCCGGCATTATCCCTACTTTAGCTTCATCTGGTGTGATGACACCCGGGCAATTAGGTCCAATTAATCGGCAAGGATAGTTTTTTAAATAGGATTTTACTTTGATCATATCTTGTACTGGAACGCCTTCAGTAATGCAAATGATCACAGAAATTCCCGCATCTGCAGCTTCCATTATTGCATCAGCAGCAAATTGGGGTGGTACAAATATAATTGAAGTGTCCGCTTTAAGTTCATTAACTGCATCGAAAACGGTATTAAAAACAGGTAAGTTGAGATGTAGCTCTCCTCCTTTACCGGGTGTTACTCCACCTACAACCGATGTGCCATATGCAATCATTTGTTCAGCATGAAATGTTCCTTCCTTCCCTGTAAATCCTTGAACTATTATTCTAGAATTTTTATTGACTAATACACTCATTATTTCTTAATAATCTTTTTTGTTTCGATGATAAATACATCTTCATCTAAACGTGACATAAAATACTTTTCCCTGGCAAACCGCTCATAATTTTGTTCCAAATCAAACTTATCCTGTTTGGCTTCAGCAATCAAATGAATGTAGTTGGCCTTTTGATCTTGCATATTCAATAAGGTTGAATATATTTTGTATTGAGTACGCAAATTGTACTTATCAAAAAAACATAAAAAAATCAAAAAAGCTACTATTGTAACCAAAGATTTATTCTTCCATGCTAACAATGGAAGTTTAAAAGGTATTGATTTTAATTTATTTTTCATAAAAACAAGAATAATAGGCAAATATACATATAATTTATTTTTCAAGTAATATTTTGCCATAATATTCAGCTTGTTCACCCAATTCCTCTTCTATTCTTAACAACTGATTATACTTGGACATCCGATCAGACCTTGACAAAGACCCGGTTTTTATTTGACCGGTAGATAATCCAACTGCTAAATCAGCAATAATATGATCTTCTGTTTCTCCAGATCGGTGACTCATTACAGTAGTATATTTATTTCGTTGAGCCAATTGAACTGCATCTATTGTTTCACTCAATGTTCCAATTTGGTTCACTTTAATGAGTACAGAATTGGCCACCTTCATATCAATTCCTTGACGAATTCGCTTAGAATTTGTAACAAATAAATCGTCGCCAACTAATTGAATCTTATCAGAAAGTTTACTTGTCAATAATTGCCAACCTGTCCAATCATCTTCAGCCAAACCATCTTCAATCGAGAAAATTGGATATTGGGTTGCCCAATCCGACCAAAACTCAACCATTTCATGAGAACTCTTTGATTTTAATCCAGATTTTTCGAAATGATACAATTGATCCTTTTCATTATACATATCAGAAACTGCAGCATCAATTGCTAGAAAAATGTCCTTTCCTGCTCGGTAGCCCGCTTTAACTACAGCTTCTAAGAGTAATTCAATAGCCTCATCATTGGATCTCAAATTAGGTGCGAAACCACCTTCATCGCCAACATTAGTGGACAGATTTTTAGACTTTAGCAGACTTTTCAAATGTTGGAATATTTCTGTCCCCATTTGCATTGCATGTGTAAAACTTGAAGCCCCCAATGGCATAATCATAAATTCCTGAAAGTCAAGTTTATTATCAGCATGCATTCCACCATTGATAACATTCATCATTGGAACGGGCATAAGGAAGGTATTAGCTCCTCCAATATATCTATATAGCGGTAAATCAGCTTCAATGGCTGCTGCACGCGCACAAGCTAGTGAAACGCCTAAAATAGCATTTGCTCCGAACCTCATTTTATTTTCAGTGCCATCAGCATAAATCATCAATTGATCTATATATCGTTGATCTTTTACTTCTGCACCGATTAATATCTCTCCAATTTCTTCTTCAACATTTGAACATGCCGTTAATACACCCTTGCCTAAATAAAATGAAGAATCATTATCCCTTAATTCAACGGCTTCGTGCTTACCGGTTGAAGCCCCTGACGGCACTGCAGCCCTCCCTATAGTGCCTAATGATGTAATAACATCGACTTCAATAGTTGGAAAGCCCCTACTATCAAATATTTGCCTTGCAATAATATCAATAATTTCACTCATGTTTATAAATTAATGGGTACCTATCGATTGGTGTATTGAATCTGAAAACTGCTTAAATAAATATCTAGAATCATGAGGGCCAGGGCCAGCTTCAGGATGGTATTGAACGCTGAAAACCGGATTTGTTTTGTGGCGAATTCCTTCCACAGATTGATCATTCAAATTGATATGCGTCAATTCAATTGTATCGCTTTGTTTATTAACTTGTTCCATATCTAATGAAAAACCATGATTTTGACTGGTTATTTCACTCAATCCTGTTTGTAAGTTCTTAACCGGATGGTTTATCCCTCTATGACCGTGAAACATTTTTATAGTTGAAATACCCATAGCTAATCCAAGTAATTGATGCCCCAAACAAATTCCAAAAACTGGTTTTTTTGATTCTAAAATCAATTTTGCTGTTTGTATGGCATAATCCATAGGTGCTGGATCACCTGGTCCATTTGAAAGGAAATAAGCATCCGGATTCCAATGGTTGATTTCTGCAAAAGTAGAATGTGCAGGAAAAACTCTAATGTTGTAGTCGTACTTTTCTAGTTGAACCAAAATACTTTTTTTAATACCAAAATCCAAAACTGCTATTTTTATTTTAGCACTAGGATTACCAACATCATAAATAACATTTGTAGATACCTTGGAGGCCAATTCAAGTCCATTCATATTTGGAACCTTCGATAGATATGACTTCAATGTGGGCATGTCAGAAGAATCAGTTGCTACTAATGCATTCATCGCACCATGAGATCTGATATGTCTAACTATGGCTCTGGTATCAACATCATAGATAGCAGCTATATTTAATTTTGATAAAAATTGTTGTAACGAATCATCAGCAAGACTGCGGTTATATTGACTTGAAAAATTTCTGCAAACCAATCCAGCTATATGAATTTTATCAGATTCAGATTCATTTATTTGAGTTCCATAATTTCCAATATGAACGTTAGTCATTACCATCAGTTGTCCATAATAACTAGGATCTGTAAAAATCTCTTGGTATCCCGTCATTCCTGTATTAAAACAGATTTCACCCCCTGAAATACCAATAGCGCCAGCTCCTTTGCCATAAAAAGTAGTTCCATCTTCAAGAAGTAATATGGCAGGACTTGATGTGTTTTTATACATTCAAAGAAATTATATTAATTTTTCGCAAATATATGAAATATATAAAAATTAATGATGTATTAAGTCAAATTAAGCTCAATTAAAATGTCAAATTGATCCCACAAGACAAAAAAAAAGCGGCTTAAAGCCGCTTTTTTTTTATTTATTCTCTTCAGTAGAAGATTCAGTTGTATCACCTACACTAGGTTCCGCTGAGTCTTCAGTTTTAGCTTTTTTACTTGATCTACGAGTTCTTCGTTTAGTTACTAACTCAGGAGATGTTGCTTTAGAGGCAGATACCATGATATCGTTATAATCTACCAATTCAATCATCGCCATTTCTGCACCATCACCTTTTCTAAATCCCGTTCTTATAACACGAGTATAACCACCCGGTCTTGACGCAATTTTAGGGGCTACTTCACCAAACAATTCTGCTACTGTTTCTTTATTGCCCAAATAACTGAAAACTACTCTTCTTGAGTGTGTTGAATTATCCTTTGATTTTGTAATTAAAGGCTCAACATATACTCTAAGCGCTTTTGCTTTAGCTACTGTGGTATTAATTCGCTTATATTTAATTAAAGCTCCAGCTAAGTTGCGTAACAAAGCAGTCCTATGTCCTTTTTTACGACTTAGATGATTGAACTTTTTTCCATGTCTCATGACCTATAGATTTAATCTAAATTAATTAATTTATTATTCTTCGTCAAGTTTATACTTTGACAAATCCATTCCAAAACTCAAATTCTTGGTTGTCAATAATTCTTCTATTTCAACTAATGACTTCTTACCAAAATTTCTAAATTTCAATAATTCATGTGTGTCATATTTTACCATTTCACCTAATGAATTAATTTTTGCAGCTTTTAAACAATTGTATGCTCTAACTGACAGATCCAAATCCTCCAAAGGTGTCTTCAATAGTTTGCGCATGTGTAATACATGTTCATCAACTATAGTGTCCACTTTTCTTACCGCATCTTCGAAAGTAATATTCTCATCCGTTATGAGTAACAAATGTTGGATTAAAATTCTAGAAGCTTCTTTTACTGCATCTTCCGGATGAATGGTTCCATCAGTTTTAACTTCCAGTAAAAGTTTTTCATAATCCGTTTTTTGACCAACCCGAGTATTTGAAATACTATAAGATACTTTTTTGATTGGGGTATAAATAGCATCAACAGGAATTACACCAATAGGTAAATCTTTGGTGGTGTTTTCATCTGCTGGAACATAACCTCGTCCTTTAGTTATGGTAAGTTCTATTTCCAAATTCACAAAAGGCTCCATATGACAGATGATCTGATCAGGATTTGTGACATGAAATACATTTGTAAAATTTTCAATTTCTCCAGCTCTAAATACATCTTTACCACTTATGGTCATATATATTTTTTCCTCCTTAATGTCATCCTTAGGAAGCTTACTTTTCAGCCTTATTTGCTTTAAATTCAAGATAATTTCAATGACATCTTCAATCACACCACGAATGGTAGAAAACTCATGTTCGACTCCTGCAATTCTAACATGTGTAATTGCAAATCCTTCTAATGAGGATAATAAAATTCTCCTTAACGAATTACCAATAGTCTGTCCAAAACCAGGTTCTAATGGTTTAAACTCAAAAGAACCATCAAATTCGGTTGCTTTTTGTAGAATAATTTTATCCGGTTTTTGAAAATTTAATATACTCATATGGTAAAAATAATGATTAAGAAAAAAATTATTTAGAATAAAGCTCAACAATCAATTGTTCATTGATGTTTTCGGGAACTTGATCGCGAGATGGAAATTGAATAAATTTTCCTTCCATTTTGTCACTATTCCATTCTAGCCATGGAAATTTCCTAGTATCTGTTTTTTTGGCAACTTGGTGTTTGATATTATCCAATCCTTGAGAACTATCACGAACACCTAAAACATCACCTGGTTTTAACCTGTATGATGGAATATTTACTACTTTACCATTCACAATCACATGTCTATGTGAAACCAATTGTCTTGCACCTTTTCTTGTTGAAGAAATGCCTAAACGATATACGGTATTATCCAGCCTAGCTTCCAAAAATTGGAATAAAACTTCACCAGTAACACCTGATTTTTTGTGGGCATCATGGAAAATATTTCTAAATTGGCGTTCTAACACACCATAAGTATACTTTGCTTTTTGTTTTTCAAGCAACTGCAAAGCATAATCCGATTTTTGTTTTTTCCGTTTAGATGGTCCATGTTGTCCTGGAGCATATTTCTTTTTTTCAAAATATTTATCATAACCAGTCAATGACTGTCCGAATGCTCTAGATTTTTTAGTAACGGGGCCTGTATATCTTGCCATAATTTTTACGCTTTCTAATTTTAAACTCTTCTATGTTTAGGTGGTCTACATCCATTGTGAGGAATTGGAGTTAAGTCTGTAATTTTTAGAACTTTAATTCCACAAGCATCAATGGCTCTAATAGCAGCTTCTCTTCCTGAACCAGGTCCTTTGACGAAAACTTCAGCAGATCTCATTCCAGCACTGTAAGCAACAGCTGCTGCATCGTTAGCAGATAGCTGAGCAGCATATGGTGTGTTCTTTTTAGAACCTTTAAATCCTGCCTTACCAGCACTTGCCCAACTTACAACTTCTCCTGCACGATTACAAAGTGAAATGATTATATTATTAAAAGAAGCTTGGATGTGAACAACTCCATCAGCATCAACCTTGACTTTTCTTTTTTTAACTTTTTTACCTTTAGCCATTTTTGTAATGTATTAATATGCTTTAGATTAATGATTATTTAGTTGCTTTCTTTTTATTAGCTACTGTCTTACGTTTTCCTTTACGGGTTCTTGCATTTGTTTTTGTTCGTTGACCTCTAACTGGTAAACCTCTACGATGACGTATTCCTCTATAACAAGCAATATCCATAAGCCGTTTGATACTCAATTGAACTTCTGAACGCAATTCACCTTCTACCTTAATATCATCTTGAATAACTTTTGCGATAGATTGAATTTGGTCATTGGACCATTCATTGACTTTAATACTTTCATCAATATTCAATTTTTCTAATATTCCTTTGGCAGTTGTTCTACCAATTCCAAAAATATAGGTAAGGCCAATTACGCCTCTTTTATTTCTTGGAAGATCTATACCTGCTATACGAGCCATATTTATTTAGGTTTAAGGTTTAGCCTTGACGTTGTTTAAATTTAGGATTCTTTTTGTTAATAATATAAAGTCGGCCTTTTCGGCGAACAAACTTGCAATCCACAGTTCTTTTCTTTATTGATGCGCGAACTTTCATATATTTAAATTATTTATATCTATAAGTAATTCTCCCTCTGGACAAATCGTAAGGACTCATTTCAACTGAAACCTTATCCCCAGGTAGAATTCGAATGTAATTCATCCTCATTTTACCAGAAATTGTCGCAATAATCAAATGATCATTTTGCAATCTGACCCGAAACATGGCATTCGATAAAGCTTCTTCGATTATTCCATCTTGCTGGATCAGGTTTTTTTTGGTCATCTTTTATTTTTCGGAGTGCAAATATCTAATTATTTTAATTAATATTTTAATAAATCTTCATTATTTTTCATACTGTTCTTAATAAATGAGTGATCTGACAAAATATCGGCTTGATTTTTGCGAATTGCGATAGAATGTTCAAAATGGGCAGACACTTTACGATCAACAGTCACTACAGTCCAACCATCTTTTAACTGCTTTACTCTTCTGGTTCCTAAATTAATCATTGGCTCTATGGCTATGACCATTCCTTCTTTAAGCAAAATGCCATTACCGGCTTTACCATAATTTGGAACATCAGGACTTTCGTGTAATTTTCTTCCTAGACCATGACCAACCAGTTCTTTTACAACACCATAATGGTGTTTGACTTCTGTGTGATTCTGTATAGCATGTCCAATATCCCCTACTCGATTCCCTGCAATTGCTTTACCGATACCCAGATATAATGATTCTTCTGTGACTTTTAATAGCTTGATTTTCTCTTCTGGAACATCCCCCAAAGCAAATGTATAAGCTGCATCGCCATAAAATTCATTCATTAAGACACCGCAATCTATGGATATGATATCACCTGATTGAAATGGAATGTCATTTGGAATACCATGTACTACAGCTTCATTAAGAGAAATACATAGTGTTGCTGGAAAATGATTATATCCTTTAAATCCAGGAATAGCTTGATGATCACGGATAAACTCTTCGGCTCTTCGATCTAAAACTTTTCCGGTAACTCCTACTTTCAGTAAGCTTGCAACCTCTGCAAGTGTTTTACATACGAGGATACAACTTTGACGGATCAATTCAATTTCATCCTCTTTTTTGAGGTATATCATTTATTCTTGATCATATAAATTAACCCGAAATAGGACCTATTCCTTGGCCTGTACGTCCTTCAATACGACCTGATTTTACCAACCCGTCATATTTCCTCATTAATAAATAGGATTCAATTTGTGCCAAAGTATCTAATACAACTCCGACTAAAATGAGTATTGAAGAACCTCCAAAAAATCTGGCAAAGTCTTGATTTACTCCAAAAAGCACAGCTATTGCTGGTAAAATAGTGATAAATCCTAAAAATATGGAACCCGGTAAGGTAATTCTTGTCGTTGTTGTGTCAATGTATTCCTCTGTATCTAAACCTGGCTTGACCCCTGGAATAAACGCATTATTTCTTTTCAAATATTCTGCATAATTCTGAGGATTAACGATTAGTGCCGTATAAACATAAGTAAATCCAACCACTAATACAAAGGTTATAAAATTATGCCAAAATCCATAAGGTTCAGTAAGCGTTCTCATCAGTCCGGAAGTACCTAAGGATGGATCACCCATTACATATTGAGCAGCAGTTAATGGCAAAAACATGATTGCTTGAGCAAAAATTATCGGCATAACACCCGCTGCATTTACTTTCAGTGGTATATAATCTCTATCCGTCTGAACAGGCATAGAACCACTACCTCTACCAACCATTCGTTTTGCAAACTGAATAGGTATTTTTCTAACACCTTGAACAATTAAGATAGAAGCTATAATAGTTAAAAAGAGTATAACCAATTCCAGAATGAATAAAATCAAACCATTATTGGATAATTGTGATTGTAATTCGAAAGTAAATGCACTTGGTAAAGCAGAAATAATACCGATCATGATTATCATGGAAACTCCATTCCCAATTCCTCGATCTGTAATTCGTTCTCCCAACCACATAGCGAATATGGTTCCTGTTGCAAGTATGATACTATTAGAAAACCAAAATATAAAAGGACTCAATGTTGGGTCAACTGCACCAATAGATTGAATATATGTTAAATATCCTCCACCTTGAACTAATGTAATAAATACTGTTAAAATCCTAGTAAACTGATTAAGTTTTCTTCTACCAGATTCACCTTCTTTCTGTTGTAATCTTTGGAAATAAGGAACAGCAAAGCCTAATAGTTGAATAATGATAGAAGATGTAATATAAGGCATAATACCTAAAGCAAAAATGGAAGCCTTGTTAAAAGCTCCACCTGTATAGGTATTAATTAAGCCAAACAAACTATTACTATTATTAGAAGCGTTTTCAAGTACAGATGGCACAACACCAGGAAGTACTATAAACGAACCAAGGCGGAATACCGCTAATAGAGCTATTGTAAAAAGAATTTTATCACGTAATTCTTTTATACTCCATATATTTTTAAATGTCTCGAAAAAATTTTTCATATTGGTTTTTATATGATCTCAACTGAACCCCCGGCGGCATTAATTTTGTCAGTAGCAGTAATGGAACAAGCTTGAACTTTAACAGACAATTTAGTATTTATTTCACCTCGTCCTAATATTTTAACTTTATCACTTAGTTTGCAAATACCTAAATTTACAAAAGTAGTTTGATCGATAGTAGTTAGATTATGTTTAGCAGCTACCTCTGATAACTGATCTAAATTCATCACATAGTATTCAATTCTTGAAATGTTTTTAAAACCAACTTTAGGTAGTCGTCTGTGCATTGGAGTTTGTCCACCTTCAAAGCCTCGTTTGACCTTATTACCAGATCTTGATTTGGCACCTTTATGCCCTTTTGTAGCAGTACCGCCATGTCCAGAACCTTCTCCTCTAGCTATACGTTTATCCTTATGCGTTGCGCCTTTTGCTGGCTTTAGATTATATAATTCCATGAATTAGAATTTTTCAATTGTTACAAGATGCTTAACTTTCTCCACCATTCCAAGAATTTGAGGAGTCACTTCATGTTCTACACAATCACGAACACGTTTTAAACCTAATGCCGCTACAGTTTGCTTTTGTCTTGCGCTGCATTTTATGATACCCTTAATTTGTGTAATTTTAATTTTGCTCATACTAAAATACTTTAATTATTGACCCCTTCAAAAACTTTTTTAACATCGATTTTTCTCGATTTGGCAACCTCATAAGGACTTCTAATCTTAGATAAGGCATCGATAGTTGCCTTTACCACATTATGTGCATTTGATGAACCGTTTGATTTAGCTAATACATTATGTACTCCTGCAATATCCAATACCGCTCTCATTGCTCCACCGGCAATTACACCAGTTCCATCAGAAGCTGGTTTTATCAATACTTTACCAGCACCGAACTTACCTTTTTGTTCATGAGCAATAGTTCCTTTACTGATATGAACTTTTACCAGATTCTTTTTAGCATCATCAACCGCTTTTGAAATGGCATCTGCTACTTCACGTGCTTTTCCAAGCCCATGCCCCACTGTTCCGTTTCCATCTCCTACCACAACTAATGCAGAAAAACTAAAAGTTCTACCACCTTTAGTAACTTTGGCAACACGATTTAATACGACCAATTTATCTTTTAGTTCTGTTTCGCTTGCTTTTACTCTACCAACGTTTGTTTTTGTCATGTCTTTTTTCTAACGATTATTATTATTAAAATATCAATCCACCTTCACGGGCACTTTCTGCAAGTGCTTTGATTCTACCATGAAAGAGATAACCATTTCTATCAAATACGATAGAAGAAATATTATTAGAAATTGCTTTTTCAGCTATTGCTTTACCTACCGCTTTAGCTTGATCAATTTTATGCATTTTCCCTAAATCCAAACTTTTAGAAGACACTGATAATACGGTGTGTCCTTTAGCATCATCAATCAATTGACAATAAATTGATTTATTGCTTCTAAATACAGTTAATCTAGGTCGAGATTCAGATCCACTTATTTTCTTTCGGATACTGTATTTTATTTTTTGTCTCTTAGAAGATTTTGTTGCTATCATTTTTTAATCTTTAATTCATTATTTCTTACCAGCAGACTTACCAGCTTTTCTTCTGATAATTTCGCCAACAAATTTAATACCCTTACCCTTAAATGGTTCTGGTTTTTTGAATGCTCTAATCTTAGCACATATTTGACCTAAAAGTTGTTTATCAGAACCTTTTAGGATGATTTTTGGATTTTGTCCTTTTTCAGTTAATGTAGCAACATTAACTTCGTCAGGAATGTAAAACATAATAGGGTGCGAGTATCCTACTGACAATTCCAACAAATTACCAACATTTGAAACCCTATATCCTACCCCAACCAATTCCATTTCTTTTGTAAATCCTGTAGAAACTCCAGTCACTAAATTAGAAACCAAAGATCGAGTTAAACCATGCATTGACTTGTGTCTTTTTTGTTCAGTTGGTCTTGTTATTGTTATAACCCCGCCATCTATATCGACACCCATATCCGGGTCAATGACTTGCGTTAAAGTACCATTAGGTCCTTTTGCAGTTAAAGTATTTTTATTTAATTTAATTTCTACCCCTGCTGGTAATGAAATTAATTTTTTTCCTATACGAGACATAAATAATTACTTAAAATTAACAAACATAACATAAAACCTCTCCTCCGATATGTTGCTTGCGTGCATCCTTATCAGTCATAATTCCTTTAGAAGTTGAAATCAAAGAAATTCCTAAACCATTTATTATTTTAGGTAATTCCTCCGCACCTTTGTAAATACGTCGTCCTGGTTTACTTACTCTAATAAGTTCTCGTATCACAGGTAATCTGCTGATTGGATCATATTTAAGTGCAATTTTTATTTCACCTTGCTTGTTTTCAGTTTCTACAAATGTATATTTAAGAATATATCCATTTTTGTAGAGTATTTCTGTCAACGTTTTTTTCTCATTTGATGCAGGTATATCTACTACACGATGCCCAGCTTGTTGAGCATTTCGAATTCTTGTAAGATAATCTGCGATTGGATCAGTAACTGCCATAATCTAATTTATTTATATAATTATTACCAACTTGATTTTGTAACACCAGGGATTTTGCCATCCAAAGCCATTAATCTGAATACGTATCTAGAAATTCCAAAACGTCTAATATAACCTCTTGGCCTTCCGGTTAGTTGACATCTATTTTTCAGTCTTACGTTCGAACTATTTTTTGGAAGTTTATCCAATGCTTCGAAATCACCTTCTTTTTTAAGTTTAGCTCTAAGGTCAGCATATTTAGCGACCATTTTTTCGCGCTTATTTTGCCTTGCTATAATTGATTTTTTTGACATAATGATTAGTTCTTAGCGTTTTTGAAAGGTAAGCCCAATTCTTTTAATAAAGTCATTGCTTCAGCATCCGTTTTTGCAGTTGTTACAAAACTGATATCCATACCTGAAATTTTATTTATTTTATCTAAATCTATTTCTGGAAAAATAATTTGTTCTGTAATACCCATAGTATAATTTCCTCTACCGTCAAAACTGTTGTCATTAATACCTCTAAAGTCCCGAACTCGAGGTAATGAAACAGAAATGAATCGGTCTAAAAATTCATACATTCTATTGGATCTAAGTGTAACTTTTACCCCAATGGCTTGCTCTTCTCTTAATTTGAAATTTGAAATTGCATTTCTAGATAAGGTAGCTACTGGTTTTTGCCCAGTTATTATGCTTAATTCACCTATAGCAATGTCAATTAATTTCTTGTCTTGTGTAGCAGCACCAATACCTTGGTTAAGGCAAATTTTAACCAATTTTGGGACCTCCATTATGGAAGAATACTTGTACTTCTCCATTAAAATCGGGATAACATGTTCCCGGTAAAAACTCTGTAATCTTGGTACGTAACTCATTATTTAATGATTTCTCCTGATTTTTTTGAATATCTAACTTTATTACCCTTATCCATTTTATAACCAACACGGGTTGGAACTCCAGATTTTGGGTCTAACAATGAAAGGTTGGAAATATGCAATGGTGCAGACATTTCAATGATTCCACCAGGATTGTTATTAGTAGGTTTCATATGCTTTTTAACAATATTAACCCCTTCTATAACAGCACGATTAGAATCAACGATAACCGCAGTCACTGTACCTTTTTTACCTTTCTGGGATCCAGAAATGACTTGGACTGAATCTCCCTTTTTTATTTTTAATTTCATAACATCTAGTATTAAAAAAATTATACAACTTCCGGAGCTAATGAAACAATTCTCATATAATCCTTTTCACGTAGTTCTCTTGCTACCGGACCAAAAATCCGTGTACCTCTTGGTTCATCAGACGCTGATAATAATACAACCGCATTATCATCAAAACGAATATAAGATCCATCTCTACGTTTTACTTCTTTAGCTGTACGAACTATAACAGCTTTAGAAACAGTTCCTTTCTTAACACCACCCGGAGATGCGGACTTTACAGAAACAATTATTTTATCTCCTAATGAAGCATATCTTCTTGCTGTTCCACCTAAAACCCGAATACACAACACTTCTTTAGCTCCACTATTATCTGCTACTCTCAACCGACTTTCTTGCTGTATCATAAAATATATTATTTATAAATTATTCACCTTTTTTAATGATCTCTACGAGTCTCCAACATTTATTTTTGCTCAACGGTCTTGTCTCCATTATACGAACCAAGTCACCAATTCCACATTCATTATTTTCGTCGTGTGCAAAGTATTTTTTTGATTTCTTTACATACTTTCCATACTTAGAATGCAATAAGCTACGCTGAATAGTCACCGCAATGGTTTTTTCCATTTTGTTGCTACTTACAATTCCAACTTTTTGTTTTCGAAGATTTCTTTCCATCATGGATATTATTTAATACTTCAGTTTTTGTTAATAATTATTGTGTAATGTTTGCTGAAGCCAAATGACGTTTTCTAATTTCAGTGGACATTTGAGCAATTTCTTTTCTCAATTTTGATATTTGGGTAGGGTCAGAAAGACCTTTAACTTTATGTTCAAATTTCAATTTTTGATGTCTTGTTTGTGCATCTTTCAGATCATCGTGTAATGTCTTTTCATTCATATTGATGAAATCACTATATTTTCTTAATCCCATAATAATCAATTTTAATGAGTCACTAAATTTTGAAATTCTCTTCGCACTACCATCTTAGTCAAAACAGGCAATTTTTGTGCTGCCAGTTTGAAGGCTTCTACAGCAACTTCATATGGAATTCCATCCATTTCGAACATTATTGTACCCGGTTTAACTATGGCTACATAATGATCTAATGAACCTTTACCTTTACCCATACGTACTTCGGCTGGTTTTGCAGTAATCGGTTTATCCGGAAAAATTCGTATCCAAACATTTCCTTCCCTTTTCATATGTCTTGTCATCGCTATACGAGCTGCCTCGATTTGGCGATCTGTAATTCGGCTGGAATCCAATGATTTAAGTCCAAAAGTTCCAAAGGCTATGGTGTGTCCTCTATGGGCTTCACCCTTATTTCTACCTTTTTGCTGCCTTCTATATTTTAAGCGTTTCGGCTGTAACATATTTTGATTTTATATTGCTTTTTTCAAAAAGAGTTGCAAAATTACAACATTTTATGATACTATTATCTTCTTTTATCACGTCTCACATCTCCACGCCCTTCACCCCTACGATCACCGCGACCTTCGCCACCTCCTCGGGATTCATTACGTCCTTCATTTCTGTTATCGCTTCTACCTTCGTATCCACCTTTGGATGGTTTGGTTTCCTTCTTAGTTAGGCCTACAAGCGGTGATAAATCACGTTTTGTAAATACCTCACCCTTACAAATCCAAACTTTAATGCCAATTTTACCATAAACTGTTTGGGCTTCCTTATTAGCATAATCTATATCTGCCCGGAACGTATGCAATGGTGTTCTTCCTTCTTTATATTCTTCTGATCGAGCCATTTCAGCTCCATTTAATCGGCCTGAAATTCTGATCTTAACACCTTCAGCACCTGCTCTCATGGTTGATTGAATGGCCATTTTAATAGCTCTCCTAAAATTTATTCTCGATTCAATTTGCTTGGCAACTGAATCTCCAACTATTGCAGCATCAAGCTCAGGTTTTCTAATTTCAATGATATTTATTTGAACATCCTGATTTGTTAATTTTTTTAATTCTTCACGAACTCTATCTACTTCTGTTCCACCTTTTCCAATTATTATACCTGGTCTTGAAGTTTGGATAGATATAGTGATACGTCTTAATGTTCGTTCAATAATTATTCGGGCAATACCACCTTTCGGGATACGAGCAAAAAGGTAGATTCTGATTTTTTCATCTTCTACGACTTTTTGTGCCATATTTTTTCCACCAAACCAGTTGGATTCCCATCCTCTGATAATTCCTAAGCGATTGCCTATTGGATTTGCTTTCTGACCCATAATTATTTAATGTTCAAATTTTGGTTTTCGATATTTTTTGCTGCAACAATTAACGTAACATGATTTCTACGCTTTCTAATTCTATGAGCCCTACCATGAGGAGCTGGTTGAAAACGTTTAATCATTGTTCCTCCATCAACGAAAGCAGTCTTTACAAACAATTCATGATTATCGGCTTCACCCTCACCATGTTTTTGTTCCCAGTTATTAATTGCTGACAACAACAATTTCTCTAACCATTGAGATGCTTCCTTTTTAGTAAATTTCAATATGCTCAAGGCTTGATTTACTTTCTTGCCCCTGATTAAATCCACCACAAGTCTCATCTTACGTGGGGACATTGGACAATTTCTTAATTTAGCTACTGCTTCCATATTTTATTAAACTTATTCAGTTTTTAATGCATTTTAGCGATTACCTGCATGGCCTTTATAAGTCCGAGTAGGTGAAAATTCTCCTAATTTATGTCCCACCATATTTTCAGACACATAAACTGGAATAAAAGATTTACCATTATGAACAGCTATAGTTTCCCCAACCATATCAGGTATGATCATTGAAGCTCTGCTCCATGTCTTTATAACTGATTTCTTATTGGTTTCCTTTGCTTTCTGAACCTTTACTATCAACGAGTGATGAATATAGGGTCCTTTTTTTAATGATCTTGCCATTGGTTAATATACTATGGTTTTAAAATATTAAAATTTTATTTGGACTTACGTTTTGTAATAATTAATGTGTCTGAATGCTTATGTGGACTTCTTGTCTTGAGTCCTTTTGCAAACTGACCAGATCTTGACCTAGGTTGACCTCCGGAAGATCGGCCTTCACCTCCACCCATAGGGTGATCTACTGGGTTCATGGCTACACCTCTTACTCTTGATTTCCAACCCATCCATCTATATCGCCCAGCCTTTCCAATAGCTTCCAAACTATGATCAGGATTTGATGTGGAACCAATTGTAGCTCTACATGAAACCAATACCCGTCTAATTTCACCCGAAGGCATTTTTATAGAAGCATATTTATCCTCTTTTCCCATCATAACCGCTGAAGTACCTGCACTTCTTACCATAGCAGCACCTTGTCCGGGATGTAGTTCAACAGAATGTATATTAGAACCTAGAGGAACTTCAGATAATGGTAAAGAATTACCAATTTCCGGAGCTGAACCTGGACCACTTATTACCTTAGTGCCTACCTTCAAACCTTGTGGAGCAAGGATATATCTTTTTTCTCCATCAGCATAATGTAACAATGCTATAAAAGCAGTTCTGTTTGGATCATATTCTATTGAATGAACTGTTGCTGGTATACCATCTTTATCTCGGTTAAAATCGATAACTCTATATTTTTTCTTGTGCCCACCTCCACGATTTCTTATGGTCATTCTACCTTGGTTATTTCTACCACCAGAAGAATGTTTAGAAGAAATCAAAGATTTTTCAGGAGTTGCTGGTGTCAACTCTTCAAAGGTATTTGCAATTCTAAAACGCGTTCCCGGAGTTACCGGATTAAATTTTCTAACTCCCATGAAGTTTAATTTTGATCTTCAGTAAAAATGTTAATTTCATCACCTGCTGCCAAGGAAACGATAGCCTTTTTATAATTTGGCTTCTTTCCTTTTAAAACTGCGGTCTTCGTATTTCTAGTTACTGCTTTTCCAGCAACCAATAGTGTATTCACAGATTCTACAGAGACATTATATGTAGCTTCAATTGATTTTTGAATTTCAATTTTATTACTATCACGATGTACAATAAAAGTATATTTATTACTTTTTTTGGAAAGCTTTTCAGCTTTTTCTGTGATCACTGGACGGATTAAAATTTGTTTTTTCATGATCCAATTAATTAGCTTAAAGTTTCTTTAATTTTATCAATACTTGATTCAGTCAAAAGTAAAGTTTGACAATTAAGTATCTGATAGGTATTCAGATCTTTAGCAATTTGCAAAGACGTTTTTGGAATATTTCTACCTGCCATATAAAACATTTCATTGTACTCTGGAGTAACAACTAAAATTTTATTATTGTGCAATTCAAGATTCTTCAATATGTTATAAAACTCCTTAGTTTTTGGTGTTTCAAATGAGAAATCCTCCACAACTTTTATTTTACCATTAGTAGCCAATTGGGAAAGTGCTGATTTACGAGCAATGGTTTTAACTTTCTTGTTTAGCTTTTGTGTATAATCTCTTGGATGAGGTCCGAATGCACGTCCACCACCTTTAAACATAGGGTTTTTCAATGAACCTGCTCTAGCTCCTCCAGTACCTTTTTGTCTTTTGAATTTCTTAGTTGTTCTATGAACATCACCGCGTTCAGTTGAGTCAGCTGTTCCTTGACGTTGGTTAGCTAAATATTCTTTAACTGCTAAGTAAAGGACATGTTGATTGGGCTCAACACCAAAAATAGAATCAGGTAGTTCGATAGACCTTCCTGTACTTTTTCCATTAGTATTTAAGATATCTATGTTCATGATGTCTTACTTTTTTCTATGATTACAATTGAACCCTTATGACCAGGTATAGCACCAATGATCAATATCAAATTCTTTTCTTCCATAATTTTAGCAATCTTCAAATTGCGTATTTTTACTTTATCAACACCATCTTGTCCTGCCATTCTTAAACCCTTGACAACTTTCGATGGATAAGAGGAAGCACCAATTGAACCTGGAGCACGCCCTCTATTATGTTGACCGTGGGTAGCATTCTGAACACCGCCGAAACCATGTCTCTTTACTACACCCTGAAATCCTTTTCCTTTAGATGTACCAGTTGCATGAACTGTATCGCCTTCTTTAAACAATTCAGTTATTGAAATGGTATCACCCAGTACTTTCGCCAAAGGAATACCACCAAATTCAAGTGATTTCTTTTTAGGTACTGTATTGGCTTTCAAAAAGTGTCCAGTATAAGCTTTGTTAGCACTTTTTGCTCTTTTGTCACCGTAAGACAATTGTAATGCAGAATAGCCATCACTTTCTTCAGTCTTAACTTGTGTAACAACGTTTGGAGATGCTTCTACAACTGTGCAGGCAATAGCTTTACCATCAGCTGCATAGATGCTTGTCATCCCGATTTTTGTTCCGATTATTCCATTCACGGTAAAAAATTTTATTTGTTAATTCTAAACACAACCCACCAATAATGATAGATTCATTTAAAAATAATGTTGTTTTATTCTAATAAAAAAATTAGGACAATTTGACCTGAATATCAACGCCGCTTGGTAATTCGAGTTTTGACAACGCATCGACCGTTTTCGGGGTCGGCGTGTAAATCTCAATTAAGCGTTTGTGGGTCCGAAGTTGAAACTGCTCACGAGCTTTTTTATTTACGTGCGGTGAACGCAAGACGGTAAATATTTCCTTCTCAGTGGGCAGCGGAATCGGACCAGCAACAACTGCACCGCTATTGCGCACAGTTTTGACAATCTTCTCCGTACTTTTATCAACCAAATTGTGGTCATAAGAGCGGAGCTTTATCCGAATTTTTTGATTCATGCCTATTTTTATTTATTATATTATTTATATTAAACTTTTACATTTCCTTTTGCTTTCGCAACGATTTCTTCTGATATGTTCTTAGGTACAGGAGAATAATGTGAGAACTCCATAGTAGAACTTGCTCTACCGGATGTTATTGTACGCAATTGCGTAACATACCCAAACATTTCAGAAAGAGGAACATCAGCCTGAATGGCTACTGCATTTCCCATTCTTGGTTCCTGACCTTTTGGTAAACCTCTTCTTCTATTCAAATCTCCAATTACCGGACCAACATTTTCTTCTGGTGTAATAACTTCCAGCTTCATTATGGGTTCCAATATTTGTGGTGCTGTTTTTGGAGCAGCTTCTCTAAATCCTTCTTTAGCACACAATTCGAATGCCTGAGGTTTAGAGTCTACTGCGTGCATAGATCCATCAAAAACACGAATTTTCATGTTTTCAATATTATATCCGGCTAAAATTCCTTGATTCATCATAGAATCAAAACCCTTGGTTATTGATGGTAAATATGATTTATCAATAGAACCTCCGAATATATCCCAAACAAATTGCATTCTAGTCTTACCGCTTTTGAATTCATCGCTATTTAAAAATTCTTCATCAGCAGGACCAATACTGAAAGCTATATCAGCAAATAAACCAGAACCTCCAGTTTGTTTCTTAAGTTTCTCTCTATGTTCAACAGTTCTTGTTAAAGACTCTTTATAATTTACTTGAGGCGCTCCTTGATTGCACTCCACATTAAATTCTCGACGTAAACGATCAACAATGATTTCCAAGTGTAACTCCCCCATTCCACTAATAATGGTTTGGCCAGTGTTTTCATCTGTAAATACTCTGAACGTAGGATCCTCTTCAGCTAATTTCGCTAAAGACATACCTAATTTATCCTGATCTTTTTGAGTTTTAGGCTCTATGGCAATACTAATAACCGGTTCAGGAAAATTCATAGCCTCCAATAAGATTGGATTCGCTTCATCACAAAGTGTATCACCTGTTTTGATATCTTTAAATCCGACTGCCGCAGCAATATCTCCTGCTTCTATATAATCTATCGATTTTCTGTCATTTGCATGCATCAAGAAAAGCCTAGAAATGCGCTCTTTATCAATACTAATTCTGTCTTTATCAGACCTTACTTTTGTAACATACGATCCAGCATCTAGCCTTCCAGAGTAAACTCTAATAAATACAAGTCTACCTACAAATGGGTCTGTAGCTACTTTAAATGCAAGTGCTGAAAATGGTTCATCTGCAGAAGGTTTTCTCAATAACTCTTCATCTGTTTTAGGGTGAGTTCCTTTAACCGCATCAACATCAAGCGGGCTTGGCAAGAAAGCACAAACCGCATCTAAAACTGCTTGAACACCTTTATTTTTAAAAGCCGATCCACACATCATTGGAACAAACTTCATATCACACACCGCGGAACGGATAGCGTTAATCATTTCCTGTTCTGTGATGGTTTCAGGTGCTTCAAAGAATTTAACCATTAAATCATCATCATATTCAGCAATATTTTCAATCAATTGCTGACGATATTCGTGTACTGTACTTTTTAAATCTTCTGGAATTGGAATTTCTTTATAGGACATTCCTCTTGAAGCTTCATCCCAAACCATTGCGGTATTGGTAATCAAATCAACAACTCCAATAAAATGTTCTTCAGCCCCAATTGGAACTTGAAGCGGTACCGCGTTAGAACCCAACATTTTTTTAACTTGATTCACAACCATAATGAAATCAGCACCTTGCCGATCCATTTTGTTTACGAACCCTAACCTAGGTACTTTATAATTATCTGCAAGTCTCCAGTTGGTTTCAGATTGAGGCTCTACACCATCAACTGCTGAAAAAAGGAAAACAAGACCGTCTAAAACACGTAATGAACGATTCACTTCAACGGTAAAGTCAACGTGTCCCGGTGTATCAATAATATTGATAATATATTCGGAATTTTTCCATTTCCAAAACGTTTGTGTAGCCGCAGAAGTAATGGTAATACCACGCTCTTGTTCTTGTGCCATCCAGTCCATTGTAGCAGCTCCATCGTGAACCTCACCAATTTTATGGGTCATCCCGGTATAATACAATATACGTTCTGTAGTGGTTGTTTTGCCAGCATCAATGTGAGCTGCAATTCCTATATTCCTTAAGTATTTTAAATCCTTTGCCATTTTTAATTCCTAGATGTTATGCTCTAAAATGGGCAAAAGCTCTATTCGATTCTGCCATTTTGTGTGTATCTTCTTTTTTCTTAACCGCCGCTCCTTCATTTTTTGATGCTGCAATGACTTCAGAAGCTAACTTCTCAGCCATTCCTTTACCTGCTCTTGAACGAGAATATTTTATTAACCATTTTATACCTATAGAAAGTTTACGTGCAGGTCTCATTTCCTGAGGGATCTGGAAGGTAGCACCACCAATACGTTTAGGTCGAACTTCTATATGAGGCATTACATTAGCGATAGCTTTTTTCCAAACTTCATGTGGGTTTTCAGACATTTTTGCCTCCACTTGATCCATTGCATCATAAAATATTTTGTAGGCAGTACTTTTCTTTCCTTGCCATAATAAATTATTTACAAATTGTGTTACCAACACATCTCCAAATCTAGGATCTGGTTGAAGAATTCGTTTCTTTGGTTTACTTTTTCTCATTTTATAAAA
This sequence comes from Saprospiraceae bacterium, assembly GCA_044228225.1. Lineage (GTDB taxonomy): Bacteria > Bacteroidota > Bacteroidia > Chitinophagales > Saprospiraceae > Vicinibacter. The sequence goes on along the minus strand of JBGAVH010000002.1, from coordinate 44,260 downwards.
GAGCTAAAAACTATATAAATTTATTTTTTAGGACGTTTTGTTCCGTATTTTGATCTACTTTGCTTTCTATTATTAACTCCAGCTGTATCTAAGGCACCCCTTACGATGGTATACCTAACACCCGGTAAGTCTTTAACACGACCACCTCTCACTAATACAATGGAGTGTTCCTGTAAATTATGACCTTCGCCTGGAATATAGCAAATGACTTCAGTACCGTTAGTCAACCTAACTTTTGCTACTTTTCTTAAAGCTGAATTTGGCTTCTTTGGTGTAGTCGTATATACCCGAGTACATACTCCACGCTTCTGAGGATTGGATTGAAGAGCTCTTGATTTGCTCTTATTTACCACTTTTTCCCTTCCTTTTCGGATCAACTGATTAATAGTAGGCATATTATATAGTACTGTTTCTTTTTTTTGTTAAACTTATTTTGTTCAAAATCAATCCTTTATGGGCACACCTATTCCATAAGGAGACGCAAAGGTAATATACTTTCATATAATCACAAAATCAGATCAACTATTTTATTTATAGATTTGCACCTTAACAAACCATTTAGATATGAAAGTGCCAGTATTTATTAGAAAAGCCAGCATTCAAGACGCTAAAATAATTTTTAATCTTGTTATGGAACTTGCCATTTATGAAAAATCTCCCCTGGAAGTCCATACCACGGAACTCGATTTTCATAAAGGTATGGATGAAGGGCTATTTTACGCAATTTTGGCAGAGGATGAACATCATCAAGTTTTAGGAATGGCTTTATATCAAAACTATTTTTCAACCTGGAATGGGAAAGCTCTTTACCTCGAAGATCTAATCGTCAGGGAGCCTTACAGGAGATATGGCATAGGAACATTGTTGTTCGAAGCATTTCTGGAAGAAGCTAGGTTAGTTGAGGCAAAAATTGTGAAGTGGCAAGTTTTAGATTGGAACGAATTAGCTAAAGGATTTTATAGAAAATATAACACTAAATTCTATCCGGGATGGGAAAATGGGGTTATATATTTACATCGAAAAATTTAAACTTCTTTGCAGTCGTACAGTTACTTCCTTTAATATTTAAGCCAAAAATATGCAGCATTAATGAAACATAGATTTAAGATCAGGTCTGCACATACTAATAAACCTTCTTCTAAATGGAGAAAAGACTATATAACCCTAATTTATTTAACCTTAATATTCGTTGTTGTATTAAGAATTTATGAATATGTAACCGCTTTAGTCCTCTTTCGCCCAGCCAAATTATTCAAATCAGAACTACTTGGCTTAGGAATGGATCTTTTACTGTGTTTAGGTATTTTTGCAATATTCGCTCCTATTTATAAATGGCTAAACCATTTTAAAAGGAGGGTTGGACCAAAATTATTTGAAACCATCGTCATTTTTCTAATTGTTTGCCACTTATTAATTATTGAATATTTCTTCTATCAACTCAAACCATTAGATATATTTTTATTTAGTCATGATGCCAGTGAAATGGCTTTTTCAATTAACACTTCCGGTATTACTTTTTATAGAATCATTAGTGCTTTGATTGTTTCAATTGGTTCTTGGACCATACTTGGTTATTATTTTAGACAATATCCCTTCAATATTTTGCCACTTAACAAAATACTAATTAGCGGAATAATCAGCCTCTTAGCTTTTATTTTAATCAACTTATATGCTCGCTTACCGGTGGCAGTTGACTTATTCAATAATAAATCATACTTTTTTTATAAAAACGTCTTTAAATCAAGCACTTCAAAATTCTTTGCACCACCATTAGAAGAACTCTCTTTGAAATTTCAGCATGAATTTCCTGGTCCTGAATACATCGACCCGGAATATCCCTTTCTTCATAAATTCAAAGCCGTTGACTCTTTAAGTACTTATTTGAATTTAGAAAATACCCCACCCAATGTGGTCATCCTTCTAACAGAAAGTCTTTCAGAATACTTTATCCACCCAATTAGAGGGATTCATTTTATGCCATTTTTAGATAGTTTGTCTAAAGTTAGTTTGTTTTGGCCCAATTTCTTTTCTTTAGGAGAGCGTTCATTTGCAGCAAACCCATGTTTAACCGCCGCCGTACCTTATGGAGAAAGTGGTTTTACATTGATGCAGATATACCCTTATCATTTTTCCTTAATGAATGTCCTGAAGGAAAATAATTATCGAAACACTTTTTATTATAGTCAAGGTTCATGGTTTCACAACAAGGAACATTATTACAAATTCAATAATATTGATCGAATTATTGACAAAAATTCATTTGATCCCGACTTTACAAAAGTTAATGTGGGCGAAGAACAACATTTCTGGGGATACAATGACATTGATTTTTTTGATCAATATTTGCGTTACACGGACAGTCTTCAGCGTGTAAAAAGAATGGATGTCCTGTTCACCGGAACGAGTCACTCGCCTTTTATAGTAAGTGATCCGGAATACTATAATAAGCGGTTCAAACAAGATCTTGAGAAAATTACCAATATTGAAGATATAAAACATTTTGAAAAACATAAACGATTCTATTTGACACTCTACAATGTAGATGATGCTTATAGAAGATTATTTTACAAATACCAACAAAGAGCAGATTATGAAAACACACTCTTTTTTATCACAGGTGATCATCAAATGTCAGAACTTCCTATTGCCAACGATATTGAAAAATACAGAGTTCCATTTATCGTTTTTTCTCCAAAATTAAAAAAACCTCAAGAATTTAAAGCCCTAAGTACGCACCAAGATTTATATGAAACATTACTTTCCTTTTTTAAATTGAAATATAATTTCAACGTTCCAGAATTTTCAACATCTCTTGGATCCAAAATTACATTTGATACAGCTTTCAATGGAAATCGAGATATCGTATTTATGAATGACAATCGGCAATTGGTAGATTACTATTCTAATGGATATTATTTATCAGATGAGAATTATCTTTTTAAATTATATCCAGATATGGATTTAAAGGAAATATATGATAAAAATAAATTAGACGAAATGCGAAAGAAATTGAGTATATATCGTGCTGCAAGTCTAAATGCGTCCTTGAATTTCAAACTTATGCCAGACGCCTTATTTTTTAATTTCACACAACAACACATTTATTTTAATGAATATAGACAAGACACCATAAAATCAAATGCTCTTTCTAAAAATATTTGCTCTATTTCTTCGATACAAAATCGCCCGATTTATGCAGATATATCGCTACATTGCTTGAGTGAACCTGAAGCATTTCCAAATCTTAAAATTAAATGGATGACAAATAGTGATAGTACTTTAGAGGAAATTAATTTGAATTATCCTTTAGATAAAATAAACTATCAATTTCACTTAAAACTTAACCCACCAATTACTAGTGACAGCACCTTGAAATTTGAGATAAAACTTATAAATAGAAATAATTCTGAATATCAATTTTCACATCTTAAATGCTTGGTCTATAATGTCAACAAATAAATCTTAATTCTATATTTGATAAACATCTGTATTGCCTTTTTTTGAATTTATTCCAAACTGAATGATACTGCTGATAACAATCACAATACAACACGAAATAACATTATACCAAAGAAATCCAATGTCACTGTAATAAAACAAAACGATAGTTACAACTTGTGCACAGCACGCTGCTACAAATACAGCTGACCCTTTGATCCACTTGAACATAAAGGCAACAAGAAAAATCCCTAACACGCTTCCATAGAATAGTGATCCGATGATATTAATAAATTGAATCAAATTCTCAAATAAATTAGCTACAAAGGCAAAACTAATTGCAATCAGTCCCCACCCCATTGTGAATATCTTTGAAAAGTATACATCAGATTTAGCTGATTCTTGATTAGCAAACAATCGTTTGTAGATATCTACAGTCGTTGTCCCAGCTAATGCATTCAACTCTGCTGAAATACTTGACATCGCAGCACACAGAATAACTGCAATTAATAATCCGATGAATCCAACAGGCAAAAAATGAAGTATGTAATACAAGAAAATATAATCCTTATCGTTTGACTCCAGTTCTTTATATTCACTCTTAACATGTTGCTGAAATTCATGTCTTAAATTGTTTTGAGCTACATTTAGAGATTTTAATTCGTGTTCTGAAGAAATTGAAAATGAACTTAACAGAGCCATTCTTTTAATATGAATAGAATCCAAAGAAGATTGCCACGATTTAAATTTATCAGGCTCATATTTTGCTACAATATCATTGGTTTTGGTATTGTAGGACAATGGTGTTTTTTGAAATTGAAAAAATACGAATAACAACACACCACACATCAAGATAAAAATCTGCATCGGAATTTTAAGCAAGCCGTTCATTATTAAACCTAAACGACTTTCGGATATATTTTTACCACCAAGGTAACGTTGAACCTGTGATTGATCGGTACCAAAATAAGCCAATGCTAAAAAAAAACCTCCCGTAATTCCAGCCCAAAAATTATACCTATTATTAAAATCTAAATGAAAGTCAACACCATTCATTTTATTATTCCATCCTGCAATCTGCAAGGCATTATGAAAGCTTATTTGAGGAGGGAATGAATAAATCAAGTAGCCAAATATAAAAGCCATTCCTAAAAATATAACGGTGACTTGTTGAAGTTGAGTTACAGTAACCGCTTTAGCACCTCCTGAAAGTGTATAAATAATTACTATAATACCAGTTATCACATGTGTCCATTGAAGATTCCAACCAAATACTAAAGAAAGTATAATGGATGGAGCATACAGCGTAACACCAGCAGCTAAACCACGTTGAGTCAAAAAGATTAAGGCTGCAAAAATCCTGGTTTTCAAATCAAATCTCTGCTCTAAATATTCATATGCAGTATATACTTTGAGTCTGTAAAAAACAGGAATAAAGACAATACATATTACAAACATGGCAATTGGTAAACCAAAATAGAACTGAACAAAACGTAAGCCGTCAGAAAAGCCCTGTCCAGTGGTCGAAATAAAAGTAATAGCACTAGCCTGAGTGGCCATTACGGCTAATCCAACTTTCCACCAAGGTGAAGTTCTGTCCCCAAGTATAAATTCATCGAGATTCGATTGTTTTCTGCTTTTGAGCATTCCATAAATAAAAATGAAAAGCAAGGTTCCACACAAAACGATCCAGTCAATCCAACTCATATTACACAGAATAAACCTTAGCTAAAACAAAAAGAAATCCAATGACAATGATCAACCCTAAAAACAAAAAGATATAATACTTTTTAAAATCTCTGTGATCTTCCATTAATATGAAATGATATTGCTGAATAATCGATAGGCACCTGGCACTCCCGCAGGCAATTGGCGAAACCATGCCAAAGGGGTATAAATGATATAACCCTTTCCTTCCTTATGACATAAAATGCCACTTTTCAGAGGTTTTTCATCCGGATCATTCATAGATAATAATTCCTCATAGGTATTGTCATAGGTACTCGGAAAATACAATCCTCGTTCCTGGACCCAATTATTGAAATCACTGGACTCAATTTTATTTGGCTGATGAAATACAGGATGTTTGGCTTGTAATATTCGAACTTCAGCTTTTTCATTAGTGACACGATCTCTGGAAAGCTTAAATTCTCCAGGTATAAAATCCTGAGTCACCAATTCATGAGCTGTATTGTATTGAAAAATAACTTTACCTCCATTTTTTGCAAAATTCACTATACTTCCTTTGCAATTCGTCAAATCTTCCTGATTATTTAAGGCTCTTATTCCAAACACCAGAACATCATAGTTTTTGTTATTCACTAAATTCAGATTCGATGAAGGAATAACATCTACTTTGTATCCCATTTTGATCAAAGACTCGTCAATATAATCTCCAGCGCCATTAATATACGCTACTCGTTTCTGTTTAATTTTTAAATCAAGAGCACTCACTTTAATTTTTGAAGGAATCAATACATTTTGCCATGGGATGTGATTGTATTTTATTGTAGAATGGGTAAATAATTTTTCGCCATTATTCAATATTTTAATCTCTTCAAGTCTATTGTTTTTAGTAAGTGCTTTTATTTTGATTTGAATTTTATATTCACCGCTCGAATCAATGAAATGATACGGAATTGTACTAGGCTCTACTACTATTCCTTCAGGTGCTTCAAAACTTATAATACCTTTTTGTTGTCTTACGTTTGATTTAATGGTAAAACTAAAATCTGCATTTTTTCCTTGTGGCACTAACACTAAAGGATCGAAGGGTTTGATAACTACTGCAGGAATGATATCCAGGGGTTGACGAATTTCACCAAGTACCGGATCATCATTTTTATAAATGATCGGTTTAGAAATGGAGTAAGGAATTTCGTTAATTAAAATATTAAACTGTATCCTTAGTTTACGATCCGACTCTGGCAATATACTTGTTTTCGGATGATCAAATGTATATACTGCATTTCCACGACCATTAAAAAGCCAGAATGGCGCAGTAGATTCTGTTTGAGGAATCGTTATCGTAGCTGTCCAATAATTAGCTTTATTGTTCACCAATTGAGAATTATATGCAGTGTCTAATACATTAGGTTGTACAGTAATATTTTGGAGTTTAATGTTGGTCTGAGACCTATGGATGATTTCAGTATTCAATTTAATCGTTGCACCACTTGAAAGTACTTGTTTGTCAACAAAGCCTTCAGTATATAATCCAGCACATTGAAAAATGATTTCCTGTATATCTTTAAGTTTAATATCTCGCCAATGACCAGGAGAAAGGTCAGCAATATATTTTTCTGCTTTTTGTAATAATGGGATACTTTTTGAAGGTACATTAACATCAAATTCACCAATTACTTGATCAATAATTTTTTGAATATTACCACCACCATTAACACGATTCCAGGTAAAATCTAAACCATCAAATGGCGATTGCTCTCTTGGATTCTTTTTTTGATCAATTCGTTCAAAATATTCCATAGAAACTCCTCTGGAACTATTTATACCAAAGCCCTGTGACTTGTGCATACTTCTACTCAATGCAGCGATCTCATTATTGGAATAACCTAATGCAGGAAAATAGGTGCCAACATCCAATGAATATAAATCGGACTTGTCTGCTGCATCAAACTTCTCTTTAGAGCCCCAAAAAAAATAGGATGTGTTAAAAAAAAGTCTACTAACTGTAACTGGCTCTAAATCTGATAAAGCCTGATTCATAAATAGTCCACTTGACGATTTCTCAAAAGCCTCTTTAGCCAAAATGGCAGAAGCGGTATGATGCCCATGGGTTTTTCCGCTCGTTCTATAATCGAACCGTGAAATAATAACATCAGGTTTAAATGTTCGTATGACCCGCATTACATCTAATAATATGGAATCTTTATTCCATATCGAAAATGTTTCTTCAGCATTTTTAGAATATCCAAAATCATTTGCTCGTGTAAAATATTGAATTCCTCCATCAATTCTTCTTGCTTGTAACAATTCATTGGTTCTAATGACACCCAAATATTCATCTAACTCAGCTCCAATTAAATTCTGACCTCCATCGCCTCTAGTTAATGATACGTAGGCTGTGCGTAGTTTTTGATCTTTTGACAGATTACTTATTAACCTGGTATTTTCATCATCAGGATGCGCAGCGACATAAAGAACTGAACCTAAAACATTTAATTTTTTTATTTTTTCAAGAAGTTCAGATGCTGGTTGTGCAATAATGGTTCCTAAATAACAAATCATCAATAATGCTGGTAAAAATAATCTCATATAATAAATTTAATTACTAAGGTTAATAAATGCAAATTGTTCAGCATTAGAAGTAAACAATTCATTAGAATTTTCATTTACTATTTAACTCAATAGAAAACATTGAATATTAGTCCTGCCATTTCGAATCCAACTCATCGGAAAATCCTTGTTTTAGGCCCTTGTAGTGCTGAATCCCCTGAACAACTTGAAGCATTGATGAATGCAACAACTCCATTAAACCCTGATTTAATTCGGGCCGGTGTTTGGAAACCAAGGACCAGGCCCGGACACTTCCAGGGAAAAGGAGCTGAAGCATTGAAATGGTTGGTTGAATTAAAAGCCAAATACAATATTCCAGTCTGTACTGAAGTAGCCAATGCAGAACACGTGGAAGCTTGTTTAAAAGCTGGTATTGATGTTTTATGGATTGGAGCCCGTACGACCGTTAATCCATTCTATGTTCAGGAAATTGCAGATGCGTTAAAAGGCACGGCTATTCCCATAATGATAAAAAACCCACTCAATCCGGACCTTCATCTTTGGATTGGTGCTATTGAACGTATTTATAAGGCTGGGATACATCAAATAAGTGCTATCCACAGAGGTTTTTCATTCTATGGCAATTCCATTTATAGAAATGTGCCGAGATGGCAAATTCCAATTGAACTCAGAAGAGTCCTTCCAGAGATTCAATTAATTGCGGACATCAGCCACATTAGTGGAAGCCCTAAGCATTTATTGGAAATTGCACAAATAGCTATGGATCTTAATTGCGATGGTATTATGGCAGAGCTGCATCCCAATCCTTCAGAAGCATTGAGTGATGCAGACCAACAAGTTACTCCAAGCTATTTTAAAGAACAAATATTAGATCGACTGATACAACGGTCCATTCATTCCAACGATGAGAAATTCAATCACCAAATCATACATTATCGAAATCAAATTAATGAAATCGACCACCAACTGATTGAACTTTTATCAGCTCGAATGAATTTGGCTGAACAAATTGGTACTGAGAAAAAAAATGCTGGCATTGCCATCTTTCAACCACAACGCTGGGATGAAATTATAAAACGTTTATCTCATCTTGCTGATGAAAAAAACTTAAGCCAGGAATTTATTTTTTCTTTAATAGAAGCTATTCATATCGAATCGATACAGCACCAAAGCAAGAAAATGAATGAATGAATTTAATTAATATTTATATTTTAAATTACTTCAAATCAAAATTCTCTTTTCTTAAAAACTATACCCAAAAGAAACACCGCCATAAATTGGCCAGAAAAAAAACTCTTTTGTTTCAATATTTGTAAAGTCATCTCGAGTTTTTTGAATTCCAAAAACAGGATTTAATGAAGCCCTAAAATTGAAGCCTCCATCAACAGCTTGTCTACGTAATCCAAAATTAAGTACGCCAAGAATATTTCCAGTTGAAGAATTATCTTCAAAATCAAATTCAAAGGCATTAACAATAAAAAAACCACTAGAAGAATAAACAACGTTACCTCCAACTTCAAAAAACATATTTCTTCTTCCAATTAAATAATTTAAACCAATAGGTACACTAAATCGATCATTCTCGTTGATTTTATAACCTCCAATTCCTATACGCATTCCAAGACCATCTATTTGATTTCCAAAGCGAAAATCATAGTTAACACTTACAGACATTCCAGGCCCGAATAATTCTGCAAAAACTACATTTTTTGGAATTTTTTTTGATTTTTCATCACTCTGGGCAATAAGAAGACTAACATTTAAGCTGATTGCTAAAAAAAGAACTAAGGATAAAATGGATTTGCTCATAATATTTAAATTTTTTGTTTAACAAATGTAAACAATCTAATCGTAATTAAAGAGCTATTGTTATAATAAATTTCAAACTTAAATCTTAGAAAGGGCATAATCTAAATCACTAATAATATCCTCCGGTGATTCTAAACCTACTGACAGACGTATCAAGGTATCCGTTATGCCATATTGCATCCTAATATTCTTATCTATTTTAACATGCGACGATGAAGCAGGATGTAATATCATAGTATCTGTCTCCCCTAAGGTTGGAACCATGGCACATAATTCTAAAGCATCCATAAGTGTAATGGCGTCTTCATAAGTACCTTTGATATCAAAACTAATCAATGCTCCAAATCCATTCATTTGACGACAAGCCAAACTATGATCTCTATGGCTCGTAAGACCGGGATAATTAACTGTAGATATTTCTGAATGAGATCCTAAGTATTGGGCTATTTCTAGGGCATTGGCACTTTGAGTTTTCATTCGGATGGATAAGGTTTTAAGTCCCAAATAAATCAACCAGGCTTCAAAAGGACTTGCATTGCAGCCGATTAACTTATAGAATTCCCAAATTTTGCCTTTCATAAGTGTTTTGTCCGTTCCAACGACAACACCACCCATTGAGGCCCCATGCCCATGAAGAAATTTGGTAGTAGAATGTATAACAATATCCGCACCCAGACTCAAGGGTCGTTGAATATATGGGGTACAAAAAGTATTATCAACAATCACCAAAACTCCAAAAGTTTTTGCAACATCACTAACCATTTGGATATCAATACAACTTAATGTAGGATTAGCGGGCGTTTCTATATAAATAAGTTTATTTTGAGTATATTTTTGCAACACAGCTATTATAGCTTCCTCGCTACTAAAATCAACAAATTGTATATCAATATTACTTTGACCAAAAACTTTTTTGAATAATTCGGTGGTCCCTCCATACAAATTCCCTTGAGTTACAATTAAATCACCTGGCTTTAACAAACTTTGAATAACCAAATGTACCGCCGATTGTCCTGAACTGGTCAATAAGCCATAAGCCTCCATCCCGGTTCCAAAAGCTTCTAAATCAGCAATTTTTTGTGCCACGGCTTCTACCGTAGGATTACCATAACGACTGTATACATGGGTACCGGGCTGCTGTTGGAAACTATTTATACTCTCTATACTTGTTTCGAATTCAAATCCTGCTGTGGCATATATCGGCAATTGGTGAGGTTTCGTTGTTTTGGGATCATTAACACCTTTTGCACAAAGGGTTGCGAAGTGTTTTATAGCTTTGCGGTTCATAATTATAATTTTGTGCCAAAATTACATCCTGCAGACCAAACCATATGCATACCATGAATGAAGATCAAATTGAAATAGCTGAAGATAACGAATACGAGATCATGCAATTTGTTATTGATCCTAAACAAGGTACCATGCGCTTGGATCAATATCTCACCGACCGCATTCCTAAAGTATCCCGGAATAAAATTCAAAATGCAATAACGGCAGGAATGATTACCCTTAATTCCAAGCCTGTTAAATCCAATTACAAAATAAGGCCTGGGGATGTATGCGATGTTATTTTTCCAAAATTTCATGATAGTGATGATATTATTGCAGAAGATATTCCTTTAGATATACTTTATGAAGATGATCATATTATGTTGGTCAATAAAAAGCCAGGAATGGTTGTACATCCCGCAGGTGGTCATAGCAATGGAACATTAGTCAATGCTTTAGCAGGTTATTTTGGCAAACAAAGAACTGAAACAAGTGCTCCTCCAAGTCGCGAACGATACGGATTAGTACACCGCATCGATAAAGAGACATCCGGAATATTGATTATTGCAAAAACAGACTTTGCGCATGTCCATTTATCCAAACAATTTTTTGATCACACTATTGAACGAGAATACATGGCTCTTGTTTGGGGTGAACCATTACCGCATATTGGTACCATAACTGGAAATATTGGAAGAGATCCTCATAACCGACATAAAATGTTCTTATTCTCAGATGGGCTTCAAGGGAAACACGCTATAACCCATTATGAATTGATTGAATCATTTTATTTTGTGAGTTTGATTAAATGCAAATTGGAAACTGGAAGAACTCATCAGATACGCATTCATCTCAAACACCACGGCCATCCTTTATTTAATGATGAGCGTTATGGAGGCGACAGTATATTAAAAGGAACGGTATTTACGAAATATAAACAGTTCATTCAAAATTGTTATAAAATGGTACCCAGGTTTGCATTGCATGCGAGAAGCCTTGGTTTTATTCACCCACATACGAATGAAAAAATGTTTTTCGAAATCCCACCTCCAGATGATTTTACACAATTAGTTGAAAAATGGCGCCACTATGTAAGCCATAGAAAAGAACAACTGGTAGATAATAATGAAGTTTGGGAAGACTAAGTTAAAAAATTGATGGTCAAGTCTAATATACAAGAAATGAATATAGAATCAGCAATTAATTTTTTTAATAAATTGAAACAAAAACTTGATGAACATTCATCATCTGAATTAGAAGTATTTAACACTGCATTCCAAAAAAATCAATGGTTTACATTAGATGAAATACATCGCATGTTGAATGTTATTTCAAACAGGTATTTGGATCCTAATTCATTAAAAGCATGGTTATCACAATACAATCTTACTCCAATCAGTAAAATAAAAACCATTGCAATCATCTCTGCAGGCAATATACCATTGGTTTCCTTTCAGGATTTACTTTGTGTATTGGTTTGTGGTTACAAAGCTCAAGTTAAACTTTCAGAAAAAGATACGGTCCTTTACCATTGGATTAAAGACCTGATTCAGGATTGTGATCCATCGATAGCGAGTCGCATTGAATTCACAGAACGAATTCATGATTATGATGCCGTAATTGCTACTGGAAGTGATTTAGCAGCGAATCATTTCAAACATTATTTTCAAAAAAAACCAAATATCATTCGAGGTCATCGCAATAGTATTGCCATTTTAAATGGGGATGAAACTGAATTTGATTTCATTGAATTGGGAAAAGATATTTTTTACTATTACGGGCTTGGTTGTAGAAATGTAAGTAAAATTTATGTGCCTTTTAATTATGATTTTTCTCCATTATTAAAAACCTTAGACAGCCATTTTTCTTATGTTAGAAATCACACCAAATTTCAGAATAATTATGATTTTCAATTAGCCATTTCGTTAATAAATCCAGTACATTTTTTACAAGGTGAAACAATATTATTCATTGAAAACGAACAATTGGGGTCTCCACTTGCCACCATCCATTTTGAGTACTATATAGATGAAGTAGATCTTAAGCATAAGATTGATGAACATGCAAACAAATTACAATGCATCGTATCCAATAAAAACTTAGATTTCATACCTGTTAACCCTTTCGGGACATCACAATTACCAGGCCTACTTGATTATCCGGATAACATTGACATCATGAATTTCTTAATATCTCTTCAACAAGAATATGTCGATTAAAAAAGAAAAAGCAAAACACATTAGTGAAATTTTGGAGTCGCTTTTTCCTGAAGTACCCATTCCTTTAATACACGAAGATCCTTTTACGCTCTTAATAGCTGTTTTGTTATCGGCACAGTGTACAGATGAACGAGTCAATAAAATAACACCTATACTATTTAAAATGGCGTCCAACCCGTTTGATATGATCACACATAGTATTGAAGAGATACAAGATATTATAAGGCCTTGTGGACTTTCTCCTGCTAAATCCAAAGCTATCTATCAATTGTCATCCATTCTTGTAAAAGAATATAACGGCATTGTACCAAATCAATTCAACCAACTAGAAGCATTACCTGGAGTAGGTCATAAGACAGCTTCTGTAGTTATGTCTCAGGCTTTTGGTGTTCCAGCATTTCCGGTGGATACTCACATCCACAGATTAGCTTATCGCTGGGGATTAAGTACAGGTAAAAATGTAACCCAAACTGAGAAAGATCTTAAAAAATTATTTCCGGAATCTTTATGGAATAAATTGCATTTACAGATTATATATTTTGGACGAACGTATTGTCCAGCAAGAGGACATATAAAGGAACAATGTCCGATTTGTAAAATATATGGACGAAAAAACATGGATCGTTAATATCATATCAATCTAAACCAAAACACAACATATCGGTTATTCTTTAAAATAGTTTTATGCGCTTTATAATACCTTCATTATTGTTTCTCCTACTTGTAACTTCTTGTAAGGACAAAAAACTTCCAATATTAGGTAATCGATACTTCGAACTAGGCGATACAGTATATGCAAAAGTTCCAGATTTCGATTACATGAATCAGGATAGCCAAATGGTTAGTTTAAAATCATTGGAAGGTAACATCATATTAGCCACATTTTTCTTTACATCTTGTCAAACGATTTGCCCAAAAGTCATGCGAAGCATGATGCGGCTAGAAGAAACATTTAAAGCAGATAGTCAATTAGCTTATATCTGTTTTAGTTTGGATCACAGAAAAGACACTATCCCTAGATTAAAACAATATAAATCAAAATTAGGTGTACAAAATAATAATTTCCATTTATTAAGAGGCAATGAATACAATGATACTAAAAATATTGCCAATGGATTTTTAAGTACAGCAATGGATGATCCTACAGCACCTGGTGGAATAGATCATAGTGGCTGGATACTTTTAGTTGATACTGCCCATCACATAAGATCTTTTTCTCTTGGCACTGATGAAAAGGACGTAAACCGATTTATAGACGATATCAAATTATTACAACATGAGATGGGTAGGCATTAACATAATTTTTCTAATTATCATATCATGTACTTATTCTACAGAACAGTTCAAAGAGGGTAAGCGATTATTTGATACTCACTGTAGCGGTTGTCATGGTCATGAAGCAGAAGGATTAAATCAATTATATCCTTCTTTAAAGGATGTTCCATTTATTTCAAGTATAAAAAATCAATTACCTTGTATCATTAGAAAAGGAATTCATAATGCAGAGACATTTACATATAAGACTAGACATGGAGATGTGGAAATGCCGGAAAATAATATTTTAAATGCTATTCAGATTTGCAATATTTTAAATTATGCCAATGCACAGTGGTGGCATTCAGAACCCTTTGCTCTAAAAGACATAGAACTTATTTTAGAAAACTGCAAATAGTTGTGATCCTCTTTCTAAAAATGAAAGGCTACTAATATTGAAGGCAAGATTGGTAATTGATTCACTCTTCTATTTTCCACTACGTTATAATAAAAAATATTCTTGCGATCATAGGCATTCGTAACACTGGCTACGATTTCAAAATTAACATTTTTTGTTATATCAATTCTACGTTTTAATGAAAGATCCAATCGATGATAATATGGCAATCTTCCTGAATTGATCTTATCAGAATACACAATACCGATATCCGGATTATCAATTCCAAATTTAGTATCCAGGCCATTTGGTATTTTATTGTCTCCGATGAATCCTTGGATCTTAGTAAATGCAAAACCAGAACCCAAATTCCACCTTAGTCCCAATTCCCAACATTTAGCTCTACCCCATTGATAATCCAACACCGCATTCATATTATGTCTTCGGTCAAATAATGCCGGAAATCTTTGCTTGCCATCATCTCTATTTACAAAACCCAAAGAATATCCCAACCATAATCTCCAATTAACCCATGATGATTTTACTAAAAAATCTATCCCATAGGAATCTCCCGTTTCTTTAGTATAATCTGATTCTTGTACCGTTCTTTTGTTGCGATTAAGATTGTAAAGTGATGTAAATTTTTTATAATATCCTTCTACATTGATATCCGTATTCGAAGTAATATCATATTCAAATCCTCCAATAGCATGTGACGAATAAATCAAATCAGGACTTGTGATAAAGCCCACAAACAGATTTACAATATCTCGTTCACTAACTGAACTCATCAAATTCTGTGAATACAAACCGCCCGCAGCTTTGAGTCTAAAATCATTGGTAACATTTACTTTAAGTCCAAATCTAGGTTCTATGCTCGTTTTACTTAAAGATGCATAATATTGAAATCGTATACTTGGATCAATTACAAATATTTTAGATGCATAACGGTATCTCAGATAACCAGCAACTTCGGTATTATTATCTTTTTTAGTTATTGGAACTTTTAAGAAATTCGTAAATCTAAAATCAGTTGAATTGGCATTAAATTCTATTCCATATTTAATTTCTGACTTGCGATTAAAATAACTAAAATCCAAATTCGCTTGCAATCCATTAATTTCGCTTAATCTACGTTCAGCCTTAATTTCATCAAGGGTAATTAAATATTTTGAATACGCTACGTTACCACCGATAATAATACTTGAAGAACCCGGAATTAATTTAAAGCTTGCTCCTGCACCTCCTGCATTCCAATTTAAATCTGCCAGATCGGTATAATTCACTTGATCTTTAAAATTAAAACCAAACAAATTTAAAAAACTTCCATTTCCACTAATGGTAGAAAACTTTCCATAAATATCCGTAAAATTAAATGGCAATTTACCTGTAGCACTATCTACAGCATATTTATAAAAAACGGGGGAAGTCTGAGCTATATAAGATTTTTTTCCTGTTACCAAAAAAGATGTGCTACCACTTTTACCTTCCCTGTATTTGGAAATAGGTCCTTCTAACAATAATTTAGACATAAATGGACTAGCCGTAGCTAAACCTGAAAATCTGGTCTTATTCCCTTCCCTTGTTTTCATATCGACAATGGCTGACACACGCCCTCCATATTCTGCACCAAAACCTCCAGTCAGAACGTCAACTGTTCTAATGACTTCAGTTTCGAAAACAGAAAAAATTCCAATAGAATGAAAGGGATTAAAAATGGTCATTCCATCTAACAATATTTTATTTTGAACCGGTGACCCACCCCGTATGTATATTTGACCGCCCTGATCACCAGTGCTTATAACTCCCGGTATAATCTGTAAATATTGGGCTATATCAGCTTCTCCACCTGTTGATGGCAGGGCTTTTATCTCCTTTGGGGTAACTGAAATAGATGAGATTTTAACTTCTGTTCTGGCTTGTTCCTTTTTTCCTGAAATACTTACTTCTCCTAAGGTAAAACCCGTTTCAGATAAGGCAACCTGCTTATTTATTATTTGGTTACCTTGTAATGTCAATAAAAAACTGGCGCTGTCATAACCTATATAGTTCACAACGAGGCGATAATCACCTTTTGGAACACTTGCTATGGTATAAAAACCCAATGAATTTGTAGTGGTACCATAAGACGTACCAGCAAGAAAAACGGTAGCAAAAGCAATCGGTTCACCAGTAGCTTTATCATAAACATTTCCCCGTATATCGCCCTTTTGAGCTGATAAACTAAGACTTAAAAATAAAAAAATGATACTAAAAAACCTCATGCCCTAAATAATTATAAAATGAATGCAAATGTAACAATTAAGCCATTCCCATTTCCAAAAAGAAATGATTGACCAATTCTAAACGATTCAGAATATAATTCGTTTGTATCTAGGCAATATAAATCTATGAAATCAAATCAAAATAAACCAATTCATGGGATAAGTTTCAATAAATCTCTTGTAGACGGGAGTATTAAGAGCTTATTTGATGAATTATTTAGAATTTTAAAAGATCTATTATTGGCTACTGGAGGTGATATCAATGAATCTATTCAATGGATTCATGAATTGGATCGAAAATTTCAGTTTACCACTTCAAATTATGGAATGGCTGACTTTTTACGAGAATTGGAGAGCCAGGGTTACATTCGAACAGACCATAGAAATCTAAAAAAGTCCACTAAACTAAGCTCTAAAATGGAACTTGCTTTGAGGAAAGGAGCTTTTGAAGAACTTTTCGGAAAGATACTAAAAGCTAAACCAGGCAGACACAACACCAATAAACAAGGTAAAGGTGATGAATGGTCAGGCGATCTCAAACCTTATCAATTTGGGGACAACTTAGAGCGAATCAATGCCCATGAATCCATCAAAAATGCATTGATGAATCCATATACTGATCAATTTTCTTTAACAGAAAATGATCTGTCAATCCAACAATCTTTTGATCAAAGTCAAACGAGCACCGTATTAATGATTGATATTTCTCATTCGATGATTTTATACGGCGAAGATCGGATCACACCAGCTAAAAAAGTTGGACTAGCATTAGCACAAATGTTAATCCAATTTTACCCTAAAGACACTTTAGATATACTCGTTTTTGGCGATGATGCTTGGAAAATTGAACTCAAGGATCTACCCTACCTGCAGGTTGGTCCTTATCACACCAATACAGTAGCTGGACTTGAGTTGGCTATCAATTTGTTGAATAAAAGAAAAAATCCAAACAAAAAAATAATGATGATCACAGATGGCAAACCCACCTGCATTAAAAAAGGAAATGAATATTATAAAAATTCCTTTGGACTCGATCGACAAATATTAAATCGGACGCTGGCACTGGCAACCAAGTGCCGGAAACTTGGTATTGACATTACCACTTTTATGGTGGCTACAGATCCATTTTTAATAGAATTTGTTGAAGCGTTCTCAAAGGCTAATCAAGGCAAAGCATTTTATACCGCGTTAGACGGATTAGGTGAACAAATATTAATCAATTACAGAGATGAAAAAAAACAATAATAGCATAAAAACCCTTGGAGAACTCATAAAAAGTGGTTATCAATCAAGCTCAATTAAACATGAAATCAGAAAGAATTTAATCACTAAATTAAGTTCTAAAGAAAAACTATTTGAAGGCATTTATGGCTACGACAAAACCGTAATACCGGACTTGCAGCGCGCTTTGTTGAGTGAACATAACATTTTATTTTTGGGATTGAGAGGTCAGGCTAAAACAAGAATCGCAAGACAAATTTGCACTTTATTAAATGATGAAATTCCCATTATTGCAGGATCAGAATTAAATGATGATCCGTTGAATCCAATCAGTTCATACGGAAAAAAAATGGTTGCTCAATTGGGTGATCAGACACCCATAGAATGGATCAATAGAACAGATAGATATGTTGAAAAACTAGCGACACCAGATGTTTCTGTATCAGATTTAATTGGCGATATAGATCCAATAAAAGCAGTCAACCAAAAACTGACTTTTGCAGATGAACAAAGTATACATTACGGGCTTATACCGAGAAGTAATCGCTCCATTTTTGTGATCAATGAATTACCTGATTTACAAGCACGTATTCAAGTCTCGCTCTTTAATATACTGGAAGAAGGGGATGTACAGATTCGTGGATTTAAAGTTAGAATGCCCTTGGATATCTTGTTTGTATTTACAGCAAATCCGGAAGATTATACGCATCGTGGAAGCATTATTACGCCACTTAAAGATAGAATTGAAAGTCAAATCATCACTCATTACCCTGATGAATTAGAAATTTCTAGATTGATCACAGAGCAAGAAGCTAAAATTGCACCTGATTTAAAAGCTTCCATCAGAATTCCAGAAGCTATCTTAAATATGATAGAACAAATTGCATTTGTAGCCAGAGAACATGAATTGGTTGATGAAAAAAGTGGTGTATCTGCAAGGCTTACTATATCTGCTTTAGAATTATTATACAGCTCCATAGAACGAAGAATGTTAATCAATGGTGAGACTAAGGGTGTTGCCAGAATAATTGACTTACTTTCGATTATTCCAGCCATTACAGGTAAATTGGAACTCGTCTATGAAGGCGAACAAAAAGGAACTTATGAAGTTGCTTTAGAAATACTCAACGAAGCCATTCAGGAAGAATGCGAAATCATTTTTCCACCTATAGAGAAAAAGAAAAAAAACGGTCCAGACATTTACAAACCCGTTACGGATTGGTTTGTGACTTCAGGATCTATCGATATGGAAAGCGATATGTCCCAGAAAGCATTTATAAAAGTTATGAATCAATTTCCGACACCTGAATTACTAATGGAAATGATGGAAATCGAAAAACAGGATGTTTTGTTATGGCGCGAGATGACCTTACATTATCTCTGCCATCATCAAATTCTACAAAAAGAATGGCATGACCAAAGACTCGCAATTAGAGATCCTTTGGCAAATATGCTCAATGATCTCAATATGTCTACGAATTGATGCTTTTTAGAGTTTCCTATTTTTCTGAATGCTTTAAATCAAACTTTCAATGCTTTAAATTTCAGAACTCTTTGCCCTGTTCAAGAATATTACGACGTCTGTTGAGCTTGTTCGCAAATTAAATTCAAGTAATATTTGTTAATAATGAGTTGTCGTAGAAATTTGGATCGGCCTTAAGGGATAAGCCGTTAAAAAATGATGTAATGAAACCGTTAAAAATTCAAAACTGTATGAGCTCAACAGAATGCTAAATCAGAAAACTGGAAAGCGAGGTAAGCAAGAAGGAAACCAAGCAAAAGAAAAAAGGACCAAGGCGAGTTTTTTGAATTTAGGTTTCATGAAATCATTTTAGGCTTAGACCTTAAAGCCTTGAATTTTTTGTTCTTTTTTTTCAAGAAAAAAGAACAAAAAGTTGTTCCTAAAAACGTGTGTTTATAACTTTAAGAAATTTGAAAACAACTAAAAATATATTTAACCGCCTTGATTAGTTTTTGTAACGTATATAGTACTGCATGTATATATGCAAATATAGAAAAACTAATGACTTCATATAAAATAAAAACGAAAATAAAACCAAGAGACAGATCGAATGGTTTAAGCCATAGATTCCACTTGCTTTTGAGATTTTTTACGCTCGTTTTCGTCAAGTACCACTTTTCTCATCCGAATGGATTTAGGTGTAACTTCAACATATTCGTCTTCTTGAATATACTCAAGAGCCTCTTCAAGTGAAAAATTGCGTTTAGGAACGATATGGGTTGTGCCGTCACTACCTGATGCACGCATATTTGTTAATTTCTTACTGGTAATGATATTTACAACTAAATCTCCTGGTCGTATATGCTCTCCAATAATTTGACCTGTGTATAATTGATCTCCCGGATCCACAAAAAAGGCTCCACGATCCTGAAGATTACCTATTGAATATGCGGTGCAAGCACCTTGTTCTTTAGAAACAAAAACTCCCATTACCCTTGAAGGAATAGTACCTTTCCAAGGTTCAAAATCTTTAAATCTATGGGCAATAATAGCTTCACCTGCCGATGCTGTCAACAACATATTTCTCAATCCTATCAAACCTCTTGACGGAATATTAAATTCTATGTGTGTAAGGTCACCTTTTTGTTCCATTACTGTCATTTCTCCCTTCCTTTGACTGATAAGCTCAATCACTTTACCGGAAAAAGCTTCAGGCACATCAATGGTAAGTAATTCCACCGGCTCACATTTCACACCATCAATATCTTTTATAATAACACGCGGTTGCCCTACCTGCAATTCATATCCTTCTCGTCTCATGGTTTCAATAAGTATGGACAAGTGTAATATTCCACGACCGTAAACAAGCATAGAGTCCGGAGAATTGGTATCTTCCATTCTCATGGCTAGATTTTTCTCCAATTCTTTCTCCAATCGTTCACGGATATGTCTTGAAGTAACAAATTTTCCTTCTTTACCAAAAAATGGTGAATTGTTGATCGTGAAGAACATACACATGGTAGGTTCGTCAACTTGAATGGGTGTTAACCCTTCCGGATTATCAAAATCTGCAATCGTATCACCAATTTCAAAATTATCAATTCCAAAAACACCGCAAATATCCCCAGCTTGTACTGATTCGACTTTTGCTTTCCCCAATCCTTCAAACGTATATAATTCTTTAACTCTAGATTTTGCAATACTTCCATCGCGTTTCACCAGCGATACGGGTTGATTGACTTTAATAGAGCCTCTTAATACCCTACCAATGGCAATTCTTCCAATAAATGATGAATAATCCAGTGATGTGATCATAACCTGTAAGTTTCCTTCAGACACTTTAGGTGCAGGAATTTTATCTATAATAACATCTAATAAATACGTTATATCTTCAGTAGGTTTTTTGTAATCTGAACTCATCCATCCATGTTTGGAGGATCCGTACACAGTTGGAAAGTTCAATTGATCTTCTGTAGCCTCAAGATTAAAGAATAACTCAAAAACCTGATCATGAACTTCTTCTGGTCGACAATTGGGTTTGTCCACTTTATTAATGATTACTATGGCTTTCTTACCCATTGCCAAGGCCTTTGCCAAAACAAATCGAGTCTGAGGCATGGCACCTTCAAATGCATCCACCAACAACACAACTCCGTCTGCCATGTTCAATACGCGTTCCACCTCACCTCCAAAGTCGGAGTGACCAGGGGTATCAATGATATTGATTTTGATATCTTTATATCGAACAGATACGTTTTTTGCTAAAATGGTAATTCCCCTTTCGCGCTCTAACTCATTGTTGTCCAGGATCAATTCACCAGTTTCCTGATTTTCTCTAAAGAGTTTGGTTTGATGCATGATCTTATCCACCAAAGTAGTTTTTCCATGATCTACGTGAGCGATGATGGCTATATTTCTTATATTATTCATTAAGGAGCAATTAATTAAAATGCAAAAATACTCCGAAAGTCTTAGAGAATTTAAGCTATTCAAGATAATAACATATTATTTACAATTATTAATCTGTATGTTATATATAATTATTTATTTAATATTATAATTTTTCAACGATTGTTTGCCTGATTTTATCTTTTGAAGTGTATTATTTTACTCCAAATGTAATTAATCTACCCCTTTATTTAAAGTTACCGAAAATTGAACATCATACCACTTTAGATGTTAAATTTGCGATGTTTTTAAATAACCCATTTGATAGTAGTAAATCATGATATATATACTCCTCTTGTTTTTTGGACATTGGTTTGTTTCCTTATTTTTTCACACCTCTTTTTTACATCGGTTCGCTTCGCATAAAATGTTTACTGCCAGTAAAACAGTAGAGCGCATGTTCTATTTTTTTACCTGGGTTTCACAAGGATCTTCTTATTTAGTTCCAAGAGCCTATGCTGTAATGCACCGGATGCATCATGAATATAGTGATACTAAAGAAGACCCGCATTCACCATATTTTTTCAAAGATGTTTTTGGAATGATGATGCATACACGAAACATTTACAATGGTTTTGTTTCAGGAAAATTAACTCCAGCTTCTAAGTTTTGTAATGACCTGCCTATTTGGACTAAATTAGATCAATTTGGGGATCATTATTTGGTAAGATTTGCCTGGGCCATTTTATATACAGCTAGTTATTTGTTTTTAATAAACCATTTTGATTTAAGCTATTTCTGGCTTTTATTACTGCCTATTCATTATCTCATGGGACCGGTTCAGGGAGCTGTAGTCAATTGGTGTGGTCACAAATATGGTTACCAAAATTATGAAAATGGTGATCATTCACATAATTCTGAACCTTGGGGAATCTTTTTGTTAGGAGAATTATTTCAAAACAATCATCATAAGTTTCCCAATTCTGTGAATTTTGCAAAAAAATGGTTTGAGTTTGATCCATCATTTCACATACTTAAGTTATTAGATCGTTTGAAAATCATTCATTTGATTCCTGCTTGACCTTTACAATAATTACTGTATATATTTACTTTTTTTCTTATCATTGTAGATGTTTAGATTCTTTTCTATTCTTGGTGCAATGACTATGATATGGGCTTGCCAATCGACTGATGATTATTCAATTATTCCAAGTATCAAATATATAAGTGTAACAAAATATGCTTTAGAACAGGGCGATTTAAATCAAGATTCCCTTTGGTTGACTTTTAGTTTTCAGGATGGAGATGGTGACTTGGCCTACCCGGCAACCAGTAGTGAAAAAGATATTTTCCTTTATGACAAAAGACTCGGTTTACTTTTAGACAGCTATAAAATTCCGGAACTTTCCAATACCAATGGAAATTCATTAGAAGGTAGTATGCAAATATTGATTTATACCACTTGCTGTTTATTCAAAGACAATATTCCGCCTTGTTCTGCACCGCCACAATACCCTACTGATACGCTTTTATTTGAATTATATATTAAGGATAGAGCGGGTCATGAAAGTAATCGCATTACCTCACAAGCCATTTTACTCTACTGCAACTAATATTTGCAGTGGATCTTATCCACTGCAACAAATTGAGTCGTCCCTACAGGACTTACCCATAGTTTACAACAATAAATGTATCTCTTTTTTGATCGCCAATAAAGCCGTTTCAATAGCCTTATCTGCACTTTTTGAAGCTTGATTAAGTATTAATGTTCCTGCATTAGAAGCATCTGTCTCATTCTCCAATGCCTGACCTGCGGCATCTAATGAAAACAGCACTTCATCTTTGGACAGACAAATAATTTCCCACAGTTTGTCACTGACATATATTTGTTGGACC
This sequence comes from Saprospiraceae bacterium, assembly GCA_044228225.1. Classification (GTDB taxonomy): domain Bacteria; phylum Bacteroidota; class Bacteroidia; order Chitinophagales; family Saprospiraceae; genus Vicinibacter. The sequence goes on along the minus strand of JBGAVH010000002.1, from coordinate 20,386 downwards.
AAATTGTGTTCATATTCTTGCTGGATCGCCAGCATCATGGTATTCACCAATTGTTTTGCTGAAATATCTTTGGATTGGAAACGCAACAGGAGATTGGAAACCTTGATTCGTTCCATAAAAAGTGCCAAACGTTCGTAGGACTGTAATCTAAGGGGCAATGAAAACTCCCGATGCGCTTTTTGAGATTCACTTTTTCTCAGAAGCCGCTCATGTTGAAAATACATTCTCAACATATAAAAAACGGTTAGAAAGACAATAAAAGAAGGCAATATTAATTTTAATAATTCCAGGAAAAACTCCATACAACTTGTTTAGGTGACACAAAATTAAACTAAGCCTGCTATTTTGAGCGTGGCACGAACAAAAAACGTTATATTTGTGTTTATTGTTGTAAATTAAATCAAATCATGGAAGTCCTTACCAAAACACCCATCATTATTACAGAATCCGCGATGGCTCAACTTAAACGCATCAAAGAAGAACAACAAATACCTGATAATCACGGCCTTAGAGTTGGAGTAAAAGGAGGCGGTTGTTCTGGATTTAGTTATGTCATGGGATTCGACACCATCAAAGATGCCGATCAAGTATATGATATTAATGGACTCCAGGTATTTATGGAGAAGGCACACTCACTCTATTTGGTTGGTATGCAAATTGAATGGGTGGAAGGATTAAACAACAGGGGCTTTTCCTTTGTCAATCCAAATGCTAAAGAAACGTGTGGATGTGGCCAGTCTTTTTCTGCCTAATGCCACTGTGTAAGCATCCTAGAGTTTATTTTTTTCATTTTATTTAAATCATGAGAGATTTGTTTGATTTACTAGCTAGGATGTTTCTGTCCACCATATTTTTGTTTGAAGCCTTTACGTCATTGAAATTTTTTGATCGAACTAAGTCCACCATGACGGAGTACGGTTTGACCTGGCAGCAAGATTTCCTATTAATTGCCACCATTACTTGTTTATTTATTGGAGGAGCTTTTTTACTCATAGGATACAGACCGGTTTTTGCAGTGACCTTATTGCTTATTTATTGGATACCGGTGACATTTATTGTGTTTTCATTTTGGAATGATCCACCTGAAGTTCAAAACATACATTCCATATTTTTTATGAAAAACATAGCTATCACCGGAGGATTAATACATGTATTGGTACATGGCACAGGCAAGTATAGCATACGACGTTTTTTTGGCATGACGGTGCTACCCAAAGAAAAATGGTAGTTTTTAGTTTAACACTATTTTCAAAAGATCTATTGAAGTGAAATCAAAAATAAATCTTATAATATTTTGTATTTACTTAATCAGTACTTCGATTTATAGCCAATTTAATTATTCCATATCAATAGATACGTTTCGCATTCTGAATTGGCCTAATATTCATTCTTTTACTTATGGAATTGTCAATGAATCCATTTACATGTTTGGTGGCCGACTAGATGGCATACATGATAAAAACAGTGGTTTTGAGAACAAGTTTTCCAATGATCAAATCTATCGATGGAACACTAAAACTCAAACCATAACTCAATATTCTATGGATTCATTGTCGCCATCAATGATTGAACCACTTAGCGCTGCTAATGCTGCATTTACTCAAGTCAACAATCAATTAATGATCATTGGTGGTTATGGACAATCCAAATCAGGTGAATACAAAACCTATCCCAGTCTGATAACGATTGATTTAGCCAAGTTGGATCAGGCAATAACATCAAATCTAAATATCGGTTCTGCATTTAAACAAATCATTGATGACACATTTGCTGTGGCTGGAGGACAATTAGAAGTGTTAGATCAATTGTATTATTTGACTGGTGGTCATCGCTTTGAAGGCATTTATAAAGACAGTTCTTTAGTCGTCAATCAAAGATATACTTCAGCATGTCGCATATTCAATATAGATTTTTCAGGTGATACCCTATCCATAGATTTCAAAAAAGAAATTGTAGATGAGTTTAATTTCCACAGACGGGATTTTAATTTGTCACCATTTATTATGCAAGACAAGAATGAAAAATTAATGTGTTTTGCAGGCGTGTTTTTAGTCAATGAAAATCGGCCCTTCATGAATCTTGCTGCAGTGAATTATAATGGCTATGAAGACATCCCGGATTTTAATCAGCGATTTGCTAATTACACTTGTCCGCATGTTGGATTTTATTCGGATGCCAAGAATGAGATGCATAAAGTTTTTTTTGGAGGCATGGCGGAGTATTATAGAGATACATTAGATCAAGTGGTGAGAGATCCCTTTGTTCCATTTGTAAAATCTATCAGCAGCATTTCCCGAATGTCTGATGGAACATTTCAAGAAGCATTACTCAAAGAAAAGATGCCTGCATACATTGGTACCAATTCAGAAATATATCTTAATCCCCAGCTACCCTATTTTAGAAATAAGATTATTAATTTAGATTCAATACAAAAAGATAGTACATGGTTGGGATATATCTTTGGTGGCATTTACAATCCATTACATGAGGCCAATCCATTCGAAAAAAACAAAACAAGTTTGACCCTTGCCAATCCATATATTATTAATGTACAACTTATAAAAAATAAATCTACTCAGGTCCAAGAACCTAATAGTTCAGCGCAACAAAATAAATTCGAATGGATCCTATCACCCAATCCCGCAACTAATAAAATAAGCATCATATCTCCGAATATAAATATTGAAACATTAAGCATTTGGATTACAAACGCATCCGGAAAACTAGTCCACTACGAAAAATTAGACCACCATTCAACCATCAACATAGCATCACTACCTGCTGGAATGTATCAGATTTATGCATTAATGAATGGAACTGCATTCAATTCTAAAGTGGTTTATAAAATAGATTAGTTGGCCATCTCTGGTCCCTTATCTATATGTCTGAATTCAAAATAAACTCCATTCTAATACTGTAATAAATGAATCTGAGAACAATGATGTGAATTGTTTGATGAATTAAATATACACGTGCTTTTCAACTAGCTTTAAATATGAAAAGATATCATTAGCTAAACGAATCATCGTCTGCTAAAACTTCGCACTGGATATCATTTTCGAAATTTCCTATCGCTTTTGTTGCAGTCTGACGCAACTTATACTTTTTGAGACTTTTGTTCAAGGTATCACATTCCTTGTCCTACTTCAGCGACTAACTAATAGCCCATACGATCACACTTGGTTCATTTTTAGGTGCACAAGGGGTATCACATTGTTACTTGGCAGAAACAGGGTCTTGTCGCAAGAGAAGCATAGTCGAGGATAAGCCGTGGAATAGACGTGGAATAGGCGCGGAATAGATGAGGAACAAATCTCGTCCATTCTCGTAATGGAGGAGATGTGACAAGACTATATGCGTAGCACAATTGATTTAGGCATTAACCATCCTTTGAATTGATATTAGCTTTAAGTTTTAAGGCAAAATCACACATTAGTTTAAAAGTTCCCTGCGTTGGTTTAAAAGTTCTTGCCAATTACAAGTTAATATTTGATCTTTGGCTTAAGCTATTAAATGATTTTAATTGAACATTAACATACTTGAAAGCCAATACAATAATGATTTGAATCGTTTATGCAGATAGAAACACAGATTTGCAAAACAGAATTGTTATGAATTCCCGTATCATTTTTTTTTAAATTAATTACAAACAAAGGGAATGGAAATCAAGATTTAATTAATAAATTCCAAATTTTATATGATAGTTCTCAATAACTTATAGTTAAATATAATTGATTTTTCCAAAATACAATTTCCAAAAAAAAATGAATCAGACAAAGTTTCTATTAGTATTTATAATCTTTGCAACATTAATCAATATGCAATGTAATAAAGAGTGTCCTCAGAGATTTCATGTGCCTGCTGAAATCATTCCATATCAATTAGAATATCATGTTGGAGATACGATTAGATTTGTTTCTAAATTTGAAAAACATGTTCATGAATTGCAAACCGATATGAAATATGATATGAGTAAAAAAGGTTTTGGACCAAACACTGTTGTTGTTTTCCTTGACACAATCGGTAGGATTAAGATTTCAGACTATTTTAAATTTTATACTGTAAATTCAACATATATAGAAACAGGGCAGTCTGAAGGTAGTGTTCTAATTGGCTATTATGCTTTCCTTAATGATTCATTTTCATTAGAATATATGTTAATTCCAAAGTATCCTGGAAATTATTTTCTAATTCAAAAATGCGGAGTTTGGGATAATTTTCCATGGAGATGTAGGCATGTATATTATGATGCTATTGTTGATATGAATATGGGGAAAGATGGTAACATTAATTTACTTAAAGTTAGTAAAGACACACTCTATAGAACAATTCCAGAGAAAGCAGCAATGTCTCAATTTTATGATAAAGGTGGATTTTGTTTTCGTGTAGTACCATAGGTTAATTCTATAATATATTTGACTTCTGATAAATACATTTTCAAAAAATTGGATCAGTTAAAATTTTCTTTGCTGAATCATTTACTTCGAAAATCAAAGACTTTGGAGCTCATTTAAAAGGTTTAACTGATATTCATTTCTTCCTATATAGATTGGAAAAATTAAATGCTTAAAATAGCAAGCACCCCAGAAAATGAAAGTGATTCAATTTCAATTTTGAATTACGGAATCAATTATGAATTTCCTTTAGGTCGTTTGTCGGCATTTTTGGCAAACAATGAGGATCTTATCTTTGATTTGAGTTGGGTAATAAATTTGAGAACATATTGTATTCTATGTTAATCAATATTTTACAAATCCAATAAGCAGCGTTTATTCAATGAACCGAGTCTTTAAGCTGATGCTTTATTTAATATTATTTTATGACTTGGCAGAATATATTATGAATGCAGGCCTAAAATATTCATTTTTAGATGTTTAATTACTTAGAATGCAATAATGAATGTAAATTGTGCTGTTGAATAACTTCTTTAATTGGCATGAAGATTAAAATATTTATAGTTTTAATATACTGGATAGCTTCCCAATTAGTTTATTGCCAAGAACTAATTCGCGCAATTAAATTTGGTGGCAATGAACTAGAGCAAGGCTATTGTGTTACTGTAGATGACCAAGACAATGTTTATTCAACTGGATTTTTTACAGATACGGTTGATTTTGATCCTGGACCTTTGAAATATAATTTGATTGAAGGAAATAGCACTAGTTATAATTTATATATCTCTAAATTAGATTCTTCAGGCAAATTTATTTGGGCTAAGTCGTTGTTTGCAACAGACCAAAGGAGCTCTTCTGATTTTCTCTCTTCGGAGAAAATCTTAATTTCGGATGGATTTTTATACATAGTTGGAAGATTTACTGGTTCTGTTGATTTTGACCCTGGACCTGGTACTTATCAACTTAATTCAACACTTTACTATCGATATGATGGATATATTTTAAAGTTGGATCTGGATGGAAATTTTCAATGGGTGAAACATCTTAAAGGACGTGAAAATAAATCTGTTAGTTCTATTGATGCCGATTCAAAAGGAAATTTATATTGTACTGGATATTTTTCAGAAACTATAGATTTTGATTTTGGACCAGGTGTTGCTAATTTGAGACCAACAGATTATGATACCTATATCTTGAAATTGGCTCCTAATGGTAATTTTATTTGGGTTAAACAATTTAAAGGGGATCTCTTAGGCAATTCAAGTAGTGCTATAAAAATTGATAATTTAGATAATATTTATGTTTTAGGACAATTTTATGGTACAATGGATTTTGATCCAGGTCAATCCTCCTTTAAGTTAAGTCCTAATGGAGATTTAGATGCATACCTAGTAAAACTGGATCCTTCTGGAAATTTTGTTTGGGCAAATACCATTGCCGGACCGGAATTCAGTTTAAGTGAGGACTTAGATATTGATGCCAGTGGATTTATATATTGTATTGGAGATTTTTATGGTTCGCTAGATCTTAATTTAGTTAACGGTACAAAAAGATTGAAATCATTTGGTGAACAAGATGTTTTTATTTGTAAATTTAATCCAGATGGAAAAGTATTATGGGCAAATAATTTTGGGAGTCCAGAAAATGATGGCGTTAGCGGTATTGCTCTTGGTTTACAAAATGAAATTTTTATTTCAGGTAGCTTCCAAGATATCGCCGATTTTTATTCAGCTACTGGGGGTAAGTTGTTAAGTTCAAAAGGAACTTATGACTTATATTTATTAAAATTGGATCTGGATGGAAATTATTTATGTGTAAATAGTACAGGAAGCTCAAGTTGGGACTTTGCAGCAGAAGTAACTATTGATAAGCAAAATAATTTATACCTAACTGGGAGCTTTAACGACACAGTGGATTTTGATTTTGGGCTTGGTGTTACAGCACTTACGACAACAGGAATATATCCTAATCCTGATGCTTTTCTATTAAAATATAAGAATTGTTTTAATAAATTTACTATAGATACCATTTATACTTGTGATTCATATACATGGATAGACGGAGTAACTTATTTTTCTGACAACAATACTTCATTTAAGAATTATAGAAAAGCCACATGCTGTGACAGTACTGTCCAGTTAAATCTCAAAATCTATAAATCAGATAGTTCTACCATACAAAAAACTTCTTGTGATAGTTTTAATTGGAATGGAGTGAAACTTGAAAAATCAGGAATGTATTCCTATACAGGAAGTTCCATTTTTGGATGTGATAGTGTTCTCCTATTAGATTTAACCATATTACATCCAATACAAACTATTGCCAAAGTGAATGCTTGTGATAGTTATACCTGGAATGGGATAACATATAATAGTTCTGGTAAATATAGTCATCGATTAACAACATCAGAAGGATGTGATTCCATAGCGCATTTAGAATTAGTCGTTAACCAATCTATGCGAGTAGAAATCGAGCATTTTAATTGTGGAAATTATCACTGGAATGGCAATACCTATTTAATGAGTGGAGATTATCGTTATGATACAGTCGGGGTCAATGGCTGTGACAGCACAACTATTCTCCATCTTACCATCGACTCTATCATTCGACAACAAGAGAAGATCAGCACATGTAATAATTACAATTGGAATGGCATATTGATTACAACGGATGGAATTTATACAGACACATTCCCAAGTATTAATGGGTGTGACAGCATTATAACACTCGATATTACAATCAAACAAGCTACTCAATCAACAAACTATAGCACAAGTTGCGATAGCCTAGTATGGAATGGAAATACTTATACACAAAGCGGAACATATAATTACAAAACTCAAAACGGTAATGGATGCGATAGCATCGCTACATTACAATTGACCATCTATCCATCAACCAATTCAACTACGAATATGACTGCATGCGACAGTATAGTTTGGAATAGCAATTTATATAAACAAAGTGGTACATATCAATATGCAACATTGAATGCTTCCGGTTGTGATAGCATTGCTACTTTGAATTTAATCATCCATTCGTCGAATCACATTCGCATCCAACAAACAGCATGCAATTCCTATACTTGGAATGGCACTACTTACACACAGTCAGGATCCTATAATTATAAAAGAATAAATAGTAAAGGATGTGATAGTATAATAACCATGGACTTAAATATTAATTCATCCAGCATAAAAGATACTTCCATCACCATTTGTGATAGCATCAGTTTCCTGAATAAAACATTGAATACAAAAGGAAATTATACATTCACTTTACAAAACACTCAAGGCTGTGATTCAGTGATTAATCTAAACCTGAATATCAATTCACAACATTTTAAATCCAATATATCAAATTGTGGATCGTATCAATGGAATGTCAATGGAACCACTTATGATAGTTCAGGAATGTATGTAGCAAAATACACTAACCGTTCAGCTTGTGATTCCATCTATCAGTTGGATTTAACCATTCATAAGAATTATGAAATCAAAGAAAAAGCAGAAGTTTGTAAGGAATATTTGTGGCCAGTCAATAAAGTATTATACACCCAATCCGGAGACTATATTTATCCTCTAAAAACAAATCATGGTTGCGATTCCATCATCAATTTAAATCTACTCGTTAACCCTGAATTTCAACATGCAGATACGGTAAGCACTACAGATGCTTACACCTGGCCAGTCAACCAAAAAACATATCCCAAATCAGGAACGTATAAAGAAATTTACACCACAAAAGAAGGGTGTGACTCTATCCATTTATTGCTTCTTTCTATCAATAAAGATGTATCTATTTATTATCCCAATGTAATCCACCCAGGAGGTCTGAATTCCTATTTTACAATTTACGTTTACGGTGCATCAGCAAACATCAAAACGTTATCCATTTACGACCGATGGGGAGAACGCATTTGGCAAAAACAGAACTTCCCACCCAATGAACTCCAGCAAGGATGGGATGGTAAATTCAAAGATCTAGATGTAATGCCGGGCGTTTATGTGTGGCATGCGGAGATTGAGCTTAAAGATGGAAGTGTAATTGTGGAAAAGGGGGATGTGACGGTGGTGAGGTAAATAATTACGAATGTTCTATTACTAATTAAGGATTGAGAATATCAATTACGAAATTCGTTGGTCCTACAAATAATAAAAAAAGAAAATTTTCTACCCCGCTTTAAACTTAGCAATGGCCGCTTTGGTAAAAGTGCTCAACACCAATTCTCCTGAAATGGCTGCCCTTGATTCCAGTAAAGTATCCCAATGGTCTGTATTGGACCAAAATACAGTTTTTAATTCTTTTAAAGCCAAGGGATTTGAATTCAATAATATAGTCGTGAATCGTTTTAAATAATCATCCAGCAATGCGGAGGTATCAAATACTTCATGGTACAATCCATGGGTTTTGGCCCATTCGGCAGTCTGCCATTCTGTGGCATTTAATGCCATCTGTGAAAATGCACTCAAACCCATTCTTCGCTCTACTACAGGTCCAATTACAAAGGGGCCGATCCCAACTGCAAGCTCACTCAAACGAACAGTAGCATGCATGGTAGCCATAGTATAATCACATGCTGCCGCCAATCCTACCCCACCGCCAACAGCTTTGCCTTGTATTCTACCTATAATGATCTTAGGGCATTTACGCATGGCATTAATCACATTAGCAAAACCCATAAAAAACACTTTCCCTGTTTGAATGTCATTTATTGCTGCTAATTCATCAAAACTTGCACCGGCACAAAAAGTTCGGTCGGCTCCAGATTGCAATACGATCAATTTCACAGCTTCATTCGTTCCTGCTGCATTTATGTGGTCAACAAGTTCTTTTAAAATAACACCAGGCAATGAATTACTTGCTTCTGTAAAAAATGTAATGGTTGCCAATCCTTGATCTATATCGGTTTTTACAAATTGATTCATAATTAATGCTTTTGTATTTATTGTAATTAATCAACTATGTTTTTGTCATTATTTTTGCAAAAATCAGGCAAAAATATCGCCAAAAACATTTATTTACTATTATATGCGACGGATTTTATCCGTCGCTAAATATCGGTTGCCCCTACAGGGCAAGGACTTGAATAATTACATGTTTTTTAATGGATTTTGACATAACAATTCATTATTTTCCTCGTCTCCAACTACTATATGCGCCATTGGGCGTTGCCCAATTTTCCGGAAATACATCGAGCGCTTGGCATTCTTTAAGTTCGGTGTGACAATCACGCGCTAATTGTTTGTATAAATGAGTGCCTTTGGTCTTCCATTGGATCATTTCGTCACTAACTTCTTTAACAATGCGAGCCGGATTCCCAACCACCAGACTTCTAGGAGGGATTTTGGTGCCTTCCTTAATGAATGACATGGCTCCGATTATACATTCATCACCAATCTCAACATCGTCCATAATCACAGTGTTCATCCCTACAAGGACATTAGAGCCTATTACAGCCCCGTGAATCATGGCTCCATGACCAATGTGCGCATTAGTTTTAAGGTGCACACTAACACCCGGAAACATGTGAATTATACAGTGCTCTTGAACATTACAGCCATCTTCAATAATGATTTCACCAAAATCACCCCGAAGTGCAGCAAAAGGTCCCACATAAACATCTGTCCCTATTCGGACACATCCTGTCACTGCTGCCATAGGATGCACAAAAGCGGTTGGATGCACATATGGTGTAAAATTTTTAAAAGAATAAATCATTCCAAATATTCATTTTATTTCCGAAGAATATCAAACCAATTATTCACTTTCACTTTTTTAAATATTTTAGCAAATAAAAAGTAAAGATCTAATATTGGGATTAAAAACAAAAACAATTGTAGTTTTACCCTAATAAATATTTTATATGATCTTTTTTAAGACGGCATTTTTAAATTTTCTGGCTGATCTGGAAGTATATAATAATCGAGAATGGTTCAATGCCAACAAAGAACGATTTAAATCTGATGTAGAAGCTCCATTCCATGTATTCATAGAAAGAATGATTGAATTACTAAAAAAAACATACCCAAATCTAAACACGAGTGCCAAAGAATGTGTATTCAGAATTTATAAAGATGTCCGATTTAGCAAAGACAAAACACCATACAAATCTCATATGTCCGCTGCTATTTCCCCAGGTGGTAAAAAAGACTTTGAAACCCCGGGATTGTATATGGAATTCAAGGCAGATAAAATTCATATTTATACTGGAGTTTATGCCCCCAGTACAGAAAATTTACTAAAAATAAGAACTTACATAGCAAGTCATTTAAAGGAATTTGATAAATTGATTCATGATAAAAAATTTGTTGCTTTGTATCAGAATATTCAAGGTGAAAAAAATAAAAAGATTCCGGCAGAATTTAACGAAGCAGCAAGCAAACAAGCGCTTCTCTATAATAAATCCTTTTTTTATACCTGTGAATTTGATAGCGAATTGATCTTGAAACCCAAATTAGATCAACACATCTTAGATTGTTATAAAGTGGCATTACCACTGAATCAGTTTTTTACTCAAGCATTAAATTCTTAGACATCATTAATCTTCTTCGTCTTGTATTAATGCCAATTGCCTAATATCTCTATTGATAATAATTCCGGCATTCAATTCAAATCCTAGGATCAAAATTAAAACATTTAGTCTGATCCAAATCAAGGTTATAATCAATGCTGAAATAGCACCATAGACTTTATGATAGGTTGAAAAATGGTCCACAAAATATCCGAACAAAACGGATGTGATGATGGAACCTAGAGTAGCAAAAATAGTGCCCGGAGAAAAGAAACTAAATGGCTTCTTTAATGCAGGAGCTAAGCGATACATCAATTCGATAACGGAATAAAACAATAAGATAATAATCAAGTATTGAAAAAATTTGACCGCGATCACTGTCAATTTACTTAAATGCAGTATGCCAAATATCCATTTAAATATCTGACCACCTAAAATTAAAATCAATACGGAAAAAATCAATAATATACCTAATAAGAACGTCAGTAATATAGCAATCAATTGCTTCTGGGTCCATGATCGTTTTCGAAAACTAGATTTATATGTTTTATCAAATCCTTTCATCATCGTCAACATACCATTAGAGGCAAACACTAAGGCTAAAATAAATCCTATGGATAACAATCCACTCTTAGCTTTAGGCCGAATGGTACTTACGATATCTTTCCAAATATAATCTTGCGCCCGGTCCGGCATTACAGATATAATGGAATTCTCCATGGCAGAATAAAAATCCCAACTCTTCGGAAAATAAGCCGTTAATGTAAATAAGAAAATCAATGATGGAAACAGAGCTAAAAAAAAACTATAAGACATCGCACTTGCCCTGGTATTCAGATCATTTTTATTCAGTTCATTTCGAATAAAAGTTAAAGTTGTATAAATACTTACATCATGAAATCCCGGCAATGAATGGTTCTGACTCCATATCACTATATTTACTATGATAGGCCATTGTAAAAATTTATTCCACCATTCATTCCATTTATTTTTCAAAATAAGGACTTAATTTTTGGATCAATAATTCTGGCATATCCACTCTTCTTCTGGACGCTATATCCAAAAAACACAATACAACCTGACCCTGATTTAACCAGTCCCCTTTCTCATTTAGAATTTTAGTATCGAATTGAATACTGGTATTGGGCCATTTAATAATACTGGTCTCAAGAGTTAATAAATCATCGTAGTGTGCCGGTCTTAGGTATCTTACATTTAATGAAACTACAGGCATGAAAATATGCATTTGATCTTCCATGGATTTATAATCCAATCCCAAAGATCTTAAAGCTTCCACACGGCCAATTTCATAATACAGGGAATAATATCCGTAATAAACAAAACCCATTTTGTCGGTTTCACCATATCTGACCCGAACTTGTGTGGTATGTGTAAACATTAAATAAATGGTTTTTGATTACTTTCTTAAAACAGGACAAGACATACAATGGGTTCCTCCACGTGCTCGAGACAACTCACTTGAAGGTAAGGTAATAATGGTATTCTTAATATCGGCTACATCCAAGCCTCCACCTTCGACCTGACGCATAAATTCTGATGCATGGATGACTTGATACCCAGCTGCTCTAAATGCTTTCTCCGTATAAGGATTGCGGTCGTAAGTCAGCGCCACACCAGGTCTAATCGTTAGCAAGTTGCACCCATCGGTCCATTGTTCACGCTCTTGGTATGGTGATTCTCCTCCACCGCTCCAAATGAACTCAATTTCTGGATCAATTTCAGCATGTAAAAAGTCTACAACAGAAGGATATTCTACCACTTCTCCGGTTATTCTAAATACAGTAACATAAGACCCCAATCCATCTTTGACTATAGGTTTAAATCCAACAAAGTGTTTTTCATTAATCTGAGTAAACAAGGTATCAATATGCATATATGAACGTTCCTTAGGAACTTCTATTTCGACTACGTTTTTTATGATACCACGTTCGAACAATAAATTCTTCAAGGTCATGAGTGCATGATCAGTAGTCCGTTCACTACTTCCTATCAATAAATAATCCTTATTGAGTATCATAATGTCTCCACCCTCGATTGAAATGGGTTCACCTTTACGAGATGGTGGAAATTCATTCACCAAATTCAAATTGATCAATCTATTTTCTTCCATTAAATGCGCAAAATAGGGATGCGCATAAAATATAAATCGGGTCAATAAATTCTCACGATGTCTAACATACTTGGATGCTTTAGTAATGACCACATGTTCGTTGACAATTACCGCAATATCTCGCGTAAAAATAAAATTAGGAATTGGGTCAAACAAAATCTGATCTTCGGCAGGATAATAACCTGAAATCAAAACATCAGCTAAAACATTGTGAGGCAATTCAAAAAGTAATTTAACGGTGCTTTCCGGCAATTCTTCAAAATCCTTAATCAACTGTATGAGTTCTTTTTTATAAGCTTCATTGGCATCTAAGGATTCCTTAATCAGCGTGCAGGTCTCAAGAACGTTTTCCTTACCAATAAAGAGCTTTAGAATATTCTCAAACGTCTCATGTTCGCGTTGCATCACTGGCAAATAAACAATATCATCAAAAAGCAACTCCCCTGCCCTTCTTGGTGTGATCCGATCAATTCCTGCATCAGGAGCATGAATAATGACTTTTAGCAATTCAGATATCTCAGAATCAACGTATACATCTTGTCTTTGGCTCATAAATTTGCTGTTTTCGAGCACAAAGGTAGGCTTAAAAATCTACATGTCAAACTTTGTCCTAATTGGGAATGCCGTAAAACACTCTAAAAAGGGCCCCTTTTTCATGGGCTGTAAAAAAACAAAATAGAATACAAGTTATTCACTATTTAACTATATTACAATAACTTACACATTACACTCTTATCATATTTAAAACCAAATTAATTGTCTTTGTTGGGATGCAATTATCCTTAATATTATCTTATCTTTAGTCGATCAAATAAACCGATGTGTGTCCTATTTTTATATCGATAATACCTTCTTCACACTTTTAGATTATCCCATAAGTTATTTAGAATTTTTTGGTACAATAGCAGGAATTATTGCAGTTTGGCTGGCAGCGAAATCAAATATCCTGACCTGGCCCATTGGTTTAATCAATATTGGTCTTTTCTTTATTATCTTCTTTCAGGTCCAACTCTATTCAGACATGTTTTTACAGGTCTATTTTTTTGGTATCAGCATTTATGGCTGGTATAATTGGGTCTATGAAAAAAAAATAAATATCCCCATTAAATTACTCCAATTAAAATCCGTCCTATTTTTAACCATTGGAACATTGGGATTAAGTTTAATCTTTGGCTTTTTTATAAAAAACATTCATTCTATCTGGCCTCAGGTTTTTACAAAACCAGCAGCTTATCCCTATACTGATTCTTTTGTAACCATAGCAAGCATATTAGCTAATACTCTATTGGCAAAACGATATTTGGAAAACTGGATCATATGGATAATCGTGGATATTATTTGTATTTTTCTCTATGCATTTAAAGAAATCATTTTTGTTTCTTTTGAATTTTTTATTTTCTTACTCATCGCTATTTATGGACATTGGTCTTGGGGGCGAGAATATAAATTAGCCAAGGCATAAAGAAGGTCACTAGAATTACTTCAATTTCAATTCGGAGATTACATGTATTCAGTCAAATAATATTGATTTTAGTAATGCAAATAAATTAGGAATTCTGTTTTTGCAAAATTAGTTAAATTACATCATCTTTTCACAAACCTTTCCATCCACCGCTTCCCATTCCGATCCCGTACTATAACAAAATAAATTCCTGAATTCAGAGTGTTAACATCAATAATTTGTTCTTCATTCAATGATATATAGGAATGGTGCAATACCATTCTACCTTGAATATCATAAATGAACACCTCAGATTCAGAAGAATGATCTCTAAGGATTTGTAAATGTAGCAAATCATCAGCTGGGATGGGATATATCATGAGATCATTGGATCTATAGACACCTTCTTCTTGGTCTTGAGTTCCAACATTGAGATGAATGGCGATGGTACTATCACAAGGATAAGGATCATCTACTCTATAGTGAGGGTTATTAGGAATGGCGAATGAATTACGGGATGGTAATTTTAAACCTCTGTTGATGAGCTGACACGCCTTCCCCTTATTATTTGGATACATGATCACGTGCAGGTATCTATTACCGCCATAAGTACTGATATAGATTCTGCAATCAGGTCCCAATGCCATTTGTAAATAAGTGGTAGGATAGGGTTCAAAGAAATTATCAAACACTCCAACAGTGTCAATGGCTTTTGTACTATCTGATTCATGAAGATCTATTTGTAGTACCTCTGTAGGATTACATACATAAACAAATCTAGAATCCGGAGAAAAAGAACATCCTCCAAAAACGTTATTTGAATAAATAATTTTAAAATATCTAAAATTACTTAATGCACCAGATAAACGATCGAAGTCAAACACCTGTAATCCACTATTGGGACTATATAATGCGTAATGCTTCCCGTCCGGTGAAAAAAAACCTTGTCCTGCACCCCATGATAACGAATCATTTACATTTCCAATTACATTTTCTATCTTTTGGATTACTCCATCAACGGTATATAGGAATGTCCAAATTTTATTAACATTGTATTGAGGGCAAATAATCCACCACTTATTTGCATCGATTGCTGGTATGGCATGTAATCCATGATAAAGTGTATCTTGAATAATTAATCTATCTTTATAAATTAAAGAATCTGTTGGTATATAAATCTTTGCACTTAATAAGTATTTATATTTTAACCTAAGTCCAATGGTATCGACCACAAGATAAATGTAATTTACAGTTGAGTCATCAGTAGGAATAAATAAACCTGATTGAACATTATTACTGCTATTTGGACAATTTATTCTCCAATCTCTGCTAAACCCAATCGTATCAGCCCCTTTTAAATTATTTGAAAATTTATCCCTTAAGCTACAACCGTTGGATAAATATAAAAATTCACCATTATCATTAGAGTAGCTATTCGTTTGAACTTCGATATCAAAGGTTCTTGGTTGAGGAAAGAACTTTATTAGATTGTCATTGAAATTCATTAAAAATCCACCAAAAAAATTAGTATCATTTGGAACACTTCTACCATAACCAAATGCCCAATTGTAATCATAATGTTTTTGGGCTTGTGAATGATATACAAGCCCAAAAACCATTACGATTAATATGAATTTCTTAATGCACATAACTATTCTATAATCACCCTTGTCACAATCTGTGGATGATCTTGAATATGAATAACGTATACACCAGCATGAAAGTTGCTGATATCTATTCTGTTAATAGCTTTTAAATTAAAATGTTGAACTATTTTACCATTTAAAGAAGTAATAAAACCTTTATACTTGATTCCAGGTTGGATGCCACTCAAATGAACATAAAGTTCATCGTGTGCCGGATTTGGTGTAACACTTAAGTTTAATTCATCATTTTTTTGTGATTTAGGTACATTTGATCTAAGACCACAAACATCTTCTTCATTAACCAATATAGGTTTAATGCCTTCCAAGCACATACGAGCCTCATACACAGCATTGCCTCCAGAATATGGACATTGGATGGCAATATCATACAATTGCTTGATTTCATCCTGATTCAAAGCTCTATTATTGAGTATTGAATAAAGTCGAATTAAACTAACAGTCTTTTGGTTCATTTCATAAATGGAATGTGGGGTTGAGGATTCAATTCTATGGATTAAATGATTGAACATAGTAAAATCATTTCTTAGTAATTGCGTTGAATTGTTTTGTGAGTTCATTACCATCGTGACATCTGAATAGACATCTAAATCTGTACCAGCATATTGGTCTATCCAAATTTTTGATTCAGTAGTATTTAGTGAATTCAACTTGATCCACTCCAAGGTATTTTTTCTAGATGACCAAGTTCTAGCTTCTTTAAAGGATTCAATAGGCAGGGTATCTTGAAGATAATCCATACTTGGTAAAAATACTGAATTCTGAGTATGTTTTGATCTAGAACCTATACCTTCAGGACAAATATTGGATTGTTGGCAATTGAATTCTGGTGCACTTTCAGGTTGTTTAAAAAAACCTATTCCGATTAAATCATTTATGTTATTTGGAAGAAATGGAGACATAGGTGATACTGAAATAAGTGATTTTAAAACTATATTTGGGGAGCCGTAATTCCATGCATCAGCTGTTGTGCTAATTCCAGTAAGATGATTTCCCAAATGAGATTGAGCTCCGATGAACCCATCTGATCCTTGAGCTCTAGTTGCAATTACAAAACCAACCACAGGATGTGTAGATAATACGTTTTCACCAATACTAGTAGGTTCACAAGTACCAGCGAAAACGAGCCCACAATCTGCTCCGGTCATCGAATTGCAATTATATATGCCCCCTATAGATTCCTTAACTTCAAAAGCAGAAGTTCCTCCACCAAAAGCTGCACAGCTTATAACATTACAAGAAGCTTGAATACCAGAGGAATTTTCGATGTAAATACCATCGGTATGCATACCATTAGTGACTTCAGTATTTATAGTATTCTTGTTGATATTCACATTGGAAGAACTACTTACTTGGACACCAGCGATTCCATTAACATTAGTGATTGCATTATTTTTTATCAAGATATTTACCGTAGGACCACCTACATAAATACCTGAAGCATCAACATCTTCGACTCTGATATAATTATCTTCATAATTCGCGGCCATACCACCATTTTCTTTGGCAATAATACCATATTGACTTGAATTAATATCTAACCTTTTGATAAAATTACCTGAGGTGTTTGAATTCTTAATATGAACACCTCTCCCAATATCTGTCATTTTTAAGTATTGTAACTCATATTTTCCATTGTTAATGGCAATCCCTGCATTCATTCCTTCAAAATTTGACAACATTGGTTCAGTATTTGAATTTAACGAACCTATTTTATTGGTACTGGTACCCATAAATGTAATTCCATTACCACTATAGGGTGGAGTAAAACTAGGATCCGATAAGGTATTTGCTCCGATGGAAATAAAGTTATTTCCTAACATATTTACATTAGATTGTTCTGCTACAATTCCTGCTTGCATGCCTTTAAATGTTGAATTCTGAATATTTAATGTTCCATTTTTTATTCTCAAGCCAATATCTGTAATACTTTCAAAAGTAGTAGCATCTAAGTCCATAATTACATTAGATGCATTATCATCACAATAAATGCCATTTTTACAATTAAAAATATTTGTCTTATCTGTAGAGTTAATATTACCTGAGCCTTTTTTATAAACTGCATAAAAAGCACCAGAAATTTTGGAATTAATAATATTCAGATTAGCCCCCTCTTCTAATACAATTGCATCCCAGAAATCTGTGCCACAAGCTGATACTTCACAGTTATCTAAACTAAGTGTTTTACCAGTTGGCACTATAATTCTAGCCCCAGGATCAAGGAAAATATGACTTTTTGGAAAACAATGATCTATATTAATCACAAAATCACCTTGAATTCTAAAATTTCCCTCTCTTCTCAGTGCTCCGCAATTTGTAAAATTTGCAAAAAAACAACTAGGAGCGCGATCACGCAGAGTTAAGAAATCAGTATTATTCTCTAAAACTAATGGATAAGAATAAGAAATTTTATAATCTCTTCTGAATTCGAAACCAGCTGTTTTACTACCAAACCTACTTTGTAAATTAAATTCCTGATTACTTCCACAATATTTATCATCTGCTTTAGGTCTTACGAATTTTAACAGAAATTTGAATTCCCTTTTTTGTCCGGGCTCCCAATCTAACTCAGCTGTTTCTAACCAACTTAAACCATCCTCATGTGTAATACTTTCAAAATCACCAATATTTATTGCTTCACACTTAACTAGAAAATCTTTATCAATGGGAAATCCACCATTTGGAAATGAAACATACATTCTCTTTCCTGTATATGGAGTGCAACCATTCTTTAATATTACACTTACTTCGGTACTTGCTCCTTCGTCACAACCTACAAACAGCGTATTCTTATCTGAACTTATACTGCTTGAAAAACAAAATTCACAACCTGCAGTATTATTTGGTTGGCACAAACATGGACGACTGCTGGTATAATAACCAATCTGAGAAAATGTGCTACTAAAAATTGTAACCTTATTAGGATCTAAAGTAGATGGTCCACTGCTACACATTAGCGATCCAATCCCTTCGCAACACCTTGCTGTGTTACAATCTGTATCATTGTCCAAATGTCCAGCACCTAAAAAATGACCTATTTCATGGGCTAAAGTAATTCCCATTGCTCTATTAGAATTTTGATAATTAATTTCAATTTTTCCACCCCCATAAATATTACCTTGACAAGCATTGCCCATTCCCTTTGTTGTTCCTCCTAATCCAAGATTTGTATCGAATAAAAATTCTACATCAGTCTCAATACATCCATAATAACTTGGAGAATTTTCTCTTTCACCTTTATTATTGATTATAATTGCAATATTCCCATTAGCATCTTGCTTTAAAACTGATATTAAAATTAAATGTGAATTCCATTTTCCTAAACCCATATTCCATATAGTAGACGCCCAGCTTATTGCAGAATAAGCTTCAGAAATTGCTTGACTTTGGGATGGATACTTATTAACAAATGCTTGAGTTAATACGACTGCATAATAAATATAAAACTCAGGGCATAGAATTACTGGATTTAACTCATGATCAGGATCATAAAAGTCTATGCATGGTATTTCTCTCACTATGACAGCGTCATTTATAGGCATATATAAAAGAGTCTCCTTCGAAATCGAAACAATCTCATAACATGGCCCACCATCTTGTTCTATTAGTATAAATAGATTGCCAGGGGTAATTCTAATTTTAAAAGTTTTTGTTGGAGTACCAACAGGATATCCTGAGTATTCTGTGATAGGACCCAAATATTCTTCTCCAAAATATGCTCTGTTAGTTACTATAAATGATAATTGAGTACTTGAATTAAGTTGCAGTGTCATTGGCAATCCTGTTAAGAAACTGCTATAACAAGTAGCATCTAAAAGATTAACATTTAAAGACTTAACTGAATAATTTGAATAAGATCTATTGAGGATAATATGCTGTGATTGATTCAGACTTACCGGTTGAAATGAAACAAGTTGCGCCATTAAATGAGTTCCTGTAAAAAAATAAAACAGAATAAATGTTGCTATAGAATGCTGTATTTTAATAAATTTTATAGAATTGTGGTTACTATTTGAGTTCTGTAATAAATGAGATAGATGTTGAGTAAATAGTTGTTTTATTTGTGAAAAAAAATGAAGCGTTTTCATAAAATTAAATTTATGGTATAAAAGAAAATATGCCCAATTCATATGAGCTATAAGAATTTGTCATTTAGGCTGTTTAGGCCTTTACAGTAAGGTGTTGAAGGATCAGCTTCCTTCGGCGTTGCGCATTTCTGATGGTGTTAAATAATACAATATA
>JBGAVH010000029.1:54817-55098 GCA_044228225.1 Saprospiraceae bacterium | reverse complement strand
GATTAATTTATTGTTGTGAACTCTTTTGAACTCTAAACTTTTTGCGCCAAAGTTGATGAGTAAACCAATTAAATCATGCTAATCTATTAATCCTTCTAATCATGGTTTAGACATTATCCGGATGTTGAAAGACGTTCAGGGTTTTTTATAAAATGGAAATTAATTGATAGTATTTTTTGTAGACTAATGTTATATTTTTTTTCAATATCTATTAAACTCGAGTAAAAATATATACTATTAAGTAGTCGCAGAAATTTGGAACTACCTTAAGGTATAAGCCG
>JBGAVH010000029.1:0-54807 GCA_044228225.1 Saprospiraceae bacterium | reverse complement strand
GCTGGGCAAGTGATAAACAAAACAAATGAAAGAAGGCCAAAAGCGAGTTTTTTGAATTTAGGTTTCATGAAATCATTTTAGGCTTAGACCTTACAGTCTTGAATTTTTGGTTCTTTTTTTTCAAGAAAAAAGAACAAAAAGTTTTTAATTAGAATGAAAATTAATATTTTAGAAAAATGTCAATCAATAAAGATAATATTTAAACTGCTTTTCTAATTTCAGTAATGTAAGGAGTTCTGAAAAATCCTTTTAACCTATAACCATTAATAATTAATTCATTAACAATTTCCATTTCCCAATTAATCATTGATAATTAATCATTAACCATTAATATGTGTATTAAAACGTCTAAATCGTCTTAAAACGTCTAAAACGACAAGCGCTATCATATTAGGATTTCATACTTCGTTCTAATAATGACAGCAAAATATTTTTGATATGAGCAAAAAGGTTTGCAATGATTATAACACTTTTTAAATATTTAAACATGGATCACCAAATTAATTTACTTAAAATGATCGGCAAGTTAAATGGGCTGACTTTTTTACATACGAAACATGGGGACTTTTTTCGAAAAAAAGGAGGGGCAAGTAAGACTCAGATTAAAACAAACCCAGCATTTGCTAGAACCAGAGAAATCAATAAAGAGTTTGGTGAAATTAGTAGAGCGGGTAAATGGATTCGTACTTCATTAAGACATATTACGGGTACTAAATCAGATGATTTGGTGGTGAGTCGATTGGTAAAACAACTTGCTCTGGTGATTAAAACAGATACTACTAATCTTCATGGAGATAGAAAAGTAGGGTTTGGTCTTTTGACTGCGGATGGCAAAGCCCATTTACAGGGATTCAACTTCAACATTAATTCCGAATTGAGGAATGTGCTTAAATGCAATTATCATGTAGATATTGCAAGTGGGGTGGTGAGCATCCCGGATTTCGTAACGCAGAATCAGTTGCATTATCCTGTTACTGCCACACATTGCAGTATAGAAAGCGCATGGTCTGAAATTGATTTTGTGAGTGGTCAGTTTAATTATTCGATAAGTCCTGCAGTTTCTTTAGCTAAGGATCTAACTAAGCAAAGTATAGTGCTTACTCCTGCTCAGCAACCAACAGGTAAAGGCATTTTGTTAGTAGTGTTAAAAGTGAGTTTTCTTCGCGAAGTTAAAAGTCGATTTTATGCTGTGAAGAATGGTGCGGTGAATGCTATGGAATTAGTGGCTATTTTTTGATAATTGTTAATGATCAATGGTTAATGTTTAATGATCAATGTTTAATGATCAATAGTAATGGTCAATGGTTAGTAGGACCCAAACAATGGAACGATGAGTGCTATGGAAATAGTGGCTATTAAATAAATTGTTCAAATGGTGACTTTGCCATAATCAAAATAAATATGTTTTAATGCTTCAATAATTGGCTGTTTTGACGAGGTCAATTGTTTAGGCATACTTACCAAAATGATCTCGTCTATATGACGAGATCATTTGGTTTATCCTATTTTAGTTAGCTTTGGACTTCATGTAATTTAAAATATTATGATAAATAGAATAACAATTGATCCAAACATTTGTCATGGAAAACCTTCGATTAGAGGACTAAGTTATCCTGATGAAAATATGTTGAAATTGTTAACCTCAGGGATGACCATTGATGATCTTGAAGATTATACGGATTTGGCAAGAGAAGATTTTCTTGCATGACTCAACTTTGCATCAAAATTGGTTCATGTTAAAAGTATTCATAATATTGATTAGTGAATTTTATTGTTGAAACACAATTACCTTTCTAAATCAATTCAAGTTTATTGCTAGAACTTAGGTTGCCTAGCATTTTATTTTTTTATTCTGGTTTTATTTTAACAATTTTGTTGTTTCTCATAACAACAAGTTCGGTATTTTTTTGCTTTTTGAACTCAATCAGTCTTTCATAAACTATTTCAAGACCAAGTAAAATTTTATCTCTAAGTTCAATCTGTTCTTCAACTGTTGTCATAAATTTTTTTTAGATTATTAAATGTTGAGTAATCAAGGGCGTTTAAATTTTCATTGATCATTTTTTGTGCCAAGAGTTCATGTTTGCCATTTGAATTGTCAAAGATAAATACTCCATCAACAATTGGAAGATAAATATCAAATAAGTTTTTGATTCCTTTTAAATATCTTCTTTCTATCACTTCAGGTTCGATATTGTTTCGTAATTGATTAAATCTGTTTTAACTCAAAGGCATATTCATAACTGATGGCGCTTTTGTCTTTTTCGTTTTTCTTCCACGCTTCTTCTAAATGACTTAATTCAATAATGTCATTAGTACTGGTGAGTTTAAATACAGTTGCTACTTTATCTAAAACAGCTAATTCACTTTCTGAAAACAAATCAGCTTTAAATGGTCTGTTCTTTCTTGCTTTGAATTGTTCGCCTGTATGGCCATTTTGAAATTCGGTGGTGTGAATTTCTATTTCTTCTTTATTGACTAAATATTCAAAAATACTTTGAAAATTGTTGGGCACAGGTCCCATATCAATGGCTTTGTACCGCACTCCGCTGATGGAAAAACAACTTTGTTTGAACATTAGAAAATCGGTATAGAACAATAATTTGTTCATCTTGGTTTTGAAGGGTGCAATTTTTTCTGAAAAATAGACTACCATTTCGGTAAACTTTTCAAAATTGGGATTTCTGTATCCTGAATAAATATCTGCCAAGTGGTTGCCCAATAAATATTCCTTGAAATTCAAATTGAACATGTTTCGTTTTCTCTCTTCTAACAATATTTGTGCTTTCTGAATATACTTTGTTTTTGCTTTGTCATCTAGGGTTGCACATAACTCAACCATATCAATAAAAAACTTAGGATCGTCCACCATCTGTATCATTTTGGCATTGGCTATACTTGGCATTTCACCTGATTCGTACTGGCGATAACTATTAACACCAAAGCCTAAAATTTCCGACATCTTGACTGCGGACAAACCATACTTTTCTCGAATTCTGATGATTTCATCTGGAAATGGAATGTTGAATTTGTCTCGGTATTGATTATATACCTGATTCATATTCACTTCATCTAATGATGTAGAGGTAAATTGTTCTCCGCTATCCTCGCATCTGTAAAAATGAAACACAATTTCAAATGTTTCCTTTCTGAAATCCATTGCCCTGCGTTCTTTGGTCAATTTCATTTCCTTACTTGTGATTGGACTTTTCATAATTATTTATTTTAACCGATATTTTATTATTTTAATGGATATTTCATTTTATTTTGTGCCAAGTGAAAAGAAATGCAGATAACACAGCAGCCCACTGCACCCATTGTAATTTTAATATACACTTCCCGTCTCTTTATGTTTTTGCCAAACACCCACATCTCAGTACCTCCGTAAAGTTTTTCTTCGAGTGGGCCTTCGCAGTAGTCTTTGGTTTCGAGTGCTTCCAGAGCAGCTTTTCGTTCTATAGGGCGAAGTTCTAAGTCCACAAGAGCCTGGATATTTTTGCCTCTATCGTCACGAAAGAGTACATCCCAAATCTTCATCTTTTCTTTGAAGTCTTTTAAAAAGGATGCTACTTGCGCTTCTGAGCTCATACGTTGTTTTACTAAACGAAGGTACATCTATTATTATAATATGCAACTATAAAGTTGTTAAATTATTTATTTTACGATAAAAATAAACTTTAAAGTTAGTAAAATTTAATATACCCTGATCGCCTTTCGCAGTAGTTTTACTCACGTTAATTAAACAAGGTCAAAAAGCCTTAAAATTTACTCTCGTCCAACTTATAAGAGTAAAAAGTACCCTCGTTAAGTTTTGTAGTCTTGTAATGTTAAGTAATACTGGCTTTTTTATAAAATTACCACAATCGTCGAAGTCAGAGACTTCGATGTAATTATTAATTCTTATCTGATTACCGATTACTCGATTACCCTGTTCTTCAGAGTCTCTGTTCCAATGCCAATAATTTGTAAAATTCATCTTTGGTGGCTATGATGTTTCTGCCTCTTAATAGTAGTCCAATAGATTATACTGTGTTTTTTAAATTTGTTTTTTAGGATTGGATCTCATATCGAATATACTGAGTATTATGATTTTGTTTGAGCTTGTTCGATAAAATAGTCTATTATATTTTGAATTAAGTATTCCTCTGATTTTCTTTTCGGAATTTTGATAAGGTCCAATATTTGGTTGTTTACTTAAGAGTTCTACAAGCTCAAATGTTCTTTGTACAAATTATTTGGCGAGATTTTCACTCCAATTCTGATTTAGATATTCAGTCAATGAAGCTAAATTTGAAGTAGCTCTTTTAGACCAAATTATTTTTCTAACCATTTGCTGAATCGGCCAACAACTTCTTCATGACTAATTAAATTTTTCGGATCTTTACTTTCTTCATATGAAAGCATAAGCTCCTCCTTTTGTTCGAGAGTAAGGGAATTCCACAATATCCCTTCTTGGCTGTTGTTTAGTTTAGAAATTAGATTATAGTAATCGTTTAATTGACCCTCATCTTCAATTTTATCATTGAGTTTATGGAACGCTTCTTTTGTTTTCATCGCCTAAAATTACTAATAATTTGAGATATTAATACATTCAATATATCATGTTAATAAGTTATCCAAAGTTTAATTTATTGATAAAATCATTTAAATTAACGAATGTAGAAGTCTCTGACTTCTTTCAATGTAATTGATGCCATTTAAGCAATTCAAATGCCACCTAAACTATGCAATGCTGATAACAATATTTCCATGTGTATTTAATAAACTGCACAAAAATTTGTTTATTGGTTCTTTATGTTTATGCTTGTAGCTTTGTTTTGTTGGCTAAAGCCGAGTTACCAAGCCCATGATCGTCGAAGTCTCCGACTTTGATGCCATTTAATCCTAAACTTATTAAAAATTCGTTACCCCCTGCCTTATATCATAAGTTGCAATTAGTTTTCTTTTTTACCTGTATTTTCCTGGAAAATGAATACCAACTTCAGTCTAAGATAAAAGACTAATCTGAGTTTATCTTCTATTAGATTTACTTCTTTTAAAGGTCCCAATATTAGCTCTTTATTTGTATATTTGTGACTCCATTTAGCGCTACATTTCATGATATAGAAATCGCAAAATGAACCAATTCCATGAATATTCCTTTGATATTTGAATGTGTTTAACTTCTTTTTAAAGTGGTATTGTCTTTTACTAAAATCATTTTTACCCATCATTTGCTTAATAATATAATACTATGAAATATTTGACCTGGCTGGCAGACAAATTGTGCTCTTCAAAAGCGGCGTCGCTGTATATGTTGCTATTTGCAATTGCTATTGGAGTAGCCACATTTGTAGAGAATGATTTTGGTACCAGCTCCGCACAGGACCTCATCTTTAGAACCTGGTGGTTTGAATTGTTGCTCGTGCTGTTTGGGCTAAGTATACTTGTTAATATTTGCAGGTTTCGGATGATCCAACAAAGGAAATGGGCAGCTCTGACATTTCATGCTGCGATCATCATTATTCTTCTTGGAGCTGGGGTGACTAGGTACTTTGGGTATGAAGGAATCATGCACATCAGAGAAGGGTCATCATCGAATGATTTTTTATCGGCCGAGACCTATTTGAATTTTAAAGTATTGTATCATGAGAAGACCTATAGCTTTGCTGAAAAAGTGTATTTTTCTTCTTTAGGAAAAAATAAATTCGATAAGCAATACCAAATTGGAAATAAAATTATTCAGGTTAAACTCAAGGATTTTATTCCCAACCCGGTTGAAGAAATGACCGATAGCCCCGATGGACTTGCCATGCTCAAAGTAGTCATTGGGGGGATGAATGGTAGGGAAGAATATCATGTAAAGTATGGTGATCAGGTCAATCTAAGCGGAACCAAAATCAATTTTGGAAACCCTGAAATGCCTGGTTATGTAAATATTTCGATGCAAAACGATTCCCTTTACTTCAAAGTAGACAGACCCATTACTCAAATGGTGATGGCGACACAGAAATTGGATACCATTGCTGCCGGTGAATTACGACCATTGCGTACCCGGTCACTGTACAATATGGGTAATTCTAATTTTGTAATTGCTGAATTTGCACGTTCTGCTGTTCTGAATACAACATCGAAGGACATCAAAGTAAAGAGTGAAAGTATCGTTGGATTAAGACTGGATGTTGAAATGGACGGTCAACATCATGAACTTATGCTTACTGGAAGAAAAGGATCTGAAGGTGAATACAAAACTATAGAATCTGCCGAAAGCACCATTGGAATAGCTTATGGTTCCAAACGAATAGAATTGCCGTTTTCATTGTACCTCAAAGATTTTATCATGGATAAATATCCAGGTACCGAAAATCCATCATCTTATGCCAGTGAAGTTACTTTAACAGATCCGGTTAAAGATGTTAAAATGGATAAGCGCATCTTTATGAATAATATTTTGGATTATCAAGGGTATCGTTTTTTTCAATCCTCTTTTGATCAGGATGAATTAGGAACTTATTTGAGTGTAAATCACGATTTTATTGGTACTTGGTTGTCCTATATTGGGTATATATTGCTTACGATAGGATTGTTGTTTGTTTTTTTTCAACCCAACACTAGATTTGCTTATTTGACCAAGAAATTAAAGGAAATTCAGAATTCATCAATGCTTATACTCTTGTGGATAAGTGTATTTTTTGCAGTTCCTGTAATGGGTTTTTCCAATTCGGAAATCACTCAACCAGCCGTATTAGTAAGTGCTGAACACGCTAATAAGTTAGGTGAATTATTGGTCCAGGATTTTAAGGGACGATTCGAACCCATAAATACTTTAGCCAGTGAAGTCGTTCGCAAACTTTCAAAGAAAAGTGAGCTTTATGGTCTAAGTGAAAACCAAATCTACATTTCAATGATGTTAGATCCGGAGACCTGGGAAAATGTACCCATCATTCAATCCGGCAATCATCCGGAAGTATTAAAGATCTTAGGAATAAATGCTGGGCTCACGAGTTATCGAAATTTTTTCAATGAAGAAGGGGAGTATAAACTTAAAGAATTCATTCGCGCTGCACAAGTCATGAACCCTAAGGATCATGGTACATTTGAGAAAGCCATTATTAAGTTGGATGAGAAGGTGAACATTGCGAATATGGTTTTTTCAACACAACTATTTAAAGTATTTCCGATCAAGGGGGATCCTAATAATACATGGATTTCACCCACCGACATTTCAAATCCAAAAACCCCTGAAGCTTTAAGTATTTTTATCAAAGAATTCGTTACCACTTATTTCGCTGAATTAAAATCATCCTCCGAAACCAGAAATTGGACCATCCCTGATGAAATGCTAACTAAGTTAACGACATACCAAGAATCCATTTCAGGATCCATACTTCCATCAAAACAAAAAGTGACCACTGAAATATGGTTGAATCGACTCAATATTTTTTCTAATCTGAGGAATATTTATGCCTTACTTGGACTTTGTTTTCTATTTACTTTTTTGTATTCCGTATTCAATCATAAAGTAAATATTAATAGGATTTCAAAAATTGGATTTTACACCTTGTTAGGATTTTTTGTAATGCACACCTTAGGATTACTAATGCGTTGGTATGTATCAGGTCATGCACCTTGGAGCAATGGCTATGAGTCCATGATTTATATAGCGTGGACCACAACATTAGCGGGATTAATATTTTCAAGAACATCACTTGGAGGATTGGCCGCAACATGTGTGCTATCTACTATAATTCTTTTGGTAGCAGGAATGAGTTGGTTGGATCCGGAAATTACTCCCTTAGTTCCGGTATTGAATTCTTATTGGTTGACTATCCATGTTTCTATGGAGGCTGGAAGTTACGGCTTTCTATTGCTTGGAGCTGTCATTGGTATGCTCAACTTAGTGCTCTTTATCTTAACAACAGACAATAATAAAATTAAGATTAAAAGATCCATAGAGGAGTTGACCATAATTAGTGAAATCACAATAACAGGTGGCCTTATAATGCTAAGTATTGGTACTTATTTAGGAGGTGTTTGGGCTAATGAATCATGGGGTAGATACTGGGGATGGGATGCTAAGGAAACATGGGCATTAGTGTCCATTTTGGTTTATGCATTCATACTTCACATGAGGTTCATCCCTGCACTAAAAAGCGTATATGCTTACAATTTTGCATCGCTGTTTGGTTTCGCTACGGTGATCATGACTTATTATGGGGTGAATTATTATTTGTCTGGTTTGCATTCCTATGCGGCAGGTGATCCGGTTCCCTTACCCGTTGAAGTGTATTATACTTTGATCGCATTGATTATATTAAGCATACTTTCTTTTATAAACTTTAGAAGAAAATATAAAGAGCGGTTTGTGATTTAAAGTTGGAGTGAGTTGATTTAAATAGTTGTTTTTATTCTTCAAACTACTTGGCTTATCCTTAAGAAGAAGTCTAGGATTGAAGGCTTTGGCTTTTCGTTTTCTCTTTTGAAGTCAATGCAACACTACATTAAAATAAGACGCAGTTATATTTCTTATCAAAAGTATTAATTCAATATTATAGATACTGAACTCTTTGCCCTAGGTAAACTAAATAATCGATAAAAAAGTTATTTTGGCTATTTGAAATTCCGTTAAAGTTTTAAAACTTGCTTCTTTTGATAACTTTTTGTTCTTTTTTCATGAAACATGATTGAGTGATCTTGCTTTACCAAGAAAATTGTGATGCAAGATCACAATTTAACGAATGAACCGAAGCCTGTATCAGGCAGAGGAAAACCAAAAATTCTAGCCTGCCTGACTAGCCACGCAGGCAGGGCTGTAAGGTCTAAGCCTAAAATGATTTCATGAAATCACTCTAAGCATAATCAGTTCTATTTCAAATAAAAATTTCATCACCATTCTGCGCTAAAGCGTTCTTTCACTTAATGAATTGTCGTTCATTACTTTGATAAATAATCAAAGTTCGTTCAGTTATACAGTTTTGAATTTTTTCATCATGGTTTCAATACAACCTCCATCAAGCCTAACAAATTAGCTTCGAAGGCTCCGCTAATTTGATAGGTTCACTTCACTAAAAGACATTTCCATGTCTTTTAGTTCGTTCATCTTAAGGCCGGTCCAAATTTATATGACAACTCTTTAAAAATACATATTATTTGTATATAGTTTGTAAACAAATCAAACAGATGTCCATTAGATTATGTATAGAATATGGAGTTCTAAAATTTAATTTACATTTATTTTGGGAGAATCTATTAATATTCATATTGAAAAATTACCTGAAGGAGTTTATTTGGCGACGTCCGAAGATATACAAGGATTAGTAGCTCAAGGAAGAACAATTACTGAAACTATGGAAATAGCACGCGATATATGTAAAAAACTAATCGAGTCCCAGAACCTAAAAAGTAAATTGCGTGGTATTTAGTTTCCTAAGTTTGATGTGAGGATCTCCTTCGCAACGAGACACACAATCAACCAATACACTATCTTTTTACAACAGCATTTTCCATAATGATATCATATCGATAACCGGCACCGAAATCTTTATTTAGAAATATTGTTCCTTCAAACGTGACTTCATCGCCAATCTGAATAACATCGGTTGATGTAATCGTGAAATCTATATTTTTATCTTTATCTTTGGTTTTGGTGCCATCCTGAATATGATACCAGTTCTTACCCATGATTTGGAAATTTGCTTTTTTACATAGACCACGAACTAAAATTTGTTTTCCATTGTATTTAGCTTTATTGTTCATTAAATCAGATAAAGCTATCGTTCCGGCTATTTTTTTACCTGTAACAGGCTTTTCATTTGGTGTTTCAGACATCGATGGCTCTTGACCAGCTATTTGCCCTCCGGGATGTTCATTAGCATCGATAATACTTGATACTAAATAGAGTACATCAAAGGTTCTGTTAAAATCTTTGCTTTCAAAATTTGTTTTCTTCAACCCACCGCGATAATAATAGGTGTGTCCCTTGGTAATATCTTGTTTAGAAATAGCAATCCAGAATTTTTCTTTGTTTTCAGACACATAGACATAGGTATATTTTTCAGCTTGTAGTATTTCCTCCGCAACAACTTGGTGAACGTCGGTATTCGGCATAGTATTAGGGCTATTACTTGGCATTTCAGCAGGGGTACTAGGTTTGTCATCAGCTATGATGACTTTTGGTTTGGAATCACATGATATGATGACTAATAAAAAAAGTAGGTAAAATGGAACTGGCTTCATTATTTTTTGATTTTTTTGCTGTTTTTAAAACGTTGTAATACTGTTATATAATATCTATAATTAGCGTCATGATTTGCAAAAGTAGATTCGACATCGATTAAAATAGATGACAATCTGGATAGTTGAAAGCTGAGATTGGCTCCGATCACATCTTCTTTTGTTTTAGTTTCACTACTTAAATACATGTAGTTTATTTTTCTGTAGTTCAATTCTACATTTAATTTAGACTTAAATACATCTTTGGAAATCCGACCACTATAAATCATTCCTTGTATGTAATCTGTTTTTAAATAATTGGTAGAAGCAGATAGGGTAACGTGTAATTTAGGAATATTATTCATGTAGATATTGAATAAATAATTCTTAGTAGGAATATCATTTTTACCTTCAAACCTAAAGAATGCACTGGCATTCATCGATAGATATCGAAATACATTATAACTGTATTGTAGTCTAAGGCCTTGTCTTGTTTCTTGATCTATTAGCTTATCTATAATGGTTTTGTAGGTTTCATAATAGATGATATTCCTGCGATTGTCATATGAACTTTGGATGGACATTTTTTTGGTTATTCTATAACGAACATTAGCATATAGACTGGTGAAATTGACTGAGCTTATGTTTTCTTCATGTATGCGTTTAAATAAATCCAATTCAGCAGAAATAAAAAAGTTGATGTTTTTAGTTATTGGACTAGTGTGTTGGAAGTAAGTAAATCTTCGATCCACTTTCCAGGAATACCTTTGTTCAATAAAAGCAATAGATGTCTGAATATAGCCTTTTTTAGTATTGGCATTATGTGCTAAAAAAGCACCTGCTTGTTCTAATTTTATATTATAACCATAATCATAAAGATTGGGTTTGGAACCTGCTAATAGACCATAAGAAAAGAGACCTATTTTTTGTTCATATTGTATTCCATCATGGGCACCCATGTTTGAAATATTGGGATTGATTCTACGGCCAATCCATATTTGTTTATTTTTAGATAACTGATATCCTAAAGCTAATGTATATAATTTGAATTCATCAAAAAATCCAACACCAATTTGATCTTTGGAATAGTTGTGTGTATAATTAAGATAACTTTCTAAAGAAAATTTGGATCCATTTATGTTGCTGATATTTAATGAATTGGAGACTCTGGTTCTGGTGGATTTAGAATTAAAGGGTTGGTTAAAATCTCCGAGCATAGAAACGGAAAGCCTTCCGTTGATCAGTGGCTTATTTTTTTTAATTTCTTTGAGCTTATCGGTATTTGTTACCTTAATGCTGGTGTCTGATTCTGTAATATTTTGTTTAATCGGTGATTTTTGAAGTGTATCTTTAATTATAGTTGGTATAGGGGAGGGCATTATCATTCCCTTTACAGGATCTCCAATTTTAAATTGCGCATTTCCAATGACCTCGCATACACTGGAAATTGAAGAGAGGCGAGTGATGACTAATGAGGGTATTGGTTTTTCATTTTGATAAGTGTACAAAGTATCACCAACATGCAACTCCTTTGTAGAATAAAATTTTACATAAATGCTTTTGGCGTTTACATAAGAAACGGTGCCGTCTAATATTTTAATATTGGTTTGAGCATTGATGCTAGCTTGAAAGGAAATCAAAACTAAGCAACTGAATAATATTCTTTTATATAAGCAATTATTTTTTTCCATCAGGATGGCACGAATAACAAGCGTTACTATTGTAAGAATATCCGCTCACTCCATTATGATCGCTATCTGTTTCATTTTTTTTGTGACAGACTAAACAGCTGAATATTTTAAAATCATTCGAGTTGGTATGACATTCACTACATAAGTTCCATTCGTTTTTATGTTTTCCGGAATATATTGGAAAATAATTGGCGTCATGATTAAATGTAGAAGGGGTCCATGCTGTTTGTGAATGACACACAGTGCAATCAGTAGGGAATTTAGCGGTTTTATGATTTGGATTAGTGGTTTGATCGTAATCGGTTTTATGACAACCATAACAGGTATTTGGAGTCGTGTTATAATTTCCTTTATGACATAATGCGCAGTCATTTTTTATGTTGGCATGTGCACCTTGAAGAACATAATAATTATTGTGCACATCGAATGTAGCTGGTTCCCAATTTGGTGCGGTGGTGTGACAACTTACGCAATCAGTAGATAGGTTTAATTTTTTGTGATTTGGATTGGTGGAAGTATTGTAATCAGTAATATGACATCCCGCACA
The DNA here is from genome assembly GCA_044228225.1 of Saprospiraceae bacterium. Taxonomy (GTDB): domain Bacteria; phylum Bacteroidota; class Bacteroidia; order Chitinophagales; family Saprospiraceae; genus Vicinibacter. Next base: position 42,378 of record JBGAVH010000029.1, on the reverse strand, counting down.
TGTTTTTGGTGTGGTATTATAATTGCCATGATGACAAATATTGCAATCGTGAGCAATGCTTGCATGTGCACCGTCCAAAACATAATAATTATTGTGAATGTCGAATGTTGCTGGCTTCCAATCTTTTACTGTAGTGTGACAATCCACACAATTTGTTGGAATATTTAGTCTCTTGTGATTTGGATTAACTGAAGCATTGTAATCACTAAGATGACATCCTTGACATGTGTTGGGTGTGTTTTTATAATCTCCATGATGACATGCCTTGCAATCATTAGCTATATCAGCATGGGCATTATCCAAGACATAAAAATTATTGTGAATATCAAATTTTGCTGGAGCCCATCCAGGTGCTGTGGTATGGCAACTAATACAATCGGTTGTGATATTTAAATTGGCATGATTTGGATTTGTAGATTGATTGTAATCTTTATGGTGACATGAGAAACAATCAGTTGGTGTGTTTTTGTATTCTTTAATGTGACATTCTCTGCAGTCTGTAGTTTTATGCGCTCCCGTTAGTGGAAATGAACTCATGTTATGATCGAATGCCATCTTTTTTTCGCCTGTTGGATGACAAGCCAGACAAGCATAGCTGGCATATAAATAACCGCCTACCGTCATATGTTTTTCATCTGTTTCAGGATTCATATGACACGTTATGCAAGTAAATTGTTTATAATCTGTTGGGTTGGTATGGCATTCAGTGCATTTATCCCAAACCATTTTATGTTTTCCTGTATACACAGGAAAGTACATTCCGTCATGGTTAAAAGTAGAAGGCACCCAAGCATTTTCTGAATGGCAACTGGCACAATCTGTTGGAAATTGAGCGGCTTCGTGATTGGGATTTGTGGTTCCTTTATACTCTTCATTGTGACAGCCCACACAAGTATTTGGTGTATTGTTGTAGTCTCCATTATGACACGTAGCACAATCTTTAGAAATTTTAGCATGTGCTCCTTTCAATTCATAATAAGTATTATGAATATCAAAACTTGCAGGATCCCAACCTGGTCTAGTGGTATGACATGAGGCACAGTCTGTCGGAAGTTGAAGTTGTGTATGATTTGGGTTTAAAGAAAGATCATAATCTTTTGAGTGACAAGCTACACAAGTATTCGGAGTGTTATTATAATCTCCGTGATGACAAGAATTGCAATCTTTTGCAATATTTGCATGAGCGCCATCTAATACATAATAATTACTATGGATGTCAAATTTAGCAGGTGCCCAACCTGGATCTGTAGTATGACATGAAATACAATCTGTTGAAATATTTAAATCTATGTGTTTTGGATTCTGAGATTGATCAAAATCCGTTTTGTGACAATCCACGCAAAGTGTACTGGTTCCTTTAAATCCTTTACTGTGACATTCCTGACAATTAACTGCTCTATGTGCTCCCGTTAATGGAAACATAGTTGAATTGTGATCAAATTTAAAATCAGCATCTCCAGTTGGGTGACAGGCCAGACAAGCATCAGATTGGTAGTAATATCCTGATACCATTTTGTGCTGATCATTTGTTTCAGGGTTTATGTGACATCCAGTACAGCTATTTTGTTTGAAATCACCTGGATTGGTATGACATTCTATGCACTGATTCCAAACGCCTTTATGCTTGCCACTATAAACCGGAAAATACATTCCATCATGATTAAATGTGGATGGATCCCAAGCTTTTTGATTGTGACATGCTGCGCAATCTGTAGGAAATTGAGCTGTGATATGATTTGGATCTTTAGTGTTGTTGTAGTCTTTTTGGTGACAGCCAACACAGGTGTTTGGTGTATTGTTATAATTCCCATTATGACATGCTTTACAGTCATTCGCTATTTGAGCATGAGCATCTTGAAGTACAAAATAATTATTGTGAATATCAAATCGTGCAGGACTCCAACCAGGAGTGGTGGTATGACAACTAATACAATCTGTTGATATACCTAAATCTTTATGTTTAGGATTTTGCGATTGATCAAAATCTTTTTGATGACAATCCATACAAGCTGTAGAAGTCCCTTTAAATCCTTTGCTGTGACATTCCAAGCAATTAGTTGTTGTATGTGCTCCAGTTAAAGGAAATTGTGTGGTATTATGATCAAATTTAACATCAGCATCTCCTGTAGGATGGCATGCAAAACAAGCCTTGTCTTGATAAATATAACCACCAACTCCTGAATGTTTCTGGTCTGTTTCAGGATTAATATGACAAGAAATGCAAGTAACTTGGTGGATGTCAGATGGATTATTGTGGCATTCAATGCACTGATTCCAAACTCCTTTATGTTTTCCACTATACACCGGAAAATACATCCCATCGTGATTGAAGGTGGATGGCTTCCAGGAATTTTCTCCATGACAAGTAGCACAATCAGTTGAAAATCCAGTCTGTTTATGATCTGGGTTTTTAGCAGCTACATAATCTGAATTATGGCATCCATTACAAGTATTGGGAGTATTATTATAATTTCCCTGATGACAGCTAATACAATCAGATGCTATTCTGGCATGGGCACCTTTTAATTCGTAAAATGAATTATGATTAGCAAACTGAGCAGGTTCCCAACCCGGAGCGGTAGTATGGCAGGAAGCACAATCGTTTGAAAAATTTAATTTTTTATGTGATGGATTTAATGATTGATCATAGTCTAATTGGTGGCAGGAAGCACACGATGTACTGGTTCCTTTAAAACCTTTAGCATGGCACATCAAACAATCCGTTGTTTTATGGGCGCCTGTCAGCGGAAATGCAGTTGTGTTATGATCAAATTTAAAATCGGCATCCCCTGTTGGGTGACATGCTAAACAAGCCTGATCATTATATGAATATCCGTTAGTCCCTTTATGAACATCATTGGTTTCAGGATTCATATGGCAGCTGATACAAGTAAACTGTTTGTAATCTGAAGGGTTGTTATGACAATCTATACATTGGGTCCACTTACCTTTATGTTTTCCGGAAAAAATCGGAAAATTCAATCCATCATGATCAAATTTAGAAGGCACCCAGGAATTTTCTGAGTGACAACTTGCGCAATCATTTGGAAATTGACCTGCTTTATGATTTGGATTGGTAGTTTGATCAAAATCTGTTTGATGGCATTCTGCACAAGTGTTCGGATTATTATTGTAATTTCCTTTATGGCAAGCTATACAATCGTTAGCAATTTTAGCGTGGGCTCCATTTAATGGATAGAATTTCGGGTGAAGGTCAAATTTTGCAGGATTCCAATTAGCTTCTGTAGTATGACATGATATGCAATCAGTGCCTATACCAAGTTTATTATGATTTGGATTTAAGGTGTTGTTGAAATCCGTTTGATGGCAACTGACACATTCGGTAGAGGTACCTTTAAATCCATTTTTATGGCATTGAATGCAATCTACGGTAGTATGCATTCCAGTGAGTGGAAATTGTGTTTTATTGTGGTCAAACACTTCATCTGCGCTTCCTGTAGGGTGACAGGCTAAACAGGCTTGATCTTGATATATGTATGCATTGACTTTCTGATGAACCTTATCGGTTTCAGGATTAATATGGCAACTGATACAAGTAAATGAGGTGAAGTCTTTTTCGTTTTTATGACAATCTATACACTGGGTCCATTTTCCTTTATGTTTTCCACTGTAAATTGGAAAAATCACATCATGAGCAGAATATTGAACTGGCTTCCATCCTGGTGAAAGAGTATGACATGATGCACAATCGTTTGAGAATTTGGCACTAATGTGATTTGGGTTATTGGTCGATTGAAAATCTTGATTGTGACAAGAAATACAATTTTTTGAAATGTTTGAATAGTCTTTGGATAAATGACATTGGGCACAATCTTTTATGGAATGACCTTGTTCCAAAGGAAAGAAACTGTGATCGACTTTATCTGTCTTCCAATCTGCTTCAGTTAGGCTATGACAATCTGTACAATTGGTCGAAAAGTTGTTTTTCTTGTGATCCGGGGATGTGGTTCTTTCAAAATCATTTCGATGGCAGTCTATACAATTGATTCCAACCGTATTAAATCGAATATTGGTTTCAGAAATATGACATAGGTTGCAATTAACGGTTCTATGAACACCTGTTAACGGAAAACTGGTTTGTTCATGAATTTCTGTAATATTATCGACAATCCATGAAGCAGATGTGTGACATCTTTTACAATCTAATCCAACGGTTTGATTATGAGGATCTACATGGCAGGAGTTACAATCAGTTGGCGCTTCATCAAATTTAAGGCTTTGGTGACATGATTTGCAATCCAAGGCTTTATGTTGTCCGAATAAAGCGAAATTAGTACTGTCGTGTGAAAATAAAGACAAATTGGCGTTATATCGCCAGGATTCCGGACTGTGACACTTAGCACAATCTATAGCCAACTTATCACCATGAGGGGACTGTGCATTAAGTGCGAATACACTTAAAATTAAGGGTAATATTATTTGTGACAATCTTTGCATTCCAACTTCCCGTTTTTGTAAAGGATAATCTTTATATCCAAAACTTCGGCCTTATGGCATTTGTCGCAAGATACGACAATATGTTCACCTTTCAATGGAAATCTTGAATTATTATGATTAAATTTTGAAGCTTTCCAATCATCAAAACCATGACAGCGATTACAATCAGTTATATTGTTTTCGGTGAACTGATTACCGTGTGGATTTTCATGACATGTATTGCATTCTTTTGATTTTCCTTTGAAATTTTGGACAATAGGTTTATTTAATTCTTGAGTAAAATGACATTTATTACATTGTGTCTCCAGATGTTTTCCCAATAAAGCAAAACTTGTTTTGGAATGATCAAAATGGACCTCATTCCAACTTTCTTCTGAGTGGCAATTAAGGCATTGATTTGGGGCATAAAATGATGGATCTATAAATCCTTTATGAAAATCTGCATGACAATCGATACATTGTTTTCCTATGTTTCGGAAATTCCATTTTCCATCCTTTTGATGACAAGCATTGCAAGCAGTTGCAAGGTGCGCCCCTTTTAAAGGAAAAGGAGATTGTTGATGTTGTTCAACACTAAAAGTTGTGCCTTTAAAATTTTGGACAGTATGACAACTTGAACAGTCATTATAAATTTTATGCTGAGTAAATTCACCATGGTGATAATCCGTATGGCACTGATTACAGAATTCATGTGGCAATGGATCCGTCATTTTGGTTTTATGGCATTTTTTACAATCTAAATTTTGGTGTTTTCCTTCAAGTGGAAAATTAGTTAGATTGTGATTGAATTGGTCCAGGTTTTTATTAGCCCTAAAGCTTTCCTGGTTGTGGCACTTTTTACAATCTGTTTCGAATTTACCTTCATGAATATCCTTATGACAACTGATACATTCCAGTTTACTAATCTTTTCAAATTCTTTAAACATTCCTGATGTGCCAGCACGATTATCATGACATTTACGACAATCTATGGACTTATGACGTCCTTCTAGTTTAAAGCCTGTAAGGTTATGATTAAATTGTGGTGTTGGTTTGATTTTGTGAAAAGATTCATCGATGTGACATGCCTTACAATTGGTGCCAAATTGATTATCATGTGGATCTTTATGACATGAATGGCATGTTTGAAAATCTATTGAAGCAAATTTTTGAAACGATACATTATTTCGAATTTCTTTTTTATGACATTCTATACATGTTACTTTTAGGTGAGCACCTGTCAGCGGAAAGTCAGTTCGGCTATGATTAAATTCACTTGCTGGTTTGAATTGGTTGAAATTATGACATTTGATACAATCATTGGATAAGGTCTTTTGATGATAATCTGCATGGCATGTTAAACATTTGGGATCCAAACCCAAATAGGTGGTTTGATTTTTTTTAATTTCCGGGTCCTGAATAAAATCCGGTTTGTGGCAATTTCTGCAATCGATGGTTTTGTGTTTGCCTTTTAATTCATAACCTGTGGAATTATGGTTAAATATTTTTTTATCAAATCGAATCATTTCGAATTTAAGTCCATGGTGTTCGCTATGACACGAAATGCAATTTTTTTGTTTTACTTCCTGAGATGCGTGAAAACCTTTGTTACTAGATATTCTATTTTTTAGTTTTATATGACAATTTAAGCATTTTGCTTCTGATATTTGATCTCCCAAATCATGACATTGGGTGCAATTACTTATGCCTTCTAGTTGTTTGTGAGGATTGGATAATTTTCCAGGTGAAATTTGTGCTCTAAGGGGAAAGAAACAAATGATCAATATAAAATATAGGACATATTTTAATTCTAAAAGTGATGTATGGTGTCGTTTTATCACTTTGAATGAGATTTAACAGTGTAACCAAATCTCTTTGTAATTTCAATACCAGATTTTTGAAGAAACTGAGTCGGTAGTTCTCCTCCGGCTAGAATATAAACCATGTCATTTGACAATTCAATGGGTTGTTCTGCTCCATTTATTTTTATTCGAACAGCATTATTTAAAATTTCAGTTACATTAGAATTCAGAAGTAAGTGTATTGTTTTTTGTTGTACTGCTAAATCTATTTTTTCAGCATTTAAAGGTTTTAGACGATTGAATTTATCGCCGCGATAAGAAAGGGTTACTTCATTTTGTTCGGCTAATAACAAAGCACTCTCAATAGCAGAATCTCCACCACCAACAACTAATATTTTTTTACCTTGGATTAATTCTGATTCCATCAATCGGTAGCTTACTTTTTCTAATCCTTCACCGGGCACACCAAGCTTTCTTGGACTTCCCCTTCGACCAATCGCTAATAGTACTCGATTGGCAGTAAATGAAACTCCTTTTTGTGTTATAATTTCAAATCCACTTCCTTTTTTTGCAATGGATTCTACCCGAGTATTCTCATGAAGATTGATACTGTTTTTTTGAATCACATTTTGCCAGAGTTCTAGTAATTCAGATTTTTTTGTTTGAAATAATTTAATTTTTCCAAACAAGGGTAAATCTACTGGAGACGTCATTACGATTTTTTTTCTTGGAAAATTGTACACAGTTCCTCCAAGGGAATCTTGATCCAATAGTATATGTTTTAAACCATATTTTTTAGCCTGTAAACTTGCCGATATGCCAGCGGGACCTGCACCAATAATTAAAACATCAAACTCATGACCATGACCAGCATCTACTGAAGTAAATATATGATCCATGGCTTGTTTGCCTTGTTCTATACTATTTTTAATTAAGCCCATTCCACCTAATTCTCCCGCTATATAAATACCCCTAATATTGGATTCAAAATTCTGATTTACATGAGGTAGATCAACACCTCTTTTTTCAGTTCCAATTCTAAGGGTTATGGCTTCTACTGGGCAAGCATGGAAACAAGCACCATGACCGATACAATGAGAAGCATTGATTAAAGTAGCCCTGCCATTTTGTATGCCTAAGATATCTTCTTCCGGGCAAGCTTTTAAACAAGCACCGCTTTTAATGCAAGTGTTTAAATCTATGTGTGGGTATAAGGATACAGGTTCATGGATGCCTTCAACTATAGCTTTTTTTATTTTTGTTTCAACTACCTGAGATTCTTTTCTTAGTTTTCTAAGGTAAATAATGAGGATTCCCACTATCAATAATAGGACAATACCATAAATTCCAATTTCTTCTGCTAGTGTTTCCATAATTAAAAAATCCATTTATACCCAAAGGCCAATGTTACACCGACATGGATAATCATAATGATGAGCATAATGAGTGCGAATGGTAAGTGGATGACATGCCAATATTTAAATAATTTTTGCATGACTTTAAGATTTTCAATACGCCACTTAAGAATCATTTCTTTTTTTATTAATTGTACTATTTTTTTTCTCCTATTGGATGGAATAGATAATGCAGTTAATTTGTTTTTAATTTCACTGAGTTGTTGGTTGTGAATAAAATATTGTCTGAAGACCTTTGTGGTTGATAGATTTTCATGATTGGGTTGCAGTGCGAATTCCAAATCGCTGTAATTCATATTCGTTTCCACTTGTTCATTAAGTATTAATTTAAATTCTTCATGGATTTGATTTTTCATCCCAATGATTTCATCTAAATCCAAAGCTCTTCCCTGAATGGTTCTCGGTATTTGTTTATATATAAACCTTCCGATCACACCACTGGCAACTACTGCAACCATACTCCAAAAACTTATAGAAACGATTCCTCCAAATTTAAATGCAGTGTGAAATAATACAAAAATGGGCCCAAGGGTACAAAGAAAAATATGAAATTCTAACCAGTATTTAAGAGCACCTAATTTAGAATTATGCTTCATTTTTTTTCTAATAATATAACCAAAGACACCAATAATAATAAGCAATGTACCGACAATACCTAATCCATGACCGTAAATGCCACTGGGCTTTAATAATTTGTGGTCTTGATGATAAAATCGTTCTTCGAGACTAGTGCCATAATAAGAACCTCCATAAAAAAAGAGTAGACCAGTACATAGGACAACAATAGAAACTAAAGTAGCAATATATATTTTATGTGCGAATGGTGTCATTTATTTTAAATCAATTATATGTTTTAATGATAATAACTATTAAATGAAAGAATTAGTCTTCATAAAAGTTCATTATTTGGGAATACGCAATAAAGAAATGAATATTCAGATTCTTAGCTCATTGATGCAACCTTGTTGTTAACACCCCGATACGATATCACATGAAGTAGCAATAAAATATTTTTATTTGCTCATACCGATTGGGAGCGTGTTAAAGTATTTACATGATTTTTGTAAAAATAAGGGCAAAAAACAAGTTGTTGTTGCAATGGGAATATTTGCAAAAGTAGGAATGAAATTTCAATAATAATCAAATTATCTTTATTTCAGAATAAAAATCTTTTATTAAGTTTAATAGGGTATTGATAAATTCTCATAAGGAGGATGTCACTAATTTACAGTTTACATCCCTAAAATTTCTGCCATCTTTATCATATAATCACTGGGTTCTTTTTTATTGACAACAGCATCATTAAATGGAGTTAGCATGAGTTTATCATTGACAAGTCCTGCCATAACATTGTACTTGCCTTTCATCAATGCAATAACCGATTCATAACCCAAACGACTGGCGAGTAATCGATCTGATGCAGTTGGGGATCCTCCTCGTTGTAAGTGACCAATAATGGCAACACGAATGTCATATTCAGAAACTCTTTCTTTAAGTAATTTACTGATCGTCATGGTATCTCCGATGTGATTGCCTTCTGCAACAATGACTAAGCCAAATAATTTTTTTCTGCGGAGGGCTTTTTTTAAATTTTCAATCAAACCATCAATGTTGGTTTCATGTTCAGGTATTAAAAAAGCACTGGCTCCTGAGGCGATTGCTGTATGTAAGGCGATGTACCCTGAATGTCTGCCCATGACTTCAACTAAAAATAGCCGATTGTGAGAATCAGCAGTATCTCTGATTTTGTCAACAGCTTCAATGGCTGTATTTACCGCGGTATCAAATCCTATCGTGAAGTCGGTACCAAATAAATCATTATCAATGGTTCCCGGCAAGCCTACTGTAGGAATATTATATTCCTGGTTAAAGACATGAGCTCCGGTAAAAGTACCATTTCCACCAATGGCAACCAATGCATCGATATCATTAGCCTGCAAGTTTTCGAAAGCTATTTTTCTGCCTTCAGGAGTCATAAATCGTTGGCTTCTGGATGTTTTTAGTATAGTTCCACCTCTTTGGAGAATATTTCTGACATCATCTGCTTCTAATCTGCTGATTTCATTATCAATCATACCCTCAAATCCGCGATGGATTCCATAAACATGTAGGTCATAAAAACTCGCTGTACGGATTACGGCTCTTATGGCAGCATTCATTCCTGGAGCATCACCTCCAGAGGTAAAAACACCGATTCGTTTTATTTCAGTCATACATCAAATGATATTGAACAAGTGATTGGATGGGGTTTTGATTAAAGTGTACATTCGTAAAACCAAATTCAAGCAGAAAAGGTTTTAGATATTCTCTCATGAGGTAAGCTACGGAGCCATTGAAATAAAGCGGCCATTCCTTTTTATCAGAATAATACGATAAGCGATTGCTATAGAATTCTTTGAGTGCTGTTCTTACTATGTTAATTATTTCTGGATATTGAAGATGGTCTATGATAAAAGGTACAAATGAAGCCAGCTCTTTGGAAACCCTATTGGAGGAATATAGTGTGGCCAGGTAATTATCTTTAACAGTAGGGTGGGATAATTCAAGCTCTAATCTTAGTACTGTAGTTAGCTCATCATAAAAATAGGATTTTAATAAAAGCTTGCCTAAATGATTCCCACTTCCTTCATCTCCTAAAAGATATCCGAGTCCTGGCCTTTCATGAATGATCTTATGCCCATCACTAAGACAAGAATGACTTCCAGTTCCCATAATGGCAACTATTCCGGGTTTGCCTCCGCAGCAGCTTCTAGCAGCCCCAAGAAGGTCAGATTCGAGTATAGCGCTTGTATTTGGGAAGACATCATGAAAAATGTTCTGTAGGCCTTCTTTTGCCGCTCCTTTGCATCCAGCACCATAGAAATGAATGGTTTCAATGGTTTCTTTAATAAAGTGTTGATAAACAATGTTTAATGAAGATAATATAGAGCTTTTACTGGTCGTCATGGGGTTGATTCCTGTAGTTTCGAATATGGAAATCAGGCCATGATCATTTATTAGCGCCCAATGAGCCTTGGTTGAACCAGAATCTGCAATTATCTTCATTTAAAGGGCAAATTAAAATAAATTTCGGTGAGTTTTCAGTATAATAGCATTAAAAGCTTCCAGATGGATTACTTTTGCCCGAAAATTAGAATATGAATAATATAACTGTGATAGGGGCGGGGACGATGGGAAATGGAATAGCACATGTATTTGCTCAGTATGGCTTTAATGTTGTTTTATTTGATATTTCTGCTCCAGCTCTAGATAAAGCTATTGTTACGATCCATAAGAATTTCGATCGAATGATTGAAAAAGAAAAGATTACTGTAGAAGACAAAGCTTCCGCTATTTCAAGATTATCCACTTCAACAAGCCTGAGTGAGGCAGTAAAGAAAGCAGATCTGGTTGTCGAAGCTGCCACTGAAAATCTGGATATCAAACTCAATCTTTTTAAGGAATTGGACCAATTGACCTTACCTACATGTATACTTGCATCGAATACTTCATCTATATCGATAACCAAGATTGCAGGCGTAACCAATAGACCTGACAAAGTAATTGGAATGCATTTTATGAATCCTGTTCCTGTGATGAAACTGGTAGAAGTAATTCGGGGATATTCTACATCAGATCACGTTTGTCACCAAATTTTTAGTTTAGCCCAACGACTTTATAAAGTACCTGTAGAAGTCAATGATTATCCTGGATTTATTGCGAATCGGATCTTGATGCCAATGATCAATGAAGCTATTTATTCATTGTATGAAGGTGTTGCCAATGTAGAAGAAATAGATACAATCATGAAGCTTGGCATGGCGCATCCAATGGGACCTTTGCAGTTGGCTGATTTTATTGGCTTGGATGTCTGTCTTGCCATATTAAAAGTGATCCATGATGGTTTTGGAAATCCAAAGTATGCTCCTTGTCCTCTATTAATCAATATGGTCAATTCAAAAAAACTGGGTGTAAAAACCAAAGAAGGCTTTTATCAATATATGGATGATCCTAAAATGGTCATCGTATCTCCTAAATTTAAAAACATCTAATGTTCGACAAATTAAAAGCAATAGGTAAACTTAAATGTCCTGCCTGTTATGAAGGATATTTATTTGCCTCAAAAAGTAAATTTGTCAAGTGGAATTTTGACATGAATAAAAAGTGTCCATCTTGTGGCGAGGATTTAGAAAGGGAGCCCGGGTTCTATTATGGAGCGATGTTTATTTCTTACATTATATCAGGACTTTTTAGCTTGATATTTGTAGGCACAGCTATTTTGGTTTTTCATGTGCAATGGGAATGGGCCATAGTCTTATTAGGTCTTGTATTGATAATCAGTTTTAGTTATCTGTTTAAATTATCCAGAACGGTCTGGATTCATTTAATGGTGGGTAAGAAAAAATAATTATGATTTAATATGTGTTGGGAATTTATATTTAGCACTATATTAAATATCAGGGCAATCAACTTTTCTGCCTAATTGATTCCTATCTTTCCCAGTGGTAATTTGATTTTTATTGGGATAAATTCTCCTGATTATTTGATGAATTTTTTAACACTAGTTCTTCCTTCTGAATCACTAATTAGAAGGAAATAAAATCCAGATTTTAATTCATTTACATCCACGGTTTGGACACCTTCACCTTCATTAAAATTTGCTTGAACTGATTTTAGCTCTTGCGATAATTCATTGAGAATATGTATGGATCCACTAAAAGATTCTGCCGCACCATATTCAATTTTTAAATGGTCAATGATTGGATTTGGATTAATTTCAAAACTAAGTTTAGTAGATAGATCTTGAACAGCATTTGGAACAGCATTTTGGATGACATATGTTTCGGTAAACACTCCTGTATTATTGCTGTTTTTATTAAAAAAATATGGCGTACTAAAATAGGCATTGTTATCATACCGATAATTCATATTGATATTTTTAACTGAGTATCCACCTTGTGCAATTCCTTCGTATTTTACTGAGACCTCAATTTTTTTATTTTTTTGCCCAAACAACCAAATGCGATCCGTTTCATAACAAACTACATTATTGTCACCAGTGCTCATCAAATATAAATCATTATTTTTTCCTTCGATTTTTACATTACCTAACATTCTTCCTTCAGATACACCTAGTAATACACCCGTTTTAGAAGTTATGTTTTTACAAACATTACATTGTGCACAAGTCGTTAGGTTTCCGGTAGCATTATCGCATTGGTCCACAAAAACAGAATTTGGAAATCCAAAGCCTGCAAAATCGTCACCTAAATTGTAAAAGTGATTGTAAAGTGAATTGCCTATGATACCAACTTTGATGTAATCTAATCGAATTGCAGCTTTTCCTCTTTGGTCTTGTCCATTGTTTGGGTCAATAGTTGGAGAAACAGCATTAGTCTTTCCGCAGAATTTGATAGTCATTGATTGTCCAAAACCAGTCTGAACAAGGCATATAAGGGCAATAATTGTAGCGATATTTTTCATATAATTAAATTTTGATAGCAAATATATTAATGTTTGGGAATTTATATTAGTAATTGTTCAAATATTTAATCTTTTGATCAAACATTAACTAATTCTAATAAGTTATTTTTTCAAGTGTTACTTTGATTAATAAATAGGAAATATAGAATTAACGGCTTAAACGAATTTTGCATCAACTCAAGTCTCAAGGGAATTATAGATTTTGTTGCTTCTAATGTAACATTGTACTTATCCAGGATTCAGTCAAGTGGTATATTCTTATTTTAAGTATTCAATAGTAAAACCTAGCTGTAATAAAACACTATTGGGTCTTTTATTTTCTTTATTGGAACAGCCAGACTATGTGTAATCAACAATATTATAATGCATTGTCCGTTTTATTTTTTTTTCTTTTATATTATTCATATGAAATGGATCATAAAGGCATTGATGTTTTTAATTGTAATAAATGGAATTCACTCTTGTAAATCAGTTAGTCAATCCATTTATCCTGAACATACAGGAGACATTGATTTTGATCCACAGCTGGATAAGAAGGATTTTTATTTATGCAACGATAAAAGAATAGTTCAATACTATAGTGTTAAAACGGATTATCTTGGTGAACGCAAAGAGATTTATAAACAATTCCAAACCAAATATCTGTACGATCCTAAATACATTAATGAAAGTGGGTATATGACCTTTCGTTTTATAGTGAATTGCAAAGGTGAAACGGATCGTTTTAGAGTTTATGAAATCGATGAACATTATGCACTGAAACATTTTCCGGTACCATTAAAGGATCAATTGTTAAATATAGCAAAATCATTGAATCACTGGATTCCTGGTAAGTCTGAAGGAGTAGTCTATGATTCTTATTATCGCATCACTATAAAATTAGTCAATGGTAAAATTGAATCTATTAAACCATAAATCTCATGGGAATGTGGGGCAATAATCTAAATATAAAACGACTGTACAATAAGGAAATGAAGCTCTTGTATGAATTATAATATCTTACTCATAATTTTATTGCCATACCTTGGAATAGCTCAGGGCAATTGTTTGCTTTATCCCAAGGACAGTCCGTGTAGAAAAGCCTGTGAATTATGTGAACAAGCCAGTCATTTTTACCAAGGCTCAAGACAAGCACTTGAGTTACGGGATCAAGCCATTGCTATTTGCCCTGAATTTGCATATTCTTGGAGTGAGAATTCAGTGGCTTATTTAAAACGAGGGGATTATCATAAATGGAGATCACTCATTGACTCTGCTGTGAAATATGATCCCATATCTTGGTTGGGCTACAGGGGAGCATGCAGTTATGAATTTATTCATGATTATCAAGGTGCACTTACCGACTTTATTCAATTGGAATCCATAAAAAAAGGTCACCTGGGTTATAATGCTAATGGAGACTATCCAATTAGAACCTTAATGGGGCTTTGTTATCGCGATAAAGGAGATTTAGCAGAAGCTTTAAAACAGATCACTCAAAGTATAGATGAAAATTTCAAAAATGGAGCCGTTGGAACCTATGATTATTTGCATCGGGCAGTGACCTATATGAAGTTGAATCAATGGGATCTAGCATTAGAAGATCTTAAATTACAAATCAATAATTATCCTCAATTCCCGGATACTTATTATTATTTGTCCTTGGTTTACAACCATAACAAAGAATGGTTAAAAGCTATAGAAATGCTACAAAAAGCCAAATCCCTATATCCTAAAAATCATCGGGCTGATCCCTATGTCATTATGCCGGATCAGGTATTTGAATCCGATATAGATGAAAAAATTGTAGAAGTCCAGTCATTACTCACCAGATAATCCATTGAGAATCCATACCATTAGACTAAAGACTGTTGTCTTTCTTCTGCAATAACCGATCACCTGATTTCCGATTACCCGATCACCCGATTACCATTCAAACCGATCACCCGATCACCCAATTACCCGATTACCATTCAAACCGATCACCATTCAAACCGATCACCTGATTACCCGATTACCCGATTACCCGATAACCCGATAACCATTCAAACCGATCACCATTCAACCCGATCACCCGATTACCGTTCAAACCAAATAACATTCCTTAGAATAACAACTACTTAATCAATGCCCCAATTTCGTAAAAGCGCGATCGATCATACTTAACGCAGATTCCAATTGATCTTGAGTAATTGTTAATGGCGGAGCTAAACGGATGATATTGCCATGAGTTGGTTTAGCTAAAAGCCCTTGCTGAGCCATTTCTATACATAAATTCCACGCGGTAGAACTTTCTTCATGATCATCTATTACGATAGCATTTAATAAGCCCTTGCCCCGAATGATTTTAATGATGGGATGTTTTTTACTTAATTGCTGTAAACCTTGTCTAAAAAAATCACCCATTATCTGAGCATTTTTTTCTAGCTGTTCATTTCTGACCACTTCTAAAGCAGCTATTCCTACTGCACAAGCTAATGGGTTACCACCAAAGGTGGAACCATGTTCTCCCGGTTTGATGCACAACATAATTTCATCATCCGCTAAAACTGCAGAAACGGGTAACACACCACCAGACAATGCTTTGCCAAGTATTAATATATCTGGCCGAATGTTTATATGATCACAGGCTAATAATTTTCCGGTTCGCGCTATGCCAGTCTGAATTTCATCAGCTATAAATAATACGCGGTTACTTTGACATATATCAAACGCTGCTTTAAGATAATCATCATCAGGAACAACAACCCCGGCTTCACCTTGTATGGGTTCTATTAAAAATCCGGCAACATGGGGATCTTTGATTACAGATTTAAGTGCCTCAAGGTCATTGTAAGGAATTCGAATTAATCCAGGTAAGTAGGGTCCAAATCCCTTATAACTCGAAGGATCATTGGATGCTGATACTGCGGTCATTGTCCGACCGTGAAAATTACCTTCTAGGACTATGATCTTAGCTTCTAAATCTGGAATCCCCTTTACCTGATAAGCCCATTTTCTACATAATTTTAGAGCGGTTTCAACGCCTTCCACTCCAGTATTCATAGGAAGTACTTTGTCATATCCAAAATACTCGCAGATGTATTTTTCGTATTCTCCTAATCTGTTGTTGTAAAAAGCTCTTGAACTCAAGGTAAGCTGACTTGCTTGATCAATAAGTGCAGCGATAATTTTTGGATGGCAGTGACCTTGATTTACAGCCGAGTATGCGGAAAGAAAATCAAAATATTGTTTGCCTTCAACATCATAAACAAATACGCCTTCTCCTCGTTCCAGTACTACCGGAATGGGATGATAATTATGAGCTCCATATTGGTCCTCCAATTCAATAAAATAGGAAGCTTGTGAAATGGTCGATGTATTATTCATAAATTCGAATCACTGTTGAGATGCAAATTTAAGCAATTCCATATGAATCAGAAGCACTTGTTTGGTAATGAAGGAACTGCCATCATTATGTATGACATAATCTGCTTGAGCTATAAGTTCAGATTCGTGTCTTTGATGTTGAATTCTATTTTTCACCTGTTGTTCTGAAAGCTTGTCCCGCAGCATGACTCTTTGGATTCGAATGGATTCGGAAGCACTAACTACAATGATTTTATCAACAGGTTGAGAGTGAATGACATCAAGCAATAGAGCAGATTCCTTAATGACATAAGGCGTATTTTGTTGTTTAGCCCATTCTAAGTAGTCTAATCCAACCATAGGATGTACCAAACTGTTTAACTGTTGTAGTAATTCAGAATTTGAAAAAATTTTCGAAGCAATAAATTTTCGGTTTAATTTATTTGTATTATCGTAAGCATCTGAACCCAATAGCAATTTTATTTTTTGTGATAATTCAGGATCGTATTCCATAAGGTATTTTGCCCTTAGGTCAGAATAATAAACAGGCACTCCCAAATATTCAAAAATATGAGCAACTAAAGATTTTCCACTTCCTATCAGACCCGTCAAACCGACATGTTTCATACTATTTATTTAGGATCGTTATTTCACAATTTCGAATATCCATTGGATCGCCGATATCGGACATGCTGATCTTTTCATACTGCGATTTCAGTTTGGTAAAAATAGTTATTTTGTCCTTATTAGGAACAAAGAATTCAATATGCGGGTCATGTGTTAATTCCATTTTATCAATGGATATTTGAAGTTTTCTCAATGTACCCATAATAATTTGAATGCTAACGATATCACTTGCAAGATGATAAACACAGCCAATTGGTTTTTCGATTATTTTTGCTTGTTCTATGGCATTTTTCGCGCTCATTTTATAAGCGGTGATTAATCCGGATGTTCCTAATAAAACACCACCAAAATATCGTACGACAAATATGATTACATTGCACAATTTGAAATGATCAATTTGACCTAAAATAGGCTTGCCTGCAGTTCCGCTTGGCTCACCATCGTCATTAACTCGAAAATTATTACCATGAATTCCAATACGGTACGCATAACAATGATGTCTTGCTTTAGGATGTAAAGTTTTTATATGATTAAAGTGTTGTTTTATATCCTCAGATGATGTTATCGGTATGGCATAAGAAATGAATTTACTTCCTTTTGAAACATACAAGCCTTCACTCGGTGTTTCGATCGTATAAAAATGGTAGGATTCTATTGCCATAATTTATTTAAAATAACTTACTAAAAAAATAGCAATGATTGCAAAGGCCAAACCCATTTTTTTATGTTTTGAAGCTGGTTCATTAAATAATAGGATACCCAGACTACTTGAAATGATGATGACTGTACAATTCAATATAGGAAATAATATACTGCCTGGAAGCCCATTATTCAGGGCTTTATTTAAGTAAAATATAGAAAAAAAATTGGGTATGCCCAAACACACACCAGCAATCAATTCAATTGTAGAAATCCGAATTGTTTTTGTTTTTATAAAGGAAAATATTAAAGCGAAACCAAATGCAAAAATGAAAACATAAGTGGTTAAGACCAATTGAAAGGATGCAATGTTAAAGTTTTTTTTATTCAGGATAATAAATAATATTTCAATAGCAGATGAGATCAAGATAATTCCAAAAAGATAGAGTTGGCTTTGGATCGGTTTCTTAATAAGCGGCACATTTAATTTTGGTTTATAAAAAATAAAATAAAAGGCTACTGGTGTCAGGCCCACACCAATCCATTGTAAAAAAGTCAATTGATCTCCTAAAAAGACGGCTATAAGAACGGTGATAACTACGGATAATTTTTGGACGACGGTCGCTAATGACAAGCCAAATAACACCACTGATTTAGCATATAATGTGAATCCCAAAATAAATAGGAATCCTAAAAGAATGGAATAACTATACCATGAAGCTTTATCCACCAATAAAATATTATCTTGAAAGTAGAACCAACCGATAAGCCCGCAAGTAAGATAATTAACTAAAATGATTCGGTCCAAGGCATAAGCTTTTAGATCGAAATACTTAAACATTAATCCCAGACAACTGGTACACAGTATGCAAATGAGTAAATACACCATATTCAATACGAATGTATTAACATTTTATTGAATAAGGTTTTAATTTAATTTAACCCTTGAAAAGCAATATTTTATGCACTTTTGTAGCTCTATATTCATGTTTAAATTGAATTCTTGAGCAAGACCTTAGCCCAAAATGATCATATTTTACATATCTGCAAAAACATCTTTGTGCAGAAAGCAAATGATTATGGGGCCTCTTGGAGATTTTTGCACCCTTCAACACGTATGGATCAAATTTATATTAAGCCTTCCAGAATACAATATATTGAAGAACAAAATCAACCATTAGTTGATGAAAAGCCAGATATTGAATATTTAGGTTTAATGAAATATTCCAATATGGATTTAGTTCAAATAAGAAAAATTGAATACAACGAACTAAAAACTTTGATTTCTGAAGGAATCCATGCAAATTTCTTAGTTATTGTTATTTATGCCATCTTTGCATTATTTACCTGGAGTGAAACTCAACCTTGGTCCTTTAAAATAAATTAATATGACAATAGTTACATTGAATCTTTACATTGGTGTTGCAGCTTTAATACTGACATTTTTAATGTCCATGAAACAAGGACTCATTAAATCATGGTGGGTTAGTTTTTTACAGAATTTTTGTGGCATATTGTTCATTTTTTCTGGATTTGTAAAGGCTATTGATCCGATGGGTACAGCCTACAAAATGGAAGATTATTTTAAGGAATTCGAATTGACTTGCAAAGGTTCTTTTTTATCTTTTATGTCTGATTTATTTCCATTCTTATTGAAGTATGCCATTGGATTTTCTGTGTTCATGATCATCCTTGAGATCATGATTGGTATAATGTTAATCCTTGGAACAAGAAGAAAATTAACAGTTGGTTTGTTTTTTGGAATCATGGTGTTTTTTACCATGCTTACAGGTTTTACTTATTTGACAGGATATGTTCCGAAAGATGTCAATTTTTTCGAGTTTAGCAAATGGACGACTTTCGACAAATCATTTATGAGGGTAACAAATTGTGGTTGTTTTGGAGATTTTTTACAAATAGTACCAAAAACTTCTTTCTTTAAGGATATATTTTTAATGATTCCGGCCATATTGTTTTTATTCTTTTGGAAAAGATGTCATGAACTTTTTACGCCTTCTCTTAGGTCATCTATTAGTTGGTTTTCTGTTGTTGGCTTGTTCTTGTTTTCGTTGAGCAATTTTAAATGGGACGAACCGATGATTGACTTTAGACCTTTTTCAAATGGAACTGATATTAAAGTAGTTAAAGAAAAAGAACAAAAAGCAATGGCAGATGTGGAGATTGTTGCATGGAAGCTTAGAAATAAGACAACCAATAAGATTGAGGATGTTCCGGATAAGGAATACATGAGTAATTTAGCCAAGTATCCAAAAACTGAATTTGAGGTATTAGATCAGGTCAAAAGTGAGCCAAGTGTAAAACAAACCAAGATATCTGATTTTGCCATTTTCTCACTAGATGGTACTGACATGACAGAAATGATATTAGATGAAACAAGAAATATGCTAATCATTATTTGTCCTAAATTATATTATACTTCCAAATCAGAAATGGTAACGATTCAGGATACCATTTACGTTCAGGATACCACATGGATAGGTGCTAAAAAAGATAGCTTTAATATCCAAAGCAGAATTTCAGAAGTCAAAACAAAGGAAGTCAAACAAAACAAATATTATTGGGATGCGGGCTTTTTGGATCGATTGAGCAAAGATATTTTGCCGCGAATAGATTCTTTAAAAGCTGATGGAGTGCAAGCATGCCTCGTTGCTGGAGGAGCAGGAGAGGAAGCTATTATGGATTTAAAGAAAACATTAGGCGTAACATTTCCATTCTATTCAACGGATGATATCTTACTTAAAACCATCATGAGATCTAATCCTGGGTTAGTGCTAATGAGGAGTGGAATGTTGATTCATAAATGGCATTATAGGCATATTCCATCATTGGAAGAATTTAGAAAAGACTTTCTGCCGTATAATCCAACACTATTACATTAAAAAATAATTACATTTAATTACAGTAATTCTGTAATTTTCTGTTTATTTGCATGATCATACAGTAAATAGGTTTATGCTTAGTAGGAGAAATGTTCGCGTCAAAGTGATGCAACAATTGTATAGTTTAGAGCAAGATAAAGAATTGACTTTTGCACAAGCAAAAAGAGCCTATTTTAAGTCTGTTGACGATACTTTTCTGTTGTATTTATTGAATCTTTATTGTATTGAAAAAGTATGTTCTTTTGCTGTAGAAGATGGTATTAATCGAACTAAGAAGCACCTAAAGACTGAGGAGGACCTTAAATTTTCTGATAAATTATATACGAACCCGCTCATTTCTAGTTTAGTGCAAAACAAAGCACTTCAAGCTCGGTATAAAAGGGAACAATTTCAGGAAGGTCTTGATGATGATATGTTTAGGAAGATTTATAAAGATTTTTCTAAAGAGGCTGCCTACCAAAAATTTCTTTTAACTGAATCTACGAAAGACGATTATATCGAAATTCTATTAGAACTGTATAGAGCTTGTAGAAAGGCGGAATTATTTAACGAAATCATGGATGATCGTTTTGCCAGTTGGACGGATGATAAATCTTTAGTCATTGGGGCATTAAAGAAATCCTTGAAGGCATTACCAACGGAAGGGGCATTTTATCAAGAGCATATACCGGATGAAGATACCGTCAAAGACTTTGGTGAGTTCCTATTGGAAAAGACGTATTACGAAAATGAGATGTTAGAAAATCTAATCAATCCGGTTTTGGAAAATTGGGATTCTGAAAGGGTAGCGATAATTGATATGATCTTAATAAAAATGGGCATAGTGGAAATGATGAACATTAAAACCATCCCAACTAAAGTATCTCTT
This sequence comes from Saprospiraceae bacterium, assembly GCA_044228225.1. GTDB lineage: Bacteria > Bacteroidota > Bacteroidia > Chitinophagales > Saprospiraceae > Vicinibacter. The sequence continues at coordinate 20,900 of JBGAVH010000029.1, read as the reverse complement.
GATGAATATGTCGAACTATCTAAAAATTACAGTACAGATAAGTCTAAAGAATTTGTCAATGGTGTTTTAGATAAATTATTAAAAAACCTGATTGAGCAAGGTCACATCATTAAGGAAGGCAGGGGATTATTGGAAGAATAGTATTATTTATCCTGTTTTATCCTTATTATCAATCCACTCATAGATCAAATTATATATATGTCCCAGAAAGTACTTATTTTAGATTTTGGTTCCCAGGTAACTCAACTCATTGCTCGAAGGGTTAGAGAATTGAATATATATTGTGAGATTGTACCATTTCATGCTACAATCGATTGGCAAAGTGAAGATATCAAAGCAGTTATTTTATCAGGAAGTCCTGCATCAGTTCGACAAGATAATGCCCCTGGTGTAGATTTACAAAAAATTGCAAGTCAGTGTCCCGTATTGGGCATTTGTTATGGAGCTCAATTAATTGCAGCCCAGCTTGGTGGTGAAGTCAGCCCATCAAAGCATCGTGAATATGGTAATGCGAATTTGAAACAATTGGGATCAGATGCTTTATGGGAGGGAATTCCTAATGAAAGTCAGATCTGGATGTCACATAGTGATACCATTACCCAATTGCCTAAGGATTATATATGTATAGGAGCAACAGACGATATACCTATTGCAGCATTTAAATCCACTCAGACTCAGCATCCTATTTATGCTGTACAATTTCATCCTGAAGTTGTGCATAGTCCTTATGGAACGCAAATACTAGGCAATTTTTTAATTGGAATTTGCCAATTAGAGGCTTCTTGGACACCATTTTCATTTGTTGAACATACTGTTGCAGATATTCAGAAACAAATAGGAAATGATGAAGTTTTATTAGCTCTTTCAGGAGGAGTGGATTCTTCTGTCGCTGCTTTGTTAATGCATAAAGCAATCGGAAATAAATTAAGATGTTTCTTCATTGACAATGGCTTATTAAGAAAAAATGAATTTCAAGAAGTTCTTGACGCCTATGCACATATCGGATTAGATGTGAAGGGTATAGATGCTAAAAAATATTTTTTAAATGCATTATCAGGAATTTCTGATCCGGAATTAAAACGCAAAGGGATTGGAAAAGCATTTATAGATGTATTTGAACAAGCTGCTAAAGAATTTCCAAATGTGAAATGGCTTTGTCAAGGGACAATTTATCCGGATGTCATAGAATCTGTATCGGTTTTTGGACCATCAGTTACGATAAAGTCACATCATAACGTAGGAGGATTACCCAAGAATTTGGCATTAAAAATCATTGAGCCCTTAAAGTTATTATTCAAGGATGAAGTCCGAAGAGTCGGAAGTACTTTAGGTTTGCCAAGCATTATCCTCAATAGACATCCATTTCCCGGTCCTGGATTAGCGATTCGAATATTAAGTGAAATTACAGAAGAAAAAATTGAAATTCTCCAAGAAGCAGATGCCATCTATATTCATCTGTTAAAGGAATATGGATGGTATGATCAAATATGGCAAGCAGGAGCTATTTTACTACCTGTTAAGACGGTAGGAGTTATGGGGGATGAAAGAACATATGAATACGTTCTGGCATTAAGGGCGGTGAGTTCTTTAGATGGTATGACAGCATCATGGAGTGAAATACCACATTCACTTTTGGCAAAAATATCTAGTGAAATAATTAACAAAGTAAAAGGAATAAATAGAGTAGTCTATGATATTAGCTCAAAACCACCAGCCACTATTGAATGGGAATAGCTCATTAATAGTCAGTACACTATTTATGATATTCTTATCAGCTTGCGCTGTAAAGAAATCGTCTGTGCACACGATTCCTAAAACAGATAAAACGGAAACCAATAATCGCAATAAAAACAATTCACATTTACCAGCTAAAGTAGATACAATAGTTTGGAAAAAATCCTTTCCTGAGGACAAAGTAATTGTAAAATCGGATCCTAATCAATCTACCAATCCTTCTGACCAGGTGGTGATTAACAAGAAAAATAAAACAAAAAATAAATTTATAAAAGAAGATACAGCATACCGGGTTTTAGCGTTAATGCCATTCAAAACATTGGATAATGATTCTGCGGCATCAAAAATTAATACGGGTAGTTTGCGCTTTGTCCAATTTTATGCAGGAATTAAAATGGCATTGGAGGAATTAGATAATGAGCCTGGAAAAAAAATTATTTTAGATGTCTATGATACACAATCCGGAGATGATACTAAAAATATTTTAGCAAAGTATGAAACAACCCCACCTCATTTAATCATTGGACCTCAAAAATCAGAATCTGTAAAATTTACTGCCGAATGGGCAAAAGCGCATGAGACTTCATTAATCAGTCCTTGGGTGAGTAGTTCTACCATAACAGAAAGAAACCCATATTATATACAGGCGAAAGCAGGATTAGCAGCACATTACAAATTATTGAATGAGCATGCAAGAAAAAATTATCCGGTTAAAAACATTTATTTGATTTCCAAATCTGCAGAAGAGTCTAAGTCTAGATTTTTTAATGATAGCTCTTTGTATTCAGAATCTATTTCAGAGAAGATTATTCCTGAAGATGAATTGGGAACTTCTCAGGAATTATTGTTAACGCCACTCTTAAAAGAAGAGGGTTCTACAGTTTTCATTCTGCCATTATCGAGTTCTAAAGATGAAAACTATATCTATCAATTTTTGAGAAGGGTATCCATTGAGAAAGGAACCAAGGATGTAGTAGTTTATGGCACTTATAAATGGTTGGAATTAAAAAGTGATATTATTGATTACCTCAACATACAAAAAATCAGATTGAGTATTAGTAATTATATAGATAATGATCAATCCGATGTGCGCAATTTTAAGAAAAAATATTTTGAGAAATATCGTGAATATCCAACCGAAGAAGCCTTGGAGGGGTATGATGTTGTGAAGTTTTCAATTCGTGCCTTGAGAAATTACGGACCTGATTTTCAATGGAAAAATATGAATAATACTACAAATTATTTGGAAACGAGTTATCAATTGATGCCCATATATAAATCCAAGAAAATTTCAGAAGACCCTATGGATGCCGATTATTTTGAAAATTCTTTTATTAAAATTGTCGAATTAAGAAGTAATAAATACAAAATTATAGATTAATTCTTGTCGAAAATAATCATTCAGTTTAATGCAATTGATCCAAAGCTTGCTTGATTCTCCGAATAGCTTCGATAATCTTTTCTTTGGATAATGAATAAGATATTCTCAAACATTGCGGAGCTCCAAATGCATCACCAGATACTACCGCTACTTTTGCTTCATGTAGTAAAAACAGAGCTAAATCTTCTGCATTGGAAATGATTTGGTCTTGCTTCCGCTTTCCAAAATAAAAATCTACTTCAGGCAAAATATAAAAGGCGCCATGTGGCATATTAACCTTCCAATTTGAAATTGTTTTTATTTCAGTGAGTAGTAGATCTCTTCGCGCTTTAAATTCATCGCGCATTTGATAGGTTGGAGTCAAGGGTGAAGTTAGTGCTGTTAATCCTGCTTTCTGGGTGAAAGATGCAGCCCCTGAAGTAAATTGGCCTTGAATTTTAACACATGCATCAACCACTTCCTTGGGTGCTCCCATATATCCTAATCGCCATCCGGTCATCGAGAACCCTTTTGAAAAACCATTAATGGTTGCGGTCCGCTCATTCATCCCTTTTAATGAACCAATACTGGTATGGATTTCATCGAATATGATATACTCATAAATTTCATCAGATACAACCAAGATATTCGGATACGATCTTAAAACATCGCAATATGATTCTAATTCGGCTTTAGAAAATACACTACCTGTAGGGTTTGAAGGCGAAGAGAAAACCAGCATTCTGGTATTAGGACTTATAGCTTTTAGAATTGATTCAGCAGTTGGTTTGAAGTTTTGATCCACTCCTGCATGGACAATGATAGGTTTCGCACCCGCTAATTTAATAATTTCATAATAAGAAACCCAATAGGGTGAAAGTAATACGACTTCATCACCTTCTTGAAGCAAAGCAAAACACAGATTAGCAAAACTCTGCTTTGCTCCATTAGAAACAATGATTTCGGTAGGGGAGTAATTTAAAGAATTATCCCTCTTAAATTTTTCTGAGATGCTCTGTCTGAGATCCAGAGCGCCAGATACCGGAGTATACTTTGTAATTCCTGCTTGGATAGCCGCTATTGCAGAATCTTTGATATGTTGTGGTGTATCAAAGTCTGGTTCACCAAGACTTAGATTGATAATATCAAAACCCTGGGCTGTAAGTTCACGAGCTTTTTGAGCCATTCTTAAAGTAGCCGATTCATTCATTCCTGCTACACGATCCGCAATTTCAAATGTATTCATCCAGAGGTCTTTTTTTGAATTCTGCAAAGGTCTAAATAAAAAAGGAAGTACCCAAAATAATGAGTACTTCCTTTTATAATGTGATATGAATTAATTAATGGCTAACAACCAATTTTTTGGTTTGTATGGCACCGTTTATAGATAATTTAACAAGATAAGTTCCAGTAGGTAAAAGATTGGTTTGAATAGGTAGTTCAACATTTCCATCCAATTGACCATATGACTTATGGGAAATGGTTTTTCCTACTAAATCATTAACTTCCATAGTTACAAAGGAAGGTTTAGCCAATTCTAATTGAACTAATGAGTTATCTGAACTTGGATTTGGACTAAGCTCTATTACCGTAGATTGCTCAATAGTTTGGTCAACATCCAACACTAAGCCATTTGCAACAGCTTCCGCAATAGAGGTCTCCGTTCCATTAATAATCTCTCCATTTGGTCCATATAATAATCCAACTAATTTAATATTCTGAACTTTAAAGTTTGCCGGAACTATATATGTGTAATTGATGAAATAACTAGATCCTTTCTTAATAGTACTTGATAAAAATCCAGGAATCCCTGCATATCCATCCAATATTGCTCGTGCAACATGATTATAGGTCATTTTAGAAGCAGGTACAGGATTAGTTAATAATTCATAACCTCCCATTGGACCGTTTGCGTTTCCTGCATAAGCGTTAGCTTGGTTATAAGCTGTGCCGGTTCCTTTGACAGCATTTTCAACAATAACCATGTTAAATCTATAATCACCTGTTAGATCAGAATTAAAATCTGCTCGCACAGATATAACCAATTCTCTCTTAACGGAATCCCATCTGGCACCATTTGTTAATTTAGCAGGATTAGGTTCAGTAATTAAATTATAAAATTGCGATTCAACAGCTAATGGGTCACTTAATGTTTTGCGGTCATTGATGATGCTTGGATATCCTGAAAATCCAGGAAATGTGGTTATCCCAGTAGCGTAAGTTGGAACCATCATCGGTTCTGTTGTACTTCCACCATGAACAGCAATTCCAATAAAATAATCAGGGTATGTTCTGGCCATAGAGTCCAAATATACAGCTCCTCTTGGGCACCATTGGCACCATGTTCCGGTAGCTTCTTCAACTACTACTTTCTTATCCGGAGCAGGAACTACTCCTAATAAATCAAGTGATTTAATATTGTTGGCTGCATTGTCATCAGCCGTTCCGTTTACTTTAGAAATCTCAATTTCCATAGTACTTTTTCCTGGTGTATAAAGGTAAGCAGGCAATTTGACCAAACTAAATCCCAATGATGGAATATTTAAATTGCTGATGGTAGTTGTAGTTGGTGTGCCACCATTGACTCTGGTACTTACTTCGATGGAAGTTATTGGTGTAATACCTAAATTTCTAACATTTATAGATCCAGCACCATTAGCACCGCTTATAAATTTTGGTTTATAATTGATGTTAAGAACGGCCGCATCTAAATTAGGTTTTACAAATGGAATCAATTCAAAAGAGACGTCATCAACATAAAATAATGAACCTGATCCTCTTGTATTTGATCCTGTTATATAATTCGGATAAATATCAATTGAAGCTATACTGTTGTTTGGATTAGCGAATTTCACAACACTAACATCATTTAATAAAATTTCCCAAACATTATCTGTTAGATTAGCAATCAAAGTGTACTTTACCCATGTATCAGGAGCATAGTCTACTTCGGCTAAATCACCTGTAGACGCAGAACCCAATGTACACCTAAATTTGCCATCGCCATCAAAATAGTTGTCAAGTGCCCAGGTAGTTCCAATTTTAGCCTTAGCTTGAAAATTGAAATAAGAAGCCTGATCTGCAACTGTAAAGATCCACATTTCGTATTTGAAAGTTCCAACATTTAATTCACCTCCAAATGGTAAAACCAAGTCTGTTGGACCTCCCGCTGATGATCCAGCCTCTAATCTAATGGAGTTTTTGCCGGAGTGGGCATTTTCATTCGTAATTAAAGCATCTTCATCTGTGCCTTCGCCATTTGCACCGCTCCAAACGGTCCAGTTTGCATCGGATGCCGCAATATAATCACCCACATTATACTTCTCCATATCGTCTTTAAAGGTTTGGGCTTGGAGTGCACCCAGAAGTATAAATGAAAAAACAAAAAGTAAAATTCTGTTCATATTTAATAATAATTTAATGATGAATAATGTGCCAAATATAACATTTTAATAACAAATTAGCCCAAAAATTAAATTGGGTCAATTATTTGCAATTAGCTTTTGAGTATTAAGTGATAGTCTACAAAGGGAATTGTTAATCAGACAAAATCTGGTTAAAGTCCCCAAGTTATATCATTTAATGACGATCATTTTACGAGGCAATCCTGAGGTTTTTGAGTCACTAATGTTGTAATAGTAAATTCCTGACTTCAAGTTTGATACATTTATTTTTGAACTTGTTTGACCAACTTTTAATATTTGCATATCGGTGTTACTTCCATTAACATCGTAAATTTTTAAAATCATATGGTCGGTTGGAATAGGTGAGTAAGAAATTGTTGTTTCTTCACTTACCGGATTTGGAATGTTTTGACCCAATTCGAGTTGACTTGCTTGCAAATCAAAATCTGTTGAAGATATGATTCCATGAAACCAATTGTAGATCAATTTAATAAGTTCTTTTCTTGTTGCTAACGATAATTGTTCAACCCCAGGAGCCAACCAAAAAGTTTTGTAATTGGGACCCTGATTTCGAATCGCTGCACAGTTTGTGCCATTTAATAATCCATTATAATTATGGGTAGCTACGCCTGTTCCAAATACTTTTAAACGATCCGGAAAAAAATAAGTAGAAGTGTAATAAGCAGTCAAGGTACTTTGAAGTTCATTTCCAAATAAACCATCGGTTTTCACTGGTGTAAATTTAGTTAATGTACTAGCTCCGTCATCAACATAGTCTACACCCATGATTTGGTTGGCCAGATCTTGAGCTTCTTCATTAGCATAAGTGTTAGAGGTTCCCTGATCAAAGGTAGCCCAAGCTACGTCCTGACCCGATACCATGATATTTCCACCGGATTCAGCAAAAGTTTTTAATGTTGTAGAAAGTTCTGAAGTTAAAGCTGGAAAACTCCATCCGGCATTAAAATAAATGTGTTTTATTCCATCCATGGCCTTATCTTTTACAGCATTTTTCAAGATGGATTCTGTACCATGACCATAAGTAGTGCCATTAGCTAAATTAAAACCTTCATCGTATTGTGTTTTCCAATCAATAGGATGTTTCTTTCCATCACCGGTAGCTGAACTATTATGTACAACTAAGTCGGAGATTCCTGAGATGACATACATTCGGTTATTGATAGGTGCGATATTTGGATTTGTTGCAGAATAAACACTAAGAGTATAAGTTGATACAGCGGGTGTTATACCGGGTTCAATATTCACGATTACCTTTACAGTCTTTCCTGCTTCTACACTTACAGTGGCCTCATCTATATAAGTTTGAGATCCGATGGCCATTGATTTTTTCCAATTAGAAGGTTGATCTGAATTTAATTTAATGGATAACGATTCTGTTTGTGAATTTTTATTCAAATATTCATATTCAAAAGTTGTAGGTTTAGATGCTGCTAAATTTTTAACCACTGTAGTTGGTCTGTTTTGTGTGATAATCGTAGGGTCGAAGGTTGATCCTATATTTAAGACTTCTTTGGTATCATTATTTTGTACAAAAGCTATTACTTCTAATTTGTCTAATTGGAGGGAAGCATCTTCTGAATAGGTATATTCTTGAATTACAGAACTGCCTTTATCAGCTAATGTAATTGCTTGTCCATTAACGTCTGGAAGCATTTTACGCATGACGTTTGGAAATTCTTTTTCTCCGTTTGCTGCTGGTGCGGGAAGGGTAACTAATTTTTCTATAATCACAGTTTGTAAGGTAAAGTCTCCTGTTGGTTTATCACCCACGGTATTAACTTTTACAATAATTTTTCGTTCTGAACCTATATCAGACCAACTAACATCTAGAGAAATGGGACTTGTTTCTGCTTGAACTTGATCAATGTCTGCTTGTGAAAAAGAGCTTGGTCCTCCATTTTTTACATTGCCATTTAACCTCACATCAGGTACTCCACTAACTTCATAGAACATAGTTCGATCCGTTTGAGTAGGGACATCGTAGAGATAAAACGGATCCGTGTTGGATGGCCACCAAGGATGATATGAAATATGTCTGACAACTGAGGCATTGGGAATAATCAGGTCAGCTTGGAATCCAGGATTTTGTTGTGCGCATGGACCACATGATGTATTGGTAAAATGCTCAAACAACACATATTTTGGTGCTTGAGCGATAACTATTGCATGTATTAATAATAGACTAGAAAGAAGTAAAAGTTTTTTCATGTTGTTTGTTTTATGAAATCAAATCTAGACAATTATTAGCTAAATGGTATTGGATTATCATATTTAACACATTGTGTAAATCAGTAATATATAATCATTTTATTATGTAAATATTATAAATATAGTTATTAATTAATATAAATATACCTATAAAAATGTCATGATAAAATGATTGTTAGTAAATGGACGCGAAACAGAGCTTTGCTTTTTTGTTTGAAACTAACTATTGATGCTTAATATATGTCTTTAATGATTTATGATTTTAGACCTAACATGAAGTGTGTTCCAAGTATGGAATACTCTAATTCAAGCGAAATGTTTATTTAAAAAGAGCTAAGTATTAAATGAAAAGACCAATTGCATTTTCATTTGAAATGATGAAATACAATTGGTCTTAGTTTAGAAAAAAAAACTAAATCAAAACTTTAATTTTTTTATTTTAATATTTTGAAATATTTATTTTTGTTATCATAATTTGTGTGCAGAATATAAACACCTTCCTTCCATTCTTTACTTGATATTCTTATAACATGTGCATCTCTGCTTAAAACTTCCACGGGCATGTGGCTTCCTTTAACATCATAAATCTTGAATTGGAATGTTTCAGGGAAACTTACATTGGACTGAATGAGAACTTCTCCTGATGATAAACCTTGAGTTGGTATAATTTCACCCAATGAAAATCCGCCTGGTGTTGTAGTAAAGCATATAAGTGGTTTGAATTCGATAGCCTTACAGCATCTTTCATTATCGTTTTCACATATTTTTATAAAATCATAAGTATTGCCGCTGCGTTTGAAATTAGGAATTGTCAATGGTAGGGAAGAGTAAGAATAAAACCCGATAGATCCATTGCGATCATAAACATCAAATCCTACACCTTTTGTACCCTTATGTTTAAAATCAATACGCAATGAATATTGACCTTGACCAGTACACTCTATTGGAGTGGCTAACAATTCATAAATTTCACAAGTTTCTTCTTTGTTGCAACAAATTTTTCCTATTGACTTTCCAACCTTACATAATTTGTTTTTGTAATCTGTAATTACAAATTCATAATTAGTGGTACAGTCGCCTTCAAAAGGACCTAATTTAATAGGTAATTTAGCAAATGCAAATCGACCATAGTTTTTACCATTACCGGTTATATCAAAACTATCACTTGTATTTTTGAATAAGAAATTGATGGTAACATAAAATTGCTTGTGGTCATTACAATCAGAAGGTTTGACTTCTAATTCATATAATTTACAATCACCTTGTTGCTCACAACACACTTTTCCAACTTGAACACTTGAATTACAACGTTCATTTTTACAGTCTACCACAACGAACTCATATTCAGTTGTACAATCACCTTTAAGCGGACCAATTTTGATAGGTAGGTTAGCATAAGAGAACTCACCATAATCGTGTCCATTTCCTTTGACCCTGAAACAATCAGAAGTATTGTCGTGATCAAATTTCAAGTATATATAAAACTGACCTTCTTTGCAGTCTGTACGTTCCCAGTGTATTTCACCAATTTTACAGTCACCCTGTTGTTCACAACACACTTTACCAACCTGAACACTTGAATTACAACGTTCATTTTTGCAGTCAACTACAACGAACTCATATTCTGTAGTGCAATCGCCTTTAAGTGGGCCTATTTTGATCGGAAGATTAGCATAAGAGAATTCACCATAATCATGTCCATTTCCTTTGACTCTGAAACAGTCAGAAGTATTGGCATGATCAAATTTTAAATAAATATAAAATTGTCCTTCTTTGCAATCTGTGCGTTCCCATTTAATATCGCCAAGCTTACAGTCGCCTTGTTGTTCACAACACACTTTACCAACTTGAACACTTGAAGAACAATGTTCATTTTTACAATCGACGACAACAAATTCATATTCTGTAGTGCAATCGCCTTTAAGCGGTCCAATTTTGATAGGTAGATTAGCATATGAGAACTCACCATAATCGTGTCCATTTCCTTTGACTCTGAAACAGTCGGAAGTATTGCCATGATCAAATTTTAAATAAATATAAAATTGTCCTTCTTTGCAATCTGTGCGTTCCCATTTTATATCGCCAAGCTTACAATCGCCTTGTTGTTCACAACACACTTTACCAACCTGAACACTTGATGAACAATGTTCATTTTTACAATCGACGACAACAAATTCATATTCTGTAGTGCAATCACCTTTAAGTGGGCCTATTTTGATCGGAAGATTAGCATAAGAGAACTCACCATAATCATGTCCATTTCCTTTGACTCTGAAACAGTCCGAAGTATTGTTATGATCAAATTTTAAATAAATATAAAATTGTCCTTCTTTGCAAGCTGTACGCTCCCATTTAATATCACCAAGTTTACAATCGCCTTGTTGTTCACAACACACTTTACCAACCTGAACACTTGATGAACAATGTTCATTTTTACAATCGACGACAACAAATTCATATTCAGTAGTGCAATCACCTTTAAGCGGATCAATTTTGATCGGAAGATTGGCATAAGAGAATTCACCATAATCATGTCCATTTCCTTTGACTCTGAAACAGTCAGATGTCCTGGCATGATCAAAGTTTAGAGAGATGTAGAATTGACCCTCTTTACACTCAGACTTTTCCCATCTAATATCACCAATTTCACAATCACCCTGTTGTTCACAACAAATTTTTTCAATTGTAGTATCAATTGCACAATGTTCATTGTTTTTATCCCTAAATATAAATTCATAGTGGGTACTGCAATCTGCATTTACAGGACCTACTTTAACTGGAAGTTGAGAATATGCAAAAGTGCCATATGATGTGCCATTTCCTTTTACGTTGAATGAATCCGAGCCACCAGAATGATTAAATTTAAAATAAATATAAACTTGATTATTTGAATCACATTTGGTTTTTTCAAAGACTAAATGTGACATTTCACAAGTGTCGCTTGATTCACAACAAACTACACCCAATCCTATATCCGCTGCACAAAGTTCTTTGACACAATCACGCACCACAAATCCATAATTTGTTTCACAATTGCCCTTTAAAGGACCAATTTTAATGGGAAGATTTGCATAATTGAAAGTGCCATAATGAACCCCATTTCCATTGACATTAAAACAATCAGAAGTATTATGATGATTGAAATTCAAAGAAACATAAAAGTTCCCTTCGGAATTACATTCTCCCTTTTCAATTCGTAGGTCGTCTATTAAACAATCTTTGGTTTCGCAACATTTTTTGCCAAGGACGGTGTTGAGTCTACATCTTTCGTTATTACAATCAAAAAGTACGAATTCATAATTTGTGGTACAATCTCCGGCAAGTGGTCCTATGGTTATTGGCAAATCAATATATTTGAAAGTGCCATAATTGTGCCCTCCACCTTTGACTATGAAACATTCACTGGTGTTTGCATGATTAAAATCTATTTCAACAAAAAAATTCTTATCCTGATTGCAATTAGAAACTGTCAATTGCAGATCGGAAAGTTCGCAGGTTTGAGCAAAACTGTTTGCTGAAAATACCAATATTAATAAGAAAGAATAGTAGATTTTTTTCATTTAGCGCTGTTTATTTAGCTTTAAGATATCAAAAGTAGGCATTTTGTTGCTTTAAACCTTAAAATATTTTAGGAATCTAATAAGCTTCTTAAACATTTTATGATTAGGTTGATTCTATCCATTCATTTATTATTGCACAAGCAGCTGTACCCCGTCTACATATGTTTTTATTTCCTTGATTTTTACCTAAAATATATTCTATCTATGTTTTAGCTTAGTATGGTGACTCTGAATAGGAAATTAAATTGGTAGGATTATATAAAGAGTCTAGTTTTTTATCAATTTTTTTGAATAAAATCAAAATTTGAGCGGACTCCGGACATTTATATATAAAAATCAATAATTTATATAATAATAGTATTTATATAATAAATTAGGATATGTAATAGTTAATGCGCATATTTGTCGTGTCTAAGAACCTACTTTATGACATATTTATATATTTAATAATATATATAATATTGATATCGTGGTTTTTTAGTATTTGAGAATATATTTTTAACAAACCAAACCTGAGCTCATGAAATTACGATTTACTCGTTTTTCTATTATTATCGCTTGTACTTTTTTTATTTCCAATCAAATTTTTTCACAAGTTGATCTAGTTGCCTCTGGAGGGACTACAATGATGTCCTATACCACGGTTAAAGCTGCATTTGATGCTATCAACGCAGGAACGCATACCGGGACCATAACATTAAACATTTCTGGCAACACTTCGGAGCCTGTTGGAGGTGCCATTTTAAATGCCAGCGGTTCAGGGTCTGCTAATTATACCTCGATTTTGATAAAACCAACAGGAGGTACTGCAAGAACTATTTCTGGAGCCGCAACTGCAGGCTTGCCACTCATTGATCTAAATGGTGCAGACAATGTAACAATAGATGGATTAAATACAGGAGGAAATTCATTAACAATAGATAATACTACCATTTCATCCACTTCTGGTACCAGTACACTACGTCTACAAGGTGATGCAACTAATAATTTATTTACAAATGTAAGTATCAATGGGGCTTCTACTATGGGTACAACTACAAATGGTGGTAATGTTTGGATTGGAGCAGGTGCCATTACTACCGGAAATGATAATAATCAATTTCAATCTTGTAAATTTGGACCTTCCACAGCGGGTCTACCAACTAAAGCTTTCTATGGTAATGGTTCCACTACTTCAACCACCACCTATAATAGCAACATTACTATCAATAATTGTGAGTTTTTTGATTATTTCAATGCCTCTACACAGAGTAATGGTATCTATGTTGCTGGAGCTAATACTGATTGGATTATTTCAAATAATAAATTTTACCAAACGGCTGCAAGAACTCAAACAACAGGAACAGTTCATGCTAGTATCCAGTTAGCAAGTACTAATATAAATAATTGTTTGATTTCGGGTAATACCATTGGTTATTCAGCAAACAATGCCACTGGAACATATACGTTTACTGGATTAGCTTCAACCCGGTTTTATGGAATATATATATCAAATTTAGGAACTACTTCAACAACTACTGTTCAAAATAATACTATAACTGCAATTTCGCTTTCAGGAGCTTTTTCAGGAACTTCAACATCTGGTCCGTTTTTTGGGATATACTTAGTAGGATTATCTGACGCCAAGAATAATACCATTGGTAGTTTAGATAACTCTACTAATATTTCAATTAGTTCAACATCTACATCAACCGGGGAGGTATATGGAATTTATAATTTCAGTTCTAGTTTTACCAATATTTCTGATAATAAAATAGGAAGTATAACGGTAACTAACAACACTACAGGGTCATCAATTTTTTGTGGTATAAGATTAAACACGGCATCTGGCCAAGCTGCTACAGTAAGTAATAATATAATTGGTGGGACAACATCAAATTCAATTAATAATACTGCGACTGCAACATCATCAAGGATCATAGGAATTCAGAATGATCTTCCTTTTGCCACAATAACGGGTAATACCATTCGAAATTTCACAATGTCTGCACCAAACATTGGTACAGGAACTTCAGCTTCGGTTATTGGTATACTTCAAAGTGCTACGTCAACATCAGGAAATCATCTGATTAGCTTGAATACTATTCATAGCTTAAAAAATACAAATGCATCTTCAGCTGTCTGGGTTACGGGTATAAATGCTACTGGACCTACATCAACTACTACGATTACCTATTCAAATAATTTGATTCACTCCTTAGGATTTTCAAGTACAACTGCTCAGATAAATGGTATTAATATTACTGGCGGGACTGCATTGTATGCTAATAATATGATTCGTTTAGGGATTGATGAATCCGGATCAGATATTAATGTTGGTGGAATCATAAATGGTATTAATGAAACGGTTGGAACCAATAATTTCTATTTCAATTCAATATATATTGGTGGTTCTGCTGTGTCTAGTGGTTCTTCGAATACATTTGCTTTAAATAGTTCCGTTACAGTTAATGCAAGAAATTACTTAAATAATATTTTTTATAATGCAAGGTCAAACAGTGGTTCAACAGGTAAACATTATGCCATTAAAGTTGGTGGTTCTGGAACTAATCCAACTGGATTAACTTTAAATTATAATGACTATTATGTAACTGGGACAGGCGGTTTTGTTGGACAGTATAATGCTATTGATCAAACAACTTTAGCTGATTGGAAAACTGCAATTGGGCAAGATTGTAATAGTATCTCTGGAGACCCTAAATTTATAAACCAAAACGGCACATTCTCATCAGTCGATCTACACATATCAGCTTCATTGGCAAGTGTAATAGAAGGAGCAGGAACAAGTTTATCCAGTGTTTTGTTAGATTTTGATAATCAAACAAGGTCTACATTAACACCAGCTGATTTAGGAGCTGATGCGGGAAATTTCATTGCAAATGATATTTCGGGTCCAGGCATATCTTATACTCCTTTATTAGCAGCATGTGGTACTGGTGATATTATGTTGAATAACGTTAATATTACTGATGCATCAGGAGTTCCTACAACGGGTGCTTTAGTACCAAGAATTTATTTCAAAAAGAATGCTGGTACATGGTTTTCAAGACCAGGTACTTTAGGTTCTGGTACCAGTACCAATGGAGTTTGGAATTTTACAATTGTTGTGGCAGATATGGGCGGAATAATTTTAGGTGATGTAATTTCTTATTATATTATTGCTCAGGATATTAAATCACCAACCAATATTAGTTCCAATCCCGTGTGCGTTTCTGCTGTTGATGTTAATAATGTTACCGTCCCACCAGCTTTCCCATTCACAATAAATGTGCTAGCTGCTTTAAATGGGACTTATACTGTAGGAATAGGTGGAAACTATACTACTTTGACCGCTGCAATAACTGCATACAATACAAGTTGTGTTACTGGTCCTGTTATATTTAGTCTCCTAGATGCAACATATCCTACTGAGACATTTCCACTTTCAATTAATCAAATTTCAGGACAATCTTCTGTAAACACATTAACAATTAAACCAGCTGCAGGAGTTAGTTCGACATTAACAGGTTCTTCAGCATCTGGAATTTTTGTATTAAATGGCGCTGACTACGTAACAATTAATGGATCAAACGGCAACGTAATTAATAGTGTTTGTCCATTAGTTACCGCTTCTAGAAATTTAACAATAATGAATACAAATGCCTCTACAACTTCTGCAGTTATTTGGTTGCAAACGGCTACAGGAAGTAATGGAGCAACGAATAACAATATACTTAATTGCAATATTGAGGGTCAATCAAACACTGCAACATTGTTTGGTATCGGATCAGGTTCTACATCAATAAGTACAACTAGTTTAGGTACAGGAAACAGTTTTAATTCATTCATCAACAATTCAATTAAAAAGACCCAATTCGGTATTTACACTCAAGGAGCTTCCATATCTAATAAAAATGAGGGTAACACGATTAACTTAAATCTCATCAATTTCGCAAGCCCGGACAATGTGGCTAAAGGTGGAATTCAATTAGGATTTGAGAACAATGCTATGGTGTTAGCCAACAACGTTTCTAATATTTCTCAAACAAGTTCTCCTGACGTTTTTGGAATTGCATTAGGTTTAACAACTATTTCAGGTACAGGTTTTACTGGAAATGAGGTTACAAATACAACTGTATCGAAAAATATGGTTGGAGTAATATCAAATACTGGAACTTTTTCTTCTTGTGGGATTACCGCAGCATCAGCAACAAGTGGAACAAATATAATTGATAATAATATTGTTAGTGGAGTTTTTGCAAATGGAACAAGTGGAGATTTTGCAGCTGGTATTTTTCTTGGTGGAGGAGTAGGTTCAACGACTAAAGTATATTATAATACGGTTCAATTAAGTGGCACAGGTACGGGTGGTTCTCAAAATAATGTAGCTTTAGCAATCGGAGGTGTGACACCAATAGTTGATATAAAAAATAATATTTTAGGTAGCATCGGAAATAATGGCACAGGCAATAATTATGCAATTGGATTAGCTTATACTAGTACTGTGGGTAATTATGCAAATCTTACTTCGGATTATAATAATTTCTTTTTTGCTCCAGGAGGTGGTGCTTCATCAGGAATTGGAGTTGTCGGTGCACTTGCCACAGGTGGAACTCCAATGGCTACATTGCTTGCTTGGCAAAATGAAACTGGACGTGATAAAAATTCACTAAATGTTACTCCTGTTTTTGTTTCTACAACTGATTTGCATATAATAGCAGGTTCGAACCAATGTTTAAATCAAACAGCAACACCAATACCAGGTTTTAGTGTTGATATAGATTGTGCAACTAGAAGTTCAACCAATCCAGATATGGGTGCTGATGAATTTACTGGAACAGATGTTACCATCGTGGTTACCGAAACTTCAGGCACACCAAATAATAAAACTATTTGTATCGGAGCTTCGGCAACAATTACAACTTCAGGTGGGATAAGTCACAAATGGAGTAATGGTGCTACAACTACTAGTATTACCGTTTCACCATCTATTACTACTATTTATGCAGATACAGTGACCTTAGCAGGTGGATGTAAAGTGGTAATGGTTGATACCATAAATGTAGTAGGATTGCCAACTGCTAGTATTTCTCCATCGGCTCCTACCATCTGTTTGGGTAAAAGTGTGAATCTTACCGCTTCAGGAGGAGGTACTTATTTCTGGACAACTGGGGAATCTTCATCTACAATAACAGTAAGTCCTGGATCTTCAACAACTTATATTGTTACAGTTACTAATTCAAAT
Organism: Saprospiraceae bacterium; assembly: GCA_044228225.1. Lineage (GTDB taxonomy): Bacteria > Bacteroidota > Bacteroidia > Chitinophagales > Saprospiraceae > Vicinibacter. The sequence goes on along the minus strand of JBGAVH010000029.1, from coordinate 3,389 downwards.
GGATGTACAGCAACTGCAAGTGTATTTGTTATGGTTAACCCATTACCACCTGCGTCAATTTCTCCTTTAAATCCATCTATTTGTGAAAGCCAATCTGTAACATTAACTGCAAGTGGGGGCACAAGCTATTTCTGGAGCACAGGAGTTTCAACTACCTCAATTACGGTAAGTCCTTCGATAACGACTACTTATACGGTTACTGTAACAGGGTCAAATGGTTGTACTGCAACCGCAAGTTCAACAGTTACTATAAAGCCAAGTCCAATATTAACAGAAACCCATACAGAACCAACTACATGTACTTCACTTAATGGCTCCATAGATTTAACAGTTACTGGTGGGGTTGGGCCATTTACCTATAATTGGTTTACCTCTGATGGTGCTGGTCTAGTTAATGGAATTCAGGATCAGACAAATATAAGCGTAGGAACTTATGTTGTTACAGTAACAGGAAGTAACAGTTGTTCTTCAACTAAAAGTATAAGTTTAGTTGGTCCGGGTGGTTGCTTTGTTTGTCCTTCAATTGGTGGTTTAACGAAAAGTACAAATGTAACTTGTAAAACATCACCAATAACTTTAACAGCGACTGGTTTAGTAAATATGGGTTCTACATACGGTATCACCTTCAAATATTCCTTGTCAGCCTTACCCGATCCGTACGTTGGTGGGACTATACTTGGAACGATACCAAATGGTGGATTAAGTGGAGGAGGCACAACTGCAATTTTAAATACCTCTATTCCAGTTGCAGGAAATTATTTCTTGTATGCAATTTTATCGCCAACGCCAATTGCAACATCATGCAGACCTTCAGCAAATAATACGATTATTATTACACTTTGTGAAGTGACCATATCAGATCCATGTTCTTGTTTAAATAATGCGACCAACACAGCCAACGGACAGTTTGGTGAACAAGTAAAAGTTATTGCACCGTCAGGTCAAGTATGGACCTTGACAGCAAATACAGGCTTATTTACAACTACAAGTCCTGCTCCTCCTGGTACCCCTGTTTTAATTCCACTTGGAACAATATTAACAGAAATGGCAGTTGGGGATGGAACAAGTATGTATGTACTTAATGGTAGACATATAGATGCGAAGGGATATAATGTCACTGTTTCAAATGGCACATTTACAAGTTCAATAGGGGAGACTTGTTATTATCCAAATCCACAGATCGATAATTTAAATGCCACCTATTGTATTACCGATCCTCCGTTTACATTATTAGGATCAGCAAGATTAGGCGATAATAGCGGTGTTGCAACAGGAGTAGGAACTTTTATGGTAAATGGTACAACGACTACAATATTTAATCCAGCCACATTGGGCAGAGGAGTGCATACGGTGAAATTTAGTTTTGACGCCGCTAACGGAGTTCCTAATGGTACCCATCCCGGATGTATACAAGATACAACTAGAACAACGGTAGTCGATACGACCAGACCGAGCAATGTATGTCCAGTTGCCTTAACTGTTGGATGCGCTACGGACGTTCCGTCTCCAAATCCTGCTTTGGTGATAGTTACGGATAATTGTCCAGGCCCATATACAACTATATTTGTAAGTGATGTAATAACGAACCAAACATGCGCAAACAGGTATACAGTTACCAGAACTTACAGAACAACAGATGCAGCAGGAAATTCAACTACTTGCAGTCAAATGATAACAGTAAATGATATTACCCATCCTTCACTCATATGTCCAGCACCTGCGACATTAATGTGTGCATCGTTAGTGCCAGCACCTGATCCAAATTTAGTAGTAGCTGCAGATTTATGTGGTAATATAGGTATTACAAAAGCGTTTGTAAGTGATGCTATTACCAATCAGACCTGTGCAAATCGGTACACATTAACCAGAATATACAGCGCTTCAGATGTATGTGGTAATTTAGGCACATGCACTCAAATTATCACCGTGAATGATGCAACTCCACCAATTGCATTATGCAAAAACTTAACAGTAAGTTTAGATGCAAAAGGCGAGTATAGAATTAAGAGCAAAGATTTAGATAACGGTAGTTCCGATAATTGTGGTAATGGAGGGTTGATATTTTTAGCGAGTGATACCGTATTTACATGTCCAGAGATCGGAGTTAATAATGTGACATTGCTAATAACGGATGCATGTGGTAACACAGCGAGCTGCATGTCGATGGTTACAGTAAAAGACACCATACCACCGACCTTGGTATGTCCAGGGATAGCAGGTAAGGATGCGGATGTTCACTTGAAGCCAGGAGAATGCGGAGCGTTTATCAATTTTGTGGAACCCTATGCTACAGATAATTGTGAATTAACCTTGACATCAGGAGTTTTAACCTCATTATTTCAACAAAATAATGGGCAAAGTGGGAATATGTTTGATTTAACAAACTTGACAGCAAATCCAATAACTATAAATAGTTTTGATGTTAATATACCGACAGGAGCAGCAGTTATAGCAATATATTATACAACAACAGCTACTACTTATGTAGGTAACACAAATACACCAGCACAATGGACCCTATTGGGAACAGCAAATGTAAACGGTTTAGGAATAGACCAAATGACACCTGTACCAATTGGAGGGTTAACATTAGCTGGTAATCAGGCAAAGGGAATATATGTAACTACGACTAATGGAGTAATCATGCGTTATACGAATATTCCACCTGCTTTAACTGTTTATCAAAATGGAGACCTAAGACTTAATGGAGCAATAGGAAAAGCATATAATGCTACGTTTACAGGCGCTAACTTTTTAAATAGACAGTGGAATGGCGTGGTGCGATATAGCAAGTTTGTTGGAGCGCCTCCAGTGGTAACACAAACAGATAATACGGGCTTACATAACGGATCATTTTTCCCAAGAGGCAAGACCTGTTTAAGTTATAAAGCTACGGATAATGCAGGAAACACTGCTACATGCACGTTCTGTTTTAATGTAATAGAATTTGCAAACCCTGTTAGAGAATTAGTATGTAACGACGAGGTACAGATTTCATTAGACCAAAATTGTGAAGCAACCATTGGAGCAGACATGATATTAGAAGGCGGTCCATACGGATGTTATGATGATTATATAGTGCAAGTAAGATATTGGACAGGGGGCGGTTTAGTAGATCGTAATTTACTAAAAGCAGGAACCCAGATCAATGGTCAGGATATAGGAAAAGAATTAAAGATAACGGTAATAGATCCAGAGACAGGCAATAGCTGTTGGGGCAAGGCCACAGTAGAAGATAAATTACCACCATTGTTAACGTGTCCTAGAGATACTTGCTTGCCATGTTCATCGCCTACAACACCATCTATTACCGGAGTGCCAACAGTGATCGAGAATTGTGGAGGAGCTAGTGTAAGCTATAGAGATAACGAAACACAAGGAGGCTGTGC